>NZ_NSDG01000075.1:0-40314 GCF_002289345.1 Pseudoalteromonas sp. HM-SA03 | reverse complement strand
CGGGATAAACCCGCTGCTACGGGAGAGGTGTTTCCTGTCGCGGGGTAAACCCGCTGCTACGGGAGAGATGCTTCCTATCGCGGGATAAACCCGCTGCTACTAAAACCTGCGGGAATCATACAGCCATTTCACTCTAACTATTAAATTTATATACCTTGTTAATAAATAAGCACTATATTGCAACTTTTTGCTATAAATGTGACTTCATTCATTGTCTATTTAGTGTTCTAAAGGTATCCTACTTTCAACTTATTACAGGCGGTTGGAACTACCGCTTTTCTGTGATAAATTAAGGCAGCTAACTCCGACTATATGGTTGTTTTTCCGTTAGATTGGTAGAATAACTGAGTTGGCTTTAGTCAGGGAGCGACTTAGTCCCTGTCTGTCTTATTAAATGATTTAAAACTTAAGCTTATATTGCTCTCTCGCAGTATGGCTTTTTTTATGAGTTAACGCGCCCAATCGGCGTAAGTTAACAGAAGGAAAACAAGGACTAATCATGATTGCAAATAAAAAATCTCTTCTTGCGCTCTCTGTAGCGTCTGCGCTAACGCTTTCAGGCTGTTTTAGCGATGATGACAACAACGTAACTATTACGCCACCAGAGCCTACTGATCCAGTAGTCGTAGCGCCAGATGCTCCTGCTGCTCTTCCGCTTGTTATCTCTGCAAGTGTGGTTGATAAAGAAAGCACTAACGTTCTTCCAGCAACTATCAAGTTTTTTGAAAATGGTGAGCTTTCACAAAACATTGTAGATGTAAATGGTGATGTATTAACAGAAGTTACTGCTGAAGATGGTACTGTTGTTTTTGCTAAAAAAGATGGTGCTGACATTTCTGAAGTAACCGTTATTGTTACAGCTGATAACTACCTTAGTAAGAGCTTCGTATTGGGCTTAGATGCTTCTGAAGGTGTTAAAGCTGTAAATACTCAATTACCACTATTGTCGTTAAATGCTGGTGGTATTGTTTCTGATGTAAAAACCGCTTTAGTTGAAGGTGGTACTACTGCAGAGCCAATTACTGCGGGTAAAGCTGACGGTAAAGCAGCAGCTGGCGCTAATATTAAAGCAGGTACTCAGTTATTAAATGCGGCAGGTGAACCTGTATCTGGTAGCATTTCACTGAATGTTGCTGGTGCTGACGCATCTTCTAACACTGCTGCCGCGATTATCCCTGAGGGATTAAACGGCGCTGGTGGCGAAACTGTTGCAGTTCCTGCTGGTATTGCTACTGTTATCATGGCTGATGCTGATGGAAACAAGGTTAAGAGCTTCGGTGGTGATAGCATTACTGTATCTTTATCAATCCCAGCTTCAACGATGTTGAACGGTGAGAAGATCAAAACAAATGACACGTTACCGTACTCTTCATATAACGAAGATACTGGCGTTTGGACTGAAGAAGACAGTGTAGTTACGATTGGTGAATATAATGCTGATGCGGATACGTTCAACGCTACGCTAGAAACCAAACATTTATCTTCTTTTGTGCCTGTAGTAAGAGCAACGCCTTGTACGTCTGATGTAGTTGTGAACTTTACTGGTGAAGCAGTGCCGGCTTCAGGTCTATTTTTAAGAGCTGCTTCTAGCATGCTTAGCTTTGCTCTTCCGGTTTCGGGCGGCGTTACTTCATTACAAATTGCTAGTGGCGATAATGCTGCTCAGTATGGTTTCACTGCCGATAGTAAAGCAGATGTAGAGATTTTGGATTCTAACGGTTCAGTCTGGGGCTCTGCAAATAATGCATCTCTTTGTGGTTCGTTCGATATTGCGCTAGCTAACGCTAATCCAACTGTTGAAGAGACGTTTACCTTGACAGCTGCTTGCTCAAATGACTCAGCACAGACTATCGACATGTCAAATGCATTCGTGACTTATGCTCTTACAAATAAGGCTCCGCTTGTTGCAACTAGTTCGGGTGGCGGTGAGTTCGCTCTAGCTAACCTAGTACAAGGTGCAACTTACTCAATCAATGTTGTTCCACGAGTTGAGGGCGCATCACCGCAAACGTTTGAAATTACCGCAGATGGTAACGGTGAATCAGGTAACGTTCCTGTTACTTGTGAAGTGACTACTGGTGCATAAACTTTTTTAAGCCATAGTCTAATTGAAAAAGCCGCTAAATTAGCGGCTTTTTTACGTTTTGGATGTGGAGCAATTTTATATCAGTGTTAACTAACCTGAGGTTTGGATAAGGAATGTTCCAACCCATTGTTGCTAAAGCACAACTTAGTTTTTTCCTTGTCTAGCCAGAGAGTTTTAGGGAAAACACCGCTTCCGCGTCCTGCTCTCGCTAAGGTACCTACATCCTGTAGGCAAGGCGAATTTACGCACCAATAGCTGGCTATTGGAAGTGAATTCAACGCAGTTAGCGCTAAAACTAGCTGCTAGAAAGGCATTAATTATCCGCAGCTCAGGTTAACTAGTACATAACTTTGTAACGAGAGCTTTACTTTATAAATCTTGAAAAATATTTAGTTTTCGAGCTGGACAATCTTTGAACTTTCTCTATATTTAAGTTTCGATGTAATAAAACGCGCGTTAGTGCCGCTTGGCACTTTCAAAAAAGGGAACAAGGACCAATCATGATTTCGAACAAAAAATCTTTACTCGCTTTATCTGTAGCTTCAGCTTTAGCACTTTCGGGCTGTTTTAGCGATGATGATAACAATGTAGTAATCACTCCGCCACCGGAGCCAACAGATCCGGTGGTTGTGGCACCAGAAACGCCAGCAGCTTTAGCATTTGCTGTTAGTGGTAACGTAGTTGATGTTGATACTGTTGATATCGTTGCGCCAGCGACAATTACCTTTTTTGAAGATGGAGAGCCAACCTCAAATTTAGTTAACGTCAATGGTGAGGCAATTACTCAGATTACAACAGAAGATGGTAGCTACACCTTTACTGTAAAAGAGGGGGCGAATGTCGGGATTGTAACTGCTGTGGTTGCTGCTGATGGCTACTTTTCAAAAAGCTTTGACATCGACTTAAGTAACGAAGACTCGGAAGCAACGCTAGAAGCTGAATTGGCACTTGTGTCAAAAGGCGGGGACGAAGTTGTGGAAGCAAGCGTTTCTGAAAGTGTGACTAACGCAACAACAGCCTCTCCTGTTACAGCTGCGGCCGCAAAAGGTAAAGCTGGTTCTGATGTAACAGTTCCAGCAGGCGTGCAACTAAGAGATGCTAGTGGCAATGCAGTTACAGGTACATCTGTATCATTAACTGTTGGCTCCGCGGATCCTACATCTAGCAAGATTTCAGCTGTTTTGCCTGCTGGTTTGAGTGCTGGCAGTACAACTAGCATTAAAAAGCCAGTTGGTGTAAGTAATATCGTAATGCAAGATAACAACGGGACTAAGATCAAGCAATTTAGCCAAGAGATCGATGTTTCTGTTTCACTTCCTGTCGCAACCTTAGCACCATCTGGTGATAGAACAATTCAAACGGGAGACCAGTTTGATGTTTCTTCAAATAACGAAGATACTGGTGAATGGCAGTCAGAAACGAATAAAGCAACTGTTGGTGCGTTAAACGCTGAAGGCACGGCTTACAAAGCGTCTTTTAAAACCGACCACCTTACATTTTTTACATTGTCTCGCTCAGTTCCAATCTGTACGCAAGGTATTACTGTTAATGTGACTGGCGATACTGTGCCGAGTTCAGGTCTATATGTGAGTATGACCTCTGCTGATGCAAGTGTATCAAGTTATTTACGTGGTGGCAGTACATCAAAAACAGTTGTTTCAGCTAGTACGTCAGCGCGTTATGGCATTAGCTCAACAGCAACAGCGCGTGTAGTTATCCGTGATGCTGCAGGTAACGTATGGGGGAATGCTTCATCAACGAATGCTGAGGTTCCGGTATGTAACGGCCCTGTTTCGATCACGCTTGCAAATCCAGTTCAAACCACCGTTGACGAAAATGTAACTGTTAGAGCTGTGTGTTCTAACGATACAACAGTAACAGAAGTTATCCCTGGTGCGATTGTAAAATATAGATCAAGTACGACTAAGCCATTCCGCACAGCAGCGAGCAATGGTGACGGTACTTTCGTACTGTCAGCACTAAACGGTGATGTTGCGTCATATGCCGTTAGTGTAGACCCTCGAATTTCAGCACCATTTACAACGTCTATTACGCCTGATGGAACAGATGAAACCATCGATGTTTCAGTAGCTTGTGACACTGTAACGGGTAGTTAAGTAAAGAATGATTAGTCCAATCAGTTAAGCCGCGGAGACGCGGCTTTTTTCTTGCCTAAATCTTAAATATTTTTATTCATAAAATCATCCTCTCTTTCGTAGCAGCGACTTTAGGTCGCGACTGTTTTATGGCTTTAGGTCGCGACTCTTTTATGGCTTTAGGTCGCGACTCTTTTATGGCTTTAGGCCACGACTCTTTTTGTGACTTTAGGTCACGGTCTTTTTAATTATGAAGGCTTGTCGTTTCTGTCGCGGGGTAAACCCGCTGCTACGAGTTTGGCGTAGCAGCGACTTTAGGTCGCGACTCTTTTATGGCTTTAGGTCACGACTGCTTTATGGCTTTAGGTCACGACTGCTTTATGACTTTAGGTCGCGACTGTTTTATGGCTTTAGGTCACGACTGTTTTATGACTTTAGGCCACGGTCTTTTTAATTANGCTTGTCGTTGTTATTGATTTTCTGTCGCGGGGTAAACCCGCTGCTACGAGTTTGGCGTAGCAGCGACTTTAGGTCGCGACTCTTTTATGGCTTTAGGCCACAACTCTTTTTATACATTTATGGGAAGGTAACCTCATGATGCTCCTGTCGACAGATAAACCCGTGGATTAGGCGGGGAAGGTGACTATCAAACTTCCGAAATAGACTAAAAACCGTTAAACTTAAGATCTTTAGTATACTCAATACGTTGACTGCAGTATGAAATCTCATTTAGGCCGAAGAGCATTTTCCACTATGGAGCTTCATACCTTGTTTAACGGTTATATCTACTCAGATGAAAAACTAAAGCGTGAACAGCCTAAACATTGGCATTTTTGGTTACCTTTGCTGAGTTATTACACTGGCGCGTATAGTGATGAAATTGGCTCACTCACACTTGATGATGTTTACTGCGAAGACCACGTTCATGTCTTTCACTTTAATACCCACGGCAAGATTCAACCGCGAGTGGTGCCTATTCATCCTGCATTATGGCAAGCAGGATTGGAACAATATCTTACATTGGTAAAACAACAAGGACATCGACGTCTTATGTTTGATTTACCAGCAAAAACTGGTCGTTATAGCGAGAAAGTTAGAATATGGTTTTCTGGAGAAGGGGAAAGACAGGGGTATCTACAAAAATGTGGTTTACCCAATGTTGATCAGCAAGGAATGAAAACGGCGATCAGCAGTTTACGACTCAACTTCGAGCAACAAATCAGAATATCAGCTATTCAGCTCGGGACTAAAGGTAGCTTCCAATATCTATTGGGTTTAAAGCAAGATGGACATGAAGTTACGCGCCCACCTTTTCATTTGCTCAAGCAGGTTATTTCTCCCATCCGGGTTATTAATCCCAATATCACATGGCAGCGCTTTTTGGAGCGGCATTAAAACGTAGTACTCAGTTACTACCACTTCTTACGTCAAGCGCATTAGTATTTGCAAGATAAGTTAAGCAAGTAACACGCAGCATAGACGCCAAGTTTTTAATCTCACCATGACGTTCAATCACTTCTTGGTAAAGTAAAGAAACAAACTCGGCGAGGCTCAGCTCTTCCCGTTGAGCTATGGTTTCTAATACTTGCCATATTTCATTTTCTAACGCGAGGCTAGTAACAGCTCCTTGAATGCGAATAGAACGTTTGACTACTTCGTAACGATGAGGCTCTGTTGATGCGTAGAGTTCACACATATAAATTCCGTAGGTAAGTAAAGTAATGGCAAAAATGATCCACTCAATGATCAGAGTGAAAGACGCTGATCGCTCAATTAAATTTTATCATGATGTATTTGCGTTGGCAGTTAAGCGACGCATCGACTTTAATGATTTTTCTCTGATCTACCTTGGCAACGATGAAACTTCGTTTGAATTGGAGTTGACTTGGAATCATGACACCATGGTAGATTATACAATCGGTAATGGCTATGGGCATTTGGCTTTCGCCACGGATAGCCTGCAGGCTGTCTACAACAAGGCTCAAAAGAATAGCTATTGCCCTAAAGAAATCAAAGATTTTTATAATCAAGGTGTATTAATAGCAAGGTTCTTTTTTATTAAAGATCCAGACGGTTATGATATTGAAGTAATTGAAAAAAGCGATGTATATCGGTAGCAGCGGGTTTATCCCGCGACAAAGATCTAATTAGCTTGCCCTTAGACAAACATACTCTATTCTTTAAGTATGTCGGACTATAAGGATATAGCATGTACAAAAGTCAAAACTTGAGGAATAAGCGGGTCTCACTCGTAAATCATTTCTACGCAATTACCTTAACGTGTAAAGATAGAAAGTCGTACTTTAACTCCTTTTCGATTTGTGCTGAGGCCGCTAAGACGATCATGGCTTGTGAACAGGCGCAACTTTTTAAAGTCATTGCTTTCGTATTAATGCCAGATCATCTGCACTTAATCATACAATTAAATGGTTCTTTAAAGTTACCAGATTCTATTCGAGCGATAAAAGGCCGTATAGCAACCAGTTTGCGTTCTTTCGGCGTATTTGGCTTATGGCAAAAAGGTTATTATGAACATCTAATTCGAAGTGAAGATGACTTAAAAGAACAAGCAAGGTATATAATTCAGAATCCAATTAGGGCTCACCTAGTTACGCGGGTAGGAGAATATCCATATTGGTTTTGTATTTGGGTATGATTTATTAAGGTAATTGCAGTAGAACAGTTGCGACCTAAAGGCACGAAAACAGTCGCGACCTAAAGTCGCTGCTACGAATGTGCAGAAACCTGTAGCAGCGGGTTTATCCCGCGACCAAGGTTGGTAATGTCGATATAAAATGGTTAAAGGATTCGCGACCTAAAGGCACGAAAACAGTCGCGACCTAAAGTCGCTGCTACGAATGTGCAGAAACCTGTAGCAGCGGGTTTATCCCGCGACCAAGGTTGGTAATGTCGACATCAAATGGTTAAAGGTACCGCGACCTAAAGGCACGAAAACAGTCGCGACCTAAAGTCGCTGCTACGAATGCGCAGAAACCTGTAGCAGCGGGTTTACCCCGCGACCAAGGTTGGTAATGTCGACATAAAATGGTTAAAGGATTCGCGACCTAAAGGCACGAAAACAGTCGCGACCTAAAGTCGCTGCTACGAATGTGCAAAACCTGTAGCAGCGGGTTTATCCCGCGACAAAGGTTGGTAATGTCGACATAAAATGGTTAAAGGATTCGCGACCTAAAGTCGCTGCTACGAATGTGCAAAACCTGTAGCAGCGGGTTTACCCCGCGACCAAGGTTGGTAATGTCGACATAAAATGGTTAAAGGATTCGCGACCTAAAGGCACGAAAACAGTCGCGACCTAAAGTCGCTGCTACGAATGTGCAGAAACCTGTAGCAGCGGGTTTATCCCGCGACAAATTAAGAAGCTAGGCTTAATTGATGAAAGCGTTTCAAAAATTGTGAAAACTCTTCACCTAATTGCTCATCGCGAATAGCATATTCAACAATGGCTTTAAGGTAGCCAAGCTTGTCGCCACAATCGTGCGAACGACCGCTCATATGAAAAGCCTCAACGGTTTCCTGTTCCATCAGCATATCGATAGCATCGGTTAACTGGATTTCTCCACCTGCACCGACTGGCGTTTTTCTTAGCAGCGGCCAAATATTTTTAGAAAGCACATAGCGACCAACAACTGCTAGGTTAGAAGGAGCATCTTCTATAGCTGGCTTTTCTACCATATGCTTTATTGCACTACTTTCACCTGGACGTAGCGACACACCGTTGATATCTGCAATACCATACTTGCAGACATCCTGCTGTGGCACAGGCTCCAGCATGATTTGGCTGGCTTTTGTTTGGTTAAAACGAGATAGCATTGCAGCTAAATTTTCTTTTCCCTGATCGGCTGTATATTCATCTAAAATGACATCGGGCAGTACAACAACAAAATCATTATCCCCAACGATAGGTTGTGCGCACAAAACGGCATGGCCAAGACCTTTGGCTTCACCCTGACGAACATGCATAATCGTAACGTCTTCAGGGCAAATTGAGCGTACTTCTTGTAAAAGTTTACGCTTTACACGCTTTTCAAGCGTTGCCTCCAACTCAAAGCTGGTATCAAAATGGTTTTCAATTGCATTTTTTGATGAATGAGTCACTAACACAATTTCTTTAATACCCGCAGCAACACATTCTTTGACGATATATTGAATCAGTGGCTTATCTACCAAAGGCAGCATCTCTTTTGGGATAGCTTTAGTCATTGGGAGCATGCGAGTACCAAGACCCGCGACAGGAATAACTGCTTTCATAAAAAATCCATATTTTGACTGGTTTCCAATTTTCACCCGTATTGTAACGCGTCATACAAAAGTTGCAAACCAGATTAAGTTGCAATTTCTTCAATAGTATTTAGGAGTATACTCTAATACTTCATTTTATGCCGTTGCTTCGCTTCTTAACTATCTTAGAGCTTATGGCTATTTGCTCAGGCTATTAAGCGAATGAAAGCATCATGAACAACAAGAGCTGAATGAGCACTGATTTTGAAGATTACAGCTTTGATCTTTCTACGCTTTTCTATATCTCAATTGATAGTTACTGTGCATAAGAAAGCAAACCTATTTTGTCTTGCACACTAGGAGCTCTATCAAGTGAAACATAAAATTAGAATCAATTTCTTATTAAACCTACTTTAAGGTAGCAATGTGGGTTGAATGTGAATACGTAGCATATCTATCTCATCAAAGCGGCGCTTGCTTGCATTACGGTTGTTTTTTTGGTGATCTTTAAGTTTGAGGGTTAAATATCATATCTATTTTATTCGGCTATTGTTAAGCAGTATATTAAATTCAAATTAACCTGAGATTTGGGTAAGGAATGTTCCAACTAATTGTTGCTAAAGCACAACTTAGCTTTTTTCCTTGTCTAGCCAGTGAGTTTTAGGGAAAACACCGCTTTCGCGTCTTGCTCTCGCTAAGGTACCTACATCCTGTAGGCAAGGCGAATTTACGCACCAATAGCTGGCTATTGGAAGTGAATTCAACGCAGTTAGCGCAAAAACTGGCTGCTAGAAAGGCATTAATTATCCGCAGCTCAGGTAAATTAGATAGTAGGAACAAAAAAGCCCCTTTCGGGGCTTAAGTTAACTTTTAGATATAAAATAATTAAAAGTTAACTGTGATTTCGTTTGAGCAGATTTCACCAGATTGGCACACTTTATAGGTGTAGCTAGTTGCTTCTAAGTTACGCGAGAAATCTCTGAATTTACCTGAGTTTGGCACTGTATCAATAGCTTGACCATCACGGTAAATTGTTACCGTATCAGCGCTGCTACCTTGCCATGCAAGTTCAACACGGATATAACCTAAGCGAGATTTATTCACGCGAGCAACAGATAACTCAATTTCATCAGTGCTAACAGCAACAGCCTGAGTGGTTGTGTGGCTGTTGCCTTCACTATCAGTAACTGTTAGAGAAACGTTGTACTCACCGGATGCTGCAAATTCATGAATTGGGCTTGCGTCAGTACTGATGCTGCCATCACCAAAGTCCCATGCCCAGCTAACGATATCATCATTCGGATCACGGCTTTCATCAGTGAATGTTACGGCAAGGCCTGAAGCTGCAAAGCTAAAGCTTGCAACAGGAGGTTGAGGTGATGCTTCGCCTATGCCTGTTAGGTTTAGAGTCCAGCTGTTCAATGTACCAGTATCGATACCAGCATTATCTGAGACAGACAATGTCCAATCACCTGTTGCAACTTCACCATTAAATGCCGCAGAGTTAAAGGTTTGATTTATGTCATCCGTACCGCCACCTTGACGGTTATGTAATGTTGCCACCGTACCAGCAGGAGAGGTAAGCGTAACAATTAAGTCGCCGGTGTAGGTGTGTGTAATATCCACTAAGGTATTGCTATCAAATACAGTCACCGTGTCAGCTACAGTGATCACAGAGGCAATACCTGAAGCATCGTTATCTGGAATGTCTACTGCGGTAGTATTTTCATAGCTGAAATCGCTTAACCCTTGAGGTAATACATACAGTCCTACTTGCTCTTGATCCGCAAGCTCGCCAGATGTTGCGTTAAGCGTGAAGCTATACTCGCCCCACTGAGTCGAAGCCGTAGTTGGTACTGAAAGTGTCACTGTATCACCTGGCATTGCAGTAGTTGCAGACAACGTTGCACCAGCAATTGGTGAAGTAACAGTCAAGTCAATAGTACCCTGCCAGTCAGCGACTGAAGCAAAAGTAAATTCGTATGTTGCAGTATCGCCCGCTGTGATTTCTTGATTAGCAGGACGAGCTGATACTCTAAAGCCTGGCTCTGGATCTGCATCAATTACTGCTTGATTCACATTTAAGCGCTTACCAGACACAGTTTTATCGGTAAGATCTGCATTTACATCACCGCTTTGCATTAGTAGATTTTTAAGCTCAATTGCAGTGAGTGTCGGGTTGATTGACAGTACTAGAGCCGCTGCACCTGCAACGTGAGGCGTCGCCATTGAAGTACCTGAGTAGCTTGAGTAACCACCACCCGGAACAGTGGATAAAATAGCGCTACCTGGCGCACCCATATCTACGGACGTAAGACCCCATTGGGAAAATGAAGACATCGCGTCAGTGTGGGTTGTACTTGCGATAGAGAATACGCTGTCGTGCTCGTAGCTTGAAGGATAGTGAGGATTTACATCGTTATCTACCGCACTGTTACCTGCCGCTGCCACAAATAAGATGTCTGCATTTTCACTTGCAGTGATCGCATCAGATAGTGCTTGGCTAAAGCCACCGCCACCCCAACTGTTATTCGTAACGCGAACATTATGACCGGCATTTTTAAGCGCTACGATATAGTCAATACACTCAATCGCATCTGAAGTTGAGCCTGAGCCTGATGCATCTAGGAATTTACAGCCTACGATTGAGACCTCATGGTTCACACCAGCAACGCCCGTTGCGTCATTGCCTGAGGCTCCGATAGTACCTGAAACGTGTGTGCCGTGACCTTGGTCGTCCATTGGATCGCCACTGCCAGTGATTGCGTTGATACCGTGAACGTCATCAATATAACCGTTACCATCATTATCAATGCCATCTCCAGCGATCTCTCCTGGGTTGTGCCATGCGTTTGCCGCGAGATCTGGGTGAGTATAATCAATACCCGTATCGATCACACCGACGATCACATCACGTGAACCAATAGTGATATCCCATGCTTCAGGGGCATCAATATCGGCATCAGCGGTACCACCAGTTTGACCTGTGTTATGCATACCCCACAGTTCATCAAAACGACTATCGTCTGGAATGCCAAGTGCTTTTACTTGATAGTCTGGCTCGACATATTCGATGGCCGGGTGGTTAGCCAGTTTTTCAATTGCTTGCTTTGCCGTGATGCTATCTAGTTTAAAGTTTGCTAGGCGACCTTTTAAAACATGGCGGTATTTGTCATCCACACCATCAGCGTTTAAATCCGCCATCTTAGCTTTTACAAGATTTCTTGCATTGGCACGAAGTGCAGCAGAAGTGTTTTCTTTAAACACAACCAAGATGCTGTCATCAGCGGTTGCAGTTGTAGTTTCGATTTGAACTGCTGCTTGAGCAGTAAAAGCAAATACAGGAAGCAAAGCCAAAGACAATGCAGAAAGTTTAGATCTCATATTAATAACCTTTTTAATTTCAAGCGTATCCATCAATACACAATTTTTGAGTTGGTAGTTTTTCTGGTAGTGGCTGTGGTCTTTTTGGCAACGTCTTAAAACCTAGACCCAGATATTGAGCAGTGCAATGTAAAAAAAGGGTTAATCAATAAAATCATTTTTTTTTACTGATTTTTAATTTTTGGAATGGATTATTTGGTTCTTTTTTACGGGTTGAGTGGATGTGGGTACGATTGAACTTTAGCCATACTTTTTTTGTATTTCAATATTTTGTTTGTAATTTTATGTGACTTTACCTTTGTAATTCATTGAAAATAATTGAGTATTTTTTTCATAAAATTTTCTTATTTATCTTAGCTTGTTCCCATCTTAGAGTTGAAGGTGACAAGACGTAATAAAATATATTATTTCAACATATGAATTTGCTGACTTTGATATAGATTATGTTTTTCACTAAAAATGTAACACTCTGGTAACTGGCACAGGTGGGAGCGACTCTGGAGTAATGAGTCATAACAGGACGTTAGTTAAGTGAAAAGTTGCAGTTGGCTGAGTTCGGCAACAACTCAATGCCTGCACCGATCACTTAATTGAAAAATAATATAATAAATCTCTAAGGAGAACAGTGTGAAGTTTTCAAAATCAATCGTGAGTTGCGCTATTGCACTTGCGCTAACACATTCAGTTACAGTACATGCTGAGGCAAAATCAGATAATAAACCACTTTCAACTTCTGCGCTTTCACAAGTGGAGCGTGCAAGTGGAACAAGTAACGAACTCAAACTTTCACAAACTTCAGGTAGCCAAGGTGGCAACGAGTTAGCTTCGGTGCAACTGGGTACTTCTAACCTGACAGATGTGACGACTATAGGCGACAACAATATTACTGAGGCCGATCAGAATGGTGCTGGTAACGTCGCTATTATTACTACCACCGGTAACAACAATAACCAAGTATATAGCCAAGATGGTGAATCTAACGGCGCGTTAACGGAAGTTACTGGCGACGATAACGTGATTGATATTCAGCAGTCAGGTAGCGGGATCCTTGGGATTAACAACGAAGCCATCAATGTCATTAATGGCGATCAAAATACTATTACGGTATCTCAAGGTTCTGGCGGCCAATGGTTCTACAACCTCAATATGCAAGGTAGCCAAAACGAAGTAACAGCGACACAAACTGGTACGTGGAACGAAGCGACACTAGAGTCAGTACAAGGTGACATGAACCAAATCACCTTAGATCAAGATGGTTTGTACAACCAATATAAAGTAGTGAGTCTACAAGGTAATGAAAACGAAATTGAATCGAACCAAAGCGGCAATTTCAATGTTATCGCTGTAGAAACAGTGATTGGTGATGACAACCAAGTTGAGATTGAGCAATCGGAAGGTGATAGCAATACGGTTAACGTATTTGAAATTACTGGAGATAATAACGAGCTTAATATCGATCAGGAAGGTTCAACTAACACTTTCGCGTCAGATTTATTAGTTGGTAACGACAATGAAGTGATGACTGAGCAGCGCGGTGATGAGAATAAAGTTCAAGCTGACGTTGTAGGTGATAATAACGAATTTACAGCGATGCAAATCGGCAATGGTAACGAGATGTACCTTGGTGTTGCTGGAGAGAACAACGAATTCTCAGCAACTCAAGTAGGTGATGCGAATATCGCGCACGTTGCGAACTTCAACGGTAGTGATAATGATGTTGATGTTACCCAAACGGGTGATGAAAACGAGGTGGTAGTGCAGTCATCTTACCCTGACGTTAGCCTTGCAAGCAATGACAACGCCGTTGATATCTCACAAAGTGGCACTGGTAATGGGGTTGTTGTGACGATGAGCAGTGTGTTCGATAGTAGCTCAAACCAAGTAGATATAGCGCAATCAGGCGAATTTAACGCGATTGATTTAATGCTTGAAGGCAGCCGTAATATGTTAGACATCACACAAAATGGTAGTAACAACTTTGTGATGGGTATGGGCTCAGAAGCATTCATTATCAACGGTGATGATAATGCATTTACAGTAAGCCAAATTGGTGATGGCAACTTAGTTCAAGGCGGAATTACTGGTAGTGGTCAAAACATTACCGTAACTCAGGTTGGTGACAACAACGTTGCGACTATCACCCAGCAATAACTAAGTAATAGCTACGCAATTTAGATAGGGGGCAAAACCAGCCCCCATATTTTGTACTATTCAGCTAACCAAAACATCAATGTAGATCTCGTCAGTAAAGACATGCTATGTCGTGAGTAAACAAATAATGATAAGAATAATAACACTCTTGAGCGCTATGCTCGTTTCTACATTTTCACTGAGTGCACAAGAAGATGTTGAAATTGATGGTTTAGTGATAGATCAGAGTATTAGCCGATTTGGTCACCAGTTTTACTTTCAGTTTTCTCAGCTGTGGAGAGATGTTCCTAACACCTCGGGAATTAATATCACGGTTAAAGAAACGGTTTTGCCAAGAGCTGGCACTCGGTTAGAGGTATTAATGAACAGCCGCGCAGTGTACGCAACAGCAATGGGAAGAAGGGGTGGCTCCGTTGATGAGCGAGTCGAAACTGCTATTTTCACCATTATGGATGCGATGGCGAGAGAACAATATCAACAGAATGGTTCTGAAGATCTAGCAGCGAGCGGGTGGTAAAATGACAACAATAAAAACAACAATCATGTTCGCTGGTTTAATACTACTTAGCAGTGCTCATGTAGCAGCGACTGAGCTGGTATATAAACCAATTAACCCAGCATTTGGTGGTAACCCGTTAAATGCCAATATGTTACTGAGTAAAGCACAATCTCAAAATAAGCATAGAGCACCAATCATAGAAAAAACCTATGATGAAAAGTTTCAAGAATCACTCGAGCGTACGTATCTCAACCGCTTAGTAAGAGAGATCACGGATGTTGCGTTTGGTGAAGATATTCAAGACAGTATCTTTAACCAAGACGCGACGTTTATGAGTGGCGACTATCAAATTCAAGTGATCACCAGTACACCCGACACTATCACAGTTAGGATCATGAATACCGCATCGGGTGAAGAAACCATTCTAGAGGTACCCAGATTTGCCGCTTCGGCTGGTGGAGGGTATTAAATGCTCCGCGTAATGTCATTGGTATTTTTATTACTGCTCGGCGGTTGTTCTAGTATGTCACGCGTGTTACCACCCTCGCAAAGTGTGGCAATTGAGCTGACCGACACCGAAACTTTTGCAGAATTGAAAAACTTACCCACACCTAAAGGTCGAATTCCCGTTTCTGTTTATTCATTTCGCGACCAAACTGGGCAATATAAACCGCAAGATAATGTAAGTTCATTTTCAACAGCGGTGACCCAAGGTGCTAATTCTATTTTAATGCAGGCACTACACGAAACGGATTGGTTTATTCCGGTAGAGCGTGAAGGACTGCAAAACCTGCTGACTGAGCGCAAGATCATCCGTGCGGCAAATGATGATAATGACACAAGCGCTTTACCACCATTAATGACTGCAAAGATCATTTTAGAAGGTGGGATCATCAGCTATGACTCTAATATCCGTACAGGTGGTTTGGGGATGGAGTATTTTGGTATAGGTGCATCTGAGCTTTATCGTGAGGATGTTATCTCCATTTATATGCGCGCAGTTGATGTTCGTACAGGACAAGTGTTGCTCTCCGTCGCCAGTAGCAAAAAAGTGCTATCCATGGAAGTTCGGGCTGGTTTTTTCCGCTATGTGAGTTACAAACGTTTAGCCGAAGCTGAAGCGGGGTTTAGCGATAATGAACCGATGCATATTTGTGTAACGCAAGCGATAGAAAAAGCGCTGACTTTGATGGTACAACAGGGTATCGAAAAAGGCGTGTGGTCGGCAGCTACCGCATCGCAGGTCGCGCTTTAGCGCGACAAACCTTTAAGCGCGACAAAACCTTGAACTCGTCCTCACATCACCCACTCTAAAATAAAGAATAATACTGGTGCATGAGATTCAACAATAAAGTCAGCCACCAATAAGCTGAGTATGTTAATCTAAATGGCAATGAAATAATAAAGAACGCTAACATCATGCACGTACATATTTTAGGGATTTGCGGTACCTTTATGGGCGGGATCGCAGCCATCGCTCAATCATTGGGGCACAAAGTCACAGGTTCAGATCTCAATGTTTACCCGCCGATGAGTACACAACTTGAATCACTCGGAATTGAACTAACTCAAGGGTACGACCCTCAACAGCTCATCGATGTTGAGCCTGATGTGGTGATTATCGGCAACGCCATGAGCCGTGGTAATCCGTGCGTTGAATATGTTTTAGAAAAAGGTATGCGTTATACCTCAGGCCCTGAATGGTTAAAAGACCATGTATTACGCCAGTCATGGGTGTTGGCTGTGGCCGGAACGCATGGCAAAACAACCACTGCAAGCATGTTAGCGTGGTTACTCGAATACGCAGGGTTGCGCCCGGGCTTTTTGATAGGTGGCATAGTGCAAAACTTTGGTGTGTCGGCGCGCACGTCAGATACGCCATTCTTTGTTATCGAAGCCGACGAATACGATACGGCGTTTTTCGATAAACGCAGCAAGTTTGTCCATTACTTACCTCGCACGTTAATACTCAATAATCTCGAATATGATCACGCTGATATTTTTCCAGATTTAAATGCCATTCAAACCCAGTTTCATCATTTAATTCGCACGCTACCCAGCCAAGGTAAGGCCATATATCCAGCAGATGATGCTGCGCTACAAAACGTCATTGAACGCGGTTTTTGGAGCGAGCAGGAATCCCTTGGCAAAGAATGGTCGTATAACCTACTCAAGGCTGACGGCTCTCGCTTTACGGTGTCATTTGAAGGCGAAGAAAAAGGCGAAGTAAATTGGCAAGCGATTGGTGTGCATAATGTGAAGAACGCCATGATGGCGATTGCGGCAGCAAGACATGTGGGCATTCCAATTGAGGTGAGTATCGAAGCGCTAGGGCAATTTATTTCTCCTAAACGCCGTATGGAAGTCAAAGGGGAAGTCAATGGCGTTACTGTCTATGACGACTTCGCGCATCACCCCACTGCAATAGCAACGACCCTAGCAGGGCTTAGAGCTAACGTTGGAGATGCTCCTATCATTGCTATTTTAGAGCCGCGTTCAAATACGATGAAGCTTGGCATTCATCAAGAAACCTTATTGCAATCCCTTGATGTGGCAGATGAAGTGTATCTATTCGAACCAGATGGCCTATCTTGGTCTCTTAAAGCACAAGCTGAAGCCGCGGGTCGTCAGTGTTTTGCAAGCGTAGATGAGATTGTCGCACAGGTTGTGACAAATCAAGCACCAAACCAGCATGTGCTGATCATGAGTAATGGTGGTTTTGGTGGCATCCACGACAAACTTTTAACTGCATTGAAAAAGTAATCATTATGTCAGAACAAACATTTAATGGGCCAATTACGCTGGCCTTTAGTGGTGCGTCGGGCGCCCCTTACGGACTGAGATTACTCGAGGTATTGGTGTCGTTAAACTATCAAGTTTACGTGCTAATCTCGAGCGCAGCCAGAGTGGTGCTGGATACTGAGTCCAATTTAAAACTCTCAGGAAATGAACAAAAAGCGACAGAGCAACTACAGACGCTTTTCTGTGCTAAAGATAAGCAAATTCAGGTATTTGGTAAAGATAACTGGTTTAGCCCTGTGGCATCTGGCTCGGCCGCACCAAAGCAAATGGTGGTGTGTCCGTGTAGCGCAGGAAGCGTGTCAGCCATTGCACTTGGGGCATCTGACAATTTGCTTGAGCGTGCAGCAGATGTGGTGATCAAAGAACGTGGCCAATTAATATTAGTGCCGCGTGAGACGCCCTTTAGTCCAATTCACCTTGAAAACATGCTCAAGCTTAGCCGCTTGGGGGTGACTATCATGCCTGCAGCGCCTGGTTTTTATCATCAACCACAAAGTATCGACGATTTGGTCGACTTTATGGTGGCCCGTATTTTAGATCATCTACACATCGAGCATACCTTAGCCAAGCGCTGGGGTTATGGAGAATAATAAAATATGACAATAGCACTGAACATCAAAGGGTTAAAAAAAGTTTATAGTAACGGCGTCGAAGCCGTTAAAGATATTGATCTCGAAGTTCAAGAAGGAGATTTCTTCGCATTGCTTGGTCCAAACGGGGCTGGTAAATCTACCACAATAGGGGTTATTGCCTCACTGGTGAATAAAAGCCAAGGCAGCGTAGAGGTTTTTGGTCATAGTATTGATACTCATTTGGAAGACGCTAAGTCGAACTTAGGTTTAGTACCACAGGAGTTCAACTTTAGCCAATTCGAGACGCTAAACCAAATTCTAGTGACTCAGGCGGGCTATTATGGTGTGCCAAGAGACGTTGCCCATCAGCGAGCCGAGAAGTATCTCAAACAACTAGGGCTATTTGATAAAAAAGATAAGCAGGCTCGCACGTTATCCGGTGGTATGAAACGTCGTTTGATGATTGCAAGAGCATTGATGCATGAGCCTAAGCTCCTTATTTTAGATGAACCTACGGCTGGTGTGGATATAGAACTACGCCGTTCTATGTGGGATTTTTTGCGTGAAATTAATAAGCAAGGCGTAACGATTATACTCACAACGCATTACTTAGAAGAAGCTGAGCTGTTGTGCCGTAATATTGCGATTATCGATAAAGGTACGATTGTTGAGCACACGACCATCAAGGCATTACTTGCTAAGTTAGACAAAGAAACGTTTGTACTTGATCTTAAGCCACCCATGCAGCCTGTGGCACTCGATGGTTACCAATTTACCACCGTCGATGACCATACTATTGAGGTAGAGGTAGCTAAGTCGCAAGGGCTCAATGGGGTATTCACACAACTCACAGAGCAAGGTAATCAAGTATTAAGTATGCGTAACAAAGCTAACCGTTTGGAAGAGTTGTTTGTTGGCTTACTGGAGCAGGGGAGAGGGGCATAATCGTGTTGAAATATGGCGTCGCGTTAAAAAGTATTTGGATAAAAGAGTGTATTCGGTTTTTACGTATTTGGGTGCAAACCTTAGTACCGCCAGCGATCACCATGACACTTTATTTTGTGATATTTGGCAGTTTAATCGGCTCGCGCATTGGTGATATGGGTGGCTTTAGCTACATGGAGTTTATTGTACCTGGCTTAATCATGATGTCGGTGATCACCAACTCCTATTCTAACGTCGCTTCGAGTTTTTATTCCACCAAGTTTCAAAAGAGCATTGAAGAACTACTCGTTGCACCTGTGCCTAACTATATTATTGTACTTGGCTATATGGGCGGTGGTATGGCGCGAGGTATGCTCGTTGGGCTTATTGTTACTATCGTCAGTCTGTTTTTTGTGGATATTCAAATTCACAACCTAGCGGTTATCGTTATTACGGTTATTTTAACGTCAGCCGTGTTTGCATTAGGTGGTTTGATCAATGCGGTGTTTGCCAATAGTTTCGACGATATTAGTATTATTCCGACTTTTGTGCTGACACCTTTGACTTACCTTGGTGGCGTATTTTACTCAATCACATTACTACCTGAGTTTTGGCAAGGTGTGTCGCAGGTAAATCCAATCATTTATATGGTAAATGCCTTCCGTTTTGGCTTTTTAGGGGTCTCGGATGTTGATATTGGTGTCGCCTTCACGGTATTAGGCGTATTTATATGTGGTTTATTTTGGTTGTCACTGCACTTAATTAAACGCGGGGTTGGACTAAGACACTAACGTAAATAGCTTTAATTTGGAAACATGAGCGCTGTCATCAATTGCAGCGCTCTTGCGTTATTTCAGGTAAAATCCTTACCATTCCCCCTTAATAATGACTGGTTATGACAGAAGCAAACTCTCGTAGTATCACCACTAATCAACAAGGGCTACACGAAAAGCTCGATGAAATCGTTACTAAGCATCTAACCGCTGAGTTTAAAAAGCCCATTGCGGCACATACACAAAGTGCTTTCGATGAGGTTAATGCGCGAGTACAGGCCTTTAACGGACCGATTATTTTGGACTCATGTTGTGGTGTTGGTGAAAGTACTGCAAATTTGGCGAAGCGACACCCTGATGCGTTGGTAATTGGCATCGACAAGTCTGCGCATCGACTAGATAAACATGATGTTGAATATAAACAAACGGAACAAGGCCAATATATTTTGGTGCAAGCCGATCTCAATGACTTTTGGCGATTAGCGCTGGAAGCCGATTGGCAGCCGAGTCACCATTATTTGCTGTATCCTAATCCGTGGCCGAAAGCTAAACATATTCAAAGACGCTGGCATGGTAGCGCGGTGTTCCCCTTTATCGTTAAGTTAGGTGGTAAGTTGGAGCTGCGCAGTAATTGGGATATTTATGTCAAAGAGTTTGCTAGAGCTTTGGCGCTTAGCGGCGTTGATGTTGAAGTGGAAGCCTATGAAAGTGATGAGGCTATTACACCCTTTGAGCGTAAGTATTGGGCAAGTGGTCAATCAAGTACTCGCCTCGTCGTAACGCTTTAATTTAACCTATTACAGATCTACACTTCAAATTGCTATAAGCGGCTTAAAGATGGCCGCTTGCTTTGCCTATCCAACTCCCTTCTAATCTTGCAACGCCTGCAGCTTCCAATTGTTTTGCCTGTTTGCTGGTGGCAACACAGGGTACAATCAAGTCGATCCGCTTGGCATTACAATGATTTGCAAGATATTCAATGGAGCTCAGCAGCATCTCATCTTCATCCAAGTTTTCACAAATACTGGCCTCTAAACAAATGGCATCCAGTGGGAGTTTTAAGATCCGGTTGATGGTAAGAAAGCCGCTATTCACACCCGTTACCGCAACATTCGCACCTTTTGCTTTTAGCGACTGCATCATTAAGCTCATATCACTAAAGTTTTTGAGCACATCCGTTTCATTAAACTCAAATGTGATGAGCTGTGGCTGCGGGTAACGGCGTAGGATCTGGCTGATATATTCAAAATATTCTGCATCCGCGATTTCACTATGGCTTAGTTGCATGCTCCAAGCATGGTTCGATTTACGAAAACGGGTGACGCATAACTCAAGTAGCTTCATGCTAATTTGGGCGCGGAGTTTTGGCTGTTTCATCACTGGGTAAAAATGTTCGGCATCGATGATAGCGCCGCGCTCGTTAAGGACGCGTGCCGTGCAGTGGTACTGAATGTCAGCATAATCATGGCAAGCTTTACGCGGCGTAAAAAAAGGAATGATGCGGTCTGATTCACACGCGCTTTGCAGTAAACGGGTGAGGTGGAGGTTTTTTGATTGTTGCTGAGGATTTATTTGTAGCTGAGAATCAAAATAACACACTTGAGTATTTTGCTGTTGAGCCTGTCGTAGTGCGAGGAAGGCATTTTCAAGTAACAGCGCGCAATTGCCTTTAGCAACACCCGCACACAAATTAACGTATAAATGCGGCGCGTCGTATATGGGTTTTGCACAAGGGAATGACTCTGTTAAATTCGCCAAATAATGCTCACCGTTTTCGATACTGGTCACTAGCGCTATTTTAGAGGTCGTAAGGCGATAAACCTCAAACGGATGAGTAAACTCGCTAAAGTAACTCATGACTTTTGCCATAACGTTATCACCGACTTCCGTGCCATAGAAGCTAATTATATCCTCAAGCTCTTTAACCCACACCACGCTTAAGCATAGGTGTTGCGATTTAGAATATTTAAGTGCTTGCTCAAGGGCGATTCGGTTGCCAAATCCGGTGCGACTATCCGTTGTTAAAGTCTTCTTGTAGTACATAAAGTACAAGCTCACGACGACCAAAAACATCACAAAGAAGAAGCTTGCGTCAATGGCAGCATCCATTACGCTTTCTTGTAACCGACTTTCTAAATCGTGAATAGTTAAGTCGGCACCTGCAATATAAGTGGTGCCATCGGGCAGCACAAAAGGAATAAACACACTTTTAAAGTGGCCCCATTTGTCTTTGGCTATTTCAAATACTGGCTCGGTAGAGTGAAATGCGCTTTTTAGGGTAATTGAGGCCTCGGAATAAACATCTTGATAGCGTGTTAGTCGGTTGAGTTTAAGGTCTTCTCGGGTGTAACTGGACGCGGTAAAGTGCACGTAAGGTGGCTTAAGCACCATGGTATAGACGTATTCAACATTTAGAGCTCGGGCAAGCTCGGTCAGGGCGTGGCTTTTTTGCTTAAATTCGGCAGGCGTTATTTGCTCTGACGACTCGTGATATTTTTTTCCTACAATGACGTTGGCACTGGTGGCAGCATTGATTAGCTGGGCGTCGACTCTCGCCATGATATCGCGGCGCGTATCATAATAGTTGGCGATAACGTAAATCGATAGGGCAGCTAAAAAGATAAAAGAGGCTAATACGAGCCAGGCTACAGGGAGTCGGGAAGTATAACCTGTGAGCCCCAAAAGCTGAGTCGCTTTTGCTGTAGGTTGCCTAGATTTAGCTTTGAGTGGTTGAGCGATACTCCGAGTATTCATGATAATCCTTTATCCACAATATCGTTATCTAACAACGATAAAATGCCTAGCTGGCGTAAGCGTGGTGGCTGCTTTGTTACATAATATAAACAATACAACATAAATTGACGTCTTGAGAAGAAATAAAGTAAAAAACTTTCTCTCCAATGAGCAATAAAATGCATTGTTGCGGGCAAGTCGGTAATATACCGTTTTGCTGGGTTTATGTTCCCATTTTATACCTTATTTTTGACGAGAATGTAAAATAGAAACGTCAGAATACTGAGGGGTTTTTCACTGAACTTTCGTTGGGTTTTCATAAAATTGTCAATGTTTCATGAATTTTAACTAGACAATAGAAGACAATTCCCTTTCTTTACAGTAAAGTTAGCCATTTCATGTATCACAATCTCTTGTGCAATTTGTATCTACTCAATTTCTAAAATGGGTAGATAGGCTACTGCACCGTTTGATGTTTAGGTAGTATTGATGGGTCCAAAGCGTTGCGCCGTTGCGTCTGAAGAAAGCTTAATGCGTATATTTACCGTGCCAGAGGCGCCTGATTCAACTTTAAGCAGAATCGAGCAAGAAATCTCGAGCAATTTGGCTGGCTTTTTAAATGAGAATATTGCGGCAATCGAAAAGCCACTGCACGAAGTTGAAAAAGACTTTCAGTCGGCGGTGATCCCCGAAGTGCCGATGTTTGTCTCTGACTATGCGCAAGATATCATGGAGCAATTAGTTGCCCACTCAGTGCATACCGCAGCCCCAAGCTTTATTGGGCATATGACCTCAGCGTTACCGCATTTCGTGTTGCCTCTGTCGAAGTTGATGGTGGGACTCAATCAAAACCTAGTCAAAATTGAAACGTCAAAAGCCTTTACTCCGCTTGAACGTCAAGTATTGGGAATGATGCATCACTTGGTTTACGGTAGCGATGATGCTTTCTATGATAAGTGGATGCACAGCGCAAAAACGTCACTCGGTGCTTTTTGTTCGGGTGGTACAATTGCCAATATAACCGCGCTTTGGATTGCAAGAAACCGCTTATTAAAAGCAGATGGTGAATTTAAAGGCATTGGCGCATCGGGTATTGTGGCTGCAATGCTACATTATGGCTACCGAGGCTTAGCGGTCTTGGTTTCTGAAAGAGGCCATTACTCGTTAGGTAAGGCCGCGGATGTGCTAGGTATTGGCCGCGATAACTTCATTTCAATCAAAACAGCTGGCAACAATAAGGTTGATGTTGATGCCATGCGAGCTAAAGCTCATGAGCTTGAAGCGCAAGGAATTAAAGTACTGGCTTTAGTTGGTGTTGCTGGGACGACCGAAACGGGTAATATTGACCCGTTAGAAGAGATGGCTGATTTAGCTGAAGAGCTCAATTGTCACTTTCATGTCGACGCCGCTTGGGGTGGAGCAACACTATTATCGAATAATAATCGCTATCTTCTTAAAGGGGTGGAGCGAGCAGATTCAATAACCATAGATGCGCACAAGCAAATGTACGTGCCTATGGGAGCGGGTATGGTGTTATTTAAAGACCCGGCGGCATCTGATGCAATTGAACATCACGCCGAATACATCTTACGGAAAGGCTCGAAAGATCTGGGAAGTCATACTTTAGAGGGGAGCCGTCCTGGTATGGCGATGTTAGTGCACGCATGCCTGCGTGTCATTGGTCGTCAAGGCTATGAGATGCTTATTGATAAAGGGATTGAAAAGGCGCGGTATTTTGCTGAACTAATTAAACAAACCCCTGATTTTGAGCTGATCTCTGAACCTGAGCTATGTTTGCTGACTTACCGCTATGTGCCTGAGCAGATAAAAGCGGCAATAGCACAAGCGGATGAACAAGAAAAGATAGAGATTTATGCCGCACTCAACCGTTTTACTGCGAGCATGCAAAAGCGTCAGCGTGAAGCAGGCCGCTCTTTTGTTTCTCGAACGCGCTTAACACCAGAGCAATATGACCGCCAACCCACGGTGGTATTCCGAGTGGTTTTGGCCAATCCTTTGACATCAGAGTCTTTACTTAAAGAAATCATGGATGAGCAACGCCAATTGGCAATGTCAGATCCGGTATTTAAAAAATATCTCGCAAAATATATTAAATAATCAACGAATAAAGTGGCCACGCGCCACTTTAATAACCTCAGATTTATTACCTTTTAGCATTACCTCTTTACGGATAGCTCTACTTATATTCTTATTTCTTACATAATCGTGTGAAAATATTCCTAATAATTCTAGTATTTAATACTATGCTTAAAAATTATGGCGCGTTATGCTAGCAGAAAAGAATAAAATCTTCGTATTATGTTGAAGAACTTTAGCAATGTCACTCAAAGGCTTAGGCGGCTCAGCTCGCAAGAGCTTGATGTATCGGGCACATTTCAAAGCTTCCTGATTGATTTACTCAATGAGGGTAAGCTTACCTTAGATGTGACTCGAGTTTCTGTTTGGTTGTTTGACGATCTCGATAAACCTTCTGAGCTTATCAATGTTGCAAATACGGATTGGCTGGGTGATGAATTACCGATGCAGTTACCAGCCTTAACGTATGAAAACTTTCCTGCTTATTTTTCTGCAATTAACAGTGGCCAATCAATAGATGCGAACGACGCTGCCATCGATCCCAGAACGTCCGAATTTCGAGAGTGTTATTTAACCCCAAACCACATAATGACCATGTTAGATACGGTGATCTTTAAAAATGGTATTCCGCACGGGGTGGTGTGCTGTGAGGGGAATAATGGCGTACGTACGTGGCACAAAGATGAAATTGCTTTTGCGGAGATGATTGCAGACTGCTGCAGTCGCCGATTACTGGTTAAAGAATTATGGCAGTTACAGCTGCAACTTACTGACATGGCGTTTAAAGATCCGCTCACGGGGTTGAGTAATCGACGTTTTCTAATGGATAACGCAAAACGTGAGATCAGTCGTCATGCACGCTTTGATCATCCATTTAGTATGATGATGCTAGACATAGATCACTTTAAAAAAATCAACGATAATCACGGCCATGAAACCGGTGATTTAGTGTTAAAAAGCTTTGCCGAGATCTGCGTAAATACCTTAAGGTTAGAAGATTGTATGTGTCGTTTAGGGGGTGAAGAGTTTATTGTGCTGTTACCTAACACACCGGTAAATTCAGCGATGGTGATCGCCGAGCGCCTGCGACAAGAAATAGAGCAATCGGTTATCTCTACGCCATCAGGGGAGATCACCATTACATCAAGCTTTGGGGTCGCAGCAGTCAATACCAATTTGCCTTTTGGTCATTCGTTAAAAGCCGTTGATCACGCGGTGTATCAAGCCAAAGCTGCAGGCCGCAACTGCGTGATCCCCGCGCAATAGAGGTGGCCTTGAATACACCAACCACAAGCGCAGCCAATTTGCTATTGCACGCTCAAGTTAGTTGAAGCGTCCGGCTCTGACGCGCTTTACCTTTTGGTTTATCCAATGTCTAAAGCAGTGTGCATAGAGCCATTGCTTGATGCCAGTTAGATTTTTGTGTTGCTTATAAAGCGCATCTGGACTTGTATAAAACCCTAAATCGCGTGTGATACTTTGCTTTTGAATATATGCACCATTTAACGAAAAGCGATTATCGGGTTGCTGTAAACAGGGAGTAGAAATACCAAACCCAGTAAAGTTTTTTGCCATTGGGAAGTGCTGCTGAACCTGTTGTAGGTAGCCGTCATCTATTATGTAACCTTCAAGCTCTACCCAGCGCTCCTCTAGATAAACTTCAACCCAACTATGGATAATACTTTTTGGAGCAAACCACGCCAGTAGGGTAGGAATTAACCCTTGTTTAAGACTGTTGGCTATCTCAAACCCATGAACTCGGGTGGGAATATCACAAGCCCTTAGCAATGCGACCAGTAATGTTCCTTTGGTATTACATTGTCCATAGCCTTGCTTAAGCACTTGGCTTGCAGTTAGTGTATCTGTCTCACTATAACCAAACTCTATGTCGTCTTTGATGAAGTTATAGATTTGCTCCGCTGCCGTGATTTCATCAAGCTGCCGCCAACCTTTTGCTTCTATTAAGCTTTGGATCTCTGAATGTTGATAATCAACTAAAGGGGTAGTTACTAAAAATTGCTTCATGGTTATGCTCCTATTTTGGTAGCAGTGTGATGCAACTTAGGTAACTAAGCTTGAATAAACTGGCTATGTTCATGGTTAGTTAATGGGTGTAAAATTAAGTTTTTTTATTTTGTATTTAGGGAAGGAGCCTATGAGAAAAACAACAAAGATTGTTGATAAGGTATGTACTGAGAAAGTACTGAAGCAGCGACCAAGTAACCGCGATGACATATCTTATGGTTATGGAGGGTCGCTTGCATGAAATGGAAAGTCTTATTTTATTTCTTACTACTGACGTTTATTGCCTCAATCTATGATGCATTTACGCTACCGGATCATTTGGCAATAGAATCGAGCATGTTTACTGGGATTGTGTTATTGGTCGCAGATCTCTTAAATGTATTTGGTGCTTTTTGCGTTGCTTATGGCAAGCGTCCTATCACAGATGTGTGGTTTTGGGGCGCATCATTAGCACTATTTGTTGTCGCCAATGTTTACATTCAGATCCAAGCATTTATTCAGTTTCGTATTGGCTATACGGTCGATGAGATGATTGTTCATTCGATTATTTTTCTCGTCGTATTAACCATATCGTCGCTACCTATGGTTAAGTTGATTGATGAAGCTTATAAACGAGGTAATAAACAGGCGGCTTAGTTTATAGCGCTTTGTGTTTTTAATGCTTCAGTCGGTGTAATGCCAAACTGCCGTTTAAATGTACGGCTTAAATGAGCGCTATCTGCAAACCCCGCGAGCATGGCAGCTTGTGTAAGGTTGTTGCCTTGCTGTATGGCAACAACTGAGCAGATCAGCCTGCGCCACAGCACATAAGGTCGCCATGCTATTCCCACTTGCTCCGTAAACAGATGTAAAAAGCGACTTGGTGAAAGATAAAGTGACTCGGCAATCGTATTTGCGCTGAAGTGACTGGGTTTAAGGCAAGTTTGTGCGTTAAAACAAGCATCTAATTGCGCCAATACACGGTCAATTCGTGGATCTAAATCCGTCGTTGGTAGCTCGGTAAGTCCTACTGTGCGTATTAACTCGGCAAGCTTGGCATTGCTCTTTGGTGCGGTATTTATCTCGATTGCTGCGCAGCTGTTGCTCTGGAGTTGCCCGCCATACACGCTTTTTGGCTCGACTAATATCACCCAGCCTGAGGTCATTTTTAAGCTATGTTCTACGCCACTAGCAATTACGCTTGGGCCAAATAGCGTTTTGTCACCGACTTGCGCGATACAGTCGCTCACGGGTAGGTTGATTTGAATAAGGTGATGTGAATGGCACGCGGCATTCAAGTTTTTGACAAATGAGGCGAATATACCTGGAGTGAGGTGNTAAAAACAGCCGAGACTTTCGTCTCGGCGAGCAGTATTAACCAGCGAATGCGTCTTGCAATGGTGGTACAACTTGCTTTTTACGGCTCAGTACGCCGTCCAACCATACTTTGCTTGCTTCAGGCTCAACGTCGTATGCTTTTGCGATGATCGCTTCATCATCAGAAGCGATCAGCATTTGTGAGCCTTCTTTCATGATATCAGTAAGTAGCAGCATCACACTGTGGCGATTACCTTCTTCTTTTAATTTTGCGATATCGGCATGTAGCTCATCTTTTATCTTATCAAATACAGCAAGATCAACCACTTCAAGCTGGCCAATACCAACAAGGTTGCCATTCATATTAAAGTCTTTGAAATCACGCATGACCAGGTCACGAATTGGTGTGCCTTCAACTGCTGATTTCACCTTGAACATTTCCATGCCAAGCTCTTTAGCATCATCAACACCTGCGATTTTTGCAAGTGCTTCAACACATTTGATATCCGCAGTGGTGCAAGTTGGTGATTTGAAGATGACTGTGTCGCTTAGAATTGCACACATCATGATACCAGCAATGTTTGCTGGGATTTCTACATCGTAGAAGTCGTACATCATTTTAATAATCGTGTTACTACAGCCAACTGGGCGGATCCAACACTCAAGTGGTGTTGAAGTCGTAAGGTCGCCTAGTTTGTGGTGATCAACTACGCCAACCACAGTTGCTTTATCGATGTCGTCTGGTGCTTGTGTTTTTTCAGTGTGATCAACAATATACACATCTTCGCCAGCATAGCTCATCTTAAGCTCTGGTGCTTCAAAACCAAAACGGTCAAGAATAAACTGAGTTTCCGGTGAGACTTCACCCAAGCGCGTAGGGGTTGCTTCTTCACCAATTTGGTTTTTTAAATAAGCAAGTGCGATTGCACCGCAGATTGAATCTGAATCAGGGATCTTATGACCCACTACATACATTGCCATTGACGGAACTCCTTAAAATTTTGCCCACATTCTAGCAAAATAACTTGTCGTTTTGATAGGGTCTAAATGCGCAATTTGGCGTAGATAGCGTGCGCTAGTGACAGATTGTTGAGCTGGGTGCAATAGCCTCGGCGAGCAAGGGCTAATTGAGCATGTATAAATGCAAATTAGTATTATACACTAACTGTTCAAACGCTTAGGAGATGGGTATGATTCAAATGAGCCGTAAGGGCTGGAATAACGTGGTGATCTTTTCCATGTTACTGATGATCTTTTTTCTCAACGGCCTCCATTATAAATTGAATCCCAGCGACGATAAAGCAAAGATACAAGCTGTGCTACCAGAACAAAGCTTTGTCCTAACCATGGCATTTCCGGGCTATAAAATTGAACGCATTGGTACAAGCTGGCGTATAGAATTACCGCAAGGCTCAAACCAGAGATTTAGTGAAGATGCCTTACGTGCGCTTGTTGCCAAGTGGCAAAGTTTACAGCTATTGGTTGTTGAGGCGCCAAAGCAGTTGGATCCCGCGCTGAGCGCTGCGCAGTTTTGGCTGGCAACTCAAGAGCTTCCCCTTAGCTATCAACTGTATCCTAGCGATAATGGCTTTGTATTATTTGATAAACAACAACAGCGTTGGTTTGAGCTTGATAGCGTGCAAGCCAAAGCATTATTTCTACCGATAGAATTGTAATACCACAAACCACACAGTAATAGAGTGAATTATGCCTGAGTTACCAGAAGTCGAAGTGAGCCGTTTAGGTATTCAACCGTATTTAGAGCAACATATTATCCAAAGCGTAAAAGTACACAATGGTAAGCTGAGGTGGCCTGTACCAGAGGAAGTGCAACTGCTTGAAGGTGAGAAGGTGCTTGCGATTAAGCGACGGGCAAAATATTTGCTTATCGAATCCAAGCATGGCACTGCGATTTTGCATTTGGGGATGTCAGGAAACTTACGTGTTGTTGATAGTACAGAGCCATTAAAAAAGCATGATCATGTGGAGATCATTCTGGCCTCAGGTAAGTCGCTCAGATTGAACGACCCGCGTCGCTTTGGTGCCTTCTTATGGCAAGGTGCAGGCGAAGATCATAGCGTTTTTGAAAAGCTGGGTCCTGAGCCGTTGACCGAGCTTTTTACTGCAGAGTACTTATTTGAAAAAAGCAGAGGCAAAAAGCAGCCAATTAAACAATTTGTTATGGATAATCATGTAGTGGTTGGTGTGGGTAATATTTATGCCAATGAATCTTTGTTTAAAGCGGGGATCCACCCGAAAAAAGAAGCAGGCAAAATTTCACTTAAACGCTACCAATTGTTGACGCCGATCATCAAGGAAACCTTAAACGCAGCTATCAAACAAGGGGGGACGACACTTAAAGACTTTGCTCAAAGTGATGGTAAACCGGGTTACTTTGCTCAAGAGTTACTGGTGTATGGTCGCAAAGGTGAGCCTTGCGTAAGCTGCGAAACGCCATTAAAAGAAATACGCCTAGGGCAACGCAGCACAGTGTATTGCGCTAAGTGTCAGCGCTAAAGTAAAGTGCAGGCTAGGAGCCTGTGGTTTTAAAGTCTATTTTAACTTGGTTTTCTTGTAGCGTTGCTGAGCAAGGGGGATAACTGCGGGTTGTTTTATACACGCGATCAAAGATATGAATTTCAACCCCTGAATGAAGCGCTTTGTTTGCCGCAAGTTTCGTGTTGTTGAGCAAATCGTGTAAGTCGTGATCAAGCTGGCTGAGCTTTTGCTCAAGGTGCTCGGCTTGCTGGCAGTAGTGCATCTGTGTTGCGCCAATTTTAGTTTTGAGTTGTTGCTTTTTAGCTGCGTCTTTTACTAACTCTGCTTTTTCAATCGCTTGCTGTAGTTGATCTAAAGAATCATTGGTGGCGGCGACTTCTTTGAACAGGGTGTCGGTTTCTTGGGTGATTTTGAGACCTTTGCGTGCAAGATAAATCATCATCTTAGCGCCAGATTCACTGCCAATCTCTCCTGCAACCACCATTTGCGCATCTATGATCGAACCACCTATTAGCTTGCCACTTGGATGATCGCCTGTACCAACTTGTACCAGCTTTTGCGCTTTAATATCGCAGTGGTTGCTTTGCTTATTGATAATAATGCTATCGCCTTCAAGATAAGTATATTGTCCATGGGCAATCTCAACATTGCCTTTGGCGATAAGTTTGCAAGTTAAGCCTTGTTCATTATTTTTATGGTCGACATGGCCGATCACGCCGCCTCGGACCTCAATATTACCACCTGCGATAAGCTCCCCTGATTCCACCGTGCCGAGCACTGTGATATCGCCTTGGGCGGTCACGTGCATACCTGGCTCCACATTATGGGTGACCACAACGCTGCCATTAAAGTCGACATGACCACTTTTTACTGTGACATCGGCAATCGTAAATACGTCATCCACACGCATACCATTGGCGATATCTGAGGGGCAACCTGCAATGGTTGCGATAAGCTCTAGTGGGTTGTTGGGGTTGATCTCAGTGCCTTCACCCGCCATAAGCTGGAACGATTCGCCGGGCTTTGCTTCAATACTTTCACCGCTAACCGTAAAGCCTTCTTTACCTGGCGTTGCGGGCTTTTGAGTCACCAGTAAATCACCCGGGGCGACGCTTGCAAGCTTGCCAAAATCACGCATGTCAACGGTGCCATCTTCACGCATTCTAGGTTGCTTGAGTCTCTCTTTTAAAGTTTGTACATGCGGCAGTAATTTTGCTGACTGGCCGTCTTGTGGTGGTCGGCCTTGGGCGATTAATCCAGATGCTTCTTCACCAGGTGAAAGTTCAAATTGTTTGCGCAGGATATTTTCAAGGTAAGCTTGCTTATAGCCACGGCTGACACCCGCTTTAACAATGGCTTTTTTTGCCTCTTCTAATGATACTGCTTTACCACCTCGAGCAGTTTTAAGTTGCCCAAAGGCCTGCATTTTATCGTCACTTAAGGTGACTTCAAATTCGGCATCATGTTGTTTCGCAACGACAATTTGGCTCTCGGGGAAGTCGCTTTGGAAAAAGGCATTAATCGAGTCGTGATCAATTTCACAGTCGGCAAATTGCGATTTTTCAAGGGCTTCAATCACAAATGCAGCACTTGGCGGTGAAGCAGACTTCACATCCATTAAGATATTGCCATTGTGCGCAAGCTTGAACACGATAACTGCCTCGTCGAATTTTTATCCTATAGTTTCAGCTTGCTAAATAAACATCAATTGGTCAAGTGCTTAGGCCAATTTTCTTACGTTAATATGGGTTAAGTTAAAAAACAGAAATAAATCGTGATTTTCTAGTACTTTCAGGTGAATAAAAATCAGCGTGCTTAAAAATGTGCGGGCTTATCACGCGCTTCTTGCAGCAGGATTTTTATCGCTTCAGGAACCACCTTTTTCTGTGTTGAAATCGCATAAAAATACTCATAAATATTAGGTAGTTCCTGATATTGCTGTAGCACTCCTTGGGCTATTTCGTCTTTTACTACTACGGCAGGTAAAACGGCCACCGCGCCACTGTCTCGTGCCAGTAGTCGCATCATTGCCATATCGTCGACCTCTGCCAAAATGTTGGGGAAATATTGATGCTGAGCGCATAATGCATTAAATGCGGTGCGTAAATCTGAGTTGGCAGGTGGCAAGATCCAGCGTGTTTTTTCAAAGCCTTGTGGAAATGGCGTGCTTGGCTTGAGGGCTGGCGGACCAATGATCGCCAGCGGTTGCTTGGCAACCAGTTGGCACTGCCAATAGGGGTCTGAAGTATCTAGGTTTATTGTGCGGTTGGTAAGTACTAAGTCCAGCTCATAATTGGTTAAGCCGTTGAGTAGCTCAGAAATACTGCCTGACTTTAATTTAAATTGCACATCGCTACGCCGCATCAAAGGACTAATAAAAGCTTCTACAAAGTTACGTGACAGAGTGGTCAACACTCCAATAGTTACGTGGGTGGTTGACTGTACGCCTTTGCTTAGCAAGGCTTCGAGTTCTTGCCCAGTGGTAAAAATATCATCGGCATAGCTCAGCACCTTTTTACCCTGATCGGTGAGCATTAGGCTGCGGCCTACGCGCTCAAATAGCGATACCCCGACATTATGTTCCAACTGTTTGATTTGCGCCGAGAGCGCAGATTGCGAAACATGTAACTCTTTGGCGGCTTGAGTCAGGTTTCCGAGCTTGGCAACCTGCCAAAAGTAATAAAGGTGATGATAATTAAGTCGACTCATTTATATATAAGTAAAACAGAACGAATGGTTAAATTATATCTATTTTTATTAAATTAAAAAGGTTGGAATAATGACCTAATTCAAGACTTGGGTGAGAAGCATAGAAAGTGATGATTAATATCTTAGTGGTGTTGTTGCTATTACACTTTTTGATTGCAGCGTCTTTCATGAGCAAAGCGTCTCGTAGTAACGCTGGGTTATTTCGTATTGCGAACGGTTTTGCTATCGGTGTGGCAGTTTGTATCGCCTTTGGCTGGGGGAGTTGGGCAACGCAAGGTGATATTGCCAGTGGCTTGTTTGAAATAAACTTTTTACGGCTTAGCGTGGTGTCATTGATTGGCTTTATGAGCTTTATTTTACTGCGTTACTCCATTCACTATTTACATGGTGAAAAACACCGTGGCCGTTATTTTCGCTATCTACTCACGACATTACTGAGCGTGACTATTGTGGTGCTCAGTAATCACTTAATCCTATTTTGGTTGGCTTGGGTTGGCATTAGTTTGAGCTTGCATCGTCTATTACTGTTTTATCCTAACCGCCCGAGAGCGGCATTGGCCGCACACAAAAAGTTTATTTTGGCGCGCTTGGCAGAAAGTGCATTGCTGGGGGCTTTTATTTGTATCTACCTCAGCACTGGCATGCTCCGGCTTAATGACATCACCGACTATTACTTAACTCACGCAACGACACTGACTGTGCTAGAGCAATCAGCAGCTGGCTTACTTGCAATTGTGGCGCTGATAAAATGCGCGCAACTGCCAGTGCATGGCTGGTTGATGCAAGTGGTTGAATCACCCACACCGGTAAGTGCTCTGCTGCATGCAGGGATCATTAATTTGGGTGGTTTTTTGGTGATGGTGTTTGGCCCTTTGATTTTACGCGTAGAAGCTGCGAAATGGCTGATCTTGATCGTGGCAGGAATAACGACATTATTGGCCGCGCTTATCATGACAACGCGGATCAGTTTAAAAGTGCGTTTGGCTTGGTCAACCTGTGCGCAAATGGGACTGATGCTAGTGGAGTGTGCTTTGGGATTATATGAATTAGCGCTGCTACACTTATTAGCCCATTCAGCCTACAAGGCTCATGCATTTTTAAACTCAAGCCAGTGGATCCATGAAGATTTGACTCGTCGCTTGAGCGACCAACTTGAACCGCCCTTGTGGCAATGGCTCATTGCACTTGCCGTGGCAACTGGCCTCACTACAGCAGCTGCAGTCGTTATTGAATATCAAGGTCCTATCAGTATTTGGGGATTAATGGTTGGCGCATTAACGGTGTGGCTAGCGCTGCGTTTTGAGGCGCAAGCCCCTAGTAGCTATTTTAGAATTATCACCGCAGCCGTGGTGTTATTGGCAGCCTATAGTGCGCAAAAGTGGCTATTGCACTTGGTGATCGCGCTACCAAATGAGCTCAGGGCGCAAGCACTCGATGGTGCTGATATTTGGTTGCTCGGCTTAGTAGTGGTACTCATCGTAGTAAATTATCTGCTCTATTACCGCGCACATTTGGTAACGGTGCAAAAACTCTCTCGGGTGTTGTATGCCGGCCTGTACTTAGACGAGTGGATGACGCGATTAACCATATTACTTTGGCCCGTCCATTTGCCACGTATTAAAAAGCAGAAACACCTAGCCATTCATCGCTATGCAGCAGGGCACGAGGAGCAGAAGTAATGATAGACACACAAGGCAACAAACAGACTCAGCTATCTAAGCCGCAACAGCAACAACTCCTGAGCGCTGAGGCACGTATTGCGCCAACTTGGCCGCTCGATCAATTAATCGCAGTGAATCCATTTTGGGGAATGCGCGATCTGCCCTTTGATGCGGTAGTTAATAAAATGAGCGCGTTGGCACAGGTTAGAATGCTGATGCCCGTGGCATTTTATCTTGAAAAATGGCAGCAGGAGGCAATTTCAGAGCAAGCATTGCAGCAATCTGCGGCACATTACGCGGTGGATCACAGCACCAATGCGCTACTCAATTGGCTCAAAAAAAGTCACTGCGGCGAGTTGCCACATTGGCATACATTAGCGGACTTGCTTGACCGTTATCGCTCTGAGCATAAGATGCCATGGCAAGAGGAGATCAGCCACCAAATTAGCCAATTTTGCGCCGCGCATTATCAGCAGGTGCAGCCTATTCTCAAACAAACCCAAGGTGAGGATAAACTCTGTTTGTATCGCCACTGGCATGAAACCGTATCGCGAGACTTGGGGATAAGCATCGTCATGGGGGAGTCGGGCTTAGTGGATTACTTTAAGGCTTTGCCAACGTCTCCTGAGTCTTTAATTGCACTCGCTGTCGACACCTTAGGGATTGGTTTTAATGAGCTGAGTGATTATGCGCACATGCTATTGTTAGACATTAATGGTTGGGCATCTTGGGCGGCTTATGAACGCTGGCAAGCGGATCTTGCCCAGCATCCGGCTTCCGATATGCGTGCGTTACTGGCAATTCGAATGGCGTGGGAGCTGGTGATTTGGCGTTATGTGAGTGAGCGCCATCCAACGACCTTTACCCGTATTCAATACCATTGGAACAAGCAAAAGCAGCAACTTGCTGAGATTGTGATTGAACATAAAAAGGCATTGTTACCGCGCCTGGTATTTCAGCGGGCACTCGAGCTCAGCTATCAAGCCACTTTAGTGGGGCAGCTAAAGACTCAGCAGGTAAAATCTGAGGGGGCTCGTGAGCAAGCTACACCAAGCTTACAAGCGGCTTTTTGTATTGATGTGCGCTCAGAGGTGATCCGCCGTGCGTTAGAAACTCAAAACGCAGGCATTCAAACCATAGGCTATGCTGGTTTCTTTGGCCTACCGATTGATTATCATGCGACTAACTGCCGTTTTAATCGGCCACAGTTACCCGGATTATTAAAAGCACCAATCACCGCAATACAAACGCCNCCTTGCCACAAAACGTCAGCAAGCTGGCCGTTGGCATAGCTGGTCTCACTCTGCGGCTGCTTCATTTTCGATGGTGGAGTCGATGGGGATGAGTTACTTTTATCAGCTATTTAGCAAAGTGTTTTCACTGCAAAAAACTCATCATCCCGTCGATAGTCATATTGATTCAAGAAAGTGGCAATTAAAACAGGGCGAACACGAAATTACTGTTTTGGAGCAAGCTAAACTCGCAGCTGGCATAGTAAAAGGGATGGGACTGACTGAATTTGCTGATACAGTCCTATTGGTTGGCCACGGAGCACATACCACCAATAATTTACATGAAGCCGGGCTGCAATGCGGTGCATGTGGCGGCCAGTCGGGAGAAGTGAATGTTAAAGTACTCGCGCAACTTCTGAACGACCAAGCGGTACGTGCAGAATTAATCGCGCTAGGCATCGCTATTCCGTCGCAAACGCGGTTTGTTGCAGCGCTGCATAATACCACCACTGAAACAATTAGCCCCTATGGCGAAATAGATACAGAGATGCTCCGCTGGTTAAAGCAAGCATCGCATCAGGCTAGAGTAGAGCGCGCTCATACACTTGCGATAACTGGTAAAGAATTATCCGAGCAGCAATTAGAGCAGCGATTTATAGCCCGTATTAAAGATTGGTCTCAAGTTAGGCCGGAATGGGGCCTTGCCAACAATGCAGCATTTGTGGTCGCGCCGAGACAAGTTACGCAGGGAATTGGCCTGCAAGGTCGAGTCTTTTTGCACGAATACAGCGCGGAGCAAGACCAAGACTTTAGTCAGTTAACTGCTATTTTAACCGCCCCTATGCTTGTCACCAACTGGATCAATATGCAATATAACGCTTCAGTAACCGATACCCACAAATATGGCAGTGGTAACAAGGTATTGCATAATGTAGTGGGGGGGAGAATAGGAGTGTTTGAAGGCAATGGCGGAGATTTGCGAATTGGTCTGCCAATGCAATCCGTTCATAACGGTGAAAAATGGATGCATACCCCACAACGTCTAAGTGTGATCGTACAAGCACCAACCGAAGCACTAGAGCAAATCATGACAGCACATCCAGTTGTAAAACAATTGGTAGAAAATGAGTGGCTTTATCTTCTGTCTATTTCGCCTAATTGTAATGAAGTTAGCCGATTTGATAACGGTAAGTGGAAACTTCTTTGAATTCAAACGAAACTCGTTGCAACTTAACAAGTTATTGTGCAGAGTATTGCAGAAATTAAAAGGTGTGGCTGGACGCTGCGTAAACTAGACGACCTCCTAGCCACCGACATTGGACTGTTTATACAAGGAGGCTGCTAGTGGCTTTTGATTATGGCTCTATTGATTTAGGGCTTAAAAACCCATTTAAAACGGAAGGTAAAATCACAGCTATTCGTGGTGCAATACAAACTGTTGCTGGAATTGCATTACTGGTGATTGCCGCCAGCTCAGTTAAGAGCGATGCGGGTATGGGTTGGATCATCATGCTATTTGGCATGTTGATTTTAGGCTTTGGGATCACTTCTCTTGCAAAAGGAATATATGCAACGCTGCGCTTTTTTGTGGGTCGCAACCATCCCACCTCTTTAGCTTATAACTTCAGTAAATCAGAAACTTCAACCGCTCAGCAAGAAAAGGCTGATGTAGCTTATGCGGCGAAAACGCTAGAAGAAATGTTGATTGGCCGAAAGAACAGCACGTTTGTAGAACCGAAAGGGTTCTTATCGCGTTTACTTCACAGCATTGCACCTAAATTACTCTTTCTCCCTTATCCTATCAGAAATATGAGCCAACGCTTATTTGGTGCATGGGTGAGTACATTAACCGCACTTGTGCTTTATGGTGTGGTGGCGTTTGTATCGCTGTCGGGCTTTGCCGGTGATGCTGGGGAGCTGACTTTTCCAATCTATAGCACCTTACTGATGATATATATTTTGTCATGTTGGTATAGCGCGGCTAAACCGATTTCACGCAAAGCGGAACATGCTATTGAATCTTTGGGGAGTGCGACCCTCGCTAAAGTGATTTCGCTCTCTTTTGTGCTACCAATCCTGATTGGCTTAACTTTGTCTTATATCATGGATGAAGGAAAGTTAAGTAAAGCCGATATTGAGCTCTTTTTTGCGCCGCTACCTAGTCTTCATACTTGGGCTTATCTCACGGGCGTTATCGTGCTTGCACTTGGTTGTAGCGCCATTATTGCTGTTATGCTTAAAGCGCGTTTAGACAAAGTAAACCCAGTGGTTGAAGTATCTGAATTAAGAGAGAACTGGCAAGAATCAGTACATCCAAACGAGATATTTATTAACTTAGACAACTTGGTGATGGCAAATCGCCGGTATAAAGAAGTACCAAACCGGGTTTATCGTGAGCTAGATCCCAGCTTGCAAGAACAAGTTGATGGTAAAGGCGGCTTTAAAGGCGAAATGATCCAAGAAGTACAACCTAAAGTTCTACCTCTAGATTTAGGTAAATCGTTTGAACGCTTTAGGTTTTTATCTTTGCTTGGTGGTAACTTATTGCTGCTAGTGACCCTTGGATTAAGCGTCTTTTTTGCTTATGCCGTAGTAGATATTTACCACTATGTAACGAGCGCCAATATCAGTAATTTTTCTAATGCCTTCAGCGAAGAAAACATCGCGTCATTTAGCGCCGTTGTGATGGTAGCCGTACATCTACTGCTAAGTGGCCTATTGATTAAATCGTTTGCATCAATGCTAACCAATGCTGCACACGTATTCTACGCCGAGATGCAGTTTGAATCTCTGCTGGTTTATTTTAAATGTGAAGGGACATTTACTGAGTCTAAAATATCAACAGGAACTGGCATTCACGATTCCACTCGCTCTGAAAATACGCTAGTACGCAGCAGTATTACCCCTTGGGTAGTGGTGTCGAGAATAGTATCAACGACCTTCGCTGCCACGGGCATGAAAAACCTAGAGCACCCAAGACATATTTTAGAAATGCATAAAGACGATGCACAGCTAAGCGACATCCGTAAAGATGTGATTAGTTTCTTAAAAGACCGAGAATCCATCGCCGCAATTACCAGCGAGCGTGATTTAGGCAATGCCTCACAAGTGTACCAACTCAATCAGCAAACGAGAGCAGTGGATCAAAACCACCAACTGCGTGCAAGTAGTGATGAAGCCGGCGCTTATCTGCGCCGAGAAGAAGCACTCGAAAATAAAGAAGAGTAAAATGAAAATGCCACCCTCGGGTGGCAATCTAAACATTTAAAAACTCAAAAACTTACCGAAAAGAAACCGCTAAAAAATGCCTGTTTTCCCACCAAACTGCCCACCACTTGTCTATGGCTTTTACTAAATCTTAGTGGTGCTCCTTGGCTATGACTACGGAAAAACAGTGCCGTTTTTATGCTGCTGTTAGGACTTAAAAATAGAGGTTTTGAAGGGCTTTATCGAGCGGGATTTCCGTCAACATAATTTGGCCATTTTTTTACTGGTTCTACGTGATAGTGATAAGTCAGCAGAAACTCACCTAGCCTGAAGTGGGCATTATGGTGTCCATTTCAATAGAAATAAGCTCAATATGGATACTATGGTATCCAAGAGTGATAAATCAGAGTGTCGAATGGTAGGCATTCAGGCCTACAAATTGTTACCCATAAGGTAACTTTGTGTAGATCTTGTGCTTTTAGATAACGCGCTTTTACCATCTCTGAGGTAAATACTGCGTGAAATACAAAGGCATTACGATTTTGGTTTGTTCTAACGCTGATGAGCTTTGTGTACCAGTTAACTTAAAAGTTTTACTTGGTGCACATTTTTCAACATAAGATGCCAACGATTTTGCCCTTGTACGGTTACCACTTTTGACTTCAACAGGGATGATATCGCCTTCATCGGTTGCCAAAATAAATTCGATTTCGGCGCGGGCGTCATTCCATGAATAACTTGGGTCAACGCCGATGGCTGTGAGCTCTTGCTGCACGAAGTTTTCAGCCACGTAACCTTTGTATTCATAGCTTTGTTGCTTAATCTCTTTATAACTGCTGCCTAGCATATGATTAAGCAGCCCCACATCAAATAGAAACAATTTAACCATATTTTCTTTTTTATAGGCCGCTACTGGCGATTTTGGCAATCCTTAAAATCTGGTTTGGTGAGACCAATAATAAATACCGGAAAGCGGGTTTGATTATGCATCAGGAGCACACAGTTTCTGCGTTGTATTGTGAGCAAATTAGCATGCCAATCTGACAAAGGGTGAGTGTCAGGCGTGCTTAAATCAGTCAGTTTTGCATCGGAACAAGCGGGTATAACTCCTTCATTGAAAGGGAGCTTTGCAATGAGTTTTTGTGTACAGAACAGGTTAATCATGCGGTTGCCTTTTTGTTCTAATAACAGTTGAAGTTTAGCGAAACTATGAAGGTTAATATACTCCATAAAATGAACCCAATAAAAAACCGCCAAGAGGCTAATGCTGATCAGTTAAGGCGTTTATCGGTTGACCGATCAAAATGATCATGCACAATCCGTAGTTAG
>NZ_NSDG01000074.1 GCF_002289345.1 Pseudoalteromonas sp. HM-SA03 | reverse complement strand
CAAGCACCAAAGAGGCGTGCAGGGCCATCAAAATCATCTCTTGGGGCAAATGCGTCTTTACAGGGTTTTGCATCTTTAAACTTACAACCATTTAATTCTTCAGCCTTGGCGAGTCGTTCCTTATAGCTTAGGTGATGGAGGTGATCTTTTGTTTGTTCTTCATAAAAAATACCGCTTCGACTATAACCTGCCTCTCTAGCCAAGTATGCATCTCTTTGTGCTTTCCTTTCTTTTTCTTCTTCTGTCGCTTCTTCACGGTAGTATCGTTCACTTTCCCTTTCACTTTCAGTTAAATAGTTATCCCACTCTTCTTCGCTCATATCCTCTAGCTTTTTCATCAACAACTCCTTTTGTGCTTAACCATTATCAACTTACCTGCTCAGGAGTATATTGGAATTATCAATAGAATCGGCCAGTAGAAACTTCCGTCAGTAAAAATAACAACAAGAAAGTTCAAAAGTAGCAAGACCCAAATAGCAAAAGAAATACCACATGGCAAATAAAATAAAAAGAACGTTGTACTACTAGGCTTTTCCGCATAATAATAGCGCTCACTTGTATTTAAATACAAATCCAACTTTGGAGTGTAAAACTTTCTATAAATTGCCAAACCATGCCTATTTTTACTTAACCCACCTTTAAAGCTATTTTCACGAAAAAATCGATTAAAAAAGCTATTTTTCTGAAGTGTATTCACTATTTTCCTCCCTGAAAAAGCTGTAGCAACTGTTATGGTAACCCTGTTAGAACCTGTATTAACGCGACTTTTATAAAGCTTTGCTTTTTGTTGACCTGCTCTTGAGTCAGATCTGGTTTCCACTTTAACCAAGGCTTTACAATTTCCTCACGTTCAGGGCCGTAAGTGAAGTTAAAATCTGCAGCGTCTTCTTCATAAAGTCGTTTTAATCGACTCTGCTCTCCCAAACTAAACCCAGCCCAAAAAAGCTTTGGTCGATTGTTTTGCTTATCAAACTCCCTCGTCAAATCATCTTTGCTTCTATCGAGCTCATAAATAGGGATATCTGGTAGTGGTTTAGTATTATCCATATGTCGGATAATCAACTCCCACCTTAAATGACAGTACATAGCTGAGTTTTGTATTCCCACAACATCCATACAAAGGTTTACCTTTGGGTATTTATCACGATC
>NZ_NSDG01000073.1:1475-11098 GCF_002289345.1 Pseudoalteromonas sp. HM-SA03 | reverse complement strand
TCTATATTCACAAAAAATCCGTAGTTAGTTGCCTAACTACGGATTGTGCATGATCATTTTGATCGGTCAACTGCTTAACTGGTCAGCATTACCCTAATGGGGCTTTTTTGTAACACGGCATTCTCATTATTCTAGAAAATTAGTCTATTGCTTACCAACTGATGACGCTTGACGTCGTAGCATCTCTTTCGCTTCTCGTTCAGCTTCTGCCTTTTGCTCCGCTGTACGGCAACGCCTTTTCGTAAATCGCGTACCTGTAATAATCTCTTGATCACAATATAGCTGCTCTCTCGGGCTGGCTTCAGCTTGAGCTATTTCAGTATCCGTTTGCGATTTAGGTTGGGTAGAGCTACAAGCACTAAGCCCTAATGCTGCGCATATCAAAAATAAATATTTCACTTCGATTCTCCTTAATTCGAGACTATACCCTGAGAAAAGCCTTCATTTCAGAAAGACACTATCCTCTAATAACAACTAATTTTCAATCAAAAATAAAACAAATGTCAACTATCGTGAAACGCATTGTTCGGACTAACCAAGAACTCCAGCAGTTTCTTTTCAGGCATTGGCTTTGCTAATAAGAATCCCTGTACCTCATCGCAGCCAAGCTTTTGTAGCACCGTCATTTGCTCTTCTGTCTCAACACCTTCCGCAATTGTTTTTAGGCCAAGATGCTGACCTAAAGAGATGACAAGATCGGCAATTGCACCGCTGTCATCATGAGGAATATCTTTGACAAAAGCACGGTCGATTTTAAGCCGTGCTAAAGGAAGTTTTTGCAAATAGCTCAAAGAAGAAAACCCAGTACCAAAGTCATCAATTGCTACCTCAACACCAAACTCTTGTAACTCTTGGAGTGTATTGATCACTGAGTTTACCTCATCCATGACCACACTTTCTGTCACTTCGAGCTCTATATGCTTAGGCTCCACATTAAACGACAAGATAGTATCCTTAACCTGCTGTGCATAGTTTGGCACCTTAAACTGCGGCACAGAGACGTTAACAGCAATGCTAAGCTCACCGAACCCCTGTTGTTGCAAAGTCGCCTGCAACTGACAAGCTTGTTCTAATACCCATTGGCCAATTTCGACAATAAGCCCTGCATTTTCCGCAAGAGGAACAAAAATCGCAGGGGAAATATAATTACCGTTTCCAGAAGGCCAACGCAGTAAAGCCTCACAGCCAATCACCTTGCGATCAGCAATAGAAAACTGAGGCTGATACCAGACCTCGAGTTTTTTCATCTCAAAATCTTGCCTGAGCTGCCTTATTAACCCTAGCTTCCAAGCCATTTTTTCTTCTAAGTCTGGGGTATACCAATCCAGTGGAATACTCGACTGTTTTGCTTGGTTAAGCGCAATATACGCAAGTTTTAAGGTTTCAATTCCTTGCGGTTGGAAGTCTTCTTGACGGCACACTCCAATATGAAAGTGCATAGTCAACAAATGTTCCCCGACATGGTAAGGAACACACAAGTTATCAATAAAAGACTCTTCATCAAACTGCGACTCTGGCATTAAAAAGCCAAACACATCCGCACCAATACGTGAGATTAAGTGGGCCTCAGGAAACTCAATACTAATTCGCTCAGCAACTCCAAGTAACAACAAGTTCCCAACTTCTTGACCTAAGCCGTTATTGATGTCAGAAAATTGAGCAATATCAACAAGAATAAAGATAAGCGACTGCTGCTGGTTAAAATAAGACTCTATTTTCTCAATAAAATTAGCACGATTAGGCAGTTTGGTAAGATTATCTTTGTAAGCAACCTCACGCAATTCATTGAATAGCTTAATATTATCCAGGCCGACACCAACGTTAGTCAGGAATATCTCGGCAAACTTCAATTGCGCTTCCGATGGCTCAGCCTCTAGCTCTAAATAAATGGCTGCCTTTTTGTTTTTGCTTTCAAGTAAGAAGGTAATATCATGCGTGGTAGATTGGTGGGATTCGGTATCAATACAGTTTTGCACTTGCATGATGACACGACCATTATCAAGCTGCTCTATACCATGGCCAAAGAATTCACGGTACTGCTCACTACCGCCAAACACCCTTAAATGCATATCATCATCTAGGTAGCCACTCACTAAGCCCTCGCCTGACGCATCTAAAATATTTGCCAATTGGGCAACGACCGCTGCTGCAAAGGAGCCCATATCGGTATGACCGAGTATGGCGCGAGAAGCTGAAAGGATCTGCTCTAGGGCATGGCTTTGCGCTTCAAGCTCACAAATTTGTTGATAAGAACGGATAGCGGTAAGTAAAGAAGTAACCAGTTTGCTGCGGGTGAGTTCGGTCTTCATCTTATAATCGTTAATGTCGAACTCGCGGATGACCTTTTCTTCTGGCGCGTAACCAGGCTGACCTGTACGCATAATAATACGTACTGCCATATTTTTGATCTCTTCGCGCACTCGGCGCACGACATTAAGGCCCGCGTCGTCGGTTTCCATTACCACATCGAGTAATAAAATACTGATATTATTTTGTTCTTTTAAAACCTCAATGGCTTCTTTGCCTGAATAGGCGTGAAAAAACCTGAGCTTTTTGCCCCAAAACTCTAAATTAGACAGCGCAAGTTTAGTAACAGAATGGATCTCAGGATCATCATCAACGACTAAGACATCCCAAAAAGCACTTGTCGTTTCTTCTTCTTGAGTAACTTCCTCGTGCTCTGCAAACAAATAATCTTCTTGCTCAGGTGCCATGTTTTACCCTTTAAATCCGCACTACTCTTTAATTATAGGCACTGATTCACTCCAGTGTTTACCATCTTACAAAATATGGTACATTTTTACTATTACAGTTCTGTTTGATTAACATACATGAAATATTATAGTCGAGCATAGAACAAAATAGATGATTTAGCATACTTTTTACCAAAGAGGATTCTGTATCAAACGTTTATCTACTCCTATTAGAATGCTGATGATTTTGGCACTTGTCATTGTGATTGCTGGTTTAGCGATGCCACACCATTATAAGGTGGTAAAAAGCACTGACATTTCTGCAAATAACACAACACTTTCTCCTTTGGTATTATCGCATTGGCCAGCATTGTTTAATTGGCAAACAGCTGAAGAAATCCATTTTCGTATTTTGCCAAAAAAGCAACGAGTGGGCAGCTCAGCAGTGTTAGTGCATCCTTGGGGAGAAGCAGAAATGACCATCACCAAAATCAACGAACAGAGCTTGGAGCTGTCACTATATTTAGACGATGAACATTTAGCCAAAATTAGCCTTAATTTGTTTACCGTTCAGGCCGATAAACAACTGACCATCACGATTGAAGGAAGAGCCAATACACCCTTTATTGGCAGTTTTATCGCACTTTTTATGCAGCAGTATTTACCGCAAGTAACCAATTCTGCGGTGAATCATATGCATACACTGTATAAACTACGAGCTTGATATGGCAGTCAAAAATGCACAAGTAAAATCAGCCTTAGCGCTTTCGATTGAAGAAAAGCTCGGCTACCCCATGGTGAAACGGATCGCACCGCTTGTCACTCAAAATGACCGTTATCAGTCTGATAAGGATAAAGACACCCAATACACGGTGCGAACTGAGCACGGCACACTAAAACGCGCTCTAAAGCGCCAACAATTAATCAAAATCCAACGCCAGCAAAATCTTGAGGGCATTATGGGAATGGCGCTTACCTTATGCCCCGAGGTTACCGCCCGAGGTCGCCCCGATCCCGATTGGTTGGAACACTTCATCACCCTTGCAGAAGACATTGCCAATCACTCTATGCAAAAGTTGTGGGCAAAGATATTAGTGGGTGAAAGTATTACACCCGGCACTTTTTCAATTAAAAGTCTGCAAACTCTAAAAATGATGACCCAACGTGAAGCAACCGCTTTACAAAGATGTGCACCACTGTGCGGCTACTTAGAAAAAGAAGATAGCTACCTTATCCTTCATGGCTACTATAAAAAGCCGTCTATTTTTGATTTACTGCGTAAAGGCAGCACCGAATCCATCAACTTAAGCCAGGCAGGGCTGAACTTCCCAAATATACTTACGCTGATGGACATTAACATCCTTTATCGACAAGAAATTGAGTCCGCATCACTACAAAAAGGACAATCGATGCAGCTGGTGTATTTGCGTAAAAAAATGACCTTAACGGCCAAATCCAATGACTTGGTGCTGAGCTATTACAAGTTGACGCAAACCGGAGACGAGCTAAAAAAATTACTCCAAAACCCAATCAATAAACAATACAAGCAACTTGTAGAAAAAGCCTTTGAAAGCGAATTTTCTCTCGAGTGGGAAGATAGATAAGGAAGTTGTTCTATTTAACCTGAGGTTTGGATAAGGAATGTTCCAACTCATTGTTGCTAAAGCACAACTTAGTTTTCTCCTTATCTAGCCAGAGAGTTTTAGGGAAAACACCGCTTCCGCGTCCAGCTCTCGCTAAGGTACCTACATCCTGTAGGCAAGGCGAATTTACGCACCAATAGCTGGCTATTGGAAGTGAATTCAACGCAGTTAGCGCTAAAACTGGCTGCTAGAAAGGCATTAATTATCCGCAGCTCAGGTTATTTACTCAATACAAACCAAAACGGCTTGGCCGATCACTCGCACCAAGCCGCTAAAGGAGTAAACTACACTATCTTAGAAATGTAGTTGGATCCCTGCGAATGGACCAGAGACATCCAAGTCAGTGTAGATATCATCGATATCATCTAGCTCAAGTACCATAGAGCGGTAACCCACTTTTACCGCAACATCGACAGCCATATTGTCGATAAACTCATAAGCGATACCAATTTGATAATCTTGGATTTTGCTGTCATCAATTGCAAGCATGCTGCCTTCGGCAAAAACACTTAGCCCTGTCAGTGGTAAACCCACCTCACCGCGCAAATAACCTAGAGGAACAAAGCCTGAGAATTCAACTTCTTCTGTGCGTGTTTGACCATTTGCAGTACCAGTTACCATGATAGAACCATCAAACTGCTTAAAGTTCACACCAAAGTCTAACGTCAACAAGTCATTGTCTAGCACTTCGTAATACAATGTGTAGTCGATGTGGTTTAGATCTGCGTTTGTTGTCGCGTCAGTACCGACCGTATAAACTTGACCACCAAAGTCAAAAGACTCAGTTAACGTCGCTTGACCATTTAACTCAAGCTCGGTATAGCGTAACTTGATATTTGGCACTAACGGTACTGGGTGCTCAAGTGCAGCATAGAAACTCGTAAAAGTTTCATCGTCAAAGTTAAAGGTTTGCATATTGCCTTTTTCAGCAAAGCTCCCTTCGCTTTCGGTATCCCACCCTTCTGCACCGACATAAAGCCCGAGTACCGTATCTGCATGTGCAGCAGGCGCTAAGCAAGCGAGAGATAATGCCGCTGCTAAGAAGTGTTTTTTCATGATGTTATCCTTGCGCTAAAAGTTCACTAAGTTCGATGAGAGCCGCATTAGCTCGCGAAATATAATTTGCCATAACCAGAGAATGGTTCGCTACTAAACCAAAGCCACTGCCATTTAATACCATAGGGCTCCACACCGTCTCTTGAGTCGCCTCTAACTCTCTGATGATCTGCTGTAGGCTGATAAGTGCATTTTTCTTTTCAAGCACAGGCCCAAAGTCATGCTCTACCGCTTTCATATAGTGCAGTAACGCCCACGTGGCACCTCTGGCTTCATAAAACACATCATCAATCTGCCACCAAGAGGTTTTCACCATATTATGGCTTGGCGTCATGGTTGCTTGATCAGCTGCCGAATCCCCAGCTAAATCGGTATTTAATCTGTCTTGCCCTACGCTCGCACTTAATCTTTGGCTTAAGCTGCCCATGCGCTTTTCGGCCTCTTTTAGCCAAGCTCTCAAGTTATCAGCACGCGCATAAAACTGACTGTCGCGGTTACTGTTATCAGAAATTTGAGTCAAATACTGACGTAGTAAATCATTACCTTTTTGATATTCACCTTCAGCACTTGGCCACATCCACGCTGTTGAACTGATATTAAACTGTGGCTGAGCTAGCTTTAAACTTGGGTGCTCTGTCGATTGAGATTGTGAACGACTAAAGTCTTTACGCATCGAAAGTGTAAGATCTCGAGTCATCTCAAGCACACCGTACTCCCAAGCAGGCATGTTATCCATCATTACGCTTGGTGGCATCATGTCGTTCGACAAGTAACCACCTGGCTTATTTAAAAGCGTATCCGTCACTTTAATCAAGGTATGTGTCGTTACATATCCAGTGACCAATGTATTGCCATTTTTCTGCGCATCCGCTTTTGCAGCCGCGACGACGTCAAACTGTTCTGGTTCCACACTCCAATATACGGCTATAACATAACCCAGAAGTATGACAGCGATAATGCCAGAGATGATTTTTCCTGTATGATTTCCCATTTAATACCTCACTGTTTTTAGTGATGAGAGTGATGTCCTGCGTTTGATTTTTCTTTGCCACCAAGCATATCTGCAAGTGTAACGACTTCCGCCATTGTGAAGATCCTATCGCCATCAGCAAAATATAGCGTAAGCTTACGCTTCTCACCGACTTTTAATGTTTCTATTGGTTCAAATACCATTAAGTGATAACCACCAGGCTGAAATGTCACTGATTTACCCGCAGGGATCGCGAGCTCGTCAACACGTTGCATTTTCATCATGTCTTCTTTATGCACATGCTCATGAATTTCAACACGCTTAACGCCTTCGAGCGCAGCCTTAACCAACACTTTATTTTGCTGCGTTGGATTTTCAATAACGAGATAGCCTGCAGTTGAAGGCGCTGCAGGTAAAAATGCACGCACGGTTGCGTTGTGAACAGAAAGTTGCTCCGAACCATGATGATGTTCACCATGCTCATGCCCTTGATGAGCTGAAGCGTTAAAGCCGATAAAAGTTGATAAAGCAAAAATTAAGGTTTTGATTACACTTGATTTCATGTTGGCTTTCCTTGGATTTATAACTGCAAATAACTATATCACAGATCCCAATTTAGCGTGTTTTTTATCTCCTACCGCCAACAAAAACCCACTGCTCAAACTTTTGCTTGAGCAGATTTGTCTACCACTAACCACACAATTGCAATAATACAGATGAGTGGAAATAGCACTATCAGCGAATTAAATAGCAATGTCATTACTAGCCCAATGAACACAATAAGGAGCAACCCTAAAACACCCGCGCTCAAGAGTGCTCCTAGCACCACCAGCGCTACAATTGCAAATAGCAACGTGAGTATTTCAAAGCCAAACCAACCTAGGTCAAATCCCATATCGAGTTGCAGATCGCTGATGTCTAACCATATTAGTGGCAGCGACACCCAAGATAGCACCAATAAAAATACCAGCGCTAATAATATACCGGCCACGACTTTCATAGTGCCTACCTCGTCGCCGTACTTAGTTTTCGTATTGCGCTTTTGGCATTGCAAACCAAGCGACGCCATACGCTAGCATTACAAACATTGGAAACTTAAAAAACAGCAATACCGTTAGTAAACGCGTTAACCAAATTGGCATATCAAAACGTTGTGCGAGTTGTGCACATACGCCACCAATTTTCTTTGAACTATTCATTTGAGACAGTGTTGATTGATATCTATTTTTCATCTTTATCCCCTTTCGCTGTGATTGCTCAGTCGTTGCTGTGGGCGAGCCTAGCTCGCCATTTTTTGCTTCAGTTGGGCTAATTCATCGTCGATTTGTTGTTGCTTTTGCTCATCTTCAAAGCACTGACATACATCGGGCTGCCCTAAGTCATAAGATTCGACTTCAGCTTCAAGGCGCGCCACCTTACGCTCTAACTCGTCGAACTTGCGCGTTGCAGAGCGCATGTCGTCACTATTCAGCGTTTGTTTGATGGTTAACCTTGCCTTACCAGTTTCCAAGTGGCGCGACATGGCCTTTTCTTTTGCCTTTAATTGCTGAATTTTGCTTTGCAACTTGTCCGCATCTGCGCTGAGTTTTTCAAGTGCAGGCGTTAGGTCATCAATTTTTTGCTGTGCATCATGTGCTTTTTCGGTTTCTCGCTGTTTTTGCTCAAGGGCTGAGCGGGCAAGATCTTCACGACCTTTTTCAAGGGCGTGTTCGGCTTTGCTTTGCCACGTTGCCGCAGCTTTATTTGCTTGCTCAACTTGACGCTGCACTACTTTTTGTTGGCAAATAAGCTCAGCTGCCGTTGCACGACAATCAGATAGCGCTTCTTCTAAATCACGCACTAACTGAGTTGCCATTTTTTGTGGGTCTTCGGCTTTATCTAGTAATGCGTTAAGTTCCGCTTTGATAAGATCTTCAATTCTGTTGATGATGGTCATTGTTCGGCTCCTTTTATAATATAGTTAGACTATTCCAAGAGCCGTGCCAAAAATAAAAACAAAATTAAATCATTGAGTTAAGGTTTTTCGAAAAGAAAAATAGATTTATTGAGAGACATTAAATAGTGAAAAAGACGATAAAATCGTCTTTTTCACACATAGGATTGAAGCAATATATTTTACACTTCAGGTACAAAAGACAGCGCCTTCTCCATCACCTCTATGCCAGCCTCTTTTTTGTGACCATTTTCTGATAAGTGACGACGGAATCCTCTCGCTCCGGGCTGATTTTGAAAAATACCCAACATGTGACGCGCAATATGCCAGAAGTTCGCGCCATTTGACATTTCACTTTCAAAGTAGTCATACATGCTTCTTACCACCTGATGACGTGTTTGCGTAAACGCAGCCTCGCCATACAATAGCTCATCAACCTGCGACAACATAAACGGGTTGCTATAAGCCTCACGACCAACCATTACACCGTCAAGGTGAACCAAATGATGCTGACATTCCTCAAGAGTTTTAACACCACCATTAATACTGATATGCAGATCTGGATAGTCTTTCTTCAATTGATAAACGCGAGGATAATCGAGCGGTGGAACCTCACGGTTTTCTTTCGGGCTTAAGCCTTGCAACCATGCTTTACGGGCATGAATGATAAAGTCATCACAGCCCACCGCCTGCGAGGCTTCAATCAACGCCGTAAGAAACTCATAAGAGTCTTGTTCATCAATACCAATGCGCGTTTTTACCGTTACCGGAATATTCACTTCTGCCTTCATCGCCGCCACACAATCAGCAACGAGCTGAGGCTCAGCCATTAAACACGCCCCAAACCGACCATTTTGCACGCGATCTGACGGGCAACCCACATTTAGGTTTACCTCACTGTAGCCATATTCCTCAGCACGCTTAGCACACTCTGCCAACGCCTTAGGATCAGAGCCACCCAACTGCAACGCCACTGGTAACTCATGCGCACCAAACGCCAAATAATCCCCTTTACCAAAAATAATCGCACCTGTGGTGATCATTTCAGTATAAAGCACCGCATGTTTAGTCAGCTTACGGTGAAAGGTTCTGCAATGGCGATCAGTCCAATCGAGCATGGGTGCAACGCTAAAGCGGCGAAAGGCATCAACACAGTGGTTAGGTGTTTGTGGCTCAAAGGGTGGAGTAGGTTGTTGGCTCATGGTATGACTTTCTCAATCAGGTTTACTATCAATGACCTGTACTAGTTATGTCTATAGCAGTACATAGCTCAAATAGGTGATTGCGTAGTATACCGCAGCTTCTAATACTTCGTTAAGTATAGACAG
>NZ_NSDG01000073.1:0-1470 GCF_002289345.1 Pseudoalteromonas sp. HM-SA03 | reverse complement strand
CGATTTATTGCCAATAGTAATTAACCAGAGCTTCGGATAATTTAATGTAATTTTAAAAACAATGAGTTAGCTCATTTCTTATCCAAACCTCAGGTTAAATACCAAAAAGCCGCAAGTAATNTGAACTTGCGGCTTTCGATTTGCTTAGGCTGCCGTCACAGTCTTATGGAGAGTTAAAGATACTCCTTCACTACCGCTACTTTATTTTTTGCGAACTGACTGTTTGGGTTTATCGCAAGTAACTGCTGATAATGCTCAAGTGCTTGTGCATACTGCTTATTTAACTCATACGCTTGCGCGATGCTGTTGTGGTAATATGGCTGCTCGTTATTTTGTGTCAGTGCAAGNTTTAAAGATTTCGATACCATTATTAACTTGACCATCTTCAACAANGCTTATTGCCCCACTCCACCAAGATCTCTAAATCATACATTACACCGGTATCTTGCTGCGCTTTTGCAAACATAGCCGCAAAGTCGGCAAAGCCTTGTTTATCTGTAAGCTGCTTTAAGTACGCCATCGGCTGGTAGGCCTTTTGCTTACTAGCGTCGTTAAAGTTGGGAATATAGTAAGCGGCAATATCATCAACAAACTCAATGGGTAATCCACCCAACAGGTTAGTAAGCACAATCACGGAAACCTTGTCTTCAGGGTAGGTGATCACTGTAGTCGCATTTCCACCGCTTGCGCTAATCGCTGGGTGATACATACGCTGAGTCACTTGCCAGCCCATTGCATAGCCGTTTTCTTTGGTGTTAAAGGCTTCTGTGCGTCCGTTGTTCAGCTTAACTGGCGTCCATAGCATATCTAACTCTTTAACCAGCTCGCCTTGTTGTAGTGATACAACATAGTTAGCCAGCTCCGTTGCCGTTGAACTCATTCCCGCTGCGGTTCTTAGCATATAAGGGAATTCACCGTAAAAGTTTTTGTAATTTCCCTCACCTAAATGAATATATTGGCGAGCCTGATTTGGCACCATAAGTTCAAGATAATCAAAACCTGCCTGCGCGGTTTGCGGCATATTGGCACGTGCTAACTGCATTTTGGTAGGAAAAGAGTGACACCCATCACTATTAGTATTCAAGCTGAGTGGTAGGAAAAGAGTGACACCCATCACTATTAGTATTCAAGCTGAGAAAGTGAAGTAAAAAGTAGAAAAATACTTCAATCACTAGGTACAAAAGCGTTTGTCGATGGCTACTTTTTAGCGCTCAAGCGTATCTCTACACTAAAACTGAGTTATCACGCACGACAACGCGCTGCAAACACAACAGTTAAAAATTTAGAGTTGAGAATGTGAGTTTTGCTAAGCCAACAAGCGCTCGCAGTTTGTTAGGTTTGTCCGCCGTCGTTTTTGCAGTGTTTCACAGTAAGCGGTTATTGTCCGCTCTCGGCCAATTGCACCGTGAAATACCCGAGAAAATTGCGTGGTGAGTTTTATCCAGTTCTCAGGCTCTATATTTAATCGAG
>NZ_NSDG01000072.1 GCF_002289345.1 Pseudoalteromonas sp. HM-SA03 | reverse complement strand
GCAAAATCATTATCACATCGATGGATATTAGATTTTGATATTAGATCATAAATTTAATCAATTTGGTATAATATCTCAAAATTCTATATCCCAAGCAGCAAAAAACCCGCTACATTTCTGCAACGGGTTTTGATATACATGGGTATTCTATACTATTTTTGAGCCAAAACTTTNCGGTGGGTAAACCGCCTACCATATTGCACTGTGCTTATAATACTATGGTGGGAGCGAGTCTATAGTAGGAGCGAGTTTACCTCGCGAGATTTTCTAATTTTCGACACCTCAAACAGCAAAAAACCCGTCGCATTGCTGCAACGGGTTTTTCTAATAAGGCCCTGACGATGTTCTACTTTCACATGGGAAGCCCACACTATCATCGACGCTGTTTTGTTTCACTTCTGAGTTCGGCATGGGGTCAGGTGGGTCCAAAACGCTATGGTCATCAGGAAAATACTGTTTTTTAGTTTTTATTCTTATAAAAATTTGGCCCTGGCGATGTTCTACTTTCACATGGGTGATCCACACTATCATCGACGCTGTTTTGTTTCACTTCTGAGTTCGGCATGGGGTCAGGTGGGTCCAAAACGC
>NZ_NSDG01000071.1 GCF_002289345.1 Pseudoalteromonas sp. HM-SA03 | reverse complement strand
TGAGCTGTTAAGCTATACGCGGTTTCTTGCAGTAATGCCGAGTGTTGTCGTTCCCATGTGTAGCTATCTCACGTCGAAGCTTGGTAAACCCACCGGAATACAATTTGTTGATTCCACAAAAATAGAGGTCTGTCACATCATTCGTGCCAAGAGAAATAAAGTCTTTGAAGGCATAGCTCAGCATGGCAAAGGCACCATGGGCTGGTCATTTGGATTTAAACTGCATTTGGTCATCAATCACCTAGGTGAAATTGTGGCGTTGAAGCTGACAAAGGGTAACGTCGATGATCGAAAGCCGGTGACAGAGATGGCCGACTTGCTCTTTGGCAAACTCTACGGTGACAAAGGCTACATATGTAGTGGTCAACTAATTCCGGACAGTGAATTAAGTTTTTCTTCTGCTACTGCTGGAGCTTGCATATCG
>NZ_NSDG01000070.1 GCF_002289345.1 Pseudoalteromonas sp. HM-SA03 | reverse complement strand
TAAACCCAAAACCTTTTACAGTCCTCGCATTGATACCCACCATTACCTGTTGGGTGTCCATCACCACCACACCTTTTGCACTTCTTAGTTGATGTTGTTCTAATAACTTCTCCTTCAACAAACCGTGTGCCTCCCCCCAACTTTCGTTCAATACACTCTCCAGCGATAGCTCCCAGAATAGCCCAGCCTGGATGATCCTCAAAAAATGCCATGCCGGCCCTTACTGATAAACTTGGAACCGTCCTTGTATCACGTCTATATTGTGGTTTACCGTAGTACGTAGTTTTAGAGTGACTTTTTGCCACTCTTTTCTCTATAGCGACATTCGCTGCTTGATTTTCACTCCCTATGATCCCTGTTTCAACACTATATGAAACAGTATCACCACTGTTTGGGTATGTATTCTGATTGACCAGACTATGCTTGTTAAAATATAGGTCAGGTTGGTTTGGTCGATTAATAAAGCCAAAACCCTTTTTCTTGTCAAAAAATTTAACTTTCCCTTGTGCCATAACTCCCCTCACTTTTAATCGTCAAAATACCTTGTTCGCTAAGTAACTGAGATAGCAAACTAAGTAGAACCCATCTGCTAAAAATGTTACTTGCCAATAGTAACTCAGTCACTTTTGCTCCCATTTCAGCTTAGTTCACAACTATCAAAGATGCATAAATGGAAAGGCTTTATCCTCTCCATTTATGTATCATCAATCAAGCTTCAGCCACACGCTCGCTTTCTTTTTTAAGCTTTACAAAAGTCGTGATCGAATAACCCAACCCATACATTGCCCCAATGATCCCCCAACCAATTGCAGCTTCAACATCACTCTCTGCAAACGCTGATGCGAAAACAAAACATAATGGGAACAATACCATGCCAATAATTGACATAACTTTTACCGTAGACATAACAACTCCTTTAATTGATATAACGTTCAATAGATAAAGGTTAAACACAAAATAACCTCTATAGAGGTTATAATGTATATCATAGTGAGTGGTTTATCTAGTGGTTAACAAGGACAATTTACAGCGAGTAGAATAATAAAAGAGCTTAGCTAGTTGATGGATGTCCACGATGAGTCTTCGGTAATGAACGCCTTTGGCAAAGCAATAAAAGTAAAAAGAGTTGAAATTGGATTGACTCAAGAGGATCTTGCGGAACAATCTGGTTTGGCACGTTCTTTTGTATCAGGTATTGAGCGTGGTGAAGCCAAAGCAACTATCATTTCAGTGTGGAAAATTGCTAAAGGGTTAAAATGCCTACCTTCCGAGTTATGGCTGGTGGCGGAAAGACTAAATAGCACACAAACATTAAACAAAAAGCGTTAGCTCATCTCAGTTAGCTTTTACACGATAACCAAGGAGTTTTATGGATCCCCTAGACAAAATTTGTGATGCTTGTGAACAAATGCAAAGCAACTGTGAATGTTACCGGTGCCCCATATGCCTTGAAAAAGAGCATGAGTGTGGTTGTGAAAACGAGGATGATTTGCGAAACAAAAACGAGTAATTTAGATGAAAATAGCACTCTCTAAAAGATTACTAGCTGAGATCTATTTAAGCTTGAGAAGTTTTATGATTTAGGCAACAACACCGTGATTACGTCAAAATCGCTTGGTGTTCACAGAGTTTTAGGTGAATAACGCAAAGTCACTCTAAATATTTCCCCCAGTCTTGTGCCTGCCATAGCATTTTGTGCGGTTTGGATCGTTGGTTTATCTGTCCGTTTTGCTTGTCAGCTATACGTTTTCGTTGTGTACCATTTTGCTCACGTTGGCGATACGCTAACGCACATAATGGGCACTTAGTATCTTGATGCAGTCCAGAGAGACTAAAAAAAGAACACTTTCCAGATAAAATATAGATGAGTAATCTGAAGGATGTAATTTCGATTGCGTCTTGAGTCTCAACGCGTAGCTTCATGGTGCTTAAATCAGTTGAACTCTCGGGCTCACCAATTTGCGTCATGCTTGTTTCAAACGTTTCAGTCTTACGTTTTCTCATGTTGCTGTCCTTTTAAATATGCTGAAAATGCCAAAAAGGAACGTGATGTGCGTAACGCATTGCTTTTTCAGTGTGCGTTACTTCAAGTACAGCGCCTTACTGTTCCTTACTAGTGTCAGATCTTACAAAGGTATGAGTCCAAAAGCTTAGACTGTTTCAGATTTTTACACTTGACCGTTTCATTTGTTTAACACAAAATACACAAACAAGGCTCAGGCAGGACTATAGCGTTGTCATTGTTAGTAAAAGAATATTAATGGAGTACCCTAAGGGAAAAGATAAATGACAATTAAAGCAAGCAGTTTAGTACAGCAACTGAGGTTTGCCGCAGGATACTCTGTAATTCAGTTTGCAAAGAAGATGGGCGTTTCAAAACAAACCATCTACAACTGGGAGAGCGGCCTGACAACACCGGATTTAAACCAAGTAATTAGAATGTACATTGTTTGTGGATTGAACCCCAAGTCTTTACTACCAAAGCGAAAAAAAAGCAGTAATGATGAACTTGGTGATACCGATACCAACCTCGATTAAATAGCGCAATTTGCAATCAAGATTGTTACACTATGCATACAAATGTTATTAACATAAGGAATACAAAGTGTATAAAAAAGAACCTAATTACATCTCAAAACAATTACTTCCTGACGAACACTTAGGCAGTATTATCGGTTCTAGTGGTGTGGTCGGTGATAGTGCTCAAATTAACCCTAGGCAAGGAAGGGACAATATAGCGACCTCTGTAGTACAAATCATTTCTCACAAGTACTTGCGACTAATTACAGGCTCTGGCGGTGTAGCGGGTGGTGGAGGCGGTCAAGTTGATCCTCAACAAGTGGAAGGTGCGATACAAACGCCTTACTTTAAATCTAGCAACGAGAAATCATGAGTACGCTATATCAAGTCATAATGGAAAATAACCACCTAATCAATATTTCGATTTGGGTGGTTTTGATAATTTCAGTCTTTCTAAGTAAAGACAGCCCTAATGTTCAGTGGTTAGCAGTCAATATTTTATTTGCACGCACATTAGACATTGCACTGTATGAACCTGCTTTAAAGCTGGGCGGATGGTTTTACTTTATAATGGCGACGCAAAATTTGCTTTTGATGGCGCTCATCATAAAACGCAAACAGATTGCAAACTATATAGCGCAGTTCAACTTAAGCTTTATCAGTCGCTTTGCACAAAAAAGTGCAAAAGACTTTTCCCTAACACCAAATGAGCTCACTTACATACTCATTTTAGCAAGTGCTGCTCTCATTCAAACTGCGTCCCTTATAGAGCGAGGGTTCAGAAAGCTAACTGACTTTAACCCAATGTTTATCTATAACGTGTACCCAAGTTTGATGCACATACTCACTATTCTTTCCGTGCTGGTTGTATTTTCATTAGTCATTGATGCTTATCGTGGTTTCTATACTCGTCGTGACTCTACAAGTCGCAGCAGCTCAATGTGAGAGCATGGCTCGGAGTGAATTAGCTTTGTACTATCACATAACGTGCAGAGGTTACTTTTATTAAAATTGGAGAATTCTCATGATATTGTTACCCAGTGATATAGCTAAAAAAATAACAGGAGCAGCAGGCGGTGGAGTAACTAGTCCTGACCTACCTGAGAGAAAAGAGTAAAGTTTGGGTGTAGATTGATTTATATACATGATAAAGTATTAGAAGTAGCCCATTACGTGTTCTAAGGAAGTAGTACCGCGTATTGGTGGAACGGCTTTAACCAACAACAGTGGACATAAAAAATGCAAACAAGGATTGTGGTGTATGGTACTAACCATCCTGTACATGTCGTCGATTTTGAACTCACGACCTGTATCAATAGCGGCTTTTTACTCAAAGCGAATCTAGAATCCCAATTTGACCTGGCTGATGAATTACTCGTCGGCAATATGCTCACGTTTGAAATTGAATCGCCCGATGCAATATCAACGTATTTCACTGGGACTTTGTTTGATATCCAATCTGGTTTTGTGTCTGAGCACACCAGTGGTGCAGAGGTAGTCTTAAAGCCTCGCCTTGAGTTACTTAAGCAAACAGAAAAAAGCCAAATCTTTGTACAAGCCAATGTCCAATCTGTCCTCAACAAGTTGATACAAAAAGCCGGCTATTCACAAGACCGGATAAAATGGCGAGTCACTAAAGATTTACCCACGCTACCGCAGTGCGTACAAGCACTAGAAAACGACTACACCTTTTTCACCCGACTCTTAGCAAAGTACGGCTTAATTTATTGGTTTGAATGCCATGATTTTATTGAGTCGATAGTGATTGCCGAGGGGAATCTTGCAAGCCCGTATATTGAACGAGGCTTGCTATCGGTAACGGATAAAGATGGTCTGGTTCACGAGCATGAAACTGGCTTTGTTGGGTTTACGCAGTGCCAAAGCCGCCATCGTTTTAGAATGGGTGGCTCACAAGTGCATATGAATGCCCATCCACCAACCTCGGTCAGCTCGGCCCAGCGTAGCTATTTTGAGCCTGCTGCACAAAATCCCGCTGAGCAATTTGAACGCACAGGCAATCTCGAGCTTGCCTATCAACAAGGTAAAAATGAAGTCACGTTGGTAGGGAACGTAGCTGAAGCCAATGCCGGTTATTCGTTTTCGTTAAATGGTAAATTGGGCACAGCGAAAGGTGGCGATTATACCTGTATTCGCAGTAAACAGATTTATAAGCAAGGCAGTGCCAATGACCCTAAGCAAGTTGCATATCATAGCGAGTCGGTGTGTGTACCTCGGGGTGAGCCAATACGTATCGCGCCCCCAGAGCATAGCCCCAAGCCGATGGTGTTTACCGCCACAGTGCGCTCGCTGTCGGGGTCAAAGGCTAATCCTCACTTAGATGCACAAGGGCAATATGCCACACAAGTACATTTTGATAGTCAGGTGACTGAATCAGTAAAGCGCCTCACACAATATGCCTGTCGCGGCCAAAAACAACCTACGGGGTTACACTTTCCACTGCTGCCAGACAGTAATGTGCTCATCGGTTGTATGAACAACGACCCTGACCAAAGTTACCTGTTAGGCTTTGCCCTTAACGACACCCAACCGTCTGTTGTTACTAGCGCCAATAACACCCAAAACGTGTTGTGCTCTCGCGGCCAAAACCTATTGATGTTTGATGACACTCTAAATACCCCGCATATTGTGCTGCAAACCTTAGCGGGCAACCAGCACTTGGTGTTACATGGGGATAAAAAGCAGCCTTATATTCACTGGCTTGCACAACTTGGCGCGATGAATNATTTTTGCAGCCAAAGACATACAACTTGGCAGTGTTAAAAGTGCAATTCGACTACTCACCAATAAAACCTTTATTGCCAGCGCCAAACAACAACTGGCNACTGGAGAGTAAAAAGTCGGTGATTGCTGATGCAGCAACCAACCTAGACGTCACCGCCAATCAAATTGACGTCAGCGCCAAACAAAATATCACCCTTAAGGCGGGTCGCAGCCATCGCAGTGTTATCCAAAGCGATATAAACCTCAAGGCAGACAACAATCTTACCATCACCGCTCCCGCGGGAAGTCAAATCATTCAAAGCCAAGGCAATATCACAGTAAAAGGCAGTGGCTCTGGCAACCTCACCCTTGCCAATGGTGGCAGTGAAATCAGCATTGACTCAAGTGGTAA
>NZ_NSDG01000007.1:14844-34692 GCF_002289345.1 Pseudoalteromonas sp. HM-SA03 | reverse complement strand
CCATATACTCAAACTCTTGGTGGGAGCCGCTTTTGGCGGCTATCATTGGAGACAACGATCACCGAATAAGCCAACTCCTACCACAATTAACACCGCTTAAATACTGGCAGGCATGCCCATGCAGCTTGCATAATAGGTGGTCGTTGCTGGCCAATCAGAGAATACGCCGATTACGCCAACATCTTTGGCCAATACATCTAGCACTTCAAAGGTATCCCCATCATTAGCTATCATCGCCTCACCTGACAGACTGCCGTTGATGCTTTGATAGTACCAACCACCGCCGCTGGCTAGGTGACCAGAGCGCTCAAGTGTCCAAGTGATGATCCCAAGCCCTGCGGATTTTGCAGCTTTGGCATACGGTGAGGGAACGATTTTCCCCCCTTCTTCGGTTAATAACATCCAAAGAGGTGGTGCGATAATGTTAACACCATCCGCTGCAAGCTCTTCCATCGTTGGCGACAAAAGCTCTGGGTTATGCACGATTTGCTCTGCTGATACCATGGTTTCGTTGTCTACTGCTTGCGCTTCGTATCTGTCGTCCAAATACACAGCCTGTGCACCAAACTCGGGATTTTCTTTTATCCAATAGACGACATCGTCCCGATTAAATGACTGCGCCCAGACATTTTTTGGATCTACATTTGCAGCTTTATACTCGTCGATCATTTTTTGTGCGTAGGCTTCTTGTGTAAAACCGTCAAAAGGCATGGCGACAGACGGAGTCTTCAGCTCTGGCGTCATTTTCACGCCTAAACTTTTAAATAACTCAATACTCTGGGCATGGGTCATTAAAGTGCCACGGCTCGCATATAAATCGGTGCGCCAATTTGCCGTGCCATCCATATATTCCGCTACAGTTGTAGCCATTGAGTTCGCGGCATCCATTTTACCTTTTAATGTCTTAAACTCAGCCAAAGTAATGTCGCTGGTACAACACATAGCTTGGGCTGCAATTCCATTTTCAGGATCGCCTGGTACAAATGGTGTTGTACATTTTTGGCCTAAATCCGTTGCTAAAATATTTGTTGTAGTGTGTAAATCACATTGTGAATGGCGACAAACCAGCTCTTTGTCTTTGGTAAAAGCAACGTCACACTCTAAAATCCCAGCACCCATTTTAGCTGCCGCAATATAAGATTCTTTGGTGTGTTCAGGAAACTGCATTGGCGCACCACGGTGTCCAATTGAAAAGTCTGTTTTATAAAAAGGTCCGTTAGCACACTGCTCAAGCTTAGTTTTGAGTGCACTGTCTTCCATATCTTGAATCAAGAAATCCGGCCGTGTGCCCACTTGCATGGCACTTGCGCTACCTGCTGGCACTTCCACAATTACCGGAACTTCAACGACTTTTATTTCAGTCTCCGTTGTGATCACCGGCTTTTCAACCTGCACAACCTCCACAGAATCATCATCACATGCACTCAGTAATAATGCGGCTACGATCGCAGAACAAACGCTTATCTTATTCATTGTAATACCATTATTATTTTAAAGAAGGCTTACGCTAGACGCTTTGTATTACGATTACGGGAACAAATCATGATTTTTTGGTTACATATTTTTAACTAAATATAACTCCCCTGACTGGATAATGGTTGTGTAATTTGAATATAAAGAAAAAGAGCCTGCAGTTAACAGACTCTTAGATGCGAGATAATTACCTAAGCGATTAATTAACCTGAGCTGCGGATAATTAATGCCTTTCTAGCAGCCAGTTTTAGCGCTAACTGCGTNTGAATTCACTTCCAATAGCCAGCTATTGGTGCGTAAATTCGCCTTGTTTTCCCTAAAACTCTCTGGCTAGAGAAGGAAAAAACTAAGCTGTTCTTTAGAAACAATGAGTTGGAACATTCCTTATCCAAACCTCAGGTTAATTAACTATTTGGCCTCTTAACTCACCACTTGGATTTGCTGGTGTATGCACATTCACGTAGTGACCACCGCCAGTCAGAATCGCAAATATTTCCGCTGTCAATGCTGCATTGGCCGGAGCCATCCAGCGATTGGCATCACTACTATCTTGCATTAACGTTAGTAAAACAGGGCCGTTTTCACCAGCAATACCAGTGTGTATATGCGCAGCCGTTGCATCGGCAACACCTGAGGTGAGGACTTGTAATTCAAGGTCGAAGCCGTTTCGATTTACCAAAGCATATCCACTACCAGTAGCTGTGGTTGTAACGGCTGGGACTTCTTGCTCGCCACTCAATGGAAACGCTACCAAAGTGTAGTTGTCAGTGAGGATCTGGCCACGTAGTTCACCACTCGCATTTGCTGGTGTATGCACATTAACATAGTGACCACCCGATGCGAGCACTGCAAAAATCTCAGCATTGATCATGGTGTTGTCTGGCGTCATCCATACATTCATATCATCGGTGCTTTGCTCAAGGCCAACTAAAACATCACCATTCATGCCGATCCGACCGGTATGAATATGTGCCGCCGTTGCATCCTCAACACCGCTAGTGACAACTCTGAGCTCTACTTCATAGTTATCAGTGTTAACAAGGGCATAGCCATCACCGGATGCCATTGTTGCTACTGCTGGCACTTCCTGTTTGCCGGATAAGTCAAATGTAGCAACGGCGTAATTGTCCGTCAGGATTTGGCCGCGGATCTCACCATTTGTTAGCTCTGGCGTGTGAACATTGACGTAGTGTCCACCCGAGAGCAAAACATTCAACGTCGCTTCGTCGATCATCGTGTCATCGGGAGTTACCCAATCTGTCATTACTTCGTCGTCCTGCTCTAACACCACAAGCACATCGCCGTTCATACCAATGCGGCCAGTGTGAATATGTGCAGCAGTGGCACCATCAACGCCCATAGTCACCGCGCGAAGGTAAAGCTCGCCGTCGGTGCTGTCGTATGACGCATAACCATACCCCATGGCACTACTTTCATTCATTGGCACCTGTTGTGAGCCATCTAATTTGAACGTGATCACGCTTACCGTGTCAGGCACAATCTGAGCGCGTAACTCGCCGTTTGGAAAGGCTTCGGTGTGTAGATTAATATACCAATCACCATCCAACATATCCTCAATTAGATCCTCAGACAGATCTGTGATCGGAATACTCACTTTATTGTCATCTGATGCTTCAAAGGCGAATGCCACATCGCCATTCGCCCCCAAATCACCATCGTGAATATGTGCAGCACTAAAACCTTCGACGTTGCTGTAGTCGAGTGTTGCTCTGAGTTGCATCAGATTTTCATCAAGCTCAACTGTTGCGGAAGCGGTTTGCATTGACGTATTCATCGGCACTTCTTGCTTTCCTGATAACATCAATTCAAAGGTCTTAGTCGCTGAAAACTCTTGGGCTGGCGGCGGTGGCGGAGGTGTAACAGTATCGTTATCGTCATTATCGCTGCATGCCATAAGAAGCATGAAGCTGGCACTTACTATAAACTTTTTCATTATACTCATCCTGTAGACTCGGTTAAAAAGAATGACTTTTGTCACCCATAGCTAACCCTTACGAACAGTTTTGAATAAAAGTTCATCAAACTTGCAAAATTATTGTATATTTTTTGTCTGTACCTAATTGCACCAACCGCAATACCAACTTTTGCCTGTTCACCCTTTGATACCGATGGTACTAACGCTTGAATGGCATTACTTCCAGCTCAGTGATATCAATGAATTTCTCACAATAATTGTGAAACCTCATTGCCATATAAGAGTCATATTTTTGTGATTAAGTAGCTGCTTTAACAATAATAATCAGGATATTTTATGTTTAAGCACTCACTTATCGCGCTCTATGCGCCGATCTTGATGAAAAGAGCGCGGGGTGAACCCGCCCCCGCAACATATTCTAGCCCTTGATGGGAGACGCTTTACGCGGCGATTATTGATGAAAAGAGCGCGGGATGAATCCGCCCCCACAACATATTCGAGCCCTTGGTGGAAGGAGGCGCTTTACGCGGTGATCATTAAAAATAGGAGTGCGGGTAAACCCGCACCGACCAAATACTCAACCCCTTGGTGGGAGGCGCTTTACGCGCGATATTTAGGTTATTCTGACAATCCTTTGACCGTATTTGTGAGGTTTTCTGCGCCTTGCTTTATTTCATTCATTACTTTATTCACTTCATCGATTTGTGCAAGACCGAGCTCAGTGCTTTCAGACACTGTATTCATCAGTGCAGTGGCTTCTTTAGTTAACACTTCGTTCTGATTTACCACTTCATTAATTTCGCTGGTCGACTGCGAAGTACGTGCAGCTAAGCTTCTTACTTCATCGGCTACCACCGCAAACCCTCTTCCCTGCTCGCCCGCTCTGGCGGCTTCTATCGCTGCATTAAGAGCTAACAAATTGGTTTGCTCCGCAATCGCGCTGATGGTGGACACTATCGCCGAGATACCTTTTGACTGCTCATTAAGCTGTGCTATTGCGGCCATTGCACTTTGCACTTGATTAGAAATAAGTCCAGAAGTACTAACTGACTCTTGCAACAGCAAGCTCGCACGAGCTGCTATTTGCTCGGTTTGCTCTGATGTCACCTGCGCAACCTCGGCAGCTTGTGCGACTCTTTGGGCTTTTTGCACCCGCGCCGTGATATTTGTCGCAAACTTTATCACTTTAATGACTTTGCCATGTTCATCAAAAATAGGGTTATACGTTGCTTCAATCCAAATATCCTCGCCATGTTTACCTAAGCGATGAAAGCGACCACTTTTGTGCTGGCCTTTTGCTAGCTCTTGCCAAAAATGAGGCTGCTCTTTATAAAAACTGTCGTCACAGAAAATTCGATGATGCTGACCTTTAATCTCACTGAGTTTATAGCCCACTGTTGCCGTGAAATTTTGATTCGCATCTAAAATAATACCCTCTGGTGTAAACTCTATCGTCGCCATGGATTTGTTTAGCGCGTTAGCTATCGCTTCTTGTGCTTTTATGGTGAGTTTTTCTACTGTGATGTCATTCGCAATTTTAACAATGCGGGTGACTTTGCCATTCTCTTCAACTGGGAAATAGGTAGCATCAAGCCAAACCACATCTCCTTTTTTGGTAAAGCGTTCAAAATGACCAAACTGAGCTTGGCCACGTTGAAGGCTTGCCCAGAAGCTGCGATATTCAGAAGAATTTACATAGTCCTTATGGCAAAAAATATGATGGTGCTGCCCAATCACTTCGGCCTCAGTGTAACCCACAACAGCGAGAAAATGTTGATTAACTGCAGCTATTTGACCATCGGGTGTAAATTCAATTTTTGCGACCACTTCATCAATCGCAGAAAGTAATGCCCGAGTACGATTAAGTTCAGCAGTCAAATTTTCAACTTCTTGATTTGACTTTCGAAAGAAGTTCATAAGCTATTCCATAAAAAAACGATATGCATGACTGCATTATTAGCATAGTTTTGGTAATAAAGTATGAATTATAGATAAGAAAATGGAATTTAGCGCTCTAGCATATTCACCAAAACAAGCCGCGCGCTTACCACAAAAACAACGCGACTTGACATCATATCAATTGTATTGACTAACCAGCGCTTTGGTTAACTACTTCTGTACCGTCAGACGGTAGTCACCTGCACCGCTGTATGAGTAAACCAAGATACGGTAGTATCCTGAATTTGCCGTATAGTTAATTGTCTCTTGTGAGGTCGGCGTCTCCGAAATAGCAACTTGTTGCCATGCACCACCTTGCCAAGCTTCGAGTTTTAAATCGAAGTCTGCATTCCTAGGTCCCTCTAAAGTAAGTGCTATTGTGCCACCGTNGAAACCAACTGCCGTCAGGTTGTATGGCTTGTTGCTTGTCCGTTAAGTATCCAGTGTAAACATCTCCCGCTGGTGGTGGGGTTGTACTACCGCTCACGGTAAATTGGATCTCTGCAGCGGGATCAGAAATATTGCTGATGGACAAGCCCGAGTCGCTTCCATTCCACCATAGCGCATTCGTCCCTTTGCTACTCAACGCATTCGGCAGTGTGGCACTAAACTCTCCAGCCACATCAAATAAATCGCCATTATCCCCACGGTTGCGGCCATTTTCGGGATCTCGCTTGGCATCACCATGCTCCATTTGGATATACGGATGCCATTCATTCGAGTTATTGCCCGCGGAGTCAACGTGCCAAATAGCCAAGCCAGAATCAAGTTGCTCTGAGTTTTGTCCCGATTGGTGAATAGCCTCAATGTAAAAGGCTTCATTCGCATTGCTTGGGTTGGTCCATTTATATGAACTATTAGTGCCCGAAATATGGCTGAGTCTTCCCGTTGGGGCATTAGCATTTACGGCTGGGTTAAGTTCAGTTACCGTATCCCAACCAGCTATGGCTCTAAAGTGTGCGACAGGTGGCGTCGGCTTAAAACGGTTGGAAGCACCAATCGCGCCAAACCCCATAACGCCAAAACTTGCAACAGAGCCCTCTGAGCTGCCGTCATAATCATAAAGATCGGGCCAATTTGTAATTAAGTGACCAGACTCATGTACAAAGGTGCCAATTGCAAGGCTATTTCCCATATCGGTGATTTGATAGCGGTCGGTACACACACCATCAGCACAAAAACGAGGACTGAGTCTTGCCATATGTGGCCACAGACCTTTAGACCACGCACTATCAGAATTACCAGCATAGAAAATATTTAGCCCTCGGATCTGCCCACTACTATTTGTAGTCAGTGAACTAAAATCAAACCCTTGTTGGAATTCAAGCCAATTTAGCGCTTCTTTTATGAGCTCTTGCGAGCGTACCGTTGAGCTTAATGCGCTATCCGCATAATATGCTTTGTTTTTCTTTGCGGTGTAATAAGCCGTTACCATATTGGTATAATCAAGCTTGCCTCCAGAGACCGACGAAAAATATCCTCTTACTGACTGCGCGTTACCAAATTCATTATAATTTTGGTCATTTAAAAAACGCTCAACTTGCGCTTTTGTGATAGTGCCGCGCTCATCAGGGAAATCAATGATGATGGTTAACCCTTTTACTTGACCGCTGATCTCAGTATTCAACGTCATTGCATTGTCACTGCGCTCGAACTGATGCGTATGTACCAAATCTAGCAGAGTTTGGTTTTGGCCCAACATTTCCCGCTGTGCCGCTTTTACCTTTTTTGCAATAGCAGTAGAGGATAATCCTTGCCGCTCAGTTGTAACTGAGCGGCGTTGTATGCCCTGTTTGCTACGTTTGGTCACTAGCTTACCTGTTGATATAAGCTGCTCCCCATCGGCTGATACTTCTGCGTATGCCATGCCTTTAAGCGAGGCATCATACACCACAAGCTCGCCATCAGGTGTACGCTGCTGAGCAAAATACGTATTGCCATTAAGAATAAGTGTGATCACCTCACCATTTGGTTGGGTAAATTGGTACTGTTCATTTTTATAAGGTATAGCCGCGTTCACTGCGACACTGGTTGCCAATAATGACGTTGCGATAATAGCTGATGTTAATTTCATTTTTCCTTTCCAAGGTTACATGTTGTACAACTGGTTAACATACAGAAGGGATACAAAATTGCAACAACCTCAGACCATTAAAGGTACAAAATTCACCAACTAGATAAATAACAAATAGTTACAATAATTGAAATTTCATCATGTTAGAAGCTTTTATATTTCAAAGTGAGCAAAAAAGCTCTATTAAATTATTTTTTCAATTTTTAGTTTACAAGAACCAAACATTACATTAGCATTGGTCTCGTTCCTTTGGGGCTGCACCTTTTTACCTGCGTATCTAGGCGTGCCTAAAGTCACAATTGAACTCCCGAGAAGTAGAGCTTGCCGACTAGGATGTTGGCATTATTGGGATTTCCTTGGCACAGCTTGTTGCTATTGGAGTTTTTATGCAGGCCAGATGGCCTGCTTTTTTTTGTCCAAAATTCACCATCTAAGCTTTATACCAATTGCCGAGTACAACTCAACTGGTTAAACTCAAAGCACATGTTCCTGATTTGATGTAAACCATGTCGGCACTACGTAAACCCGTTTCGGTATTGGTCGTAATATACAACGAGCATAATGAGTTTTTGCTATTACAAAGAGCAGACGATAAACACTTTTGGCAATCAGTAACTGGCGGAGTAGATCCCGGTGAAACTCCAATCGCTACCGCGTATAGGGAGTTAAAAGAAGAGACTGGTATTGACGCAGCTGCGCTTGGGATCACCATTCACTCACATAACAAAACGAATCAATACACTATAAGACCACAGTGGTGCCATCGTTATGAGCCGGGTGTTACCATAAACACTGAGCATGTTTTTAGTGTCCAAGTGCCGTCAGGGATCAGTGTGAAACTTGCTGAAGATGAACACACAGACTTTATTTGGCTTAACAAAACACACGCTTGTGAACGCGTCTGGTCTCCAAGCAATCGACAGGAAATAGAACTTATAGGAGTATGATTGAGCTATGTTTACGACATTAAAATCTTTACAAACACCATGTTTAGTTGTTGATAAAATTGCTTTTTTACATAACATTTCGCGTATGGAAAAGCATCTTGATGCTTTTAATGTGGCCCTTCGTCCACATTTGAAAACGGTAAAATCCATTGTAGCCGCAAGCTATATTTTGGCTGACAAACAAGCGGGATGTACGGTCTCCACCCTAAAAGAAGCGGAAACGTTTGCTGCACAAGGTTACACCGATATCACCTATGCAGTGGGGATCACAGAAGATAAGCTACAACGCGTTCTTGCCCTAATCAATCAAGGTGTCAACCTAACCATACTGCTAGACAGTATGGAGCAAGCTATGCTTGTCTCTCAATTTTGCTCGGAAAATGAATGCACTATTCCATGTTTGATAGAAATAGACTGTGACGGACATCGCGCGGGGCTCAGCCCTAAAAACAAAGAAATAGTGACCATCGCAACAATATTGGAAAGCGGTGGTCTATATCGAGGGTTACTAACGCATGCCGGTGGCTCATACGCGTGTAACATAGCTGAGCAACTAATACAGTTTGCTGAAAAAGAGCGCTCGGCTGTTGTCGCTGCTGCCTCCATGCTGGAAGAGGCTGGAATTACCACAACAGTGCTGAGTATTGGCTCTACCCCAACGGCGCTGTCAACGCAAAACCTAAATGGGATCACTGAAGTGCGAGCTGGGGTCTATACATTCTTTGACCTTGTTATGGCAGGTATCGGCATATGCGACATCGAAGATATTGCACTAAGTGTGTTAACGCGTGTCACAGGTATCAAGCGTAGTGAAAATAAGCTCTTTATAGACGCAGGCTGGATGGCGCTCTCCAGAGATAGAGGTACCGCGAGCCAAGCATTTGATTGTGGCTATGGCCTCGTTTGTGATCAAGATGGTAATTTACTGCCTGGACTCAAAGTAACCTCGGCAAATCAAGAACATGGTGTTATTGAATGTGAACCTGGCTTCGCCTTACCAGACGTAAAACATGGTGACCTACTACGTATTTTACCAAATCATGCATGTGCAACAGCCGCCCAGCACTCGGGCTATCATGTGTTAAGCCATGATGACATCGAGTTTTGGCCAAGATTTGGGGGGTGGTAGGATAGCAATACCGCCCGTCACAGGAATAGGAGCATTCTTAATTCGTTAGTTTGAACCGAGTTGACCAATGTAGCGCTCTATCACTTCCTGAATAGATCGATGTTCCTGAGCTGGCAAATAATTTACATGAGCCTGTAAAAACGCTTTGGTATCGTAATTGCTGAGAAGTATCTGGTTTATTCTCTCTAACAGTTGTCTACTTACTTGTGTCTTATTACACATCACATGTCCAAAAATAAACCGAGGTGAGTCCGCTATCAAATAGGACTCATATTTATCTTGGTTGTTCTTGGCATATCGCATCACTTCAACGGGATAACTCAGTAAAAAATCCACACGTTTCAACTCAAACATCCTATGTACAGTCTCATAATGATTACTACCACCTCGCACCGCTTTATTTGTACTATCCAATTGTGCTAATTGCTTATCTAGAAAAGGTCCATATGATAGATCATCAGCAATTACTATCAGCTTGCTCCTGTATACATTAAACAAGTGCATAAGTGAAACTACATTTCCCTCTTTATTAAGCACTTCCTTAGACAGCGGTGCAGAATCAGCATGCTTATATAAACGTCTACTGATATAAAAATTTACTGGCAAGCTAAACAGAAAGTTTCTTTCACGATAAGTGGTTTTTACTTTGTTAAGAGTGCAAATAGCAGATTTATCTTGCTCCAACATCGAGCGTAATGTCCGCTTATAACTTGCTCCTAGAAACTCAATGTTTGAGAGGTCTAATTGTTCAAATAATATTTTGTTGGTTGCACCCGCGATATTTTCAGGTTTAGCTTTTTGCGTCAAAATGGCGAGGTCTTCTTCGTCATCCAAGAATATCTGAACCGTGGTTGCATCAACACTCGTATTCACAGCGACACTAAAAACAACAAATAGATGTCTCAGAAAAATCATAAACATTATTCAATCACTCGGTAAACGAAAGTATTCCTGAGTTTGAAACCTCCTTAACTAAATTTAGTTGAGGATGTTACAAATGTAAAACCTACCCCTTGTGCCAAATTTTACAAAGTGACGGCCACTTCTCAGTGTATTAGCGTGCTATTTCGAAAGTGAGCAAAAGCTGCACTGATATAGATAGGTAGTACTGACAATCATTCAGGCATGATTAGCATCGACATATCTCAGAATGAATTTATTTATAGTAATTAACAAATGCTTCATCTATATTGGGAACATGCATTTGATGCGAACAATTCTTATGTAGTAGGAGAGCTAACATGGATCCAGTCACACTTATTTTTGATTACCTTTTTACCATTCAAGCGTTTTTATTGATTTTCGTCATTGTGGTACTAAAAGGGAGTATCAAATTTGTCCCGCAGAACCGTGCGTGGATTATTGAACGTTTCGGTAAGTATCAATCCACTAAAGAGGCCGGCCTTAACTTTATTCTGCCATTTATCGACCGCGTAGCGGCCGATAGGAGCCTAAAAGAGCAAGCCGTTGATGTACCATCTCAATCAGCCATAACAAAAGACAATATTTCATTGATTGTCGATGGTGTACTCTATTTTAGGGTTTTAGATCCGTATAAAGCGACTTACGGTGTTGACGATTATATCTTCGCGGTAACTCAGCTCGCGCAAACTACCATGCGTAGTGAATTGGGCAAAATGGAGTTGGATAAAACCTTTGAAGAACGAGATTTGCTTAACACCAACATCGTCGCCGCCATCAACTCAGCTTCTGATCCGTGGGGCATTCAAGTACTGCGCTACGAGATTAAAGATATTGTGCCACCAAACTCTGTAATGGAAGCAATGGAAGCACAAATGAAGGCTGAGCGTGTGAAACGAGCTCAAATATTAGAGTCAGAGGGTGACCGCCAAGCCGCAATCAACGTCGCGGAAGGTAAAAAGCAAGCACAGGTGCTTGCAGCTGAAGCCGAAAAAGCAGAGCAGATCCTAAGCGCCGAAGGTGAAGCAAAAGCGATTATCGCCGTTGCAGACGCACAAGCTGAAGCCTTACGTAAAGTCGGTGAAGCCGCAAATACCGAAGAAGGTCAAAAAGCCATCCAGCTTGACTTAGCAACAAAGGCCATTGCGGCAAAAGAAGCAATAGCCAAAGAATCTTCTGTGGTATTGCTGCCAGAAAGTGGCACTGATGCAAGCTCGCTTGTCGCACAAGGCATGTCTATTATTAACACATTGAATAAAAAGCAAGGGTAACGCCTATGGCCTTTTTACTTGAGCACTTAGCACAAACCTTAGTAGTACTAGGAATTGCTTGCCTAATCGTTGAGGTTGCTGTGCTTGGTTTTGCGACCTTTGTATTGTTTTTTTTAGGTCTATCGTTGGTGATAAGCGGCGGCCTAATGTACGCAGGTATGCTTGATCAAACTTGGCTAACTGCACTTTGGTTTAATGCGTTAGTCACGACATTACTGGCGGTGTTTTTATGGAAACCACTAAGACGTATGCAAGATGTCACTGACGATAAAGAAGTAACCAGTGATTTTGCTGAGCTTACCTTTACTTTAGAAAAGGACTTGAATGCGGATAGTCGTATTTTTCATACCTATTCTGGTATTGCGTGGCAATTAAAAAGCAAACAACCCATTACCGCAGGAACGGAAGTTAAAGTGGTTAAAAAAGAGGTTGGAGCGTTTTGGATAGAGCCAAACTAGCCTTGTGAACACAGTGCCTAGCAGCAAATGTTGTTAGGCATTTTCAACAACTCTCTGTATTCAGAAACAACTTTTTACCTTAATCCCTTTTCGTCTAATACCTTCTCGGTTTACTCTATCCTGTACAACAGTTACACTCAAATTTAGGTACAAGGTTAAACACCTCTGAACCACAAATAAAACATAATAAAAACAAGGGATTAAAACCTATAATGATCCGGGTCGAAAACTTAAGCCGCGTTTACGGAAACGGAGAAACCCAAGTGCATGCACTAAAATCGGTTTCTCTAGAAGTAAGGGAAGGTGAATTTGTCGCAGTGATGGGGTCTTCTGGCTCCGGAAAATCCACATTAATGAATATTCTTGGTTGCTTAGACTCTCCAACCTCTGGCACTTATTATCTTGCCAATCAAGAAATTCAAGCCGTAGAAGATGAAGCCTTATCACAAATTAGAAACCAAAAAATTGGTTTTATCTTTCAAACATTCCATCTACTTACTCGCCTGACCGCACTAGAAAATGTCATCTTACCACTCAGGTACACTGAGACTTCGCCATCAGAGGCAAAGAGTCGCGGACTTGCCATGCTAAAAAAAGTAGGCCTTGATAGCAGAGCACATCATAAACCCTTCGAAATGTCTGGCGGACAACGCCAACGTGTTGCCATTGCACGAGCGCTCATTAATGAGCCAAAAGTCATTTTTGCCGATGAACCAACAGGTAACTTAGATAGTAAAACCTCACATGAAATCATGGAATTACTGTGCCAGCTACACCAGCAAGGCCACACTATTGTAATGGTAACGCACGAAGACGATATTGCAGCATATGCCGAGCGTATCATCAAAATGAAAGATGGCGAGAAAGTGGAGGATAGCCAATGCGCAGCTATATCATAAGCATCGCCCTACTCACCTCTTTGCAGGCTTTTGCCAAACCAATTATCGTCTCAGGTCTTATTAAAGCTGGTGAAACTCAGGTCTTTCACGCACCGATGAGCGACTCTTGGAAGACTCAAATCCAGTGGATGCAGCCCGAGGGAGAAGTTGCCAACAAAGGTGATATTGTGGTTGTCTACGATTCTGGCTCTATCGCAACCTCAATCGACCAAGATAAAGTTGCACTTGATGCTGCAAAAGATGAGTACAAACGAATTGAGCAAGACGGTGCCCAAAAGATACTCGAAGCTCAGTTTCAGTTGAAAAGAACTATTTTGCTCGTAGAAAGAGCTAAAATAGATGCTAGCGTGCCAAGAGCCAATATCAGCACCTACGACTACGAGCAACATCAGCTGACATTAGAAAAAGCGATTATCGAAAACCATAAAGCCGAAATAAGTTTAAGCAAGGCTGAGACTGAAGCAAAAGCAAATACTCAGAAACAGCAACTGGAAATAAAGCGGTTAGAAGCAAGCCTCACCCACAACCACGGGCAGCTGGAAAAAATGAGTCTAACGGCCAGTAATAGCGGCCCTATTCTGTATGCTGATCACCCTTGGAATGGCAGCAAGTTGTTTGCTGGCGCAACTGTACAACCGGGTTGGAAAGTAGCAGAAATCCCTTCTACAGCGGGTCTGTATCTAGAAGCATGGATCCATGAAGTAGATGCTATTGGTATCAAAGAGGGTCAAACCGCCGATTTAAAGTTTGACGCCTTTCGCTCCTCATCAACGCCTAGTAGGCTCACTGAGCTATCAACACAACCTGAAAAGCGCCAAGACTGGGGTCAAGGCATGTATTACCGAGCTAAATTTACATTCAACACCGATTTGCCACTACTACCAGGCATGAGCGGAAGCATCACTTTGCCAGGAGCGAAAAATGAAAGTTAAGTTACTGGCAATCATCATTCCACTCTATTTACTCGGCTGTAGCCAGGCCCCTAGCGATATACATATCGTTAAGGCACAGCCAATCACTATCACAGTAGAAGCGAATGGTGAATTGGAATCAAAAAGCCGAGCGTTGATAGCTCCCCCCTCAATCAAGCGTATGTGGCAGTACAAGATAAAACAGTTAATGCCTGAAAACACCTCGGTTCAGAAAGGCCAAATCGTCGTATCGTTTGACGATCAGACCGTAAGAGATCGCTTGATGGAGTACAATTCGAAGCTAAGCCAAGCAAGAAAAGAGCTAGAAAATAAACAAGCTCAAGTCGAGAAGCAAGAAGAAGAATACAAACTCGCACTGGCTGAAGCAAAAATGAACTTCGATAAAGCAAAACGCCGCGCAGAAATAGTAGATAACTCACGCTCAGACAATGATCGTAAAAAAGCGCAAATCGATTTCACCATTGCAACCAATGATTTAGAGCTTGCCCGCAGTAAACTCGCCTTTCATCTAGACAACAAAGAGCTGAGTATCCAAATGGCAAGAAGTAAGGTTGCACGAATGGATGCTGAAGTGAAAGAGCTAAAACGTGATATAGAGCGTTTACAAGTAAAAGCACCTATGGATGGGTTAGTTGCATATCGAGCAAACTGGGAAGGTGAAAAGCCCAGTATTGGTGAATCCATGCAATTTGGTCAACCTGTTGTTGAGCTATCAGTTATTGAACAAATGCAGGTAAAAGCACAAATTAAAGAAGCCGATTTTGGACGGATTACATTGGGGCAGAAGGTCAAAGTTACCATAGACAGTGCCGACGGCTATGTTATCGGTGGGACACTCATTGAAATAGGAAAAGCCTTTAGGGAAAAGTCGCATCAAGATAAAAGCCGTATTGTTGACGCCATTATTGAGCTCGACAAAGTCGATACTGAAAAGCTGCGGCCAGGCTTGAGCGCTCGTGTAGAGATAGTGACAGCACAACTCGATAACGCCTTAACCGTGCCATTGAGCGCCTTAAAACAAAGTGCCGGTAAAGTGTTTATAGACACAAATAGCGGAGAGAAAGAAGTCACCGTCTCTTATACCACACCAACGCTTGCTGTAATTTCTTCTGGAATTAGTCAAGGCGCGGAGGTAAAGCTATGAAGAAAACATTACTCGCAGTCATTGTCCCACTTTGGTTACTTGGTTGCCAAGAAGCACCTGAGCAGCCAGCGCAACTACTATATACCGTAGAGTCGAAGCCATTTTCGATCACAGTGGAGGCAGAAGGCGAATTAGAAGCCGCAAGTGAAACCGTCATATCCGCGCCTACCTCAGCGAGAGGGGCTCAGACGCTCGCATGGATTATGCCTGAGTACACTCAGGTGAAAAAAGGCGATGTTATTGCCCGCTTCGATGGCAGCCAATTAGAAAGACGAAAACGCTTTAGTGAATTCGACAAAGGCAAAGTCGCACAAGACATTACCGTCACCGATAGTGATTTAACCACGAGAAAGTCCCATTTGGATAGCGACAAGGTTATTGTCAGTGAAGAGAAACACTTTGCCGAAACCTTTTCAGTTGACGATGAACGGATCCGCTCAAAGCTCGACATTTTAGATCAAATGCAAAATGTTGAATATCTCAATGCAAAGGAGGCTTATTTTGGCTGGCAGACAGAGCAGTTTTCGTCTTCTGCTCTTGGAGAAATGGAACTGTTAAAGCTGCAGTCAAAACAACACGAAAGTAAAATTGCAATGTACAATGCAAACTTAGCAGGTCTTGAAGTCATCGCGCCACATGACGGCTTACTTACCCTCAGCGCCGATTGGCGTGGAGAAAAACCCAAATCAGGACAAGCACTATGGCCTGGGCAAAAAATCGGGGGGTTACCAGATATTTCATCCCTGCAAGCTAAACTTTTCGTTCATGAAAAAGAAGCGCTTGGCCTTGCGATTGGCCAAAATGTTGAGTTTACCCTGCTCTCCAATAGCGATGAGCGCTTTGATGGTAAAGTCACGAAGGTATCACCTTACCCACAATCTATTCGCCGCGGAGATCCACAAAAATACTATGAGATCATCGCCAGCCTTGATGAGACTCCAGCCCACTTCAAGCCGGGCAATAAAGTACTCGCTACGGTATTTGTCCAAGAAAATAAACAAGCGTTACTCGTGCCTAAACATAGCGTGATCAATGATAACAACGCATTTTTTGTTCAAGTTAAAGACGGTAGCCAGTTTAAACGCGTAAAAGTGGAGTTAGGCCAAAGCAACCTAAGCCATACTGAAGTATTGGCAGGTTTATCTCCCAAGCAACAAATTGCACTTGTCGCGAATAAGGAAATGTAATGAAATATTTAGATTTATTTACCGACGCCATTGTGCAATTAAAGCAGCATAAGCTCAGAACCCTATTGACCTTGCTCGGGATGATTTTTGGTGTGGGTGCCGTTATTGCTATGTTAAACATCGGTGAAGGTGCTGAACGAGAAGCGCTTAAAATGATCGATTCTATGGGGATCAATAATGTTATTGTCAGCGCCAAGGACATTGAAGATAATGACCTAAAGGAACAACGAAAACACTCGCAAGGTCTTAATCTATTAGACGGCCAAGTGATTGTCGACGCCCTGCCCTTTGTGACCGACTTTTCGGCTGAACGACTGGTGGATACCTACCAGATATTTAGCGAATTCGGCAGCTTCGAAGGAGAAGCCACGGGCGTAACAGCAAACTATTTTAGCCTTGCGCATTATGAACTCGCAGCGGGTCGCCTGCTAAATGCTGAAGATAGCAAGGAATATCGGCAGGTTGCGTTGCTCGGCGCAAATACCGCAAAAACCCTCTTTCCCCTCGGGAGCGCTGTTGGTCAACAAGTAAAAATTAACCATTTATGGTTTGAGGTTGTTGGCATTTTGCAAGCACCGCACCTAAACAAAAAGGAGTTCCAAGGCGTTGCTCTAGGAGGTGAACAAAGCCGTATTTTTGTTCCGCTAACAACCGCCATCCATCGCTTTAATAAAGGATTACTTGAACCAGAGGTTACCGAACTGAAACTCGCCATCGACAAATCTCAGAGTCCAATTTTGGCATCTCAAGCTATCACTAACATATTAACCAATCGCCATAGCGATATCGATGACTATAGGCTAACCATTCCCGCCGCTTTGCTTGCTCAGCAAAAGCAAACGCAGGCCATTTTTAATATGGTGATGTCTTGCGTTGCGGGTATATCACTCCTTGTTGGTGGTATTGGTATTATGAATATCATGCTCGCAACCGTACTCGAACGAACCAAAGAAATTGGCCTATTACGCGCAATAGGCGCCACTCGGAAAAATATTCAAGTCCAGTTTATTACTGAGAGCTTTACCATCTCGATATTAGGCGGACTACTCGGTGTGGTGTTTGGTATTTTACTTTCAGAGATAATTGCATTTTACTCAAACTGGGCGGTGTCTTGGTCTTTAAACGCGATTTTCCTATCTTTTAGTATTTGTGCCTTAGTCGGTTTAACATTTGGGGTATACCCAGCCATTAAGGCATCAAAGCTTGACCCTATCGAAGCACTGCAAAGTGACTAATCAACTTGGAGGGCTGTAATGCCCACCCTTTATATTTAAACCTAAATTACTTTTTCTCATGCTGTTTTATAACCAAAGTCATTATATAGCATGCTTTTTGTTGGACTTTTTTTCGTCACAAGGTAAACTTTTATCCGATTTAACTCAAAAATAACAGGAAGCATTATTGGAGCACTAAGTGCTCGTATGACTTGTGTTGGTTTTCGGCTAAATAAATAGTTAACTAGCTAAGCTTTGCAAAAATCGCTGACACAGTAAAATGCTGCTGAGAATGGAACTTCAAGGATAAATAATGAAAAAAGTAACGCTTATCGCGCTTTCTCTCGCCTCTCTCACTGCTTGTAAAAGTAATGATATCAACCGCGTCGTTAATGACGGTGTAGACGGCGCTATTAATGGTATTTTTGGCAGTTCAGGGACCGTTGTTTCAGCAACGAGTAGTGGTTCTAGTAACGATTATTCTGTCAACAAAGAAAAAGTGTGGCCTCATCAAGCAACGAAAACAGCTCGAGACTATGGCTCATTTGCATTTGTAAAAACGGCAAAAAACCCAAGTGGAAAAACCAGACTTAAGTTTAACGAATGCAAACATCCGCGAATTGGCAAAATAAAGTGCGAAGGCTATTTATACGAAGTTTCGCCCGAGGGCTGGTTAGTAAAAGGCGATTCAATTCACTTTGGTACACATTACTACACTGATATTGTTATCCCAGCCGGACAATACTATATAAAAATTGAAGGTGAAGATGTGGGTAAAGATGTATACGCGACAGGAACTATTGAGATATCGCCCTTTGTCACTAACTACATTAATGTAACCGTTCAATAAAGATCATAAAAAGTACCTAGTACTTGTAAAACAGCTAGGTACTTTTTATCAGTTCAAGTCCCCTTTAATCAAGCAACCCAAAACAACGTTTCTCATTCATTTTATTTCACCAATAGTGCGCAAAAGTTCCCAACAAAGGAATAAATAGCAAACCCACCAGCATTAAAATTTACCTTATATTCCAAAATGATGGTTACTTCCTCTAACGTATGAGCTTTTCTTACATTTTTCTCAGGCAAGAAGGCGCTGACCTTTTTAAGATATCTTTCTCCATCTCGAGAGCTTTCACTTCTTTTCTCAGCCGTTTTAGCTCTGCTCGCGCATCTTCTTTCCAGTTTGGTGATTGCTAAAGAAGCAGTTGCCTCTGAAACTGAACAGCTTTGTTCTGTGAGTAGAGCAACTGTAACTCCACCCAATTTAGTACAGCTATTTCGTAGAATTCTATGCAGCCTCAAGATAACCAATTGGTGTCATATCGCCTAGTGAATCATGAGGTCGCTCATAATTATAAATATCTAACCACTCATCAGTGATTTCACGTACTTCTTGCAGTGACTCAAACAAGTATAAATCGAGCACTTCTTCACGATAACTTCGGTTAAACCTTTCCACAAAACCATTCTGGTAAGGACTGCCTGGCTCTATAAATTCCAACTTGATGTCATTTTTCATTGCCCAATCTTCAAGTGCCGTTGAAGTAAATTCTGGGCCATTGTCCACTCTAATCTGCTTTGGTTTTCCTCGCCAAGCAATAATTTGTTGTAGTNGTTCTAATAACTCGTTCAGAAGTTAAGCTTGTATCGACCTCAATCGCCAGTGCTTGTCGGTTGAAATCATCCAGCACATTCAGTGTTCTAAAACGATGTCCATAGCTTAATGCGTCACTCATAAAGTCCATTGACCACGATTCATTATGTTGTGTCGGTGCACTTAATGGTTCAGGTGTTCTTGTTGGAACACGGCGCTTTCCCTTACGTCTCAAGTTTAGTTTTAGCATGTTGTAAACGCGTTCAACACGCTTTTTATTCCACGGCTTACCTTTATTGCGAAGCCTTTTGAATAGCTTAGGCAACCCCCACCTAGGATGGCGCTCTACCAGCTCAAGTAATGCGTCGATAACTTCATCATCTGACGGTCGTTTATGTTTGTAATAAAAAACTGAGCGGCTTAACCCTGCCACTTCACAAGCAAATGCGACGCTGACGTTAAATTGAGCTCTTAAATGCTCTACCCAAGCTCTGCGTCTACTTGTTTNTTACAGCTTTTTTGCGATGATATCCTCAAGCATCGAGTGCTTTAGGCTAAGCGTTGCAAACATATCTTTTAGCTTACGGTTTTCTTCTTCAAGCTCTTTAAGTCGCTTAACGTCTGAAGCTTCCATCCCGCCATATTTTGAGCGCCATTTATAAAATGTACTTTGGCCGATACCATGTTTGCGGCAAATTTCTGGCACAGGAATACCTGACTCAGCTTCC
>NZ_NSDG01000007.1:286-14807 GCF_002289345.1 Pseudoalteromonas sp. HM-SA03 | reverse complement strand
TTGGGTTTCGGTGAACTTGCTTTTTCTCATCGTAAATTTTCCTATTTTAGTTAATGGAAAATTCTACTTATGAACTGTTTCATTTTTTGGGGGAGTTACACAACCGCTTCTTGCTTAAATTCGGGTGTATGAGACTTATTTTTACGTTTTAAAGTACAAAGTCGAAAGCTATGAGGATTCAGGCCCTTATGATCTCGCCTGTGCTTGTCAAACAGCAAACGTTGACTAAAATATCTGATATATTGAAGATGTTACTTCTCATACACCTTAAAGCGATTACCTGAGCACCATCGATTTACAACCAATGAGGCTATACAGCCTCACTTCTTTCAGTAATCATCAATAAGCTATTACGGCTCAAGCAAAATCTACAGTTTCCTTTTAATCTATTGATTTTTCTGTTTTTAAAGTCCACACCTAAAACACATAGCTATACCATTGCTAGAAAACATGTGTAACAATTGGAAACTAGTATCTAAATAAAGTACACTTCTGCGCTTTCTGATTATTCAATAAAACAAGATATCAAGATGATCAAAAGCACTATATACAAAGGAATCGTAACGTCATTGCTTGCATCAACTTTAGTCGCATGTGGAAGTGGCAGCGACAGCGATGATACTGGAACTGACAAACCAATCACATCTACAAACAAAGCCCCAGTAATTGCAAGCATAGCACCAATTACAGCAATGGAAAGAGACTCAATCACAGCGGTTGCGACCGTAACAGATGAAGATGGTGGGATTGAAACTTTGCTGTGGGAGCAGACAGCTGGTACAACTGTTGAGCTAATAAATAACAATAGTGAAACGTTAGAGTTTCGCGCGCCGGATATTGATGAGACAACTACGATCACGTTTAAGCTAACGGCTACCGATGATAAAGGAAGCTCAAGCTCACAAGAATTAACTGTCAACCTAAGTGCTTACGCTCCACTTTCAAGCTTAACGATTTCAGACGCGGCGCTAGCGCAATGTTTATCAGATACGCATCATGATGTGGGCATTTCCATTGTTGAATGTAGAGACTACCCAATTGTAACATTATCAGGGCTGTCGGATATTAGCGGCTTATCAAGCGTGTCTATTAAAAACGCAGAATTGAATAATCTCAACGAGTTAGCTCATATTTCTACACTCACAGTATTAAAGCTCGATAACGCGTTTGCCGCAGCTCAGAACAGCTCAAATAATGATGCACATTTAGAACAAATTAGTAAGCTCAATACACTTGAGTCGTTGTCTATTGTTGAAGCCCAAGAAAGTAATAATTATAGTAAGCGCCTAGATTTTTCTTTGTTAGATTTATCAGGCTTTGCACAGCTTCATACGCTTGAAATAGACAACGAAAGTAACCAATATGAAACTATAAAGCTTAGTCAACTTCCAAGTGATAAGCTCACTCGTTTGGCTTTACGTACTCTAAGCATTGATGATAAAAATACTCTAAAACGCTTTAGTAACTTGCAAAGTTTATCTTTGACATATATACAAGATCTGGACTCACTGTCATTTTTAAACTCTATACCTAACCTCACAGCATTAACACTTGATAATATCGAAGCCGCTGACTCAACGGCAATAGAAGCTAAAACAAATCTGACAACACTCGTACTCAGCAGAACGCAGATTGAAGATTTCTCATTCTTAGAAAAATTTAGTGAGTTGGAAAAACTAGGTCTTCGTAGTTATTATAGTAATGCTGAGTTTGATATCGCGGACATCAGTAGTAATGTGAAGTTAACCTCTCTGTCATTAGACAATCTAACAATTGATAATGTCAGCGAGCTGTTAACCTTTACGGAGTTGCAATCTTTGTCTTTGGAGGAATTAAACCTTTCTTCTCTGAGATTTTTGGAAGCGATGCCGGAGTTAACATCATTAAAGCTCAATCAGTTACGCAACGTTAATGATTTAGGCTGGCTAAGTTTCACACCAAACCTCACCGAATTGTACATTCGTGAATTGGATAATAGCGCAGATTTTAGCGCATTATCTGAGCTTGAAAATATGCGCGACCTTACCGTCTACAGCGATTACTCAAACTTTGCACTAGATACGTTAAGTAAAATGCAAGTATTAGAGAAAGTTAACCTGAACGTTAGTTTATTTGATACTTCAAGTGAAGCAACATTACCAAACTTAAAGACATTAAACGTAATAAGTAACAGATATTCAAACATGGTCAACTTGGCTAACTTTCCTGCGCTCGAATCAGCTGAGTTATTAAAAGAATACCATTATAGTAACGAAACAAAAATCACAACACTTGACTCTTTAGGTGTAAACACGAGTCTGAAATCGTTAAAGATCAGCGGCTTTACAGAGCTAGAAGATATCACGCATGTATCTCAATTTGAAAACTTAGAAACTCTCTTTATTGACTATTCTCAGGCGACTGATATCTCAGAGGTAGCATCATTAAATAAACTTAAGTCATTAACACTGCGTAACTTTTCCGAGTTTTTTAGAGCTGACATGCTTGCCAGTTTAAACACGCTGGAAAGACTTGAAATAAGAAGTAGTGCCATTTATTGTAATGATCAGGAGCTATTAAAATCTCTCGATGGTGTAACAACAAATCTTTCTAACTCTAACTGTATTATGAAGCCGGTCGATTTGAGCTTAATTACAGATGCGGCACTTAAACAGTGTATTGTAGATCAAAGGTATCAAGATGCTGTCCGTAATACCTCACTCTCTTGCGATGGCTCAGCAATTGAATCATTAAATGGAATTACACAGTTTGAAGCAATTAAGGCTTTAACACTAAGTGGCTCAGTTGACAGTTCGTTGTTACGTGATCCTAGCTTAGCTCAGCTCCACACCTTACAGAGTCTAGATATCTATAGACTCACGGGTGAACTAACGGCTAAAGCTACACTTCCTCAATCATTGACCTCCTTTGAGTTAAATACAAATAGCCAAACCGTATATGACTTCGCGCTTTTTGGCTTGCCTACTACCTTAACTTATTTGGACTTGGATAATACCAAGCTGACAAACTATGGTTCACTTAAAGATTACATCGAACTTACCCGCTTAGAGTTGAACTATACCAACATTTCAGATCTGTCGCCGCTATTCAATTTGACCAATCTGAAGTATTTAAGTATATATGGAAACCCAAATATCGACTGTGCTCAAGTAAGCAAACTAAAAGAGTCTTTGCCCAATATTTGGATATCTCAAATAGCTGCAATTAGCTGCTAGCGCGCTAAGCAATTCAAATAAACACAGCCTCATTATGAGGCTGTGTTTCATCTCCACAATAACATTCTGCAAATTTTTATCTCAATCCGCTATACTAGCGCAAAAATTTTTTAAGCAAATTTATGGCGCTCAAATCTACTATTATTAAAGCCCAACTATCCCTCAGTGATATGGACAGGCATGTTTACCAAGACTTTAATTTAACGCTGGCCCAGCACCCTTCTGAAAATGAACAACGATTAATGATCCGTTTACTTGCCTATGCACTAAATGCATGTGAGGGACTGGAGTTTACCAAAGGCTTATGCGCTGACGATGAACCTGAACTATGGGTTAAGAATTACAGCGAATAGATTGAACTTTGGGTTGAACTAGGACTGCCTGATGAAAAACGCCTTAAAAAAGCGTGCAATAAATCAAAGCAAGTGATCCTTTACACCTATGGTGAAAATAATCAAGCGATTTGGTGGCAAAAAAATCAACCTAAATTATACGACTTTAAAAATCTGAGTATTTTTAGCTTGGGTTATAGTGCGACTCAGGCTTTAGCCCAATTAGCAGATCGTAGTATCAAGCTCACTATTACCATTCAAGATGGCGAAGTATGGGTAAGTTCTGATAGCGCTAATCTTGAAATCAAGCCACAACAGTTAATGTGATTTGTGATTACGTAGTAAGTGTTGTAGCCAACCAAAGGTGGCTACAACATGTTTACCTACAACCGCGATGCGGCATCGTTAAGTAAGTCAGTATAGGCAGAATTTTCACCTATCCGTTTGGCTTCTGCTCGCAAGTCACTACTAATTCTTGCTCGGGTAAATTCATCGGTTAATAATTCATTTAGCTGATACGGTGAACGACTTATCAAAATCGCTTGCTCAAGTGGACTTTTGGCTGCGTTAATCTGTTGTGTATATATGCTTTCACTAGAGCGTTGAGCCGATGCACTCAATTTTGCCATTGCAATTGACAGATCTGAATACAGCTTTACGGCATCGTAATCAAATTCAGTACTGTCGATGTCCATCACAGGAAGATCTCGTGCTAAAAATGCATTCACCGTTTGTTTAAATTCATGCGGTGCCTCATTCATAAACTCATCTATTCTAATAATATTAAAGAGATCTTGCCTTAGCGACTCTCGCTCCATCGTTTGTGAAGGCTCATTATTAAGAGTTTGAATATATTGTGGCAGAAATTCAGTCCTTGATTGAGGGTTAGCTAGTGCTAGGCGATTATAAATTCCAGCTTTTGTTGCTCTGATAACATCATTTGAGACGTTATTAGATTTATTTTCTGATATCACAAACTGGTCATCTATCAGTAGTTTGGCTTTCTCAAAAGGAAGGTGACCAACAACAGCCTCAAGAATTGAGAAGCCCAATGCAGGATCTTCCACATTGACTAACTGACCACTCATTACATCGAGTAATTGCTGTTTTACTTCTGATAAATGCAGAGCAGAAACTTTCGCCTCTTCTCCATTAACCAGTAAGATAGTCTCAAGTACATTTAGTAAGCCAAATTTTGCCCGATCTGATGCACTTTCGAATAGCGAAATTAACTCATTGGACAGCTCGATAGGAGCCAACGTACTCATATACTCAAGCACATACAACCCTTGCTCTGATTCTACGCCTAACTGCTGTGTCATATTCCACAATATACTTATTTTATCTTTTCTTGATATATTCGGATCTTTTAATAGCTCTATTAGCTCAGCTTCAAAATCAAGCATGGCCTTTTTACCAAAACTTTTCTTTAATGTTAAAGTAAGTGTATTTGCTAACTTAACATCCATATCATAAAAGTCTGGAAGTATAGCTATGAGCTCGGACTGACTAATAAAAGGAACGGCCTCACTATTTTATGAAAGGGTTTTTACTTCTTTTTCTACTGTGGATAAAAAATAAATGATAACCAAAAAAACAGTTAATAAAGATAACGCTACATATTTTGCAATTAGTTTCATATCCATCGCAAATTATCTAGTACTTGGGAGGCTATTATAAAGATTTCTCGGAGTGAAAACGGTAACTAAATTTTCGCCAGTAACCTTCTTGTACAAGTAGTTTACAAAAGTATCGTAACGGAACTTTGCCTTCACTTTTACTAAGCTACCATTTTTATAGAGTAGGAGGTGCTTTACGCAGCGATCTTGTGTTTTTTAGTCACCGATAACCCCCCTTTCGCTTAACTACCTGCTAGGGAAAATATAACCTGACTCATCAACATGGTAAGTTTAGCTAAGAGCCATTACTGCAAAGAATAAATAATATACGAAGTAGCGATGAGTCTTAGAAACCTAAGCCAAAAAAAGCCACACTGCTAGAGTGTGGCTAGGGAGCATTGCATGGGTGTAATGTTGCAATGATTCTTTCCAGTAATGCGAGTAATTAAGCGGCTTGCTCGTCGTCTTGTCCTGACCGAATTAGATAATCAAAAGCGCCTAAGCTTGCTGTCGCTCCACCACCCATCGCAATGATAATTTGCTTAAACGGTGTGGTGGTTGCATCGCCTGCGGCGTACACGCCCGCTATACTTGTCGCACCTTTGCTGTCAATTTCGATTTCGCCAAAGCGGCTAAGTGCAACTTCACTCGACTTTAACCATTCAGTATTTGGTACAAGCCCAATTTGTACAAAAATGCCAGCCAATGGTAGTGAATGCGATCCACCGCTCACTCTATCTGTGTAGTTCAAACCCGTTACTTTATTGCCGTCACCAACTACTTCGGTGGTTTGTGCGTTTTTAATAATGGTAACGTTAGCAAGGCTTTTCGCCTTTTTGATGAGCACTTCGTCAGCTCTGAGCGTATCGGCAAATTCTAATACCGTGACGTGTTCCACTATATTTGCCAAGTCGATTGCCGCTTCTATGCCTGAGTTACCGCCACCAATAACAGCAACAGGTTTCCCCTTAAATAATGGACCATCACAGTGCGGGCAATATGCCACACCTCTGCCCTTATACTCAGTTTCACCGGGTACATTCATGCTTCTCCATCGTGCACCTGTAGCCAAGACTAAAGATTTGGCCCTTAATACCGCACCGCTTTCAAGCGTGATATCTATGGTTTCACCTTTATTAATTGCCGCCGCACGCTGGTTCTTCATCACATCAACGCCATACTGGTTAACATGCTCTTCTAACTGTGCAACCAGCTTAGGACCTTCCGTTTTTTGCACTGAGATAAAGTTCTCAATGCCCAAAGTATCGGCAACTTGGCCGCCAAAACGCTCCGCAACTACCCCTGTATTTAACCCTTTGCGAGCAGCATAGATTGCAGCTGATGCACCAGCAGGACCGCCACCTACAACCAGCACGTCAAACACGTCTTTCTCGTTAAGTAAGGCCGCTTGTTTTTCACCAGCTTTACTATCCAATTTGAGTAGTATATCGCTCAGGCTCACTGCGCCTTGGCTAAATTGCTCACCATTTAAGTACACGGTTGGCACAGCCATGATATTGCGCGATCCCACTTCTTCTTGGAACAAAGCACCATCAATCATGGTGGTGGTAATATTTGGGTTAACAGCCGCCATGAGATTCAAAGCCTGTACGACTTGCGGACAAGTTTGGCAACTCAGTGAAATGTAAACCTCAAAGTTCAATGCGTTATCTATATTTGTGATCAGTTCGAGATCGTCTGCCGATGCTTTAGTTGCATGACCGCCTGAATGCAATAATGCAAGTACCAAACTGGTAAACTCATGTCCCATAGGCACACCAGCAAACGTAATTTCGCTCTTTGTTTCAACACCACGCACCACCATTTGTGGGATACGTTCACCTTCAATTGATTCAGATAAAGTAATTTTGTCGCTCAATGACGCTAAGTCTTGTGCTAACCCTTTTAGCTCTTGCGATTTTTTACTGTCATCAACAGTAATGACGAGTTCAATCGGACGTTGTAGAGAGCTAAAGTGGCTTTGTAGTTGAGTTTTAATTTGGTTGTCTAACATATAAGGTAACCCTCTGCAGAAACTACAGTAAAAATTCGCAAAAACGATGAATTTGATTCATCTAGATGGTTGAGATGGGAGTGCATGCTGCACTCCCCTGACAAATTAGATTTTGCCAACTAGGTCTAGTGAAGGTGCTAGTGTTTCTTCACCCGGCTGCCAAGAAGCTGGACAGACTTCACCATCGTGAGATGCGATGTATTGAGCAGCTTGTACTTTACGTACTAGCTCTTTAGCACTGCGACCAATACCTAGGTCATGCGTTTCGATAACTTTGATTTCACCCTCTGGGTTGATAACAAAAGTACCGCGAAGTGCCAGACCTTCTTCTTCGATCATCACACCGAAGTTACGAGTAATACGGCCTGTTGGGTCACCAATCATTGGGAATTGGATTTTCTTAATGGTGTCTGACGCATCGTGCCATGCTTTATGCGTGAAGTGCGTGTCTGTCGATACAGAGTAAACTTCTACGCCCATTTCTTGTAGCTGTGCGTAGTAGTCAGCTAAGTCACCAAGCTCCGTTGGACATACAAATGTGAAATCCGCAGGGTAAAAGAATACGATTGACCATTTACCTAGTAGGTCTTGCTCAGAAACTTCTACGAAGTCGCCTCCATGGTATGCAGTTGCGTTGAATGGTTGAATTTTAGTATTGATTAATGAAGTGCTCATCGCTTTCCTCACTGTTGTTTAGTTTAAAATAATGTTGGCGATTACTGTTCGCCTTGGCTTGAGTACAAAGATAAGGGGAAGTGATAATTAAATAAAATGGATTGTTTGAATCACTGTAATCGAAAAAACCGATAGCTCTCTTTTAAGTGATCAACTAATTCAGCATAAAAGTATAAAAATAAGATAATTACGGTATGATCCCAGCAATTAACTACAGCAGAGCGTGACTATGCACCCGTACTTCAATCATATTCAACTTGGTTACTTTGGCTTCATTCCCTTTTTGGCTTGTATCGCATGGACGCTAATGACAGGTGTATCAAGTGACGTGCTTCATGCTTTTCAATTTTACAGTCTGGGGATTCTAGCTTTTATGGCCGGAAGTTTATGGCGTGCAGGAGAGCAAACCTACAAACAAGCGATACTGGCCGTGATTGTCGTGATCCCTTACCCCCTACTTAGTATTGCAGCACCACAATGGTTGCTTCTCTATCTCGCTATCGCATATTGGCTCGTATATTTTATAGAGCGCAGTTCATCCCGCTGGAGTGACTATCATAAAGACTATCAAAAAATGCGAACGGTGCTGACTTCTCTCGTTTTTGTTAGTCATCTATTTATGATTGCTCAAGCACTTGAGTTAAACGCATAAGTGGCTTGCTTCTGAAGCTCAATTAACTATAACTAAAGATAACTGAAGCACCAGAAGCCAAAGTATTTTGATCAAACGCGCGTTACCACCCTTAGTAATATGGATAGCCATCATCTTTTTTGGTGGCTACATGTACTATATTGGTCACTACGAATACGAGAGCTACGAAGAGTTGTTCTGGTTCGGCATTTCTTTCACTTTGTTCAATTTGATCACCAGAGAAATCGCAAATCCGTTCTTACGCATTGCCCTGCTTGTGTATTGTGCGGGCCTACTCCTTGATATTATTGATAATTTCACCGACGGTTTTTCCATTCCCTTACTTAACTTTGACACTTCTTTGAAAAATATCGGTTTTTTACTCATCAGCTTTGGTTTTTACTGCATGATCACCAATAAAAGAGCCAGCATTACAGAGCTAAAAAAAGAAGTAGAGAGAAGAAGATTGTTAGAAGAGCGGATGCGGTATGAAGCTAACCATGATGCGATGACAGGCGTGGGCAGTCGTCGCGCATGCTTTGATGGCTTGCAAACACATCGCTTTGATAATCAATGGCTACTCTACCTCGATTTAGATAATTTTAAGCAGGTGAATGACAACTATGGCCATCATATTGGCGACGAGGTTTTGATTAAGTTTACACAGAATATGAAAGATTACTTTGGCTTAGACTACAGCTTTCGTATCGGGGGAGACGAATTTATTGCCTATATTAATGCGGTACTTCCAGATACAGACAAAGTAAGAGCAGCATTATTAAAAGGATTACACGATTACAAAATTAACGTTAGTGTTGGAATGGTCAAAGTTGACCCAGCTAAACAAGCAGATCTCATCATCCACGAAGCCGATGAGCATATGTATGGCGATAAACGCGGTAAATCACTCAGATCTAGTGCTAGAGGGTAACACCATTACACAGTTTTATTGATTCAATCTCAATGATGCTCAGCGCACCAAAATCCAATCACAATTCTACGCTAACTTCTCTAAATTTATAGCTTTTTTAAAACCTAAAGAAGTAGCACTATTTTCCAATGATTGCTAAGCTTGCGTTAATATCAAGTTACAAGGGAAAATAACGTGTTTGCGAAACTATTTACAAACAATGAAACCCAACAAGCCTTATTAGCCGCGCAACAAGAGATTGCCAGTTTAAAACATGCAAATGCGCAATTAGTTGCTGAAAATGAGTCATTAAAACAAGAAGTTGTAAGCTCACAAGCTGCGATCAATGATAATACTGACAATCAACTATTGCAGTGTGCATTGACTGGATTAAGCCAAGTGCAAGGGATCCGCGAAACCGTTCTTGCAAGCTTTATGAGTATTGAAGAAGAAAGCCATTCAATTGAACAAGTAAACTCCGCTTTTTCTAAATCAGAAACCGCATTGCGTAAAATACTCACGGGAATGGAGCAGCTCGGCGGCAATATGGACAGAATGACCACCAATATTTCTGGACTATCACAAATGGCCGATAGCATTAATACCTTTGTTACGACGATTTCAAAAATTTCAGATCAAACGAATCTGCTAGCGCTTAATGCTGCTATTGAAGCCGCCCGAGCGGGTGAAGCTGGCCGTGGCTTTTCGGTTGTCGCCGATGAGGTGCGCGCACTGGCAACCAACACCAACGAATCCGCCAACGAAGTCTCCGATCTGGTCAAGAAGATCATCGATACGACTCATACAACCGTGAGTGCCGTGGAAGAAATTCAAGCGTCTAATATCACGCTGTCTGACAGTATTGGACACTTAAACGATGAATACGAAGGGATAGTAAGTTGTTGTGATTCAATGAAAGACACCATTTTAGTTTCTACCACCCAAACCTTTATCCAGACCGTAAAGCTCGATCATGTCGTTTGGAAAGGAGACGTATACAACGTTATTATTGGCAATAGCCATAAAAATATCAGCGACTTTGCCGATCATACGATGTGCCGCTTAGGCAAGTGGTTTAGTGGCGATGGCGCCCAAAAGTTTGGCGGTCACAACGCGTTTAAACGCCTAGAAGCTCCGCATAAAGAAGTCCATAGAGCTGGTGTAGAAGCAATGAAAAAGTTTAAAGCAGGCGATTCTCAAGGCGCAGTAAAACAGCTTAACCAAATGGAACATGCCAGCGTTGAAGTAATGGACTTACTCGATCAACTAGGGCATTGATAAGAAGCACTACAGGGCTTCTCAATTTACCCGCTTAACACGTAGACTGGCAGTCACCGATTGAAAGCGGGTAACTTTTCATGTAATCCTGAGTTGGTATGCATTATTCAAACACACAACTTTCCTCAATTAATGCAAGTAACGCTTCTTCAAACGTTTCATACTCATCAATTATTTCCCAAGTAACTCTATCTATGACAGCATAGAGTCGGGTGTTCAAATTGAAAACTACACGACTCATGTTTTCATCAGCATATGCAATAAATTGCTTCAGGGAGCACTCTTCATAAAATGATTCATTGGCTTCAATTATACCTGGTAGATAAATTGGACTTTCGATGGTGTTTGCACCATACACGTTTAAACCATTTACAGAAAAACCATTTGAAATTTTTAATAATTCTATAAACTGGTCTGATATTTTCCCCTTAAAAAATCTTAATGAGTTTTCTTGCAGCTTTATAAGTTGTTTCTCAGTTGCCGGAGGAAGTAAAAAACCTTCTTGGTATTGCGATTCTTCTATTTTGTTTTTCTGTTCGATCAAATTGATTAGTACGCTCATCATCATCTCACTTAGGATAAACCAAACCTTCGGGAATTGGCCAATCGACGTTTATTGTTTCATAGTGCGTCATTTTTAAAACGAAAGCAGCAAAAGAAATTTGGTGAGGAGTGTAGGCTAGGAGGATGATTGAACCTAGCCTGGCGACACCTGTTTATTTAAAGGACTTAAAAAGATGTTATTGATTATGTGGCAGTTTTTTTGCCAATGCGACTATATCTGCCATAACACGCTTCTCTCCGAGGTCAGCTAAGAATGCCAAATGTTCCGTAGCTTTTACCTTTTGGAGATTCTCAAGCTTAGGTTCGCCACCAAGGGCAAGAGCTGGCGCAAAGCCATAGATTTCTCCATTTTCAAGATGGCCTAATTTCTCTAAAGCACGTTCAAAAAGAGGCTGTTCATTGATATCGTCTAAATCAATTTCAGCGCTCATTTTTGTAGCAAAAAATAAGTCTAAAGTTAACTCCTCACCATCCTTTGAATATTCATCGTTACTAAAATTAGGAAATATCATACCGTAGGGGGAAGTAATTTTCAGACAACTTCCAGAGTTTTTACCCCAAACATAGATCTCACCGAATGCATCTACTGCAATGACATAGAAACTATCTCCACCGTCATTTTGCATTTTTTCAAACTTCGTGCCTCTTAACCATTCAGTCAAGATATCTTGATAATCCCTTGGGTTGACCATCCACAAGCGACCACTCCCCCAACCACAAAAGCCGTATTCTTTCCAGTACTCAAGTAAATTATTCNGGTAAAATACCTTGGTAATACTGGAGTTGCNTCATCTGTTGGTTGAATCGCTTCTATCGCTGGACCAAACCCACCAAAGTTATAAAAATTGTCAAAAAACTTATTCATTATTTGCACCTATGTAGGGCGTATATTTAACTCACTCGGATTAAGTATAAAGAATGTGTTTTGAGCCTCACTACTCATTTTTGAAAGGGCCCCATTAATATTTGTATGTAGGGGTTTATCTGAGTAAATCAACCGGAACATAAACACTATCTTCTAAGGGTTCTCTTGGTATTTCTAGAACATTGGCGACTAAAACTAATTCAAAACACCAATAACCAATATAATAATCCGTGTACTCGAATTCGCATTCACAGTTATGATTATCATGCCAGTCCGCCAAGCCCTCTAACTTGCTGTACCAACTTTGTGCAAATTGGTTAAGTAAATCAGGCTTTTGTTCATTGGGTAATGTAAAAGCGAGTGAAAGGTTTTGATAGATTTCAGGGTAGTAGAGTGTGGGCGAAATAGGTCTATCGTTATCACCAAGTGCAATGGCTACTTTATCAAGTAAGGTGTCTTTGCCGCGTTCGCCAATAGCATCGAGCACTTCTTGAATATGAGCTGGAGTGACATCACAGGCTTGTAAAAGTGCCAGCCACCATAATGTGTAGATATACCGGTTGATATTATGAGAGCCAACAGCATCAATTTGCCCACCCAGTTTTTCGAAAGCATGTCGGTATATTTGATGATTTGCCGGTAACTTATCACAGTAGTGTGTCAGTTGTTTGCGATACGGCAAAATTGCTTCGGTATAGCGCTTAACATCCCCAAGGTGAGCACCGTATGAGTAGTGCGCTACCGCTCGCATAATCGCGAGCTGATATATACGCTACGCAACATTNCTAGGTGTGGTAAAATTACCTGCATCGAGGGCTTCCTGTGTTTCTTTAATGCCAACTTCAATGTCGACTAAAAACGTTTCAAAGTAATCTGGGGTTTTACGAGTGTCCCTCACGTTTGACGCTCCTTGATTTGCGATGAATTTAGCACGGTTGCCAATGCACTAAGTCTTTAGGGTAGTATGGATGGTCAATAAAACAGCTGTCGTCGATGTTGAATAGCTTAACCACCAAGGCTGCACCCCAGCACCAATAACCATCATAAGCACCATCACCCATCAAGTGATAGTCTGGGCTGCCTTCTGCCTTATACCAAGCATCGAGATAGGTTTTGACCCGCTTTGGTTTTTGCTCAGGCTCAGCCATCACAACGTCATACAGTTTGCCAAAGCGTTTTTTAAAGAGCGTACCTTGTGCTACTTCACGTCCGGTATTGCCCATGGCAACGGCAATGCAGTCTAACAAACCGTCTTGACCTTGATTGGCAATCAAATCGAGCACCTCTAGGTAATAATCTTGGCCCATATCAAGGCAATACGCAAAGGCAAGCCAAATCAGTGTGCGGCGCATGTCGTCTTCATGGAGCTCTTCCCAAGCTATACGCTCAACCTGTTCATTGTCTGGCAGTGCATCGGCAAACTTTTTTTGCCATTGCCGATAGGTAAGGGTGTCAAGCAGTAGCGGTTTAAACTCAGCGAGGTTGTCACCGCGGGAATATTTTAGGTGTAATAATTCCATAGAGTCACTTACCAAACCAAATGCTAAGTTCATCTTTACTTCGCAGCGTAATTTACCCTCAGAATTGATATCATCAATGTCTTCTTGAAGGCACTCAACTCTAAAATTGATCCTGTCGTCATAGTAGTTTCTATCTTTTAGCGTATCTCTTAACATGTTTTAGTCCTTATTTATTAAATGCGTTACCAATAACGTTCGCATTTTTATCGAGCTCTTTGATGACCAGCGTACCATCTTCTTTATTGCGAATAAGGAATTTTTGTACCGAGTCATCATTATTTCTTAGGCTTCTTAGTATTTTACGGCGCTGCGCAGGATCTATTATCCCAGCGTTTTTAAGTCTCTCGTCCGTCATCCATGTATTGGACATTTGCTTTCCATCCTTCGTGTTACCTAAGCGCGCTTTGTTGTACTTAGCCTCTGTTATCACAAAATCAGGTGGTGGATTTGGGTGCAAATAAATCCCATCTATACCAGTTTCGCCGGGCTTAAAATTACCGTCGGTTTTACCTAATGGTACAAAGCCTTTTTCCGTCATTAATTGATGGGCATTGTACTCACCCGCAGCCGCTTTTCTATGGTTTAGTGATTTATGCTGCGTAAAGTCACTAGGCGTCTTACGTGATGGCGGATTAACTTTGTTAACAGAGGCACCTTTGAGATCGTTTCCTTCTGGAGCTGAAAGCTCCGGCGCTTTAGATTTCTTCGGCACATTGGTAACACCAACCTGTGGTAACTCCCCCTGATACTCATCCAGCGCTTTATTAACTCGCTGCCCAATTTCTTGGGCAGCTTGTTGCATATGCTGATCGATTTTGGGGGTGACCTCGTCTAGGCGTTTTACCGTGGCTTGCATGCCTTCGATAGCGGCGTCTGGAAGCAGTAGGTCGTAGTGCCC
>NZ_NSDG01000007.1:0-146 GCF_002289345.1 Pseudoalteromonas sp. HM-SA03 | reverse complement strand
TAAAACGGCAAGCGCAGCAGAGAGGGATTCTCCGGTATTTTTTAAGATAACCTTGCCCACGCCTTTGACTGTTGAGCCCACAACTGATACTCAACCAATACTGATAAGTTAACTAGTGTTTGTCCTTAGAAGAGGAGCAACTTGGA
>NZ_NSDG01000069.1 GCF_002289345.1 Pseudoalteromonas sp. HM-SA03 | reverse complement strand
TAACTCCTTACCACTAAAAACACTTACTTATTAATTGAAAATGCGATGATGATTAACTTTGAACTCATCGCTAATCAAATTGACGTCAGCGCCAAACAAGATTTGACCCTTAAGGCGGGCCGCAGTCATCGCAGTGTTATCCAAAGTGATATCAACCTCAAGGCAGACAACAACCTTACCATCACCGCCCCAGCGGGAAGTCAAATCATTCAAAGCCAAGGTAATATCACGATTAAAGGCAGTGGCTCTGGCAACCTCACCCTTGCCAATGGCGGCAGTGAAATCAGTATTGACTCAAGTGGTAACGCCAACCTCTTTGCAGACAAGCTACTGACCTTAAAAGGCAAAACCATGACCGTGTTTGACGGCAGCATGGAGCAAGATATTGGTGGTAAACAAAGCGCCACGATGCCGAGTGTA
>NZ_NSDG01000068.1 GCF_002289345.1 Pseudoalteromonas sp. HM-SA03 | reverse complement strand
ACAAACCCCGCGGATTATCAAGACATCCTTGACCGATTTTTAGAAGATACCCCGTTTGAGCAAGATGATATCTATTATGTTATAGCGCGAAATGCATGGGGAAATTTAAAACTCTACGGGGAGAAAACTGGACATTCTCTAGAAATCAGTCCCTACCTTAATTGGATGCGAACAAAAAAAGGGNAGCCAGCAAGATATTGCAGCTGGTAAGGCTAACCAAACCGCAAAAGATTTTATAGCGCTTCAAGACCCTGAACGACTTGATATTAAAAATAACCAAGGGAAACCTCTTTTTCCTGCGACATTAAAAAAACATGGCCCACTCAATGCCGATGAAGTGTACGGCTTTGCGCCATTTTTATTTATGGGTGGCGAGAAAAAAGTCAA
>NZ_NSDG01000067.1 GCF_002289345.1 Pseudoalteromonas sp. HM-SA03 | reverse complement strand
ACACATTGGTTTCGACGGAAGTCGCAGCAAACAACACCTAACCGTAGCAGCGGGTTTACCCCGCGACCTCCGTTTTGGCAGCCAACTCATCCTCAACAAACACGGCTTTGTATTTCAAACACGCTGTCGCGACATAAAGTCGCTGCTACGAAAACACACATTGGTTTCGACGGAAGTCGCAGCAAGCAACACATAACCGTAGCAGCGGGTTTACCCCGCGACCTCCGTTTTAACCGCCAACTCATCCTCTACAAACACGGCTTTGTATTTCAAACACGCTGTCGCGACATAAAGTCGCTGCTACAAAAACACACATTGGTTTCGACGGAAGTCGCAGCAAGCAACACCTAACCGTAGCAGCGGGTTTACCCCGCGACCTCCGTTTTAACCGCCAACTCATCCTCTACAAACACGGCTTTGTATTTCAAACACGCTGTCGCGACATAAAGTCGCTGCTACGAAAATACATATTGGTTTTCGGCATAAAATCACAGCAAGCTACACATAATCGTAGCAGCGGGTTTACCCCGCGACCTCCATTTTGGCAGTCAACTCATTCTCTACAAACACGGCTTTGTATTTCAAACACGCTGTCGCGACATAAAGTCGCTGCTACGAAAATACACAAGGGCTCAACAGCAAGCTACACATACACGTAGCAGCGGGTTTACCCCGCGACCTCCGTTTTAACCGCCAACTCATCCTCTACAAACACGGCTTTGCATTTCAAACACACTGTCGCGACATAAAGTCGCTGCTACGAAAACACACAAGGGCTCAACAGCAAGCAATACATAATCGTAGCAGCGGGTTTACCCCGCGAAATAAAAGCCACCCCGCCAAATATCGTGAATTCTTCTCCATCAATTGTACTCCTAGGCAAACGCGCGTAAAATTCGGCCATTGCAGAAAAAATGAAAAGACAACCTATGATTGACCAAAACCTTATCAGCCAAATGGTAAAGCAGGCGCTAGACGAAGACCTTAATTATCAAACACCAAACGAAGGTGATATTACCGCAGCCCTTATCCCAGAAACGCAGCAAGCAAATGCCTATGTGATCACAAGGGAAGATTGTGTGTTCGTTGGCAAGGCGTTAATCGAAGAAGTTTTTCAGCAGGTCGACCCAAGTGTTAGCGTCAACGTACTTGTGAACGACGGCGATTTTGTTGCCGCCAACACCCGTTTGTTTACCGCAAGCGGCTCAGCGAGAGCGATTCTAACCGCAGAGCGCACGGCGCTTAATTTTGTACAAACGCTATCGGGCACGGCAACCACCACAGCTAAGTATGTTGAAGTGCTGAGCGGTACGCAAACTAAACTGCTAGATACACGTAAAACCATCCCTGGATTAAGAGCGCTACAAAAATACGCCGTTAAATGTGGTGGTGGTAAAAATCATAGAATTNCTTCGACGCGTATCTTATTAAAGAAAACCACATTGCCGCCTGTGGCGGTATCGCCAAAGCCGTTGCGACTGCGCGTAATAACCACCCAGACAAGCCGGTAGAAGTTGAAGTAGAAAACCTAGGCGAATTACAACAAGCCTTAGATGCGGGCAGCGATATTATTATGCTGGACAACTTCAGTGTGAGTGAAATTCAACAAGCGGTTGAAATCACGCAAGGCAAAGCCAAGCTGGAAGTCTCTGGTAATATGACCATTGAAATTTTGACGACTTACGCACAAGCCGGTGTTGATTTTATTTCAAGCGGCGCACTGACCAAACATGTACAAAGCATCGACCTGTCGATGCGCTTCGAATAACTTTCGCTAAATTTAAAAAGTGTTCTGATAGGGCTGATTGCCGGGCCCTATCCTTTTCTTTGTAGTGCTACTTAGTAACCAATAAATCACTCACTTTGGTTGATTTGTTTGCACCTTAAGGTATCGGATTTTTCATTTTTAAAAAGAATACGACTTCATACCAGCAAATAATGTTGGGCTCACTTTGTAATACCACGTAATAGAGAAAGTTTTCTATTTCGTTGACAAACCTACTTAAAACCCGTTAAATACGACAAAAGAACTAGAGTGTAACAAGATCTTAATGTTCGGTAACGATTGGTTCCGTTCGTTTTTTGAACCGATATTAGAAAAGCTTGAGCTACCGCAAGAGAATCAATAATTTATTATTAAAATTCAATTGCTGAGCTCAGCGTTTACTATTAAAGTAAATGTTAATTGTGATCGCTAAAACTAAATCGGTGCTACACTTCTAGTTGATTAGGGAACGGTCACAAACTTAACGGGTTTAGTTTTCAAGATGTTTGAATGATAAACTTGCTTCACCTTCTTGGGCGCCGTTAAGTCAATTTGAGCACACCAGTTTGTTGATTCGATGGATTGGTATTTATTGCAAAGGTTTTAATAAACGCTTAACTTAAACCTATTATGGTTAAGTCACTTAAAATTTAGGAGACACATCATGACTCAAAAACAACAGGGTGGTTTTACCCTAATCGAACTAATGATTGTAGTTGCAATCGTAGGTATTTTGGCAGCAGTAGCACTTCCTGCTTATCAGGACTACACAGTAAAAGCCCGTTTTACTGAAGTTGTAACCGCAGCTTCCTCTGTAAGAACTACTATGACAGAATGCTTGCAAACTAATAATAACGTTATCGCCTCATGTGACGAGTTTGCTGAATTGGGTATTGCAGCTCCTGCGGCAACANTTAGCCAGTTTAACAATCACTAAAACCACTGGAGTAATAACAGCTACTGGTACGGCTGTCGCGGGTAGCTATGACTATATTTTAACTCCCCCAACAATCGATCCTAAAAAGGCTGCCCCTTCAACATATGTATTTACCAAAAGTGGTTCTTGCACTAAAGCCACTATTACAAACCTCTGCTAATAAATTATCGGGGAGATTCAACCTCCCCGTTAATTTCAACTAATACTCTAATCCATGAATAAAAAATCTATAGAATCTAGTAATACTTTAGACACCTTTATTTGGGTCGGAGTAAATAATAGAGGTAAACGCCTCGAAGGCGAAATAACAGGCTCGAGTGTCGCTTTAGTCAAAGCGCAACTAAGAAAACAGGGCATTACTCCTTCTAAAGTCAAGCGTAAACCTAAACCTCTGTTTGGTTTGTCTGGTGCGCAAAAAATCACTCCTCAAGATATTGCAACGGTCACAAGACAAATTGCCACTATGTTGACTGCTGGTGTATCTCTAGTACAGACTCTTGAGATGCTGGCCAGAGGCAGCAAAAATAAATCATTGTCTAAACTCATAGGTCATGTGGGCGATGAAGTGAAGGCAGGTCAGCCTTTAGCGAAAGCATTACGTGCTTACCCCAGATATTTTGATGAACTCTATTGTGACCTTGTCCATTCAGGGGAGCAATCGGGAGCACTTGATACCATATTTGACCGCATAGCACTCTATAAAGAAAAAACAGAAGCGCTAAAATCTAAAATCAAAAAGGCGCTGTTCTATCCTATTGCGGTGATTGTCGTTGCATTGATTGTAACAACAATCCTTCTAATATTTGTGGTACCTCAATTTCAAGATATCTTTGCCGGTTTTGGTGCCGAACTCCCCGCCTTTACGTTGATGGTTATCGCGATTTCCGAATTTATGCAGGAATATTGGTGGGTATTTATACTCGGTATTGGCCTATTTGGTTATACCTATAAAGAAATGCTTATTCGCAGTGCTGCGGTAAAGCATTTTAACGATCGTATGGTTTTACGTATTCCAGTGATTGGCGAGATCCTTAAAAAGGCGGCGGTGGCGCGTTATGCTCGTACCCTTTCTACCACCTTTGCTGCGGGTGTTCCACTTGGTGATGCACTTGATTCTGCTGCTGGTGCTTCAGGCAATATTATCTACAAAAACGCAATTAAAGAAATAAAAGCAGAGGTTAACTCGGGTAACCAAATGCACTGGGCAATGCATAACACCAAAGTATTCCCTGATATGGTGGTGCAAATGGTGTCTATTGGTGAAGAATCAGGCTCTTTAGATGGTATGCTGGCAAAGGTTGCAAACATTTATGAGCAAGAAGTCGATGATGCGGTGGATGGCCTTTCTAGCCTATTAGAGCCACTCATTATGGTGGTGCTCGGCGTACTGATCGGTGGCCTTATCATTGCCATGTACTTACCGATATTCCAACTAGGCTCTGTTATTTAATTTTGTTCACAAAATTACACTATTATGAGGTGCAGTGCTGTGTGGTAAACTGCAAAAATCCATACCGAGTATGCCTCGGTAATTTAAACAAAAAAATATAAGCAAGCGCCCAACTTATGCAAGATATTATCAACTTGATGCAAACCCAGTTATGGTATTGGTTACTCACTGTCGGACTCGTTAGTCTTTGCATCGGCAGCTTCCTCAATGTGGTTATTCTTCGCTTGCCTAAAATGATGAAGCAGAGCTGGCAATCAGAATGTCGCGTGTTGCTTGCCGATGAGCTACCAACACAAACCACTGAAGCACCCGTATTTAATTTAATTAAACCAAATTCTCATTGCCCTAGCTGCAAAACGCCGATTAAAGCGTGGCAAAACATTCCACTGATCAGCTGGCTATTATTAAAAGGCAAATGCAACCACTGCGATGCGTCAATCTCAGTACGCTATCCTTTGGTGGAGCTAACAACCGCCCTACTCTCCACATGGGTTGCTTGGCATTTTGGTGCCACTTTAGAAGCTACTCTGTATATATTGATTACTTGGGTGTTAGTCGCACTTACGGTTATCGATATAGACGAAATGTTGCTGCCCGATCAGTTAACGCTACCAACCTTATGGTTAGTACTAGTTGCCAGTTGTTTTGGTGTTGGCATCGAACCCAATGATGCCATCATTGGTGCGGCGATAGGTTATTTGAGTTTATGGAGTGTGTATTGGCTCTTTAAATTACTCACAGGTAAAGAAGGCATGGGCTATGGCGACTTTAAACTGCTAGCCATCTTTGGTGCATTGATGGGCTGGCAAGCAATTCTAACCATAGTACTACTATCAAGCCTAGTCGGCGCAATTATTGGTAGTATCCAATTAAGTGTTCAAGGCCGAGATAAAGCCACCCCAATCCCATTTGGCCCTTACTTAGCCATCGCAGGCTGGATCACCCTAATGTACGGCGAGCAGCTACAGCTGTGGTACGTAAACTTAATAATGTAAAGTAAGACAATGCTAAAAACGAATAATTGGATTTTAGGGGTGACGGGCGGTATTGGTGCGGGTAAAACGGCCATCACTAATCACTTGCAGCAAAAAGGGATAGTAGTTGTTGACGCCGATATCGTTGCACGAGAAGTAGTCGCACTAGGCAGCACAGGGCTGCAAGCGATTGCTGATGAGTTTGGCAGTGCCATTTTACAGCCTGACGGCAACTTAGACAGGGCCAAGTTAAGAGCCATTATTTTTGCTAATGCCGATAAAAAACAGTGGCTTAATGAGCTACTTCACCCGCTTATCCGTAATGAAATACTCACGCAGTTAAACGCAGCGCAAAGCGATTACGTGGTTTTAGCGGCGCCCCTGCTGTTCGAAAATGGCTTAGAGCGGTACTGCGACGCCACTTTACTTGTTGATGTCGCGGTTGATACGCAAATCGCGAGAACAATCAGCCGAGATTCGGTCGATGCAGCGCAAGTAAACCGTATTATCGAGTCGCAGTTACCGCGCGCAGATAAACAAGCAAAAGCGGACTACATACTAGACAACGACCGACCGCTACTTGAAAGCCTGCAAGAGACAGATAGATTACACAATGAGTTTATCAATCTAGCAAAAGTGAAAGTAAGACTAAATAATTAGGCTAGACTTGGCTGTAAAACTTAATCTACACTCACAGTGATAACTTGGCATTTTTCCAACTTAATGATAAATATTGAATATGCATTCAATGTGAAGGCAAAGAGGTACTATGGAACATCATTCCCCGCTACTGCGTAAATTTATTACCTTAGGGCGAGTCACTGCTGAGCAAATAAAGTCTCGCCAGTCAGAAGCAAACACCACCGCCGAATTGATTTGCCTAAGTTCAGGAATGAGCTCCAAAGAGCTAGCTGAAGAATGCCTAGACTTATTCAAGGTGCCATTTTTTAATCTTGATCACTTTAACATCAGTGAAATACCACCAGCGCTAGTCAAAGAAAAGCTGATCCGTAAACACCATATTTTACCGCTGGTACAAAAAGGTAGAAAACTCTACGTTGCGGCTTCTGATCCTACTGATTTCGGCGCATTTGAAAACTTTGAGTTTAGTACTGGACTACAGTGCGAAGTCTTAGTCGCCGACTACAAAAAGCTCGAAGCAAAGATTGATCAGCTGTTTGATGCAACAGGTGGCCTCTCGATCTCTGAAGAAGAATTTAAAGAATTTGCCGACTTAGAAGTTGATGACGAGCCTAAACAGCAAAACACCAACGAAGACAAAGACGATGCGCCAATCATCGTTTATATCAATAAAATCTTAATGGACGCGATAAAAAAAGGCGCGTCGGATCTGCACTTTGAGCCCTACGAAAAAAAATACCGCGTGCGTTTTCGTATCGATGGCCTGCTGCATGAAATGGCAAGTCCACCAAATACGCTGGCTACTCGCCTCGCCGCCCGTATCAAAGTGATGGCGCACTTAGACATAGCGGAAAAACGCAAACCGCAAGATGGCCGCATTAAATTAAAGATTTCCGAGCGCAAAAGTATCGACTTTCGTGTGAGTACGCTGCCTACCATGTGGGGCGAGAAAATCGTAATGCGTATTCTAGATTCGTCCAGCGCCATGCTCGGCATTGACGTGCTAGGTTATGAGCCTGAGCAAAAACAACTTTACCTCGACGCACTAGAGCAGCCTCAAGGCATGATTTTGGTAACCGGTCCAACGGGGTCTGGTAAAACCGTGTCACTTTACACTGGCTTGAATATTCTTAATCAGCCAGAGCGCAATATCAGCACCGCGGAAGACCCTGTCGAAATAAACCTTGAGGGTATTAACCAAGTACAAATCAATACCAAAGCGGATATGACCTTCGCCAATGCCTTGAGAGCATTCTTACGTCAGGATCCGGATGTAGTGATGGTTGGTGAGATCCGTGACCTTGAAACCGCTGAAATATCAATAAAAGCCGCCCAAACCGGTCACTTAGTATTGAGTACGCTGCACACCAATTCTGCGCCTGAAACGCTCACCCGGCTATTAAACATGGGCGTGCCGGCATACAACGTAGCAAGCTCGGTGAGTTTGATTATTGCTCAGCGTCTCGCAAGACGCCTTTGCCCTAAGTGTAAAACACCTGAAACGCTGCCGGAAGAAGCCTTGCTAGGGCAAGGCTTTACAGCCGAGCAAATTAAAGAGATTACCCTTTTCGCGCCTAAAGGCTGTGAAAACTGCACCGATGGTTACAAAGGCCGTGTGGGTATTTATGAGGTGGTAAAAATCACGCCAGAGCTTTCGCACCTGATCATGGAAGGGGGTAATTCTCTTGAGATTGCCGAAAAAGCAGAGCAGTTAGGTTTTGATAACTTACGTAAATCTGGCCTGAAAAAAGCCGCCGCAGGGGTGACATCGCTTACGGAAATCAACCGCGTAACGAGTTATTAAGACTGATTGATTAAGACAAAAAGATCGCGATGTAAAATCGCTCCCACCAATAAACTAACATCGGTGTGGGAGGCGCTTTATGCGGCGAGATTGATGTAAAAGCTCGCGATGTAAAATCGCCCCCACAAATAAGGTAACATCCGTGTGGGAGCCACTTTATGCGGCGAGCTTGATGAAAAAGTTCGCGATGTGAAATCGCNGCCTACAAATAAGCTAACATCGGTGTGAGAGCCGCTTTACGCGGCGAGCTTGATGAAAAATATCGCGATGTGAAATCGCTCCTACAAATTAGGTAACGCCCGCGTGAGAGCCGCTTTACGCGGCGAGCTTGATGAAAAAGTTCGCGATGTGAAATCGCGCCTACAAATAAGCTAACATCGGTGTGGTAGGCGCTTTACGCGGCGAGCTTGATGAAAAATATCGCGATGTAAAATCGTGCCCACAAATAAGATAATATCGGTGTGGTAGGCGCTTTACGCGGCGAGCTTGATAAAAAATATCGCGATGTGAAATCGCGCCCACAAATAAGCTAACACCCGTGTGGGAGGCGCTTTACGCGGCGAGCCTGATGAAAAATATCGCGATGTAAAATCGCTNCCTACAAATAAGCTAACATCGGTGTGAGAGCCGCTTTACGCGGCGAGCTTGATGAAAAATATCGCGATGTAAAATCGCTCCTACAAATTAGGTAACGCCCGTGTGGGAGCCGCTTTACGCGGCGAGCTTGATGAAAAATATCGCGATGTGAAATCGCTCCTACAAATTAGGTAACGCCCGTGTGGGAGCCGCTTTACGCGGCGAGCTTGATGAAAAAGTTCGCGATGTAAAATCGCTCCTACAAATAAGCTAACATCGGTGTGGGAGGCGCTTTACGCGGCGAGATTGATGTAAAAGCTCGCGATGTAAAATCGCTCCTACAAATAATCTAGCCTCCCTGTGGGAGCCGCTTTACGCGGCGAGCTTTATGAAAAAGATCGCGATATAAAATCGCTCCTACAACTAAGGTAACGCCTGTGTGGAATAGCTTTATGCAGCGAGATTGATGAAAAAGTTCGCGATGTAAAATCGCTCCTACAAATCAGCTATACAAATTTTGCGGTACTTTAAGCACATTAATATGTACCGTGACTTCCTCACGGTCATGATATAGGTGTTTTGCTTGGATCTCATAATCCACATTGTACTTTTGTAGCTCTTCATGGATAAGCGTAAGACATTCATACACACTGTCGAAGCGTTTTTTCATCGGTAGCTTTAAGTTAAAGATCAGCTCTCGAGCAAACGCATTCACCACCCAGTCCACCATCAGATCAGCAACACGCGTTGGCTTTTCGACCATATCACACACCAGCCAATCAATATTGCGTTTTTCTGGGCGATATTTGAATCCATCTTCACGATAGTGCTTCACTTGTCCCGTTTCCATCAGGTCATCATTCATCGGGCCATTATCAATTGAGGCGACAAACATGCCACGACGTACGAGTTGATATGTCCAACCGCCGGGACAAGCACCTAAATCAACGGCTCGCATCCCCGCGCACACACGAGTCTCTTGTTGATCTTTAGGCACAAAGACATGGAATGCCTCGTCTAATTTTAGCGTCGAGCGGCTTGGTGCGTCCGATGGCATTCTCAGACGTGGGATCCCCATAAAGAATGGCGAATTGTTATCACTAAACGAATAACCCACATAAGCGGTGTTATTAGCAAGGAACAATACATGTAATACAGGCTTGGCAGGTTTTACCTCACGAGTCAGCTTATTTTGCTTCTCGAGCGCCTTAGACAAAGGCGTTGAAAACTTTTTGCAGAATTTAGAAAGTTCCTTTCCTTCGTTAGTATCTGGCGTTTCAACGCGCAGCTCACCACACAAAGGAAAGCCTTCCACCGCCGCTTTTATCACGCTCACTCTGTCTTCAATCGGCATATGGGTATGCAAAGTGCCAACAAACCACTGCCTTGCAAACACCAGTTTCTTAAAGTCGATTTTTTTCGCTAAGGTCTCAGCATCATTTGGCGAAAAACACTCAAATGTTACAAAAGCAGTATTCGGCTTAGCTTTTACGTAGCCAGCAATTCCATGCTTTGCAGCATAATGATTAATTTCGGCTGCGGCGTCACTTTCAAAACCACCGCGACAATAGATAACGATACTCGACATTAGATTCTCTAGATTAAAAGGAAGATTTAGCAGCTTGAACTATCAATAAAATCCAAGCAATTAAAAAACAGGTACCACCAATTGGGGTGATTGGCCCTAGCCATTTCATGCCCGTTAAGGCTAGTAAGTACAGACTACCGCTAAATAGCAATACACCCATAATAAAGAAACCGCCAGCAACTTGCACCTTGAGGCCCCATTTGATTAAAAACGCGGTGGCAATAATGGCAAGGCCGTGAGTCATTTGGTACTGTGCCGCCGTATTAAAAATACCAATGGCATAGTCGCTCAAACGTCCTTTGAGACCGTGAGCGGCAAACGCCCCCAGTGCCACAGACAACAAACAAAACACGCTGCCAATAATCAAGTAGAGCTTAGCCATGACAGCGCTCCTTAATAAAATTCGCCGCTATCACGGCAGCATTCGCGCGGCTCTCTGACTCGCTTACGCCACTCACTTTACGTGGCTTGAGTGAATGGTCGCCATCTTTGAGCCATTTCACCATGACTTGCTCTGGAAAGCACATGGCATCAACCTCAGTGCGGTTGCCAAAGGTATCACGTTCGCCTTGTAAAATGAGCAGCGGGCATTTCAGCTCAGGAAAATGGTCCACTCTGAGCTTTTCCGGCTTACCAGGCGGGTGGAATGGATAACCAAACGCAAGTACCCCTTCCACTTTTACGGTGGTTTCACAGGCCAGCATAGATGCCATACGCCCACCCATTGACTTACCACCAATAAAGAGCGGTAAACTTGGTTCTACTGCTGCCAGTACTTGCTGAAAATACGCGAGTAGCTTAGGAGCACGCTCTGGTGGACGTTTTTTTCCTTCTTGTTTGGCTTGCTGCATATATTCAAAATCAAAGAGCCCAACTTGAACGCCCTTAGAAACAAGCAATTTAGCCATTTCTTGCATAAAATCACTATCGCTTCCTGCACCTGCACCATGGGCAAAAATAAACTGTGCAACAGGGTTTTCAGCATAGTGCCATTCAATATTTACTGCGCTCATAAACTATTTAACTCTTGTTCGTGTTCTACCATACCGAGCATCCATTCTTTGAATGAAACTATTTTACCCAGCTCTGACTGCGACTCTCTAAATACCAAGTAATAGGCATTTTTACTTTCAAGGTGGTGACTAAACGGAATAACCAGTCGCCCTGCATCTATATCCGGTCTTGCCAATACGCTATTGCCCAGCGCCACGCCTTGGCCGTGAATTGCTGCCTGTAACACCATAGAAGAGTGACTGAAGATAGGCCCGGTATTTACCGCCACATTTCTGACCCCAGCGGTTTTCATCCATGCCTTCCAAGCGCGACGCGTGGTGTCATGGAGTAAAGTATGTTGCGCAAGGTCGCTTGGCTGATTAAGCGGTTTGGGGCCAGTTAACAAAAATGGGCTACACAATGGCACAAAGTACTCGGTATGTAGCTTATGGGTTTGCACCCCATTCCAGTTACCACGACCGTAGTAAATTGCGACATCAACGTCATCCGTTAACGAGTTGTCGTCGTGATCTTGGGCTTTGATCCGTACGTCGATTTCAGGGTGCAACTCATTAAAGTTACTCAGCCTTGGTACCAACCATTGAATTGCAAAGCTCGGCGTCAAACTCACCGTTAACGACCCTTTTGCGCCTCGCGCAAGGAGCTTTTCAGTTGCATCAATTAATTGTGAAAAAATATCTTTAATATCGAGGTAATAGCCCTGCCCTTCCTCAGTTAACAGTAAGGAGCGATTTTTTCGCAAAAACAGTTTTAAACCTAGATGTTCTTCTAAGATTTTAATTTGATGACTAACCGCAGCTTGAGTGACGTACAACTCCTCTGCTGCTTTGGTAAAGCTCAGGTGTCGTGCCGCCGCCTCAAAGGCTTTTAATGCATTTAATGGTGGAACTCGTCGTGACATTCATTCATGCCTATAAAAAACCCGCTAACCGCGGGCAAGTAAAATCCCCAAACAACATCTAATTATGAGGTCGCTTGGGTATAGATTATAAATCAGCTGCGCTGGTGTCCAGTGGCGCAAAACTCTTAACTAGCTCATCTACCGCTTTCATCTGTTGTAGGTAGCCTTCAAGTTTAGCCAATGGCAATGCACAAGGACCATCACACTTAGCTTCATTTGGATTCGGATGCGCTTCAATAAAGAGTCCAGCTAACCCAAGTGCCATACCGCTACGAGCAAGCTCAGCAGCCTGAGCACGACGGCCATCAGCAGAGTCGCTACGACCACCAGGACGCTGTAGCGCATGTGTCGCATCAAAAATAACAGGAGCCATACGCTTCATATCATCCATGCCCAGCATATCTACGATCAAGTTGTTATAGCCAAAGCTGCTGCCGCGTTCACAGAGGATAACTTTGTCATTGCCCGCTTCATTGATTTTCTTAATGATATGACGCATTTCATGTGGCGCTAAAAACTGTGGCTTTTTCACGTTGATCACCGCACCAGTTTCTGCCATAGCAACTACTAAGTCAGTTTGACGAGCGAGAAACGCAGGTAACTGGATCACATCAGCAACTTCCGCAACGGGTTTTGCTTGGAATGGCTCATGCACATCGGTGATAACCGGTACATTAAAGGTCTTTTTGATTTCTTCAAAAATCTTTAAGCCTTCTTCCATGCCAGGGCCACGGTAAGAGTTAATTGACGAGCGATTGGCTTTATCAAATGACGCTTTAAATACGTATGGGATCCCAAGTTTACTTGTGACCTCAACATAATGCTCTGCGATTTGCATTGCTAAGTCACGAGACTCAAGCACATTCATTCCACCGAACAGTACAAACGGCTTATCGTTTGCAACTTCTCGTCCCGCAAGGTTAATAATATCTGTATTCATTTTTTATCCTTTAGCTGCCTATTACACGAAGCAATTGTCCGCATAACCAAGCCATATAAGTACCAAGGGCATAACCGAGCACCGCCAGTAACACACCGACCGGAGCAAGCGCTGGGTGGAAAGCCGAGGCCACCACCGGCGCAGATGCCGCACCACCAATGTTTGCTTTACTGCCAACGGCAACATAAAACACAGGTGCTTTAATTAATTTAGCAACGATAAATAACAAACCAACATGCACGGCCATCCAAATAACACCAATAACGACGTATTTAGGCGCCTCAACAATTTTGGTGATATCCATGTGTAGACCAATGGTTGCTACTAAAATATATAAAAAGCTCGAGCCAATTTTTGACGCGCCAACCGCTTCATATTGACGTGCTTTGGTAAACGAAAGTGCCAGACCTATGGTCGTAACGAGGACTATGATCCAAAACAGTTTGCTGTGAAGAGAGAACTTCTTCAGCTCTGGGTAGTTACTACTAAAAAATGGCACCAGTAAGTCCGCAGCAAAATGCGCAAGCCCCGTTGCACCAAAAGCAAAACCAACTAGGATCATCAAATCTTTAAGTTCGGGCTTTCTTGCATGCTCGGCTTCAAATGCTTGCACTTTGTCAATTAGGCGATTGATTGAAGAAGTATCCGCCCCTGTACGCGCATCAATTTCTTTATTGCGCGCCGCCATATAGAGTAAGCACGCCATCCACAAGTTTGCGACAACGATATCAACCGTTACCATAATGGTGAAGATTTCTCCGCCTGCGCCGTAAATCTCTTTCATCGCCACCATATTGGCACCGCCACCAATCCAGCTTCCTGCAAGCGCGGCCATACCACGCCATACAGCTTCTGGGCCAGTTACACCTAGTAGCTCAGGCATAAAGGTAGCAGTAAGTAAAAGCGCAATTGGGCCACCAATCACCACACCCACCGTTCCCGTTAGGAACATGATAATCGCCTTTTTACCCAAAGCCGCTATCGATTTTAGGTCAATACTCAGTGTCAATAGCACCAAACAAGCGGGTAACAGGTAATACTTTGCTACCGTGTAAACATCGTTATTGTTGCCATCAACGATACCAAAGGTATTTAACAGAGATGGTAAGAAATAACACATCAACAGCGCCGGCACGTACTTGTAAAACTTTGCCCAAACTCCGCTTTTTTGACTCGATGTGTAAAAAACAAATCCCAGAATAACGGCCAATAGGCCCATAATTACCGCGTTATTGGTAACGAGCGCAGCGCTTTGCTCCATAAATCCTCGCTGTTATTATTTTTTATATAACTATTTTTAATGCAAAATATTATTATGATCGGCCAACTCTTTGATCTGATGCTGGATCACTTCAATGGTTGGGTCGTCCGGACATTCATCAACAAAAAATTGTAAGTCGTCTTTTGCCATCTTCGGACAATTTAATTGGTTGAGTAGATAGCCTCTATCACGACGTTCGTAAGGATCATCGCCTAAGATATCCATCAATTGCTCGACGCAACTTAACGCGTGACCAAACTTTTCTGCCGCAATAAACGCCCACTTTTGCTGAGACAAATAAAGCTTTAACGACTCTTCATTAAAAATAAGCTCCATCGGCTCTTGGTCTTTTTCTTGCTCTTTGTCTTGGTTGTTTTCGTTTTCTGGAATTATGTACCAGCTCTGGTGGCCTGAGCTTGGCTCAATGACATAACCTTCCTCTTCGCTAAAAGCGACGTGCACCACAATCTCCCCTTGGCTTAGAGCAAGACTGGCCTCTAATTTCGCACGTTCAAGCAGATGCACTAAGACAAGACCCAGTGCGGTATTGGTACCACTGCGCATAGAAAGTGCGTAACAAACGCTATTGAGCTTATATTCAGGCACCTTTTGACTGCTACTACTGAATAGCCACAAGGTATAAAAAGCGTCTAATATTTCATCCAAACATTTATGATTGTTTGTATGCTTATGGCGAATTTCATCCACGGCAAATTCAAGCTCTGCTAACTGACACAAAGTTTCATTGGTATCAGCTTGTGCATCCCAACTTTGCTCAGCCTTGATACAACGGATCAACGGCGGATAGGAAAATGCATCTGAATTGTCATCGAGAGATAAGTCATTCTCATCTAACCAGATATCATTCTTCATAGAATTCGGTTTCTCTTGAATTGATTTCATTTAGAACGACTAGTTTACCACTTTTTATCATATTCCCAAGGGGGGAAATTTAGTAATACCAATCTATCGTTCACTGAAATAGTAAAAATGTTTACTTATTATGGTGATATAGAAGCGCTCGGTGATAAGCCAAGCGCTAATTGAAGTGGTTAAGCAAAGAAGCCTTGTTTGCTCACGGCAAGGTGCGCGATGGCCATTAGTACCAGTGTTGCAGCGCCTAACGCCAAATATTTGGTCTTTTTAACACTTGCTTTTGCAATAACAAAACCCAGCGCAATATAACCAAACACCAATACGATTTTTTGTAGCAGCCAAGGTTGTTGTGCANCCCCCGCCGTTACCGCCAAAATAACCGCTGAAACTAACAGTAAAGTGTCTACACTGTGGCTGGTAATAAACACGCCTTTGTTTGTTGCTAATTTACCAGAACCCAAACACGAAAACGCGCGAGTGTAAAATAGCACTATGCTCAATACCACAAATAGTAAGTGCGTATGTTTTAACGCCATGTAATCCATATTATTCTCTAATCAGGGAAACGTTGTAGGATCAATTCTAACTCATTAATACAACGGTTGAATACATCCACGAGTTTGGGGTCAAAGTGTTTTCCCTTTTGCGCAGTAATCTCTTTTTGTGCATCTTCTTGGCTCCATGCCTCTTTGTAGCAACGTTTATGGCGTAACGCATCATACACATCAGCTAGTGCTACGATGCGACCATAAAGGTGTATTTCATCACCTTTTTTACCTTTCGGATAACCGCTACCATCCCATTTTTCATGGTGGTCTCGAGCGATTAACGCGCCCGCACTGACAATTTCACGGCGAGAATCTTTTAACAAGTCAAAGCCTTTGTCTGTATGGGTTTGCATGACTTTCCACTCTTCATCATCCAGCTTGCTAGGCTTATTTAAAATCGCGTCAGGAATTCCAACTTTACCCACATCGTGCAGTGGTGACGCCATTTTCACCAGCTCAGCTTCTTTATCAGAAAGACCCATTTCTTTGGCAAGCATATGACAAAGATATGCAACGCGCTTAACATGGTTGCCGGTATTGGTGGAATGAAGCTCAAGCGCTTCACTTAAACGGATCACCAGTTCTTGCTGGGTATCTTCAATCTCGGCTTGTAGCTGTACATTTTCGTACGCCAATTGCATATTCTGAGCAAAAATATCGATTAAATGGCGCTGGGTTTCGGTTAAGAATTCAGGAATACCAGACACAAATAGCATTGAGGCGTGGTTATAGTCACTGGAGCAATAGGCGAATAGATAATTGTCTTTATATACAATGTCTTTATCTTGTAGTGCTTTTAAGCAAGCATCCATTTGATCGCTGCTAAGCACTTCAGAAATCGGCTTACCTTCGCTACTTTCAAACTCTCCACGCCCTGCAAATACAACTAATTGATCGTTCGTTTGACCAGGCTCTTTACCCGCCGCAAGTGACGTTGCATACATGGCTTGGTCGACCGTGCCTATCAGCGAAGTAAGTTGCTGTAGCACCCCCTCAATAAAACTCTCAATTGAGTGAGTAGCAAAAATATCGCGGGAGGCTTTAATGATTTTCTCAAGCCCTTGTCTTGATTGATCGATGGCGAGGATGTCACGATATGAACGTAAACTCGACATGACCACAGTAAAGAGCTTTTGCGCGGTGAGTTCTGTTTTTGACTTATAGTCGTTGATATCGTAGTTCACGATAACTTGGCGTTCAGGCGCTTGACCTGGCTGACCAGTTCTTAAAATGATACGGATATGGTTGTTTTTGGCGGTTTCACGAATGTATTTTGCGACCTGCAAACCAGCATCGTCGGTTTCCATGACAACATCCAGCAATACCACCGCAGCATCGGGATTGGCATCGACGATTTTCTTTGCTTCTTCACCCGAATAAGCGCTAATAAATTCCAGACGCTTTTTTTGAAACTCAAAGTCACTCAGTGCTAATTTTGTCACTGCATGCACTTCGGGCTCATCATCGACAATAATAACCTTCCAAGTGCCTACTTTTTCAGGTTCAACTACGTCAGCGGGTTCGTCTGAAAACAAAAAATCATCCATATTGCGGATCCTATTGAAGCGCCTAACTTTCGTGTGAGTTCATGACTTTACGGCAACATTGCCAACGTCACTCTATCACACCCTGCCATATCTTTTATTGTAAGTATATTAATATACGCCATTTCTGCAAAAAACTGTTGGATCTTATCTGCTTGCTCAAAGCCATGTTCAAGTAGCAAATATCCTCCCGAGTTCAGGTGTTGCTTAGCCGTCCTGATAATATGAAAAATATCCGCATAGCCATGTTCATCCGCAACCAACGCGCTGAGTGGCTCAAACCTCACATCTCCTTGTGATAAGTGATGATCGGCTTCATCAATATAAGGTGGATTACTCACAATCAAATCAAACTGTTGCTCTGTAACTGCGCTAAACCAATCACTTTGCAAAATCGACACGTTGTCAAAGCCCAATTGAGATTGATTAGACTTTGCAAGCGCCACGGCGTCTGCTGAAGCATCTACGGCTGTGATTTGCCAAGCTGGATATTCACTCGCCAACGCCAGTGCAATCGCACCTGTACCTGTTCCTAAGTCTAGCACCTGAGCGTCATTTGGCATGCTGAGAGTTAAAACATGCTCAACCAGTGTTTCGGTATCTGGCCTTGGAATAAGCGTACTGTTGTTGACTTTTAAAGGCAAGCTCCAGAATTCTCTTTGACCTGTGATGTGTGCCACGGGCTCTCCCGTAACACGGCGTGCGATACATTCTTCGAATCGCTGCTGCTCTAATGTTGAAAGCTCAGCTTCGGGCCAAGTAAAGAGATAAGTGCGGTTTTTATCGATAACATGGAGTAATAACACTTCGCTATCGAGCTTTGCTGACTCGGAGTGTGGTAACAACTCAGAGGTTGCCCAAGCAACGGCTTGGGCAATGTTAAGTGTTGGCATTAATCGCTTTCGCTCATTGCTGCTAATAGATCAGCCTGATATTCAATAACCAGCGGATCGATAACAGCACCCAACTCACCGGAGATCACTTCATTAAGGCGATATAGCGTCAAGTTGATACGGTGATCGGTAATACGGCCCTGCGGGAAGTTGTAAGTACGAATACGCTCAGAGCGGTCACCGCTACCTACTAGATTACGACGTTCAGAAGCTTCTGCTGCTGCACGTTTTTCATCTTCTGCTTGCTGTAAGCGCGCACTTAGTACAGACAGCGCTTTCGCTCTATTTTTATGTTGTGAACGTTCGTCCTGACATTCAACCACAACGCCTGTCGGCAAGTGAGTGATACGAATAGCAGAATCGGTTTTGTTGACGTGCTGACCACCGGCACCTGACGCACGGAAAGTATCCACTTTTAGATCCGATGGATTAATTTCAATTGCTTCTGCCTCTGGGATCTCTGCCATCACGGCAACCGTACATGCAGAGGTGTGAACACGGCCTTGAGATTCGGTTTCAGGCACACGTTGTACACGGTGAGCGCCAGACTCAAACTTAAGTTTGCCATAAACACCGTCGCCACTAATGTTAGCGATAACTTCTTTATAGCCACCGTGCTCGCCTTCGTTAGCGCTTACGATTTCAACACGCCACTTTTGCGTTTCTGCATAGCGGCTATACATACGGAATAAATCACCAGCGAAAATCGCGGCTTCATCACCACCGGTTCCCGCACGCACTTCCAAGAATACGTTGTTATTGTCTTTTGGATCTTTGGGTAACATCAATACTTGAAGGTCATCTTCAAGCGCAGCAATGGCAGCTTTTGCTTCTTTATACTCTTCCTGTGCCATTTCACGCATGTCTGGATCTGAGTCTTTTAACATTTCTTCAGCAGTTGCGACGTCTTCCTGAGCCTGTTGGTAGGCTGTAAACGCTTTAACTACGTCTTCCAATTCTGAAAACTCTTTTGACAAGGCGCGAAAGCGGTTCTGATCGCTAATCACCTCAGGCGAGCTTAGCATCGCTTGAACTTCTTCATAGCGCTCTACTAAGGTTTCTAACTTACGATATACAGACTCTTTCATTTACACGTTATTCCTGCTCAATACCTAATGTTTGCTTGAGTTGCGCTAACTTATCTATATCGCCTTCTTTCGCAGCCTCTTGAATGGCGCGCGTTGGTGCGTGTGTTAGTCGATTACTCAGCTTATTTGCTAATTCAATAATAATTTTATCTGCTTCTTTGCCCGATTGTAGCTGATTTAGTGCTTTGTCCACGAGCTCATTTTTAATTTCTTGCGCGCTTTGGCGATACTGCCTAATCACATCCACTGAATGCAGCGAACGTTGCCACTCGGAAAACTCTTGCGTGCGTACATCGATGATCTGCTGCGCTTCAATGGCCGCTTGTTCTCGACTGGCCAAGTTTTCATTGACTATCGCCTGCAGGTCATCAACTGAATAAAGATAAGCAGCATCCAACTCTGACACTTGGCTTTCGATATCGCGAGGCACCGCGATATCGATAAATAACATGGGTTTATGGCGACGTTTTTTAAGCGCTTGCTCTACTACCCCCTTACCGATAATTGGTAAGGTGCTCGCGGTTGAACTAATAACAATGTCTGCACTTGGTAGCGCATCTGGCAACTGTGCCAGTGAAATAACACTACCGCCAACTTCTTTTGCTAGGTTTTGTGCGCGCTCAATTGTACGATTCGCGACTGTGATTGACTTTGGATTATGCTGCGATAAGTGTTTAGCAACTAACTCAATCGTTTCACCGGCACCAATTAACAAGACCTGAGTTTTATCCAATTGACCATAAATATGCTTTGCTAAATTAACAGCGGCATACGCCACTGAGACAGCACTTGCACCAATATCGGTTTCGGTGCGCACTTGCTTCGCCACTGAAAAAGTTTTTTGGAATAAACGCTCAAATGTTGGCTGAATTGCATGGTGTTGTTTGGCCGTACTAAAAGCTTGTTTAATTTGCCCAAGAATTTGTGGCTCACCTAACACCAATGAATCAAGACCGCAGGCAACTCGCATTAAATGGTTCACCGCATCCTGATTCATATGCACATAGACATTTTCTGTTAAGTCTCGTTGCTCTATGTTATGAAAATCTGACAACCAACCGAGTAGTGCTTGGGGATCAGCAGACTCAAGGCTACAATAGATCTCGGTTCGATTGCAGGTCGACACAATCACAGATTCTTTAAACTGCGAAGAATGTTGGAGTTGGTGCAATGCTTCTGTAAGCTGTTCTGGAGAAAACGCCACTTTTTCACGTAATTCTACAGACGCGGTTTTGTGATTGATACCAAGTGCGATGATGGTCATAGATGCCAGTATTGCTCGAGCCCTGCTTTAAAGCCGGCAATTTTACCAAAAATCAATCGAATATGGAAAGTAAGGAAAGGCCTTTGAGACAACTTCATTTGATTTTACTCATATTTTTATTAATTTTAACCGGTTGTGCGCAACAATTACCTCAGCAAAACGTAGCACAAGACTGGCAATCTAGACTAAAACAACAAAAAAATTGGCAAGCGAGAGGTAAACTTGCATTTATTGCCCCAGACAATCGTCAATCTGCTAACTTTAATTGGTACTTAAAAGAAGAGAAACAAAATCTGATTTTAACCAGTTTTGTGGGCACCCGCATATTCGAACTAGAAGAATTAGACACACACTCGGAGCTGACCTTTGAAGACAATGTCCATAAAGGCATGGATAGTAGCGATTTGGTTAAGCGTTTAAGTGGTCTCTCTCTTCCGGTCAATCAAGCCCCTCAATGGCTAACGGGCTTAGTTGAAGCACCAGCCAGTGAACTTGATGACCTTGGCAGAATAAGCAATGCACAATGGCAAAGCCCATCTGGCCGAGTGTGGCAAATCACCTATCAACAATATAAAATGCAAGACGGAATGTGGCTGCCTAGCCGCATGAAACTCTCGTCGACCAATATCGAGGTCAAAGTATTAATCACTTCATGGCAGTTTAAATGAAGACATTGACGCTAAGCGCTCCGGCAAAATTAAATCTTTTTTTGCATATCAATGGCCGTCGAGAAGACGGCTACCATGAACTAGAAACTTTATTTACTTTCTTAGATTTTGGTGATGAATTAGCTTTTACGCTAACCAGTAACCAGCAGGAAATCGTCATTTGTGGTGACACCGCAGGCATTCCACTCGAAGATAACCTCATTTATAAAGCCGCCAAAATTCTTGAGCCCTATAAAAAAATAACTGCTGGTGTCGATATTCAGTTAAATAAACGGCTTCCCATGGGTGGAGGTGTTGGTGGTGGCTCGTCCGATGCTGCCACAACTTTATTGGCACTCAATACGCTGTGGCAATGTCAGCTTACTATCCCAGAACTTGCAAAACTCGGTCTCCAGCTAGGTGCCGATGTGCCTGTTTTTGTTGAAGGTAAAACAGCTGTAGCCCACGGCGTTGGCGAGCAACTTGAGCCAATTGACATCGAAAAAAAATGGTATTTGGTGGTTGCCCCCCCCGTTCATGTCAGCACCGCGTTAGTCTTTACCCACCCAGACTTACCGCGCAATACGCCTAAGCTAAAAAGTGGTTGGAAACTCTCGGATACGGGCAACGACTGTCAAACTCTTGTCAAAAAGCTTTACCCCGAGGTTGAAAAGACCCTCGCGTGGTTGCTAAAATATGCACCAACCAAAATGACTGGTACTGGAGCTTGTTGTTTCGCGGAGTTTGAAAATCGTGAGGCAGCGCTGCGTGTGCTCGAAACTCTACCTTCATCTTGGCAGGGCTTTATTGCCCAAAATACAAGTGTGTCAATTTGTCATCGACAATTGCGCGCTTGGCAAAACTAGAAGTAAATTGTTTAAGTTAGCTTGTTTTGACTTTTTTATTTCATGGTCATTGCATGTTAGTCCAAAAAATTCAGTGCCTGAGGAACCCTACCGTGCCCGACATGAAGCTCTTCGCTGGTAACGCAACACCTGAGCTAGCTCAAAAAGTTGCAAAACGTTTGTTTATTGAGTTAGGTGATGCTGTTGTTGGCCGTTTTAGCGACGGTGAAATTAGCGTTCAAATCAACGAAAACGTTCGTGGTTCAGATGTATTCATCATCCAATCAACATGTGCTCCTACAAATGATAATTTAATGGAGTTAATCGTCATGGTTGATGCGCTACGTCGTGCATCTGCTGGTCGTATCACAGCCGTTATTCCTTATTTCGGTTACGCACGTCAAGACCGCCGCGTGCGCTCTGCTCGTGTTCCAATTACTGCTAAAGTTGTTGCAGACTTCCTTTCAAGCGTAGGTGTTGACCGTGTTCTTACCGTTGACCTACACGCAGAACAAATCCAAGGCTTCTTCGACGTACCTGTTGACAATGTATTCGGTAGCCCAGTGCTAATCGAAGACATGAAAGAGCGTAAGTTCGAAGATGTAGTAGTAGTTTCACCTGATATCGGTGGTGTGGTTCGTGCTCGTGCGATTGCAAAACTGTTAGATGATAAAGACCTAGCGATCATTGATAAGCGTCGTCCACAGGCTAACGTTTCTCAAGTTATGCATATCATTGGTGATGTTGCTGGTCGTGACTGTATCATTGTCGATGACATGATAGATACAGGCGGTACTTTATGTAAAGCAGCAGCAGCACTTAAAGAGCACGGTGCAAAACGCGTATTCGCTTACGCAACCCACCCAGTACTTTCGGGCAATGCTGCGGAAAATCTACGCAACTCAGTTATCGATGAAGTTATCGTGACTGATTCAATTCCACTTTCTGATGAATTGAAAGCGCTTGATAACATCAAAGTACTAACACTTGCAGATATGATGGCCGAAACTATCCGCCGTATCAGCAACGAAGAGTCAATCTCTGCGATGTTTCAACACTAATCGGCACCAAAACTGATTAGCCAAAAAGCACCTCTGGTGCTTTTTTTGTTTTATAGGTTTCATTGCAAGTGCGTTAGTGGTATATTGGCGCGCCTTTTTTAGGCAGGGAGCTTGGTCGCGAGCTCTCTGACACATTAACTTAAATTATTTTGGAGACATCCATGTCTGTATATAAATTAGACGCTGAAGTACGTTCTGACCTAGGTACTGGTGCGAGCCGCCGCCTACGTCGCGCTGACAAAGTTCCTGCAATCCTATACGGTGCTGGTAAAGATGCAGTTTCACTAACTTTTGATCACAACAAAGTATTGAAAGCGCAAGAAGACGAAGGTTTCTACACTCACATCCTAACGCTAAACATTGGCGGTGAGTCTGTTGAAGCAATTCTTAAAGATATGCAACGTCACCCGTACAAGCCTAAGATCACTCACTTAGACTTCCAACGCGTTGATGCTTCTCAAAAGCTTCACACTAAAGTTCCTGTTCACTTCATCAACGAAGAGAAAGCAACTAAAGGTGGCAACACTATCGTTCACCAACTAACTGAAATTGAAATCACTTGTCTTCCAGCAAGACTTCCTGAGTTCATCGAAGTTGACGTAGCGACTCTAGCTGTTGGCGAAACTCTACACCTATCTGATATCAAGCTTCCAGCTGGCGTTGTTTCAGTTGAACTTGCTAAAGGTGCAGATCACGACCAAGCGGTTGTTTCAGTAAACGCTCCTAAAGCAGCTCCTGCTGAAGAGTCTGCTGAAGACGCAGCTGAGTAATTGTTCAGGTGTTAACACCTTGAATAATATTCAAATGCTTGTGGGCCTGGCAAATCCAGGCCCCGAATACGCAAACACCCGTCATAACGCTGGCGCTTGGTTTATCGAAGAACTAGCCAGAAGATACAACTGCCTCCTAAAACCAGACGCTAAACATCACGGCCTCACTGGCAAAGTGCTCATCAATAATCAAGAGTTTAAATTGCTGATCCCTACGACTTATATGAACTTAAGTGGTAAAGCGGTCGCGAGTCTTGCCAATTTTTATAAGATCCCCGTCGAGAGTATTCTTGTTGCTCACGATGAAATGGATTTAGAACCCGGTATCGCCAAACTCAAAAAAGGTGGTGGTCACGGCGGTCACAATGGCTTAAAAGACATAATCGCTAAAATGGCAAATAACAAAGAATTTATGCGATTGCGCGTTGGTATTGGTCACCCAGGACATAGAGACAAAGTCACGGGGTGGGTTTTAGGCAAAGCACCACAAGCTGATCAAGAGAAAATTGATGCCGCTGTGGATGAAGCAGTCCGATGTATGGAAATACTCGCAAAAGACGGTGTGTTAAAAGCGCAAAATCGACTACATTCATTTAAACCGTAACAGTTCACTGCTGCGATTGATTGAGTAATACCTAAGCTTCTCGTTCGCCATGATGCGTGCTTGAGATAATACGGTAGAAATTTAGGAATAAACACTATGGGTTTTAAATGTGGCATTGTTGGTTTACCTAACGTAGGTAAATCTACTTTATTTAATGCGTTGACTAAAGCGGGCATTGAGGCCGCAAACTTTCCTTTCTGTACTATCGAACCGAATACCGGTGTAGTACCAGTACCAGATGCTCGTCTTGACCAGCTAGCTGAAATTGTAAATCCTCAGCGTACTATCCCAACTTCAATGGAGTTTGTGGATATTGCCGGTTTGGTAAAAGGCGCATCAAAAGGCGAAGGTTTAGGTAACCAATTTTTAGCAAACATCCGTGAAACGGATGCTATCGGTCACGTAGTTCGCTGTTTTGAAAATGAAAATATCGTGCACGTTGCTGGTCAAATCGATCCTGCTGAAGACATTGATGTAATCAACACTGAGCTGGTACTTGCAGACATGGATACTGCAGATCGCGCAGTTTTACGTAACGCGAAGAAAGCGAAAGGCGGCGATAAAGACGCGAAATTTGAACTTGTTGTACTTGAAAAAGTGAAAGCGCACTTGGACGAAGGCTTAACGCTTCGCTCACTTGAGCTAAATAAAGAAGAAGCGGCAGCAATAAGCTACCTAAACTTTTTAACGATCAAGCCAACTATGTACATCGCCAATGTTAACGAAGATGGCTTTGAAAACAACCCATTCCTAGACAAAGTACGTGAAATTGCAGCAGCAGAAGACGCGGTTGTGATCCCTGTATGTGCAGCAATTGAGGCTGAACTTTCTGAACTTGAAGAAGAAGATAAGAAAGAGTTTATGGATGACTTAGGCTTAGAAGAGCCAGGCCTAAACCGCGTGATCCGTGGTGGTTATGAGTTGTTGAAACTGCAAACTTACTTTACAGCTGGCGTAAAAGAAGTACGTGCATGGACTATCCCTGTTGGCGCGACAGCACCTCAAGCTGCTGGTAAAATCCACACAGACTTTGAGCGTGGTTTTATTCGTGCACAGACTATCGGCTTTGATGATTATATCGAGTTCCGTGGTGAATCTGGTGCGAAAGACGCAGGTAAAATGCGTCAAGAAGGTAAAGAATACATCGTAAAAGATGGCGATGTGATGAACTTCTTATTTAATGTGTAACTATAGTTACTACACGCTATTTCAATAAAAGGAGCTTCGGCTCCTTTTTAGTTTTATCAACTCTGCTTTTCAATCAAATAAGTACCTTGTTCTTCAGAGTAAGTTATAGACTCCAAAGGAATAAAAGTTCACAGGTTTTGTTAAAAATTTGCAATTGCCCCGCATGATTTGATATAAAAACAAGCCGTTTCGCTTAATTTATCTGCAAACAAACTGTGTTAGCAGATTTTTTGCAAAAAAGGTGTTGACGGCTTGGGGGCATATACGCATAATACGCCCCGCATCAGCGATGATGAGAAGTTAAAGAGATGGCTATGTAGCTCAGCTGGTTAGAGCACATCACTCATAATGATGGGGTCCCCTGTTCAAATCAGGGCATAGCCACCATGCTTTAACTACTACCAAAACTCATCGATTTGTTGTTGCAAAAAAATGTGCGGAAGTGACGGAATTGGCAGTTGTCTTGATATAGACGCTGGATTTAGGTTCCAATAACTAATGCTAAAAGATGTGCGGAAGTGGCGGAATTGGCAGTTGTCTTAATATAGACGCTGGATTTAGGTTCCACTAACTAATGCCAAAAGATGTGCGGAAGTGGCGGAATTGGTAGACGCGCTGGATTTAGGTTCCAGTATCTTCGGATGTGAGAGTTCAAGTCTCTCTTTCCGCACCATGTTCTCGATTGGAACTAAAACAATCAAATTTTCGTTGGAGTATCGCCTCGACACGAAGTGGAAGCGGTAAGGCAGAGAAGAGAGAGGTTTTGATCCCTCACTCATCCCCCCCCCAGATTCAAATCCTGGGTTCAACAATTTAAGTTAGATTTGAGTTTTCGTTGGAGTATCGCCAAGC
>NZ_NSDG01000066.1 GCF_002289345.1 Pseudoalteromonas sp. HM-SA03 | reverse complement strand
CAGCTATTGATGTACTCCTTACATGGAGAAGTTAGGTGTATGTCTATTTGGATCGTCGGTAATGAAGCACCTAATAAGAAAGATAAGGAATGGTTTTCAAGGCTAAAAGGTGAGCTATTCAACTTTAGTATCAAGTATTTTTGCGCGTGTGGTGATGGGTTCCGTGAGGTCAGGTAAGTGCTCAGTTATCGTAACACGTGACTTCAATCAAGGCAGGCGGTTTTAAATCGTGTTCTTAAACTCAGCCTAAGAAGCTATATGTGGTAGTTGTCAAATTTAGAGCGTTAACTTTATCACACACGATTGCTACATATAAATTATGTACTCCTGTCCCCTTTTAAAATGTGATGCTGTCGAATACGCCACTTTAGAGTGGGTTAATTGGTTTAATAATCAACGCTTACTGTCTTCTATTGGATATATTTCACCAGCTCAATGTGAAGCTGATTTCTATGGTAATTTAAGAGAGTCAGGTAAAGTAGCCTGACTTAAACAACTAGTCTCCGATGAACTCGGGGCGATTCACAGTTTAATCTACTTACTAATTTATAAGTAAACTCAAGGTCTATCTAACAGAGTGTTAACTCTGTTAATATAGTTCATAAAAGTTAAGGATTACAAATATATGAACTATGAGATAGTAAATATTCTGCATGCTTTATTAGCTGGTGAGCCAGTATCAAATGCAGAACACGTGTCGCTAAAAGATGCACTGAAACCAGTATTTTTTGGTAAAGGTTTTATGACCTGGGCGAGAAATGAGAAAAGGAATGAGATAAAAGAGAATATTATCAATGAAGGTAATTCTTTAATTTATAGAGCGAGTTCAGATGCTGATATGTTAATTGACTCTTTTTCTAGCATGGCAAGTGAACTTAACCAAGGCGCTCAATTAAACCTGTTTTACGAGCTTTATAAAATTTTCCCTAAATTTCAAGGAGAAGCTCTGAAAGCCAGTGAGATCGAGCTTTTAAAAATCATAAAAAATGCTCTTCATTCGACAGATCATGATGTAAGGGCTAGAGCAACAATGCTTATTGCACTGTATGCTGAGTCCAGTAATTCACAATCACGAAAGTCATCTGCAGGAAATGCTGCGGAGCAAGCCATAGAGTTGTTAATGCGATCTATAGGACTAATTAAGGGGGAGACTTATGGAACACAGTTTGTTTACCAAGGTTCCAACACTGACTTCGTAATTCCTCACGCTGAAGATAATGATATTAACAGTGTTTCTGCTTTTATAGCGGTTCAAGTCAGTACCAATGATAGAGCTAGGCTCAGCTCAAGTGAATTACATCGAGGAGCTAAGAGGTATTTGTGCTCACTTAATGGCTGCAGTGCATCAAGCAAAAGTACAAAAGATATTGGTGATGATTTAGCTGCTGGATACTTAGATAGTGAAACTTACTATGTAGTTATAGAACGCGAAAGACTTGCAGCGATAGAAGATGCTGAAAGAAGGCTCCTGAAGGCAAAAAATACATCCAAAGAGGTTAATGCAGTAAGGCGTTTAAAGTGGTTAAGAAATTACTCTATAAATTACGAAGAGTTTGCTCGTCAAATCAAAGTAATGACTATCGAATAACCAAGCGAAATTAATAATATAAATCCACCCTGGACTTGGCTCGTTGCTTAAGTTAATATGTTGCCATATTAAGTTTTGGAGTATTAAAAGTGCAGCATATAGAGCTTTTTGCTGGTTGTGGAGGTCTTTCTTTAGGTTTGAAGAGTGAAGGCTTCGAATTTGTGATGGGAAATGAGCTATCCCCCATGGCGGCAGAGACATTCGCGTATAACTTTTTTAACGAAGATTTAGTTAAGCTTGCTGAAAAAAAACAATATCCAAAACAAGTGAAGTGGATCAACAGCCGTTTTAATGATTTGAGCGCACGTTTAAGAGAAAATCCCTTAGAGTTCCCGCCACTCCATGAAAAAGGCTTTTCTGATTTAGTGGAAGATGTAAATGAATATCGTGGGAAGTTGCTTGTTGGAAGTATACGGGAATTAAATGCTTGCTTGGAGCAAAATCCAAATTTATCGAAAGCACTTCATGATAGTTTTGGACACGGTGAACTTTGCCTTGTGTCTGGAGGACCACCATGTCAAAGTTTTAGTATGGCTGGAGCTAGACGGAAGGACTGTGAAAAGAACACTTTACCTTTAGAGTTTGTTTCATTTGTTAAGCATACCTTGCCGAAGTTTGTGCTGCTAGAAAACGTCACTGGTATCTTGAGAGCTTTCGAAGAAGATGATGGTAAAAAGTATCATGCTTGGTATGAAGTTGCGAAAGCATTTTCTTCGGTCGGTTATATTCCGCTATGTCTTCATGTAAATGCGCGATATGTAGGAGTTGCTCAGAACAGGCCAAGATTTATTTTAATAGCAATTCGAAAAGATATACATGCTTCACTGCTAGCATCTAACAAGCTAAATGATCATAGCTTGCAGCTTTTAGAGTCGTCGATTCCTTTTTTTGAAAGTGTAACCAAATACGGTACAGGGCTTGAGTATGGACACCTTGACTGTTTTGATGTAGATAAACATTTGGAAGTATTCTCACAGAGTTTTTTAGCGAGTTTAGTGGGAGCAAAGGCTGTAACTGTCAAAGAAGCTATAGATGACTTACGAGGTAATGGAATTAAAAAATCTAACTTTATTAAGGAGCTTAATAGTACTTTTGATATTGGAAATAAAAGAGATAGCCTGTCAAACCATGATAAGAGAGCTAACGGAGAGGTTGTTCAGCGGCGTTTTAGGTTATATCAAGTACTTCAAAAAGTTGCAGATAAACGTGCAAATAAAGAAGTGTTTAATATTCTAAAAGGTGACTCTTCGGGTTTAAGTAGTGAGTGTTGGGAATTGCTCTCTGAATACGAATATTTAGGTTTTGAAGGAAAGTTACAAAAATTTAAAGACGCGAAAGAATTAGTGGATTATTTAAAACTTCATCCAACCAAAAAGCAAACACAAAGAGCTTTGTCGCCTGATGCTCCTGCTCCAGCTGCGCTTTCGATCCCAGATGATGCTTGCCACTATCATGAAAATGAGTTACGGACTTTAACGGTGAGAGAAATGGCTAGGATTCAGTCGTTCCCAGATGCTTTTACATTCAGATCCAAAGTTACAACTGGGGGAAAAATGAGACGCTTCGAAGTGCCTCAATATACTCAAGTTGGTAATGCTGTTCCACCATTGTTAGCAAAAAAACTCGGCATAGTGATAAAACAATTAGAAGACGCTCTAATGTAAAAACTTCATGACTAATATGCAGTTATGAGCGAACACAGCCGTTCGCTCGAGCTCGTTTCTGGACAGAAACATGCCAGATACCTTGCTTATATGGCAATGTAAGAATAACTTTAGTTATTGCAAACGTCCAATCAAGTTGTCAAATTCACTTGCCCACGACAGCCGACGTTTAGTGCGACCTGCTACAGAATAGGGGGAAGCTCTGGCACATCGCAAGTTACGTGGCATGCCTCCCTCGCTCATCACTCTGAAAGCTAGTCGCATGGCGCTATTAAACAGAATGTATATTATCACCGTTTATAACGGTAAGGTTTGGTCGCTAAATGAAAATAGAACAAGTCCATGTTGTGAACTATCGAAATTTCTCTGACGCGATAGTCAATTTTTCCGCAAGTACACTGATTATTGGAGCGAATGATGTAGGTAAAACAAATCTAGTTCATGGGATCAGACTTCTCTTAGATAAATCACTATCAGAGCGAGACATAGAACCGTCAGAGACTGACTTCCATATTCGCGATGACGGTACACAAGCTGATGATTTTAGTATCTCTATACGTTTCGATGAAGTGAAGGAAGACGCTGTTCTTTCAATTTTAAAAGGTCACGTTAGTGATGACGCGAAAACCGTTTTCAAGATTATCGGATTCCGGAAAAGTTTAGACTACAAAATTTTCGTCGGCGAAAGTGAATCAGAATTAGAAGACGTGAATGGCAGGTATTATCTGAAGTACATAAACTTAAGATACGTTAATGCGCAACGCAACTTACATAAGTTCATTGAGACAGAAAAGAAACACCTGCTAAAAATCTCCCAAAATGAAATAGAAGGAGCTGAGCGTGAAGCGGACTTGAAACAGCTTTCTAAGATAGGTAGAAGCTTAAATATCGTTAATGACAGAGTAAGAAAACTAAATTATGTGAAAGATTCTACAAGTCTAGTAAATACTGAGTTGAAGAAACTTGCTCATACCTATCATGACTATGAGGTTCATCTAGATTCTGGCTCTATACAAGTACAGCAGTTTATCGATGGTTTGAAGTTGAACGCTTCAACTAATGGTTCGAAAATGCTTTTGGGGGGAGATGGCCGAAATAACCAAATTCTTTTAGCTCTATGGAAAGCTAAGAGTCAAAGAGAGTTCAACCCAGGCCATGAGGTAGTTATATATTGCATTGAGGAGCCAGAGGCACACTTGCACCCTCATCAACAGAGAAAGCTTGCAAACTATTTGATTAATGAGTTGCAAGGTCAGACGATTCTTACTTCACACTCTCCTCAAATTACTGAGCAGTATACGCCGGATTCAATCATTAACATCATTAAACGCGGTAACTCTAGTTATGCTGCTAGCAATGGCTGCTCTGATTGTATTAGTGAATTTTGGGATAGTCTTGGTTACCGAATGAGTATCCTTCCTGCCGAAGCATTCTTCGCAAAGGCAGTCTTATTGGTGGAAGGGGCATCAGAAAAGCTGTTCTACTCTGAGTTAGCTAAGTCATTGGACATTAACGTGGATTATTACAACATTTCGATTCTGTCTGTTGATGGTGTTCAATTTGAAGTATATGTGAATATACTAGAAGCATTAGAAATTCCTTGGGTAATTAGAACTGATAATGACGTGTTCAAAATCACAGAGAAAAAAGAAGAAAAAAGGAACATAGCAGGCATAAATCGCTGCTTGAGCTTAACTGGCTTTAAGAAGCTTGGGCATCGAGACATAACAACGACATCTGTTTCTTTGGTGGAAGATGGTACTTGGGCTGATATTTCTGAGCATATAAACCCTCACGGAGCATACTTAGCTAAAGTTGATTTGGAAACTGATATATCCTTTGAATTACCCAATGAGTTGCTAGCTTACACAGGTAAAGCTGAACTGGCTGAAGCGATATCTTACCTAGCAGAGAAAAAAGCTGTAAGAATGCGAGAGTTCTTAGTCTCTTCTAAAGACAGCTTGAAACAAATAGCAGAGGGCGAGCTCGCCCGACCGCTATTTGATTGTGTAGAAAAAGCTAAGTCATAGAGGGTGATATGAACAATTCGTTTTGCCCAACCAAAGAACAAGCTGATGCCATTTCAGCTGACGGCAATATGGTTATTACGGCATGTCCGGGAAGCGGAAAAACAACTGTAATTGTCGAGAAAATGCGCAATGAAATCGATGGATTGAACGAATTTCAAGGCGTCATTGGCATAACGTTTACTGTGAAAGCCAGTAAGGAGCTGCGTAAGCGTTGTAGAGCGGGAGCATATAATACTAAATCTAGTTTTTTTGGCACTATTGATCATTTCTGTTTGAGTGAAATAATCTTTCCATTCGCGAACAGAATTTTTGAAAAAACTGATCTCGATGTCGAGTGCATCTCATACAAAGACTTAGATACTACGTACAAACAGAGCTTGCCAGATCTTTCTGAACCAAAGGTTGTCTTACGTACAGCAGACTATGATATTTTAGAACCTGAGTTTCAACGACATTACAGCGAAGGCTTTGTTTTATTAGAAGCCATAGGTGTGATTGCAAATATGATATTGCAAAACTCAGAGGCATGTAGGCGATACATTCGCTCGAAATACACATCTATTTACATTGATGAATATCAAGACTCTTCTGAACCACAGCACAAATTGTTTTTTAACATGTTAGGCTTGGGGTTGAAAGCAATTGCTGTAGGGGACGTAAATCAATCTATATATGAATGGAGAGGAAGTGACTCTAAATACATCAATGAATTGATCGAAAAAACAGATACATTTCAGCATCACAGAATTGATGTAAATCATCGGTGTCATCCTTCAATTACGAACTATGCCAATAGGTTATTTGATCAAAATGCGACACTGTTACCTACCGATCAAACCCGAGTGTTTCATCGTCAATTCAACGGGGTCCAAACAGATTTAGCGCAACAGTTAAATGAATATATTCCCCAGACGGCACAATTATTTGGGGTCGAACTGTCTGAAGTTGCTGTTTTGGTCAGAAGAAACTCTGGTCTAGAAGGCTTGATTGCACATTTAACCATTCCTTTCAGGGTGTACACAGATGACTCTCTGTCATCTGTGAACTCAAAGGTCACCAAACTGTATCAAGATCTTTTGAGGTATCGTTTCAATCTAGACTTCTTAGTTAGTGATGTTTCTGAATTTGAAGCAAAAGCGAGTAGCTTAACTTTGGTTTCTAGGATTGAAATTATTAACTCAATAAAACGAGTTAGAAACGCGACCCACGATGAACTAGAGTCAGCACTATATCATACCTGTAGAATGCTTTTTGGTCACACTGGGACAGACGTTGAACATTTGGCGCTACAAAGTGTTTTGGAAAACCCAAACCATCTAAAGCAATATAAGCCTAATGAAAACGAAGTTCAGGTGATGACCTTACACAAGTCAAAAGGACTTGAGTTTGAAATTGTATTTCATTTGGATTTATATGAATGGGTGCTTCCATTCAGACAATACACAGGAAATTTCAATGAGTACATTTTCCCTGACTGGGAGCAAGACTTGAATTTGCATTATGTTGGTATAACTAGAGCTAAAAAAGCCTGTATATTAGCGTACAGCACTCGAAGGCTTAACGGAAATGGCGAGAATAGGCAGGGCCAGCCATCCCAATTTTTGAAGTTGCCTGGCTTGACTGGCTTATACGCGTAGCTAGAAGCAAGTACTCAAACGGCTAATTTTTAAATCATTTCATTAAAGGTCAGCTATTAATTCTTGCATCTCCATTAGTTTTTTAATACATAAATGAACATCAATACGCGGTTGCTTTACGAGTTAACTCATTTTGGGGCAAAAAGGAGTTACGCCTGTAGAACCGTTTCTGGCGCATACTCAACAGTCAGATTTGATTGAGTATTGTTAATAGAAACAGTGTTCAACTAATATGTTAAACTATCCAACTTATTTGTGGCGCAACTCGTCGTTTATCGAGCAAGTTGTAACTCATTCAATAAAGCTTTAAACACCTTCTACGTTATTTGGTGTGATATTTACTAGCTGAGCTATTGAATCCGCCAATTTATCCAAAGCCTCTTTTCTTTCATCAAAATAATCATATTGGTCATAGACTCCCTCAACACCTTTCAATTTGTGGTTTAAGCATCTTTCAGCAATATGACTGGGAGTTTTTAGTTGTGATAGAAGGCTTCTACATGTGCGTCTAAGATCATGTACAGTAAAATGCTCAGTCTCTCCCATGAGGTTAGGGGAGTGTGTGCTTTTTCCTGGTTCGATACCAAATAGCTTTGAAATGGCACGGTTTAACGTATCTGCTCCCATATACGGATTTTTAGAGCGTCGACGACTCGGGAAAACATATTCTGATCCACAACTTCTAACTTTTAATTCTTCTAACCACTCTACGATGGGGAGCGCAAGTGGGATTGTGAATCCTTGCCCTGTTTTACTGCGCTCTTTTGGGAGTTTCCAAATAGCATTAGAAAGATCAAATTCATGCCACTTGGCTTGTATAAGCTCTTGTTTTCTTACTCCTAGACATACCAATAATGAACATGCCAAATAATTTTCTCGGGAGATCTGCTCAGGTTGTTCTCTCATGATTTTGAAAAAGAATTCAAGCTCTTTGAAAGTGAGTGCTCGCTCTCTACTTTTTTCCATACCACCAGCATCGTTCACGTTGAAAGGCTGTGCAGGGTTACTATCAGATAAGCCTAGCTTCATGGCATGGTTGAAAAGTTGCTTAAGATACTGAAGCGCATCATTTGCAATACTGGGTCTACCTGAGTCGGCGATAGACTCAATCACTCTTTTTATATCTAAGGGCTTAATCGCTTTTAGCTTATATCTGCCAATTAAAGGTGAAATATCTTTTGTATAAATGCGTCTAGGAATATTAGGATATTTTAAACGCTTCTCATTTCCTTTCTGCCAATCAATAAATAGTCCATCCAATGTGCTGAACTCACTGTTCTCAGCGTTATGTCTTGACATGATCGGGTCAACGCCCTCATTAACTGACTTTTTGTACTCTGTAGCTTTATTTCGAGCATCCGCTAATGAGAGTAGTGAATGCTTTCCAATTGTCATTTCAGATCGCTTTCCTGCAATGGTATATCTCATCATCCAGTAGGGGTCCCCCTTTTTTGGAACGACGATGTAGAGTCCATTACCATCGGCAAGCCTTAACTTACCACTTTTTTTAGTTTGGATCTGTTCAGAAGCCTCTTTTATGAATGACTGAACAGAACGTACGGTGAGCTTGCCCATATGCACCTCTCATTAAAGTGGGGAGTGTTTATGCTTGAAAGTAATGTATCAGAAAGAAACTCCCCAGTATACCCACCAATTGCTGGTGGGTATTACTGGAAGTTACTGGATTTTATTGGATGAGATTTTTAACTAGTATGTTGATTTTAAATGATATTGTTTATTTCATTAAACGTTATCGGACGTTACTCAATATTCTGGATCTGCTCGCGCATCTGTTCGATAAGCACTTTAAGTTCAACGGCGGCATTGGTGATCTCGCTGTTGATTGACTTTGAGGCTAGGGTGTTAGATTCGCGGTTGAATTCTTGCATCATAAAGTCTAAACGACGGCCACAAGCGCCTCCTTTTTTGAGGATTTTGTGGGTTTCTTTGACGTGTGACTTGAGGCGGTCGAGCTCTTCTGCAACATCTTGCTTTTGCGCAAGGTAAATCAGCTCTTGCTCTAGGCGGCCTTCGTCGATGTCGGTTTTTAATTCTTCTAATTTTTGTGAAAGTTTTTCACGTTGCCACTTAGTGACTTCAGGCATGTAGCCTTCAACGATGGCAACTTGCTCTAGAATACCGTCAAGACGAGTGGTGAGCATGGTTTCCAGGTTTTCACCTTCACTTGCTCGTGCAGCTTTAAAGTCTTCTACTAGCTCATCAAAGCCGCCTAACAGCTCGCTGTTTACGGTGTCTAAATCGACTTCTTCGGCTTCCATTACGCCTGGCCAGCGTAGAATATCTACTGGATTGATATCACCACCGCTTTGTGATTGTAGCCACTTTGCGCTTTCAACAAGTTGCTTTGCGAGCGATTCGTTGACGGTTAGTTGGCCAACGTGCGCAGGATTTGCGGTGAACTTTAGGAATACTTCAACTTTGCCGCGTTGCAAGTGTTTACGCAGGCGTTCACGTATTACTGGCTCTAAGCCTCTAAATTGTTCTGGTGCGCGGATAAAGGTTTCGAGGTAGCGTTGATTAACTGAACGAATTTCCCAAACCCCAGTGCCCCAGTCACCTTTCACTTCTTTGCGGGCGTAGGCGGTCATACTATGGATCATATAAAGTCCCTAAATTAGCTTGGTTTAACCGGAGCATTATAGCCGAATTTCCACACCGCCCTAAAGTGAATTTTATTTTTAGTCGGATCGCGTGGCATAGTCTCTATGATCCCTTTATAATGTACGGCAAATTTTGATGATGGGGGAACGTGGATGCGTCCAAGCGAAAGAACTGCAAATCAGATCAGGCCGGTTACATTTACTCGTAACTATACAATGCACGCTGAAGGCTCAGTAATGGTAGAGTTTGGTAACACCAAAGTGTTATGTACGGCTTCTGTAGAAGCGGGTGTACCACGCTTTATGAAAGGTCAAGGCAAGGGCTGGATCACCGCAGAATACGGTATGCTTCCGCGCTCTACACATACGCGCAACAACCGTGAAGCGGCGCGTGGCAAACAAGGTGGCCGTACCATGGAAATTCAACGCTTAATCGCGCGTGCATTACGTGCCGCAGTTGATTTAAAAGCGTTAGGTGAGAATACCATTACTATCGACTGTGATGTTATTCAAGCGGACGGTGGTACACGTACGGCGTCAATTAGCGGTGCTTGTGTGGCATTGGTAGATGCACTAACGCACATGCGTGCCAAAGGCATGATCAATGTAAACCCATTAAAGTTTATGATAGCGGCAATCTCGGTTGGGGTTTATAAAGGTCAGCCAATTACCGATCTTGAGTATCTTGAAGATTCAGAAGCAGAGACAGACATGAACGTGATCATGACTGAAACTGGTAAGTTAATTGAAGTACAAGGTACTGCTGAAGGCGAACCTTTCTCGTTCGACGAGCTAGATGAGTTACTTGGTCTTGCAAAACACTCAATTCGCGAGATCATTGATCTACAAAAGCAAGCGTTAGCGTAATCAACACTCAGTAGGAAAAACATGAAACAGTATCAAAAAGAGTTCATTGAATTTGCCTTAGAAAAACAGGTGCTTAAATTTGGTGAGTTTACGTTAAAGTCTGGCCGTACTAGCCCTTATTTTTTCAATGCAGGTTTGTTTAACACAGGTCGTGATCTGGCTCGTTTAGGTCGTTTCTATGCTTCGGCATTGGAAGATGCTGGCATTGAGTTTGATGTGTTGTTTGGCCCTGCGTACAAAGGTATTCCTATTGCGACAACGACTGCGGTTGCACTTGCCGATCATCACAACAAAGATGTGCCTTATTGTTTTAATCGTAAAGAAAAGAAAGAGCACGGTGAAGGCGGTAACTTAGTGGGATCGGCACTTGAAGGTCGTATTATGCTAGTTGATGATGTGATCACAGCGGGTACTGCTATTCGTGAGTCGATGGAGATCATTGCCGCTAATAGTGCAGATCTTGCCGGTGTATTAATCGCATTAGATCGCCAAGAAAAAGGCAAAGCTGAGCTTTCTGCTATTCAGGAAGTTGAGCGCGACTTTAATACTCAAGTGGTGTCTATCGTGAAATTGGCTGATCTGATCACTTACCTTGAGCAACAAGGTGGTATGGATGCGCATTTAGATGCAGTTAAAGCATACCGTGATAACTACGGTGTAGCGTAACGGTAAGATCTACGGTTTGCTGCTGATGGCTAGCACCATGCTAGCCATTCATTCACTTCTCTTTTATCTCGGTTTTATTGTGTGTCTTTACACAGCTCTTAATTCAAACTCACGATTGGTATATGGCGTAGCGCCCAATTAGCAAGCTCAACACGGTTACGTGAATTGGTTTTTTTAAATGCGCTGTAGATATGCGTTTTAACTGTGTGGCTACTGATGTTTAGTCTATCTGCGATATCTTCGTTTTTAGCACCAGCAGCAATAAGCTTGATCACCGATTTTTCTCTGCCGGTAAGCATATTTAACTCTTCATTACTTAAGATAATGTCGCTGTTAGGCAATGCTTGTGGTACGGCGGCAATCAGTTCGCTAAATGCCTCTGAAATAGCACTAAGACAAAACCAAAGCTCGCCTTTGAGCACACTGCTTAATCCTTGAAATAACGTCTCTGGCGGAGCGTTGCGATAAAGTATGCCTTTCACATTGCCAAGTAGTGCCGTTTTTTCATTAACACTGTCTTCATTGGCATTAAAGAGTAGTACTTTGTGTTTAGCTGCCAAGAGTTTTACTTCAGCACTGATAAGTTCATTACAATCTCGGTGTTCTGTATCTACCAAAAATAACGCGATTTGTTCGCGTTGCGCGTGTTCTGGTAGTCGAGTATCAACTTTGACTGTATGTCCTAGTGTCTCTAGCACTTTGATAAGCACAGTATAATTGGTGGAGCTGGTATTGGCTCGAGCATGAGTTAGAATAAAAAATGCTCGATCTTGCCATGCTAGCGAGTTGTTGGAATATTCCTTTGCAAACATAGAAGCATTAAATCCTTTTTTATTCTTGATTGAATTTAATATACATTTGTTTTACAAAAATTTTAAGTTTTTTATTAGGCTCAAACAAAAAAGTTGAGCCTAATACCATGATTATGCAAGCTCATGTTACTTATATAACGCACGCCATGCACAAGTACGATACCCATTCTTCTCAAAAAAGAAGCGATTACAGTTATCGTCATAGTTGGAGTTACCCACATCTATACGATAGCCACTGATGTACCAATTATGCAGCGAAATATGTCCACCGTTGTACAGTAGAGAAAAGTGAACGTGAGGACCTGTTGATTGACCACCTTGGCACAATGCTGTTGCTTTATCATCCGCGTAACGGCCAAGCCAAGCGCCTGCAGAAATGACATCGCCAGTGTTATATTGCAAACTTTCCATATGGTAATACTGAGTCGAATAGCCGCTTGAATGAGTCACTCGAATGTTACAAGCTGAGTAGCGAGTCACAGTGCCGCCATGCGCTGCTTGAACCCAAGGTGTATTACTTCCCCAGCCACCTGAGCCGTTATTAAAATCAAGCGATGAGTAAGGGTAACCAGAGCCTGTATTTGAGTGTGCACCACCGCTATACCAAGCGTAACCGGATGGCCATGGGAAACTCATGCTAAAGCTAGCAGCTGATATCGCTTGTATTGAAGCTTGTTCATTAAAAGCGATGTTGTTGTCCGCTTTTAATGCCAATGACTCACCGTTAAATAAAGCTTGGTAAGTACTGAATAGGGCACCTGCCGATGCGTGTGTCAGATCCGCAAGTGCAACAGTTGCTTCGTTTACTGCTGGTAATTTTTTAGCTTTGCCTTCATCACGAAGTTTTTGAAATGCGTAGTATCTCGCACTTAGATTAAGCGCTACATCTTTTACTTGCGCATCAAATCCATGTTCATGGGAGAGTTTACCAAACGGTGCTGCCAGAGATTGTTTATCTGGGTTGCTGATCACACCTGACTCAAGTTCCATTAGTGCCAGCAATAACTTAGGGCTAATACTGGCGTATCCAGCATAGTGCAAGATCACTTCAAGCTTGTCGCTTAAATGTGGTGCCGTGCTGTCAAGCACTTGCTGCCAATCTACTTGCTGTAAAGCATTGCTGAAAAGAAACAGTTCAGGGTTTACTGTCATTACACTAGAAATCGGTAAGGCACTGATGTGTTCAACAGTAAATTCAGGCATAGCTACAGAGTCATGCTGACCGGCAGCTGTTGCCTGATGTGAGAGGAGCGCGACTAAACACGCTAATAGATAGTGGCGTTTCATGTTGTATCCTTTCTGTTTGTTTTTTGTTCAATTAAGTTATACATAAATGTGAGTATTTTGTAAAATAAAAGTTTTGAATGTGATTTCATTGAGTGAGGAGTTTAAATTTTTGCCTGATAGATTGGAGTTTTTATAAAAGCGACTATAAAAAGAAAGTGGTGTGATGTGGAAGTTGCTATGAAATGGCTAATTACCCAGCCTCAACTAGAAGAGTTGCTAAAAGAAAGGTGGGGTGAGATAGCCGTAATGTTTTGCCTTTTGTCGAAAGAGGCAGCCACATTAAGAGAAAAGCCGACAAACAATACGTTCAAAATAGAGTCGATTAGTACACTCCTTACTTTACTATTTTGCTGTGAGTCCCGCATCTGAGTATAACGCGTAAGGTAATTGATTCGTCTTCGCGTGATACATAGCTTTATCTGCTTTAGCAACTAACTCTTCTGCTGATATGGCATCAGTTGGATAAATCACCGCACCGATACTTAAGTCCAGCTTTACTTCGCGGATATTTGCATTTTCATCCTGGAGACAGTAACTATCACTGAGCAAGTCATACTTATGCTGAGCAAGTTTTCGTAACTGATTTTTTTCGGTTAGGTGAGGGGCGATAACAACGAATTCATCACCACCGTAGCGTGCTACAAAGTCCGAAGCACGTTTATACATTTTAAGTTTTGCCGCCAGTATTTTTAGCAATTGATCGCCTGCTTGATGACCAAGTTGATCATTAACTGGTTTAAAATTGTCGAGATCAATAAACAACACACCAAATCGATGACCATACCGCTCTGATTCAGAAATCGCTCTTTCTAACTCGTTATCAAACGCGCCGCGGTTATGTAGCATAGTGAGTCTATCCATCACCACTAGGTTCTCTAGATTCCGCTGCATCTCATAGCGTTCTTTTGAGAAGGTGATTGTACGTGCCAGTAGTGGGCCGCTCACTTCGTGTTTTGGGATATAATCTTGCGCACCAAGTTGAATTGCCTTTTCGCCAAACAGTGTTTCAGATACCCCAGTTAGCACGATTATAGGGGCGCTGAGGGGCAACTGTTTTACTTTAATCAGCGTCGTAAGACCTTGGCTCTCATCGATATTTAAATCGATAAGGATGGCTTCTGGCTTGACTGTGTTTAAAGCAATTTCAAGTTGCTCTACATTTTTGAAGTGTTTAACGTTAAACTTTTGTCTACCATCAGTACTTGCAAGTGTGCGCTTCACTAAATAAGCATCTTCATCGTTGTCTTCAAGAAGATAAATCAGCCATGTATTCATAGTTACCCTTGCACAATACAGTTATTGTCAAACCAATACTGCTTGATTAATTTGATCAACGACTCTAAATCACTTAAGCGTCCGGGCTTGGTAATATATGACTTAGCACCCAATTGATATGCTTTACGAATGTCACTGTGGTGAGTGGAGGTGGTATAGCATACCGTTATTAATTTATCGGCAACTTTTTCATTTTTTAAAGCTTCCATAACTTCAAAGCCACTCATTTTTGGCATGTTTAAATCCAATAAAATAACTTGATCATAGGTTGAGATAGAGTCGAGGTAATACAACAGTTCATGACCATCAGAAAAAATCTTAAGCTCTGGCGCATTGGTAAGACTGCTATATGCTCTTTTAAAAAAGTAGACATCATCTGGATCATCTTCAACTAATAACAGTTCCATTATTACTCCTTCACTTCTTTTGGCAATGTGATTTCAAATAAAGCGCCGTCATCACTTTGCAGGCACTTTATTGTGCCGCCATGTAGTTTTACGATTTGTTTGCATAGCGCGAGCCCAATACCACTGCCATACTCTTGTGTGGTGCCAAAACGCCTGAACGGTTCAAAGATTTGCTGACGTCGAGATTTTGGGATCCCAAGCCCATTATCTGTGTAATGGATCATCGTTTCATGGCCTGTTTGGCTAGTGTAAATTTGGATCACTGGCGTAAGTTCTGGTGACTTAAATTTAATACTGTTACTGATTAAGTTTTGCAGCACTTGAAGAAAAAGAGAAGGATCAAGCTCGATAGGTAAATCACCATTCTCGAGTTTAATTTCTGCGCTGCTCTCCTCAATACTAAAGCTCATCACTTCAGAGATATCTTCTAGCAACAAATTTAGATTGGTTGTTTGTAGCTTTAGCTCATGGGAATGCAAGCGTGATAATTTGAGTAAGTCTTGAATCATGATCCGCATTCGTTGACTGGCATCTACCAAGCGCTCTATTTCAAACTTTGCATCGTCGTAGTCTTTTAGTTCTGGCGTAACTCTTTGCGCCAAACTGTCTGAAAAAGCGGTGATCTTTCTGAGTGGCTCTTGCAAATCATGAGAAGCAATATAAGCAAAGTGCTCAAGGTGGGCGTTGGATTCTTGCAGCTGTAATAGCAATTCGGTGTGCTCGGTCATGTCAACAAAAGTACCTAGCATCAACTCTGGCTCGCCATTGTGATCTCGAGTGATCACGGTATCGACAGAGTAACACCAAACCCAATGCCCTTCTTTGTGTCTGAAACGATACTTTATCGGGATAAGTTCACCGTCTTGGCTGGCTCTCACTTCATCAATATGCTCGTAAACGAGTGCGCGTTCGCTTTCATGAAAACACAGTTCCAAATTTGCATCGATGAGTTCCTCAAAAGTATAACCCAATAGCTGGGTGTAACGCTTATTTATACGCGTGTTTTTGTGAAGCTTAAAGTCGTAGAGATAAAGGCCACACACAGCAGAATCTATCATTCGTTGCAAAAAGTGTTGATTGTCTTCCAACTCTTTTTCTGCGAACTTTCGCGCTGTAATATCGACAGCAATACCAACTATACGCTCAACTTGATTTTTACTGTCTTTGAGTGGATAAAGAGTCGTCTGGTACCAATATTCTTTATTTTTGAATGGTACCATTTCGGTGTAATCTACGGGTTTTGCGACCTCAACGCAAAGTTGGTAGTTTTTTTCGATTCGGTCTACCAGCTCAGCCTCCAACGCGGTATCTCTAAGTTCATGAAGGGTTTTCCCTAGTATTTGCTCGAGTTTTACGCCAGTGCGCAAACAGGCGAACTTATTGTATTCAAGAAACCGAAAAGTCTGGTTTTCTTCTACCTTTAATAGCCAAATAGCCTGACTTGCGCCTTCGTAGATGGCATTGAGTATTTTGTTTTTTTCCGCGATTTGCAGCTCAAGGGATTTTTTCTGATGGATATTCCTAAGTGCCCCTGACATCACCAACGCTCTACCGTGGTCGTCAAACTGGCTGTTGCCTACGGCGGAAAACCAAGCGTATTCTCCTTTGTTATCACGCCCTAAATACTCGACAAAATATTGCGCTTTGGTGGTAAAGTGATGGTCTATGGCATCTTGTACTTTGTCTTGATGGTCTGGATGAATATGTGCAAACCAGTCGTCATAGGTGACTTTTTCGTCGTCGCGCTTACCTATCATGGTTTTTAAACGAGATGAATAGCTGACGCTGTTGTCGATAACGTTCCACTCCCAAATGCCATCTTCGGTTGCACCGATTGCACGCTTCATTTGCTCGGTGGATTCTGCGAGTGCTTGCTCTGTGTGTTTAAGTGACGATAGGTTATTAAACACTGCTAAAATGAGATTAGCGCCGTCGTGGGGCTCTTGTACTAAGCGCATCTCCATCGGGATTTGATTGCCAAATTTGTCTTTCACATGGCACAGCGCTTCTTTACTGTAATCGTTTTGATTGAGTAGAGATTGGCTAATGGACTCTAAGCTATCGAATGGATCATCCAAATTGACGATATCGTGTAATCTCAGTCCAATTAACGCATCAGGCGTGTCGTACCCAAGCTCACGATAGAAATAAGGATTGCATTTACTCACGGTGAGTAGCTGGTCAAGTAGCAAGGTACTGGTGGGTAAGGCGTTGAGCATAAACTCGGTAACTCTGTGTTGGTCGAGTTGTGAATGAAGCGCCTGCTTTTCATCGGTAATACGTTTGAGCCTTGCGGTCACGCCATGGAATTGATTGGGAGTTGGGATTGCGACGGCGCTTGGGATAAGTCTAAAAAGATAAACCGCCGTTACCATTGAGATAAACGCTGTGACTGCTTTTGAAATGCCATGAATACCATAAGCGCCATGCCAAACGGTATAAACGCCAATTAAGTGCGTTAGTCCACATAAGGTAATGAAGCTACAGAACAACACAAAGACCCAATTTCTGCCAACGTCAGGGCGTTGTTTTGCATAAATCATAATCGCCATGGGAATAGAAAAGTAGGCGGCAGCTATCAAGATATCGGAGATAACATTGGTCCATAGCAGATGAGGTTGCCACAAATAACAATGACCATGTGGCATGTACGCGCTATTAAAAAATGACTCAAATGAGTTCAAATCCATGTTATTTCCTTACCTCAAGGTGAAGCCTATTCATATAAAAAACATCCGTCCTTAAGACGGTGAAAGTGCACTAAAACTGCGAAAATTAAATACGCTTTAAAAGTCCTAATACTCTGCTTTAACTGTAGTATATCTATTTGAAATTTCGACAAGAGGCGTAAGAAACCTGAACTTNCGGATAATTAATGCCTTTCTAGCAGCCAGTTNTTAGCGCTAACTGTGTTGAATTCACTTCCAATAGCCAGCTATTGGTGCGTAAATTCGCCTTGCCTACAGGAATTAGGTACCTTAGCGAGAGCTGGATGCGGAAGCGGTGTTATCCCCAAAACGCTCTGGCTAGATAAGAAAATAATTTAATGTAGTTTTAAAAACAATGAGCTAGCTCATTCCTTATCCAAACCTTAGGTTTGGAAACCTTTATCGCGAGGTATGAAGAAACTTGTTGAAAGATTAACAAGGTGAAGCGCGTGGCTTCACTTTGTTATTCAGTGAGCCGAAGGTATTTTTCGGCTAACTGATCAAGGCTTTCTTTGTGGTTTGGATCTGGTTTGATGCAATCAATGGGGCAGACACTCACACAGGTTGGTGTATCGTAATGGCCAACGCATTCAGTGCATTTGTCAGGGTCAATTTGATAAATTTTATCGCCCATGTAAATAGCTTGATTAGGACACTCAGGGTCGCACATATCACAGTTGATACATTTATCATTAATCAGTAATGCCATCGTTATGCCTTTTTAAAAGGATTACGAGTGTCCTCACTTTGGCCTAAATTGCGCATTAAAATGGCGTGATTTAAGTCTATGTCTTCTGGCAGTGGAATTTTGACGATATGACCAGAGCCCTTGGCGTCATCTATCGCTTCGCCTTTTTTATTTTCCATGTGTTTAAGATTAAAGTGAATATTGCCCTTAGGCGTCATCAATTCCAAGCTGTGACCAGTACAGAACTTGTTTTTAACCTCAATCTCAACGAGACTATTATTAGTGCGACCTAGCACTTCACCAACAAACTGCTGTTGGTCAGACACCGAATGACCGTAGTCGTAATTTTGATAGTCTTGATGTACATGACGTTTCAAGAAGCCCTCGGTATATCCTCGGTGGGCTAGGTTTTCTAGGGTTTTCATTAAGCTTGGGTCAAATGGTTTACCTGCAACAGCATCATCAATGGCTTTACGATAGACTTGTGCGGTGCGGGCAACGTAATAAAATGACTTGGTTCGGCCTTCGATCTTAAGGCTGTGCACGCCCATGCGAGTGAGTTGATCAACATACTGGACAGCACGTAAATCTTTGGAATTCATGATGTAAGTACCATGCTCATCTTCAAATGCTGGCATGTATTCACCTGGGCGGCCTTGCTCTTCGAGCATAAACACTTCGTCGCTTGGTTGACCTTTCCCTAAGGTTGGAATAATCGCTTTTGGATCGACCTTATGGACAACATCCCCGGTTTCGTTTTCTTGACCAGGTTTGACATCGTAGCTCCAGCGGCAGGCATTGGTACACGTACCTTGGTTTGGATCGCGCTTGTTGATATAACCCGACAATAAACAGCGACCAGAATAGGCCATGCATAAGGCACCATGAACGAACACTTCAAGCTCAGTGTCTGGACACAATGTACGAATTTCTTCTATTTCTTGTAGCGACAACTCGCGAGAAAGAATAACCCGCTCAACCCCTTGTTTGGCCCAAAATTGTACCGCTGCATAGTTAACAGCATTCGCTTGTACGGATAGGTGAATTGGCATGTCTGGCCACTTATCGCGCACCAACATAATTAGCCCGGGATCGGACATGATAAGCGCGTCTGGCTTCATCGCGATAACAGGCTCAATATCACGTAAGTAAGTTTTCACTTTTCCGTTGTGCGGCGCAATATTTGATACGACATAGAGCTTTTTATTTTGCTGGTGGGCTTCGTTAATACCGATTTCGAGGTTACTTAGGTCAAATTCGTTATTACGTACGCGTAGACTGTATCTTGGTTGTCCAGCGTAAACAGCATCGGCACCGTACGCAAAAGCGTAACGCATATTCTTTAAACTGCCGGCAGGAGAGAGAAGTTCTGGTACAAACATGGTTTACCTCATACATTGAACTAGGGCCTGTTGACCTTTGCTGTTTTATTTTTGTTCTCCTGAGTGTGTTTTGGTCGCGACGCTCGACTTGCCGCCTAGTAATCTAGGCAAAAGTTGAGCAACAATGAACAAAGCGCACTCAGGTGAACCCAAAGGGCTGCGCTTGATTGGCATTTCTTCTGTGTTGCCCCACAAGGATGTGGGGTAAGGTGACTTTGCAGGAGCGCAAAGTCTTTATCGCCTGACTCACATAGAACAACTATGCTACGCAGGCTCTGCCTTGTATAAATACCAATCAAACTGCTGCAAAAACAAACTTGAAAGAACAACAGGCCCTAATTACGGGTCAGCTGTTGAGTGATTTCGCGTGCTGATTCTAAAAAGCGGCGCAGTATAGAAGAAAGCTAAGTAAGTAATTTTGATGTAGATCAGGTTTTTTGACATTGCGCAAGGAAAGGCAAGTGACCTTACTGTTAAGGCTTCTGCTGGCAATTCTGCGTATTTAATCGACAAATAATTCACCAAACTTTCGTTTCTTCGCAAAGAAAGCGGCGTGAGATAGTAGGTTTTTTCTACCAAAACACGTATAATTCGCGCCCGTTAATATTCACAATAATATTTTGGAGCAAAAAAGATGGCTTTAGAGCGCACTTTTTCAATCATCAAGCCTGATGCTGTAGCTAAAAACCACATCGGTGCTATCTACAACCGTTTTGAGTCTGCTGGTCTTAAAATCGTTGCATCAAAAATGGTTCACCTTTCTCAAGAGAAAGCTGAAGGTTTCTACGCAGAGCACAAAGAGCGTCCTTTCTTTGGTGCACTAGTTTCTTTCATGACTTCTGGTCCAGTAATGGTTCAGGTGCTTGAAGGTGAAGATGCAGTTCGTAAAAACCGCGAAATCATGGGTGCTACTAACCCTGCTGAAGCGCTAGCTGGTACGCTACGTGCTGACTACGCAGACAGCATCGACGAGAACGCAGTACACGGTTCTGACGCGCCAGAGTCTGCTGCTCGCGAAATCGCTTACTTCTTCGCTGAAGAAGAGATCTGCCCACGTACTCGTTAATTCGAGACTTGGTGCCAAAGAAGGGCTTTCGAGCCCTTTTTTTGTCCCGTAGCTAAGTTGGGGGATAAGCGTGCTTTGTAAAGTAATCACACTACTTCACAAAACACGTTACATTATTTGTGATGTTTGCTGCTTTTTTGTACAATGCGTTGTTGGCAATTTAGCTGTTCTTACCGTCTTTAACCGAGGTTGTTCATGACCACTATTGAGAAAAAAATTAACTTACTTGATTTAAATCGCGAGGGGATGCGCGAGTTGTTTGCATCATATGGCGAAAAGCCGTTTCGCGCGGATCAGGTGATGAAATGGATTTATCATTTTGGTATCGATAACTTTGATGATATGAGCAATCTGAACAAAAAGTTGCGTGCGCGTTTGCAAGCTGAGTGTGAGATTAAGGCGCCTGAAATTTCAGTAAAGCAAGAGGCTTCTGACGGTACCATTAAATATGCTCTATTACTCGAGGGCGGCCAAGAAGTTGAAACCGTGTGGATCCCTGAAAAAGACCGAGCGACACTGTGTGTGTCTTCTCAAGTTGGCTGTGCGCTAGAGTGTACTTTTTGCTCAACAGCGCAGCAGGGCTTTAACCGTAACTTAAAAGTGTCTGAGATCATTGGTCAGGTTTGGCGCGTGGCAACCGACATTGGTCTACATAAAGGCGATAGCACTAAACGTCCAATTACTAACATCGTTATGATGGGTATGGGTGAGCCTCTGTTAAACCTAAATAACGTAGTACCGGCGATGGAATTGATGATGGACGATTGGGCGTTTGGTTTATCCAAGCGCCGCGTTACGCTAAGTACATCAGGTGTGGTACCGGCACTTGATATCTTGAAAGAAAAGATTGATGTGGCATTGGCAATTTCGCTACATGCGCCAAACAATCCACTACGTGATGTGCTTGTACCAATCAACAAAAAGTATCCGATTGAAGAGTTCCTAGCAGCATGTCGTCGCTATATCGATGGTTCTAAAGCAAATAAAGACGTCACCATTGAGTATGTGATGCTACAAGACGTGAATGACAGTACAGATCATGCCCATGAATTAGTACAAGTACTCAAAGGCACGCCGTCAAAAATTAACTTGATCCCCTTTAACCCGTTCCCGGGTAATGAGTATGGTCGCTCTAGCAACAGCCGCATCGATAGATTTTCTAAGGTGTTACAAGCAGCAGGACTTACCTGTATCGTTCGTCGCACCCGTGGCGATGACATTGATGCTGCATGTGGACAGCTAGTGGGTGATGTTGTAGACAGAACCAAACGTTTAGCCAAGAAAAAGCAGCGTGACGATAACACCATTGCTGTCAATGTGAGCGCACAATGATATTCATGAGCTGGGTTTTCCCAGCTCATTTCATCTTAACCACAGATAAGTTCTGACTATCTGGTAAAAAATAGATGAATCTCTTAGCCTTTTGGGTAATATAGGGCACACATAGAACCCAGTGGCATTCAAAGGTGAGTGATGCAATCGCGAAATTATCGCAAAACAGGATTGGCTGCATCCATTCTCGCAGGCGCGAGTTTAGTTCTGTCAGGTTGTGTGACGGAGAGTAGTTATCGCTCCGATGGGCGTCCTGTGGCCGAACAACAAGTCAATAACACCAACGCCGCAAGAACTCGCATTGCACTGGCACTTCAATATCTCAACTCAGGTAACACCACCTCAGCCAAATTTAATTTAGAACGGGCATTACAGTTAGCGCCAAAACTGGCCGAAGCCCATTATACATTGGCGTATTATTACGAGCAGGTGGGTGAGCAACAACGCGCTGATAATGCCTATCAGGCGGCTTTGGATATTGAGCCAGATAACCCCGACACGCTAAACAACTATGGCACTTTTCTTTGTCGAGTAGGACAGTATGACAAGGCGAGCCAATATTTTTTCAAAGCGATAGAGGTACCAAGTTATTTGCGGGTATCGGCAAGCTATGAAAACTTGGCGTTGTGTGCGCTGAAACAAAATGAGTATTCCTTGGCTGAGGAATATCTGCAAAGCGCGATTAAGCATAACGCTCAGCAGATGTCGTCGCAACTTGCGCTCGCGGGCCTATACTATGCTCGCAGTGATTTCTTGAGAGCTGAAGATGTGCTTGATAATGTTGCCAAGCGTGGATTTATTTCACCAAGAAGCTTAATGCTTGGGCACTTAGTACATATGCAAATGGGCCACTTACAGAAGGCGCAAGACATCGCTACAACATTGGTGCAAAGTTACCCAAAATCTGCCCAAGCAGGGCTTATCTTAACGAATAATATCGCTGCAAGTGAATTTGAACGGTTACGTAATCGCTATCGAGAAGCACAGTTAAATAAGCTTGCCGAGGCGTCGCCCAGTCATATTGTTGCGAATCCAAAAATTAAAATTAAACGTAAGAAAACGCAATCGAATTCAACGCAATCATTCACCGTTGATTCACCCGTTGAGGCCAATAATTTTGCGCCTTCGGCAAAACCTGAAGTGGCAAAAAGTACGTCTTTAGTGAACAGTAGCTCGGATTCTGAAACTCGGGTTGAGTTTTATCAACCGGATCCATCGGAAGTCACATTTAGTCCTCGCTCACGTGAGCCTCAAGTGCTAGCGACTACATTATCAAGCAGTACAAGTGTACCGCTATTAAATCGTGACGTTGCGCTTCCTCAGGTGCCTTTTCATACTGTTATTGCAGGTGAAAACCTGTTTAGTATTTCAGTCAAATACGACATTAAAATGGTTGAATTGATGGAATATAATCAAGTGCGGGAATCTGCAAGATTGTACGCAGGTCAAAAGGTGTATCTTAACAACCCCAATGTTGTGCATGAAATTGCGGCGGGAGATACTTTGCTCAGTATTGCCGATCGATATGGTGTGTTGATCGATGAAATTATGCGATGGAATGAACTTACTCCTGATGTGGCGCTGCAAGCAGGCCACGGATTATTAATTGTAGACCCAACAAATTACGTTTTATGAACCAAACAATGAAAGAGCAGGAAGCACCTGAACAAGAGCAGCCTTCACTCGGGCAAACTTTAGCAACGGCGAGACAAAATGCTGGGATCAGTTTCGCTGAAATTGAATCGCGCTTAAAGATGACCCATGCCCAGCTTACCAAGCTCGAGCAGGATGACTACCAAGATCTAGGGCCTGAAACCTTTGTGCGTGGCTATATTAAAAATTACGCTGCGCTACTGGGGTTGAATCCGACAGAAGTACTGGCTAGATATCAATCACCAGAGTTGCCGCCACAGAAAAAGCGGATGCAAAGCTTTTCTCGCCGCACTCACAAAGAAGCCCATGATAACCGCCTAATGATGGTGAGCTACATCGTACTGGCTATCGTGCTAGGGTCGTCGGCATTTTGGTTTTGGCAGACCAATAGCTCAGAGCAAGAAGTGGTGCCTGAAACGCCCGCCACTCAGCTTGATACGCCAGTTGAAAATGTCGCAACACCTGCAACCGATGAGTTAGCAGTACCTACTGAGCGAAACAATAGCACAGCGTCGCAAAGCGAGCCGCAGGCGAACGAAACGGAGGTTTCAGTGCTTGTTGAAGCGAAACCACAAGCGGCAAAACGAGACCCCGCATTGAGCACGGTAGTTATGTACTTCAACGAAGAAAGCTGGGTTGAGATGTTTGACGCAACGCAAGAGCGTGTTGCGTTTGGCGTTAAAAAAGCGGGATATACTATGACAGTTGAAGGTAAGGCCCCTTTTTCTGTTATACTCGGCAAGCATCAGGCCGTAGAGGTCACGCTTGACGGCAAACCAGTGTCATTGCCTGCGTTTACTAAAAACCGTCTAGCTAAATTCAATTTACCGTTAACAGAGTAGTCAGCATGTTTTCAGAACCACCTATAAAGCGTAGAAAATCAACAAGGATCTATGTCGGTAATGTGCCTATTGGTGATGGCGCACCGATAGCTGTACAGTCTATGACTAACACCAATACTTTAGATGTTGATGCGACGGTGGCACAAATTAGAGCTATCCAAGATGCCGGAGCGGATATTGTTCGTGTCTCTGTGCCGACAATGGATGCGGCTGAAGCATTCAAAAGCATTAAAGAGCAAGTGGATATTCCGCTCGTTACAGATATTCACTTCGATTATCGTATTGCGTTACAAGTGGCGAAATACGGTGCCGATTGCTTGCGAATAAACCCTGGAAATATTGGCAGTGAAGATCGTATTCGTGCAGTGATTGACGCGGCGGGTGAGTACAACATCCCGATTCGTATTGGCGTAAATGGCGGCTCACTAGAACGCGATTTGCAAGAAAAGTATGGTGAACCAACACCTGAAGCCTTGCTTGAGTCTGCGATGCGACATGTCGAAATTCTCCAGCGCCATAACTTTGATCAGTTTAAAGTCTCAGTAAAAGCTTCCGACGTGTTCTTAGCCGTTGGCGCGTATCGATTACTGGCAAAAGAAATAGATCAACCTCTGCACCTTGGGATCACCGAGGCAGGTGGTTTTAGAGCTGGCTCGGTTAAATCGGCAGTTGGTCTAGGTATGTTACTTGCGGAAGGGATTGGTGATACATTACGTGTTTCACTTGCGGCTGATCCGGTGCAAGAAATCAAAGTGGGTTTTGATATTCTAAAGTCACTGCGAATTCGTTCGCGCGGCATTAATTTTATTGCTTGCCCAAGTTGTTCCCGTCAAGAGTTTGATGTAGTGAATACAATGAATCAGCTGGAAGAGCGATTAGAAGATATCGTCACACCTATTTCGGTGTCTGTGATAGGTTGCGTAGTAAATGGCCCTGGCGAAGCACTCGTCAGTGATTTGGGTCTTGCTGGCGCAAATCGTCGTTCAGGCCTTTATATCAATGGCGAGCGCCAAAAAACACGGATTGATAATGATGATATCGTTGCTCAATTAGAATCTCAGATCCGAGAATATGTAGAGAAAAAAGAAAGCGAAGAAAAAATCGATGTAAAAATCATCGACTGATACCGGCGTAATCGTTAAGATAAGCGAATTTTCGCGCTTTCTCACGGCGTGCTAAACTGCACGACGATAAATGGCATTAAAGAAATAAAACCAATGCGATGAGACTGTTTGAGCGTATTTAGTTAAAGGCTCAAGTAGTAGTAAATCGATTGGTGACAAATTTAAGTTAGGGTTTTCAGTGACTAAACAACTTCAGGCAATCCGTGGAATGAATGATTGTCTGCCAGGTGACACGCAGGTCTGGCAGAAAGTAGAATCGGTGTTAAGAGACACAGTAGCGGCATTTGGCTATCAAGAGATCCGTTTTCCAATCGTTGAGTCGACCGATCTATTTAAACGCTCTATCGGTGAAGTCACCGATATCGTCGAAAAAGAAATGTATACCTTTGATGACCGTAATGGCGATAGCTTAACGCTACGTCCGGAAGGCACAGCAGTGTGCGTCCGTGCGGGTAATCAAAATGGTTTGCTATACAACCAAGAACAGCGCCTTTGGTATATGGGACCTATGTTCCGCCATGAAAGACCGCAAAAAGGCCGTTACCGTCAATTCCATCAATTTGGCGTTGAAACCTTTGGTATAGCAACACCAGATATTGATGCCGAAGTGATCTTATTGACGGCGCGTCTATGGCAGCAATTTGGCATTCAAGACCATGTTACGCTTGAGCTCAACTCTTTGGGGTCAAATGAAGCGCGTGCTGAATATCGTGATGCTTTGATTGCATATCTGGAGCAACACAAAGAAGCGCTTGATGAAGATAGTCTGCGCCGTATGTATAGCAATCCACTGCGTGTGTTGGATAGCAAAAATCCAGAGGTACAAGCTGTACTTGTTGATGCGCCTAAGCTTTCTGAACACTTAGATGATGAATCACGCGAACATTTTGCTAATTTGTGTGAACGTTTAGACGCAGCTGGCGTCGAATACCAAGTTAATGAAAAGCTGGTACGTGGCCTAGATTACTACAACCGCACCGTATTTGAGTGGGTGACGACAAGCTTAGGTTCTCAAGGCACAGTATGTGCTGGCGGCCGCTACGACGGCTTAGTAGAGCAGCTTGGCGGTAAAGCAACACCAGCCGTTGGCTTTGCGATGGGTATCGAGCGTTTAGTGTTGATGCTACAGACGTTGGAGTGTGTGGGCGATATTCGTCGTAATGCAGACGTATACGTCGTTGCGATGGGTGACAAAGCGGCTATTCAAGCTCCAGTGGTTGCACAGCAATTACGAGATGATATTGCTGGCCTTCGCGTGATGGTTCATTGTGGCGGTGGCAACTTCAAGAAACAATTTAAACGTGCAGATAAAAGCGATGCTGTTATTGCGCTAGTGCTAGGCGAAGATGAACTCGCTGAAGGCAAAGTGACAGTGAAGTATCTGCGTGAACAGAAAGAACAAATCACCTTACCACTTGCAGAAGTAAAAACGCTGTTAGCAGAGCTGGTAAGCTAAGAGGTTAGAATGGAAATTTATTCAACAGAAGAACAACAAGCAGAAGCAATAAAACGATTTTTCCGTGAAAATGGCACAACGATTGTAGTCGGTGCTGTGCTTGGTTTAGGTGGTTTATATGGCTGGAAAGCGTATAACCAAAGCCAGATCGAGAGTGCAGAAGCAGCATCCGAAGCATACACCCAGGTTGTTGAAAGTGACGATGTACTAGCAAAAAGCGACGCTTTTGTTGCTGCAAATGCAGATTCTAACTACGCCGTGTTAGCAGCTTTCGTTGCTGCTAAAGAGGCAATCGACAAAGACGATCTTAAACTAGCTGCTGAGAAGCTAACTTGGGCGGCTGATAATGTAGCCAACGCTGAGCTAAAAGCAACGGCGTTGTTAAGACTTGCACGTGTACAAGCGTCTCAGTCTCAATATGAACAAGCACTTGCAACACTGGCTAAGCCAATGCCTGAAGCGTTTAAGGCACAGCTTGCTGAGATCCAAGGTGATATTTACCTTGCTCAAGGCGATAAAGATAAAGCACGTAGTGCTTATCAATCGGCATTAGAAGCAGCGGAAGGCAATAGCAACCCTATGCTGCAAATTAAACTGGATGATCTTGCACAAAAGACAACGGTTTAAGGAGTTGCCATGAAGAAGTTAACGATGGCCTCATTGGCTTTATGTGTTGCAGCACTCACCGCTGGTTGTTCTTCTAGTGATGATGAGGAAGAGTTAAAACTCCCTGAGATCAACAATCAATTCGACGCCTCCGTTGTTTGGCAAGAAGGGGTTGGTGACGGGGTTGAGCACTACTTTTCACGTTTATCTCCAGTAAGCTATCAGAATACTGTTTTTGCAGCTGCTCGTGAAGGTATAGTGACTGCATTTGATGCACAAACAGGTAAAGAAAAGTGGCGAGTTGATGTTCGTGAGAATAAGAGCTTTTGGCCATGGGAAGACAGTGACAGTGCGAAGCTGTCAGGTGGGATCACACAAGCTTATGGTAAACTCTATGTTGGCTCTGAACACGGGCAGGTTTTTGCGCTTGACCGTGAAACCGGCGAAATAGTTTGGCGTAAGTCGGTACCAGGTGAAGCGCTGTCAGCGCCTGCAGCAGGTGATGGTCTTCTTTACGTTAACTTAGGTTCAGGCAAGCTGGTTGCGCTACACCCAGATACAGGTGAAGAGCGTTGGCACTATGAGCAAGAAGTCCCTGCGCTGACATTACGTGGTTTAAGCTCACCGACCAGCGCGAATGGTGGTGTATTGGTTGGCGAAGAAAGTGGTAAGTTAACAGCACTTATCGCTGAAAACGGTTTTACCGCTTGGAGCTCAGATGTTGCAATTGCAAAAGGGGCTTCTGAGTTTGAACGTTTGGTGGATGTTGATACTAAACCCGTTGTAAGCGGCGCATATGTGTATTCTATCGCCTATAATGGTAAACTAGTGGCCATTGATGTGCGCAGCGGTAATGTCGTGTGGGATCGTGAGTACAGTAGTTACCGAGACCTTACACTCGATCTTGACGTAATTTATTTGGTTGATAGCGATGGTGTACTGTACGCACTAGACAAAAACTCAGGTATTGAACGTTGGACACAACCAGCTCTACGCGGTTGGTATTTAACCGCTCCAACGGTTGCTGGCAACTACGTAGTGGTTGGCGATCAGGAAGGTAACTTACATTGGCTAGATAAGAGCTCTGGTGAGTTGGTATCGCGTACCGAGTTTGATAGTTCAGGTTTTTTCGTCGAACCGATTGTGGTCGATGGCAAAGTATTTGTTTACACGCGTGATGGTGAACTTAGCGCAGTTCAAATTCCGCAGTAACTTTCTGAATTTTTAGATTTTTTATGGGGCTTCGCTTTTGCGAAGCCTTTTGTTGTTTATAAAAGAGGTAGTCTATGCTTCCTGTGATCGCTCTGGTTGGGCGACCTAATGTGGGTAAATCCACACTGTTTAATCGTTTAACACGTACTCGTGACGCGTTAGTTGCTGACTTTCCGGGTCTGACTCGCGACCGTAAATACGGCCAAGCAAACTATGAAGGCTACGAGTTTATTGTGGTAGACACGGGTGGTATCGATGGCTCTGAAGAAGGCATTGAAACTGAAATGGCCGAGCAGTCGCTGCTTGCAATTGAAGAAGCGGATATTGTGCTATTTTTGGTGGATGCGCGCGCAGGTATGACGGTTGCTGATCAAGCTATCGCGCAGCACCTTCGTAAACAACAGAAGAATTGCTTTGTTGTCGCCAATAAAACGGATGGCATTGATGCTGACTCCAACTGTGCTGAGTTTTACCAGCTGGCGCTTGGTGATGTTCAACAGATCGCCGCTGCGCATGGTCGTGGTGTTACTCAATTATTAGAGTTGACGCTACAACCGGTTATCGCTGAACTTACGGCTCAAGATGAAGATCTTGAGCATGATGATGAAGATATCGCCGAGCTTTACCTTGAAGGTGAAGAAGCCGAAGACGGCAAAACGGGTTTTGAAGACAAGCCTGTTAAACTCGCGATTATCGGTCGTCCAAATGTAGGTAAGTCAACACTAACTAACCGTATTTTAGGTGAAGACCGCGTTATCGTTTACGATATGCCGGGTACAACGCGCGATTCAATTTACATTCCAATGACGCGCAATGATAAAGAATACGTGTTAATCGACACCGCCGGTGTACGTAAGCGTAAGAAAGTCAGCGATGTCGTAGAGAAATTTTCGGTTATCAAAACCCTGCAAGCGATTGAAGATGCCAACGTGGTATTGCTCGTTGTAGACGCGCGCGAGGGGATCTCAGATCAAGACTTGAGTCTACTTGGTTTTGCACTAAATGCGGGTCGCTCGTTGGTTATTGCGGTAAACAAATGGGATGGTCTTGATGACTATGTCAAAGAGCGTATCAAAACTGAGCTAGACAGACGCTTGGGCTTTGTGGATTTTGCTCGTTTGCACTTTATTAGCGCATTACATGGTACAGGTGTTGGTCACTTGTTTGAGTCGATTGACGAAGCTTATGAATCAGCGACTAAGCGAGTAAGTACGGCAATGTTACGTCGTATTATGNAGGCAGATCACCAGCCACCACTGGTTCGTGGACGTCGGGTGAAGCTTAAGTACGCACACGCAGGTGGTTATAACCCGCCGCGTATCGTTATCCACGGCAATATGGTGCATGAACTGCCAGATAGCTATAAGCGCTATTTGATGAACTACTATCGTAAAGCGCTTAACGTAATGGGTACGCCGATCAAGATTGAGTTCCGCGAAGGTGATAACCCTTACGCTGGTCGTTCAAACAAAATGACGCTATCGCAAAAGCGTAAGCTTCGCGCATTCGCAAAAGAAAACCGCAATAAGTCGTAAGGCTTTTTGCGAGAATTTTAGCTCGACACCATTTGGTTAGCGTGTCGAGCTAAACATAAGTTCCATATCTATCCAATCAACTCCTTTTCCACATCCGACTATATTTAATACCAATTGAATTAATTCTCCAATCAATTTGAAGAGTGAAATATCATATTAGCTTCGTTAAAAATTTCTCATTTAGAACAACTAAATAGCAAAATTTTTACCTTGCTACTAAAGCTATTTCCCCGCTTCAAAATAGCTCATTTACTTAATACAATTGGTATAACTTTAACCCAGAACTTTCTCGCTTTGTTTTACCTTGCTCAACATTTGTGCTTAAGTTATATATAACCTGAGCTTCGGATAATTAATGCCTTTCTAGCAGCTAGTTTCAGCGCTAACTTTGTTGAATTTACTTCCAATAGCCAGCTATTGGTGCGTAAATCCGCCTTGCCTACAGGATGTAGGTACCAGGGCGGTAGCAGGACGCGAGAGCGGAGTCATCCCTAAAACTCTCTGGCTAGACAAGTATATGGTTTAGACAAGCTTGAAAAATAAAGAGTTAGCTCATTTCTTACCCAAAACTCAGGTTAAGTTACATTAGGTTTTATTGATAGTGAGGCTTAGGTGTTTGCTAAAACGGTGATTTATGTAGAAAGTGTTGAGGAAGTGCTGGATTTTTACTATCAAGCATTTGGCTTGAGCACTTTTGATATGACCGATGAAGGGGATTATGGTGAGTTAGACACAGGTGAAGTGAAACTCGCCTTTGCCAGTCACCCATTAGCCCAATCACAGTTTAGGCAAGACTATATTCGTTGCCATCCTAAACAGCCTGCACTTGGGTTTGAAATTACCATCAGCTGTGAAAATGTCCCTGAATGCTATGATAAAGCGGTTGTCGCTGGGGCTGAGCCATTAAGCCCACCAAACCAAAAAGGCAGAGTGACGCAAGCCTATGTAAGAGCTATTGAAGGGACTTTAGTTGCTTTGGTGTCAAAGCCGGAAGAATAGCGGCACTTACAAGGGGTGAGTGCCACCTTGGGGCGGTGTGCCTTTATTCGAGATCGACAAGTAGTCTCGCAAGACCAACGGGCTCGATTTCAACACAGACGTTATCATCATTCCAGTTTAGACCAACGAGAGCATCATCTTCTTTTAGGTCGAGTACCCATTCGTCAAGAAAACTTTCAACATCAATACTCATCGGCGAGAACTCACTCCACTCGTCGCGACATTGAGCTTGCGCTTTTTCTTCACAATCCCACAGCAATAACACATCAGTCTCGTCAAACTGGTTTGAGTCAACCACAACCATACCGCCGTCATCAGAGCCAAGTGCCCAAACGCTTTCAGTATTTTTTATTTGCTCAATAAACTCACTGACTTCTGAGCCAATTTCTTCTTCATTCATCATAGGTGTTCTCAATTTCGTGGATCAGTTTGCTGGGCGATTGCTTGGCTTTGCCAACGGCCATGAAATGCCATTAGGTTGATGTAATCGCTCAGGTCGACGAGCTCTCTAAATAGAACCCAATCAATAAGGCAGTATAAACTGATTTGGAGATAATCACAGTGTAAAAACTCTTCTGTCACACACTCTTCATTGAGACAGTGCAGAGTATGGCCAATTCGCTCCCGTTGTAGATTAAAAAATAGTTTATCTTGCTCAATATCAAAACCAGAACGCTTACTAAGTAACAGTTCCACCAAAGAATCATTACAGGCATTGATAAGGATCAGCCAATTTTCTTGATCCCAACTGGGAAATGGAAGTTGATGTTTTTCACGGAGATAGCGAACAATCAGATTGGAATCACAAATAAGTTGTGCATCGTCTATTAAAAATGGGATCTTACGGGCAGGGTTATGGCAAATAAGTTCGTCATGGCCTGCTTCGGAAAATATATCTATATGCTGGTAGCTCATTGGGAGCTGTTTAGCCGCGGCCCACATTCTAATTCGACGGGCGTATGGACTGGTGTTCGAACCGATAAGTTTCATGCCATCATTCCTTCAACTAAGTATCTTTTCGCTCATTCAGTAAATGTAGCGAGTTGGTATTAAGGAATGATGGCGAAGTGATTAACTTTTCGCAAGCGAATTAATCGCTACGACTGGTTACCTCAAGCAAGTGAAAACCAAACTGCGTTTGCACTGGCCCTTGTACTTGATTGATTGGGGCTGAAAAAACCACTTTATCGAATTCAGGCACCATCATGCCTGGTCCGAACTCACCTAGCGCACCACCATCTTGGCCCGACGGACAATTGGAGTACTGCTTTGCGATTTCTGCGAAATCTTCCCCTGCTGCAATGCGTTCTTTGAGCTCCATGCATTGCGCTTCACTATCTACTAGGATGTGTCTTGCACTAGCGATTGCCATAATTTCTCCGATGATTATTTATTATTCATACTTTATTCTAATCTAGGTACGTTAAAAAATCAGCTTATCTAGGCAAGAGTTTTTCAATTTCACTTGTGAGCTCGTCAGACATTGGTTTAGTGCGGCTGTTAAAACGCTTAATTGTCTTCCGATCAGCTGACACTAAATATTTGTAAAAATTCCAGTTTGGAGAACTTGTTACTTCATTCAAATGTTGGAAAATGGGGTTGGCATCAGAGCCCCTAACTTCCGAAGTAGCAAACATATTGAAGGTTACGCCATAGTTAATAAAACATACTTTTGCAGTTTCTTTTTCGTCGTCTTCTTCTTGGAAAAAGTCATCAGAGGGAAACCCAAGTACAACCAGGCCTTTATCTTGATATTTTTGATGTAGTTGCTCTAGGCCTTCAAACTGACCAGTAAACCCACAGTTACTGGCTGTGTTTACGATGAGGAGTGGCTTGTCTTTAAATTCACACAGGTTAAGTGAGTCGTCAGAACGCAGTTTTCGCAGCTCAACATTGGTAAAATCATCACAGCTGGATGTCTTTGCATACGCGTTACTCGAGATTAGGAAACCAAGCGCTAAGCTCAGAATCGAAAGACTTTTTATCATCAGTGCTTTCCTTTTATTTATGTTATCTCTTATGATACGAAAATATTCGTTACCCTGATCAGCTTTCATGAATATTAGACTCGCCAAACAGCATGACCTTTGTGCCATTGTAGCCATCTACAACGAAACGATACCGAGCCGCCAAGTCACCGCGGATACGGAGCCCGTAAGCGTAGCACAAAAGCAAAGTTGGTTCGCCGCACATACGCAAAATCGCCCAATTTATGTAGTAGAGCAGGAGGATGAGGTGGTTGCATGGATAAGCTTTAGCAGCTTTTATGGTCGTCCTGCCTACGATGGTACGGCTGAGGTGAGTATTTATCTTGCAAAAGCGGCACAAGGCCAAGGGTTAGGTAGTAAACTCATGAATTTTGCTGAGCAGCAAGCGCCAACCCTGTATATCACAACGTTACTTGGCTTTATCTTTTCTCATAATCACCCCAGTATCCGCTTGTTTGAAAAACACGGTTATAAAAAGTGGGGAGAGTTACCCAATGTCGCGGTCATGGATGGTAATCACTATAGCTTGACGATTTTGGGCAAGTCTCTGGCATAATTTTATACGCCGTTGGTCTTTGCTGTTTGAATTTTTGTTTCGCTGCGTGAGTTTGGCTGCGGTGCCAAGCATATCAAAATAGTGCTATTTTTTAGCGTCTAGTGATTCTTCTACTAAACTAGATCCCAGAATTATCGGTAAAGGATCTGGTTATGATGAATCGAGTGCTGATTATTGACAGCAGCAGTGTGCAAGCGATGCGAGTAAAGGTATTATTTGAGTTACTCGGTGGTGAGGTAGAGCATGTACATTACCGGAGTCTGGAAGCAAATCTCGATTTTGATAAATTTGATGTTGTTGTTATTGCTCATGGGGTGCCTGCCAGTAAGCTCCAAGCGTTATATCAACTGAGGGATCATGATAAGTTAGTTTTATTGGCACCTAAACCTGATAATGCTGAGCACTTGAAGTCGTTTAGCGAAATTAACCGTGCCTTACCAAATGGTATTGTTATCTACCCCTTCTTTGCCAATAAAGATATTACTGGCTTACTTGAGCGCTTATTGGAGATTGGCTCTACTAACACCTTAGTACTGCCTAAAGTGTTGCTGGTCGACCATCACACTCCTCGTCTTGAAGCCTTGGCCAATGGTCTGCGTGGTGCACAATTGGCTGTCACAACCGCCACAACACTTAATGAAGCGATGCAAGTTGCCGAGCGACACTCTGTTGATCTCCTTATTTGTGACTTTAATCTAGAGAAAGATACTGGCTTAGATGTGTTTAATAAAGTACGTCAAGTGCATCATAACTGCCGCTGTTTATTAATGACTTCCCGGGTTAATCAAGTGGATATGTTAGAAGCTGTACGCCAAGGGGTTGAGGATATTCTTATCAAGCCGTTTGATGAGAGCGATTTGTTACAAAGCCTACATAAATTATGGCAAACGGAGTTATTGAGGCGTCATAATCAAGAGTTAGTTGAGCGCCTACAAGATACGGTAGACGCTTTGATTGAACGCGATAGTCTGTTGCGAGTGATTTACAAGCATACCCCGGATCCGATTATGTTGTTCAATCGTCAGGGCCATATCCTTGAAGCAAATGATGCGTGTTGTGAGTTGTTTGAACTTACACAAGAAGAATTACAGCCGTTATCGATTTTTGAGCTCTTTGATGAAATATCGGTATCGCAATTGCGCGATTTAATGAAGCATATAGGTATGTTAAAGCACTTCAACTGTGAGCTGAGTTTGCCAAAAGCGGGCGAGCGCAGCATTCCTTTGATGGGAACGTTTAATGAAATCGATCATCACGGCGATATGGCATTTGCGGTCATTTTTAAAAATGTTTCAAAGCTTAAAGAGCAACAAGAAGTGCTAGAAGAAACCAAAGAGTTGCTAGAGTTTGAAGTACAAGCTCGAACGGCACAGTTACAAAAAGCCAAAGAAGCGGCGGAAGCTGCTAATCTATCAAAATCTGAATTTTTAGCCAATATGTCCCATGAATTGCGCACACCAATGCACTCTATATTAAGTTTTGCACGTTTTGGTTTAGATAAGCTAACGGCTCCTGAAGCACCGACGGACAAGCTAAAAAAGTATTTATCTCGTATTGAAACCAGTGGTGAACGTCTATTGGTACTGCTTAATAATCTGCTTGATTTATCAAAGTTAGACGCAGGTCGCTTTCCATTTAATCCAAGCTTTCACAATCTGGTTAATGTGATCCAAAGCGGAATTGAAGATGTATCTGGGACTGCGCTTGAGAAACAAATAAAAATCCGTTTTGAAAAGCCAGCTCAAGGCGTGATGACCTTTTGCGATCCGGAGCAAATGAATCAAGTGATCAGAAACTTATTGGGCAATGCGCTCAAGTTTAGCCCTGAAGGCAGTGAGGTAAGTGTACTGTTAAGCTGCAAAGAACAAGATATTCATATCAAGATTGCTGATCAAGGGGTCGGTATTCCGGATGACGAATTGGAGCAGATTTTTGCCAAGTTTGTGCAAAGCAGTAAAACAGACAGTGGTGCTGGCGGCACGGGTTTAGGTCTTGCTATTTGTAAGGAATTTATTTTACTGCATAAAGGGCAGGTTTACGCCGAGAATAATCCCGAGGGCGGTGCATGTATAAATGTAAGCCTGCCTTTAACAGAGCATCTCGAGAGTAATGCGGTGTAATTGTGGTGATTGGAAAGGCGTTGAGTAAGCGTCTATAAATAATAATAGAGATTGTACAAATACAATGTGGTTGGGAGCTGTTGAAGCATAGATCTTAAGTTACCGTATTTTCCCCGCAGTACCTTTCCCATTGTGAACCAACGAAGGAAGGACATCCATTTATGGCTTTACGCAGAATCTTAGCTGTTGACGACGAACCATTTAATCTAGAAATCATTGAAGAAATTTTAGAAGACTTAGACTTTGAGTTAAAAACCGTTGAAAGCGGTCATGAATGTCTAGCTGTAGTAGAAGACTTTGATCCTCAAGTTATTTTGCTTGATGTAAGCATGCCAAAAATGAGCGGGTATGAGGTATGTAAGGCGATTAAAGCCAACCCAAACACACAGCATATTATCGTTATGTTTGTGTCGGCAAGAGGTTCTGTTGAAGAGCGAATGGAAGGCTACTCGGTTGGTGCTGAAGATTATATTGTTAAGCCGTTTGGCCAAGGTGAGTTAAAGGCTAAGCTCACGCACTTGAACCAAATGCTACTAGAAAAAGATATTCTGGCCCAGCAAATTGAAGATGCAACCACCACAGCGTTTAGTGCCATGGCTAATAGCAGTGAAATGGGGCAAATCGTTACCTACATCGAACAAATAGGTGAGATAGAAACAATTCCACGGCTGGCGGAAGCTTTATGTCAGTGTTTAAAGGGACTGGGGCTTAATTGTAATGTTGAGGTTCGACTTGAGGGACAAAAGCATCACTTTGCGACTACGGGGATTTGCTCACCTATCGTCATTGAATTATTTGAAATCTTACACACCAAAGGACGATTACATGAATTTACTAATCGTATATTGGTTAACTATCCATTTTTGAGCATTTTGATCCTCAATATGCCGGGAGATGACCCAGACAAACACGGTAGATTGCGGGATCATATTTGTTTTATTGCCAGTGTAACGGAGCAACAGTTAATTGCCATTTCCACTAAACGCAAGCTGGTACAGCAACACGAAGATTTGGAAGAAGCGATAAAAATGGTGCAAGGTAAGTTCAACAGCATGGTGTCGCTGCTTGATAAAAACCGTCAAGAAAACGAAAAAGTGTTTCGCTCATTACAAGAGCTATTCGAAGAGCGCATTCCGACAATGGGCTTAGACGAAGATCAGGAAATGTTTATCTATCAAAACGTCGATAAAGCGATTCAAAGCTCAGTCGCACGGGAAGAAAGTGTGCGAGAAGTGAAAACCGCTTTTCATGATATTGAAGAAGACTTAAAACTACTCTCTCGACGTTCAGAATAGCAGCCCTAATTTCCAATACCGCGGTAGGTCGCGCTTTAGCGCGACAATCCTTTAAAACATCTCGTAACAAATCCGCTAAGCGTCTCGTGGCAAGCCCTTTTCTATAATGCGGATCAGCCTTGCTTTTTTGCGTTCATGTTGGTCTGACTTTTGTCTTTGTTGCTCCAACGCCCAGTCGATATGCTCGGTAACAAGGGGAGTCGCGTTTTGACGCTTTTCCTCAAGAGCTATAACGATAGCGTCATCGTATTGCGCATTGCCAAGGCCAACGGCTAAGTTTCGTAGCCAACGTTCATGTCCAATCCGGCGAATGGGGCTACCTTCGGTGTTTTTCAAAAAAGTTGCTTCATCCCAAGCAAATAAGCTCAATAATTGCTGATCTTTAAGTTGAGTTCGCGGCAAAAAGTCGGCTTCTTCCGTTATTTGGCCATAGCGATTCCATGGACAAACTAACTGGCAATCATCACAACCGTATATCCGGTTGCCCATTTTTGCCCTAAATTCCTCTGGAATAGCGCCTTGAAGCTCTATGGTGAGATACGAAATACAACGTCTTGCATCGACGACATAAGGTTCCACTATAGCGCCGGTGGGGCATAAAGTTAGGCAGGCGGTACAACGGCCGCAACCTTCTTCTTGGTTTGGTTTATCAATAGGAAGAGGAATATCAACAAACAGCTCACCCAAGAAAAACCAAGAGCCCGCTTGCTTATTAATCACTAGACTGTTTTTTCCACGCCAGCCAAGCCCAGCTTTTTCTGCAATTTGTCGCTCCAGCACTGGGGCTGAGTCGACAAAAGGGCGAAACCCTAACGCCCCGACTTCTTGCTCAATCTTTTGCCCGAGTTGCTTTAGCTTGTTGCGCATCACTTTATGATAGTCTCGACCTAATGCATAACGGGAGATATAGGCGGTGGTTTTGTTACCGAGCGCTCTGGCAAAGCTGGCATCTGGTGGCAGGTAGTTCATTTTCACCGAAATAATACGCTGAGTGCCAGGAACCAGTTCTGCGGGGCGGGCACGCTTCATTCCATGTGCCGCCATATACGCCATTTCACCATGATAGCCTGCGTCTAACCAGCGTTGAAGTTGCGCTTCATGCTCGCGTAAATCTATGTCGGTTATACCGACTTCTGCAAAGCCAAGTTCTTGGCCCCATTGCTTAATTTGTGCTGCAAGTTCACTATAATTGATATTATCGGTCGTCACGGGAAGAAATAATGGCTAATGAATACACGGACAATTTACCACAATTTGCTTACTCAGCCCAACAAGTGCAGCAATATGAAGCAAAAGCTGCAAAGTTATCAGGCACAGATCTAAGTACCTTAATGCAACGAGCTGGGACTGCTGCATTTCGCTTTATTGAAAACAGCCAGCCTAAATCTAACCATATCTTAATTATCACAGGTAAAGGCAATAACGCGGGAGACGGTTTTGTCGTCGCTCAATTATGTCAGCAGGCCGGATTTTCTGTCACTGTACTCGCGTTATTTGCACCCGAAAGCTTAACGGGCGATGCGCAACAGGCATTTTCTCAATATCAAGGCGCATTGGTTTTTTCGCTGAACGAGGTAGAGTTAAGTCAGTTTTCAGTTGTCGTTGATGGCGTGTTCGGCACAGGTTTTAGAGGTGAACTGCCTGAACATGTTTGTCTTTGTTTTGACAAAATAAATAAACTGCCGGTTACTAGATTGGCACTTGATGTACCGAGCGGCATAAATGCGACAACAGGAAAAGTTGCACCTAGTACGTTTTTAGCTACCGAAACCGTTACCTTTATCGCGTTAAAACAAGGTTTACTTAGCGGCTCGGCAAAGCGTTTTGTGGGGATGTTATTGTTAGCCGACTTGGATGTTGGTGAAGCGTTCAAAACCCTAGTAACGCCAATATCTAATTACTTAAATCATGAAGCGTTAATGGCAGCAAGGCCACAGCGAGCACTAGATAGCTACAAAAATGTACATGGTCATGTGTTACTTATTGGTGGTAATTGTGGCATGGCTGGGGCAATTCGATTGGCGGCAGAAGCCGCTCTGCGTGCAGGGGCTGGTCTTGTATCGGTCGCTACTCATCACGATAATATCGCGAGCGTTTTACAGGGACGCTTTGAGTTAATGGTACACGGTGTTGAGAGTGCGAATGAGTTATCGCCACTGATAAAAAAAGCCAGTGTGATAGTGCTTGGTCCCGGGCTTGGTCAAGACGCTTGGGCCAAAGCACTTTTTAAGTGTGCGATGGCTGCTGAATTGCCGATGGTTGTAGATGCTGATGGACTTAATTGTTTAGCGCATTCACCGGGGCAAAAATCAAACTGGGTGTTAACGCCTCACCTTGGTGAAGCTCGGCGGTTATTGAGTCACTTAGAGACACCGCTAAATGAACATGACCGTTTCGCGGTGGCTAAAAAAATTAGCCATGAATATAGCGCCGTTACGGTACTTAAAGGGCCGGGCAGTTTGATATCTGAAGGTGAGCGGATAAATATTAATCGTTCAGGCTGTGCAGGAATGGCGAGTGCTGGGATGGGCGATGTTTTATCTGGTATCATAGGCGGTTTAATTGCCCAAGGGATGGAAGCATTTGCTGCAACAAACCTAGCCGTGTATATTCATGGTTTAGCTGCCGAGCAGGCCGCCCATGATGGCGAAAAAGGTATGTTGGCCGGGGATTTATTCGAACATATTCGAGGTATTTTAGGGTGACGACAGGTCATATGAAATTCGATTTGGCTGATGAGCCAGCAACAGTTGCCATGGGTAATAAAATTGCCAATGTTATTCGTCAAGGTGCGGTACTATTTTTACACGGTGATTTAGGCGCAGGTAAAACCACGCTCACTCGCGGGATCGTGCAAAGCCTTGGTCATTCAGGTAAGGTAAAAAGTCCAACTTATACCTTAGTTGAACCTTATGAACTGGATGATGTCTCAATATATCATTTTGATTTATATCGATTAGGTTCGCCTGAAGAGCTCGAATACATGGGGATCCGGGATTACTTTGCAAGTAATGCTATCTGTGTTGTTGAGTGGCCTGAAAAAGGCGAAGGCTTTATTCCAAACCCAGATATAGACGTCACAATGCAGTATGCTGGTGATGGCCGTCAAATTACACTTGAGGCCAAGTCTAGCCGCGGCGAGGCACTATTAAAACAATTACAAGATTATGCGTAATCAGCCGACTATTAGTTATATTTTCATTTTTATCTGCATGCTCTTAACGAGCATGCACAGCATTGCCCAAAACGCCATCGAAAGTGTGCGTGTTTGGCCCTCTCCTGAGAGCACTCGTATTGTTTTTGATATGAGTGATAAGCCGGATTACAGCTATTTTGTGCTGAAAAATCCGCTGCGCTTGGTGATCGATCTTGAAAACACCAAGCAACAAAAAGACTTTCCGAGTGTTCCTGACGAACATCGAGTTGTAAACAAGGTGCGCCACAGCAAACCGAAAAACAGCAATTCTGCACGGATTGTTGTGGAGCTAAGTCGCAGCGCTACGCCAAAAATCTTTGCGTTAGCACCAACCGGTCCGTATAAAAACCGCTTAGTCGTTGATTTGTATGGTAAGCAGATGAGCGCTTATGACGATACAAAAACTGCCACACCACGAAAAACACTCGCGCAAGATAGAGATATAGTCATCGCCATCGATGCTGGTCATGGTGGTGAAGATCCCGGTTCTATTGGACCTTCAGGTACTTATGAAAAGCTCGTAACCATCCAAATTGCGAAGCGTTTAGCGCGCTTAGTCGATAGCCAGCCGGGGATGAGCGCAAAGCTTATCCGTACTGGCGATTATTACCTCAAGTTGAATACGAGAACCGCAAGAGCGCGCGAAAGAAAAGCCGATTTCTTTGTGTCTATTCACGCAGATGCCTTCACCAGCCCTCAACCACGTGGTGCGTCGGTCTGGGTGCTATCACTGCGCAGAGCAAATTCTGAAATAGGTAAGTGGCTAGAAGACAAAGAAAAACATTCACAGTTATTAGGCGGTGCAGCTGATTTAATTAAAGATACGGCCAACGAAAAGTATTTGGCCAAAGCGCTACTTGATATGTCGATGGAACACTCGATGAAAACTGGGTTTCAGGTCGCAGAAGAAGTCGTCAAAGAACTGAAAAAAGTGGCAAAAATGCACAAGAGCAGACCGCAAGCCGCAAACTTTGGGGTATTAAAATCACCAGATATACCTTCTATCCTGGTGGAAACTGGCTTTATTTCAAACCCTCAAGAAGAAAAACTATTAATGTCTCCGCATTATCAAGAGCGTTTAGCTCGGGCTATTTTTAGTTCGATAAAAGGCTATTATGAGAAAAATCCACCGGATAATTCGCTCTTTGCGCGTATGCAATCCAACAAGCCGGTGANATAAAGTAAAAAGTGGCGAATCATTGAGTGTGCTGGCTAGCCGTTACGGCATTACGGTCAGTGAATTGAAAAAAGCAAATAACCTGAAAAACAATACCTTGTTTATTGGGCAAGTCTTAACTATTCCAAAAGCGTAAATGATGACGATAGAAATACTTCCAGCTCGGTTGGCCAACCAAATCGCTGCCGGTGAGGTGGTGGAGCGTCCAGCATCCGTCGTGAAAGAGCTGGTGGAAAACAGTATTGATGCTGGTGCGACGCGTATTCAAATAGATATTGAGCGCGGAGGACACAAGCTTATTAGGATCCGTGACAACGGTATCGGCATTGTTAAAGACGAGCTGATGTTGGCGCTGTCTCGCCACGCGACAAGTAAGCTTAAAAGTTTGGATGATCTGGAGTGTATTGCTTCGCTTGGTTTTCGAGGTGAGGCGCTGGCATCCATCAGTTCAGTATCGCGACTGACTCTGAGCTCTAAGCCGCAAGCGCAAGAAACTGCTTGGCAGGCTTTCGCTGAAGGGCGAGATATGGCTGTGCAGGTTCAACCTACCGCGCACCCAGACGGCACCACGATTGAAGTCAAAGATCTGTTTTTCAACACGCCTGCACGCAGGAAGTTTTTACGCACCGAAAAAACCGAGTTTAGCCATATCGATGAGCTGGTTAAGCGCATTGCATTGAGTCGTTTTGATGTTGCCATCACGCTCACACATAACCAAAAGGTGGTTCGCCAATATCGCCCTCGCACTATTGAAAAAGGGGGTGAGCGAGTTGCGCAAGTTGGTGGTAAAGCATTCTTACAGCAAGCAAGCTTTATCGACTCAGGTCATGAGGGACTAAGATTATTCGGTTGGGTGTTACCTGCGGGGGTGAACAACGGCACACAATATACCTATGTAAATGGTCGTATGATGCGAGATAAGCTCATCTTGCATGCTATTCGCCAAGCGTTTGATGAATCAACCGGGCATGAAGAGCTTCCCGGTTTTGTCATATATCTTGAATTAGACCCGAGGCAAGTTGACGTTAATGTCCACCCCGCGAAACACGAAGTTCGCTTTCATCAGGCGCGCTTGGTTCACGACTTTATTGTACAAGCAATAAAGCAGGTCGCGACGGAACAAATTGATCTACCTTGTACAATCGAGACGGAGACTCGAGCACCTGATACCACATCGCCATTATTTACGTCTCAAGAACAGGTAGATGAAACCTATCATCAAAGTTATCGTTCAACCTTACAGCCAGAAACACAAGCGCAGGCCGATTCGGCTCCAAGTGCCTTTGGCGAGCGCTCTGAAGCATCAAGATCAGCCTCAGGTAGCGGTCGAAGTAATTATGGCGGTGCAACAGGTGGTGGCAAAAAGCAGGTGAATGTGAACCAGCTCTATCAAGGGCTATCACATCAACAAATGCAGCATTTCGACCAAATTGAAGAAAGTGCATTACCGTCAACTGAAGTGAGTAGCGTCCCTGTATCTGCCAGTAAATCTAGCTGGATGTTGTTGCCGCAAGGCAAAGTCATGCTTGAGCAAGACAATCAGTTGTTGTTTGGTGATTGTAGGCAGGGGTTGATGCCATATTGGCAAATGCAAATTGAGCAAGATGGCACATTGCAAGGCAAAGCGTTGTTGTTACCCGTGCGCATCAAGCTAGATAAAGCCGCGCTGGAAGCATTGCAGCAGCGTGAAACCTGGCTGGCAATTTTAGGGTTTGCGATAGAAGTTTTTGATGGCCATATTTTAGTTAAAAAATTACCAGTGTCGCTCTACAGCATAGATGTTGGTGAAATTTCTAAGCAGATGATGGAACCAAACTCAGATGCTGAACTCCAAGATTGGTTACAGTGGCTGGAAGCCTCAACACCTAGTAGCTATTTCGATAGCCAGCATTTTGATTTAGTTAAAGAAAGATTACTTTCAAAAGCCTCATGTTTGGCTCGTATTCATAAAAGTGCGGTTACAATAGACGCCCAGAAGTTGGTCAGTTTTTTAAGTTCGCAGTAATTCGTGCCTAAGTAGGTATTAATTACCATGTACTATCAGCTATAATACGAGATTAGTGCAGTTTATTAGTAGGTTAGATGTGAACAAGTTACCTGTCATTACCCTAATGGGGCCGACAGCAGCGGGCAAAACCGCATTGGCCATAGAGTTATGCCAAGCGTTAAATACCGAAATCATCAGTGTAGACTCGGCGTTAGTGTACAAAGGGATGAATATCGGTACGGCAAAGCCGAGCGCACAAGAGCAAGTACAGGCACCACATCACCTAATTGATATTATTGATCCAGCACAAAGCTATTCGGTTGCTGAGTTTCGTGCTGATGCTATTAAATTAATTGATGATTTCCATCAGCGTGGCAAAGTGCCAATTTTAGTGGGTGGCACGATGATGTACTTTAAGGGCTTGATTGAAGGCCTGTCGCCATTACCTGAGGCTGATGCTGAAATCAGAGCTGGATTGGAGCAAGAGGCTGAGCTAAAGGGTTGGCCTGTGCTGCATCAACAGTTAAAAGAGATTGACCCAGAAGCTGCGGCTAAAATCAGCGAAAACGACTCGCAACGTATAAATCGCGCTTTGGAAGTTTATCGCATTAGTGGTAAAACGATGACTCAATTGCAGCAAAGCAAACAGGATGCGTTGCCGTATCAGTTTCATCAATTTGCGATTGCGCCAAGTGACCGAAAAGTCTTACATGAACGTATAGAGAAAAGATTTAAAATAATGTTGGATGAAGGCTTTAAAAATGAAGTTTTGGCCTTATATCAACGTAAAGATTTACACCCTGATTTGCCTTCTATTCGCTGTGTCGGATATCGGCAAATGTGGGAGTATTTAGCTGGCGAGTGCGATTATAACGAAATGGTTTTCAAAGGCGTCGCAGCGACCAGACAACTGGCGAAGCGGCAATTAACTTGGCTGAGGGGGTGGCAAGATGTGACTTGGCTTGACACCGATAGTCAAGAAAACTTGCAACGTGTTCTAACTTCGCTAAGCTAATAGTAGTTGTTAAATCAGCGTGTTCTGATTAAATCAACGACCTGACATAATAACACCTAAAACGAAGGATAAGAAAATGGCAAAAGGCCAATCTTTACAAGACCCATTTTTGAATGTCTTGCGTCGTGAGCGCATTCCTGTCTCAATTTTTTTAGTGAATGGCATTAAATTACAGGGCAAGATCCAGTCATTTGACCAATTTGTGATTTTGCTTGAAAACACAGTAAACCAAATGGTTTACAAACACGCCATCTCCACTGTGGTTCCAGCTCGTGCGGTTAACTTCCAAAATGCAACCGGAAGTGAAGCGGGCGACCAAGGTGAAGAAGGTAATTATTAATTCTTATTAGTAGGAGCTTAATGCTTGTTTGACCGTTATGAAGCCGGCGAACAGGCAGTCTTGGTTCATATAGAATTTCCTCACGAAGGAGATCGCGAAGATCTACGTGAATTGGAAATGCTAGTTTCTTCTGCTGGTGTTAGTAGTGTGGCGGTTGTGCAAGGCAGCCGTCAAGCACCACATGCAAAGTTGTTTGTCGGAACGGGTAAAGCTGAAGAAATTGCCGAGATTGTCAACATCCACAACGCAGATGTCATCATATTTAACCACCAACTCAGTCCCTCACAAGAGCGCAATTTAGAACGCGTTTGTAAGTGCCGAGTGTTAGATAGGACAACGCTGATCTTAGATATTTTCGCGCAAAGAGCCCGTACCCACGAAGGTAAATTGCAGGTTGAGCTTGCTCAGCTAAGGCATATCTCTACGCGCTTAATTCGAGGATGGACGCACTTAGAAAGGCAAAAAGGGGGGATCGGCTTACGTGGTCCTGGTGAAACCCAATTAGAAACCGATAGACGGTTACTAAGAGAGCGAATTAAGAGTATTCGTAAACGATTAGACAAGGTAGCCGTTGTGCGTGAGCAAGGGCGTCGAGCGCGTAGTCGTAACGAGATCCCAACTGTTTCTCTGGTAGGCTATACCAATGCGGGTAAATCGACGCTGTTTAACAAAATTACGGATGCAGATGTATATGCTGCGGATCAATTGTTCGCAACGCTTGATCCTACGCTAAGAAAGATAGAAATCGATGATGTTGGCCCCGTTATCTTAGCAGATACAGTAGGTTTTATTCGTCATTTACCTCATGACTTGGTAGCAGCATTTAAGGCGACTTTAACAGAGACTCGTGAGGCAGATTTACAGCTTCATGTCATTGATGTTGCAGATCCGAGAAGAAAAGAAAATATAGAACAGGTACAATTGGTTCTAGAGGAAATTGAAGCCAATGACATTCCTCAACTTTTAGTCTACAACAAAATTGATCTAATGGACGAAGTTGCGCCTAGAATAGATAGGGACGATGAAGGAAAACCGATCAGAGTGTGGTTAAGTGCCCACTCTGGAGAAGGGATTTCGTTGTTATTCGACGCCGTTAAAGAGTTGTTGGCAAAAACCGTTTTCACAGCTGAGCTTGCCGTACCTCCCGCGCTTGGGCGTTTACGAGGTGCGCTATTTGAGCTCAATGCCGTGGATGAAAAAGGCTACGACGAGCAAGGCAACTGGCTTGTTTCGGTAAGAATGCCAAAAATCGAATGGGAAAAGCTCAATAAGGAATTCGGGCGAAATCTCAATGATTTGGTCGTTGGTAGTTAAAAATCGTCAATTTCGAGCGTATTTTTATATGAGAGTCGCTCGAATTTTGTTAGATTTAACCTAATTCATTTAAATAACAATGGAGTATAGCTATGGCCTGGAACGAACCGGGTAATAATGGCAATGATAACGATCCGTGGAAAAACCGCGGGGGGCGGGATCAAGGCCCACCTGATCTAGATGAAGTATTCCGTAAATTTGGTAATAAATTCGGCGGTATTTTCGGCGGTAAGCCGGGGAAAGGTGGTAATGGCGGATTAGGCGGTGCTGGTTTCGTCTTTATACTTATTATCGCAGCCATCGTATGGGCATTAAGCGGAATCTACACGGTAAAAGAAGCTGAGCGTGGCATCGTTCTACAGTTTGGTAAGTTTGACCGTATTGCTGAGCCAGGTCTGCGTTGGAAAGCCACGTTCATCGAACGTGTTATTCCTGTAGATATTGAAGCAGTGCGTTCATTGTCGGCTTCAGGCTTTATGCTTACGGAAGACGAAAATGTCGTGAGCGTTGAGTTTGAAGTGCAATATCGTGTTGTAGATCCAACGCTTTATCGTTTCAGTGTGACCGATGCTGACCACAGCTTACAACAAGCGCTAGACAGTGCTCTGCGTTACGTTGTAGGCCATTCTCGCATGGACCAAGTGTTAACTACTGGTCGTGAAGTGGTTCGTCAGCGCACTTGGGAAGAGCTAAACAGTATTATCGAACCATACAACCTTGGTTTAATTGTTACTGACGTTAACTTTAAAGATTCTCGTCCGCCAGCAGAAGTAAAAGACGCATTTGATGATGCGATTGCTGCACAAGAAGATGAAGAGCGTTTCATTCGTGAAGCAGAAGCTTATGCAAGGGAAATTGAACCGCGTGCGCGTGGTCAAGTGACTCGTATGACGCAAGAAGCAGAAGCTTATCGCGAGCGTATTATCCTTGAATCTCGAGGTGAAGTAGAGCGTTTTGAGAAGTTACTGCCAGAGTATCAAGCGGCAAAAGAAGTAACGCGTAAACGTTTATATATTGATGCAATGGAGCAGATTTTGGGCCGTAGCTCAAAGGTCTTGGTTGATGTTGAAGGTGGTAATAACATGCTATATCTACCACTTGATAAGATTATGCAATCTCATAACAACGCTTCGTCACCAGTACGTTTACCAAATCAGAGCGATATTGAGCAGCTTCGTAGAACGATTGAAGGTACTCAACAGCAAAATAGTTCTGTCAATTCAGGCGGCGATAGATTTAATCGCGACAGATTTGGTAACGGGAGATAATCAATATGAAGAATTTTAGTCTACTTCTATTAGTCACTGCCGTGATCATGTCGTTTTCTGGTATCTTTGTAGTAAACGAAGGTCAAAGAGCAATTGTACTGCTATTTAGTAAGGTACAAAAAGACGCGAATGGCGATGCGTTGGTGTATGAACCAGGCCTTCATCTGAAAGTGCCTTTCTTTAGCCAAGTACGTAAATTAGACGCACGTATCCAAACCTTAGATGGTCAACCTGATCGTTTCGTAACGAGCGAGAAGAAAGATCTAATCGTGGATTCTTACGTGAAGTGGCGCGTGAATGATTTTAGTGCTTATTACCTACGTGCGCGTGGTGATAAACAATATGCGGAAACGCTACTTAAGCAAAAGGTTAACAACGGTCTAAGAACAAACTTTGGTTCGCGTACTATCAAAGAGATAGTATCGGGTGAACGTAGCGAGCTAATGGAAGAAGCGCTAGTTCAAGCGTCGGAAAGTGCGAGTGAGCTTGGGATTGAAGTGCTGGATGTCCGTGTTAAGCAGATTAACTTGCCTAACGAAGTAAGCAGCTCAATCTACCAACGTATGCGTGCGGAGCGTCAGGCTGTGGCGAAAGAGCACCGTTCAGAAGGTCAAGAGAAGGCGGAGACCATCCGTGCTGACGTTGATCGTCGAGTGACAGTCATGCTTGCAGATGCTGAGCGTAATGCTCGCGCGGTTCGCGGTCAGGGTGATGCAACGGCGGCAAACATTTACGCTAAAGCATATAATAAAGATCCTGAGTTTTTCGGGTTCGTTCGTTCGCTTGAAGCATATAAAAATACCTTTAAAGATAAGAATGACGTTATGGTGTTATCACCGGACAGTAAGTTCTTTGATTATATGAAGGATGCAAAAGCACAATAAGATGATGCTTTTGAGATGATTGTAAAACCCCGCCAGCCAGCGGGGTTTTTTATTGGCGCGATATGGTCACAACGTTAGACGATGAAACCCCACGATTAGCCGCGATCTTTCATGCCGCGAAAAAACACACCGTAGCAGCGACTTTATGTCGCGAAGAAACACATCGTAGCAGCGACTTTATGTCGCGAAGAAACACATCGTAGCAGCGACTTTATGTCGCGAAGAAACACATCGTAGCAGCGGACTTTATGACGCGAAGAAACACATCGTAGCAGCGACTTTATGTCGCGAAGAAACACATCGTAGCAGCGGGCTTTATGACGCGAAACAATACACCGTAGCAGCGACTTTATGTCGCGAAGAAACACATCG
>NZ_NSDG01000065.1 GCF_002289345.1 Pseudoalteromonas sp. HM-SA03 | reverse complement strand
CTAACTACGGATTGTGCATGATCATTTTGATCGGTCAACCGATAAACGCCTTAACTGATCAGCATTAGCCTAAATTGGCTATTTTTTTATTGGTAATTAAAATTCAAAATAACCCTGCTCACTTCATATCCTATCTGTGTTCACTTCTGATCTTGAAATGTATTTTCTAAAACTGGCGTTATTGTGATTTGATTTTCCAATAAGTCGAGGTTCGAACTCTGTTTTTGGGATAATTTATGCTTGATTGTCGCTTTTAAAGCATGTTAAAACATAACCAATTCATCAACAGGAACACTTAGCTCAATGAAAATGACTGCGCGTATTTCACTCTTTCTTAACCTCCTACTGGAAACCAGAGGGGTGGGGTGTAATTGCGCGAATTGAGCGACATTTACTGTAGACACCCCGCACTTGCGGGGTTTTTTTTGGCTGAGGATAAGGGTATGCAAGATAAAGTCTGGATTTTCGATACAACATTAAGGGACGGTGAGCAGGCGTTAAAAGCCAGCTTAACAGAAGAAGATAAAATACAACTGGCGCATACCATTAGTCGTCTCAATGTGGATGTCATGGAAGTGGGTTTTCCAGTATCAAGTCCGGCTGATTTTCGTGCGGTACAACGCATTGCTGCCGAGGTAAAAGGTCCAGCGATTTGTGGCCTTGCGCGTGCGGTTAGTAAAGATATCGATGCGTGTGGCGAAGCCCTTAAAGGTGCTGAGCAGCGTCGCATTCACACTTTTATTGCAACCAGTCCTCTGCACCTAGAACATAAGTTAAGAATGAGTCTAGATGATGCGACCAACATGGCGATTAAGGCCATTTCTCAAGCCAGAAAGTACACTGATGATGTTGAGTTTTCATGTGAAGATGCCGGCCGTACGCCACACGCTGATCTGTGTCGTATTGTTGAAGCGGCGATTAATGCCGGTGCATCTACGATTAACTTGCCTGATACCGTAGGTTATGTCACACCAGACGAGTATGCAGCGATGATTTACCATATTCGTAATAATGTGCCTAACATCGACAAAGCCAGACTAAGTGTCCATTGTCACAACGATTTAGGACTTGCGGTGGCAAACTCAATCGCGGCGGTACAAGCCGGTGCAAGACAAATCGAATGTACCATTAATGGTATTGGTGAGCGTGCAGGTAACTGCTCACTAGAAGAAGTGGCGATGATCATGAAGATGCGCCAAGACCACCTAAAAGTGCACACCGATATTCGTAGCGAAGAGATTTATCGCGCGTCACGTCAAGTTGCTAAAATCTGCAATATGCCGGTGCAGCCAAACAAGGCAATTGTAGGCGAAAATGCCTTTGCACATAGCTCGGGTATTCACCAAGACGGCGTCTTAAAAGCACAAAACACCTATGAAATCATGGCACCAGAAACCGTTGGTGTGCCGAGTAATCAGTTAAATATGACTTCACGCTCTGGCCGACATGTTATCGAGCATCGTCTTACCGAGCTTGGCTATCAGAAATCGGATTACGATATGGATAGCCTGTATGAAAGCTTCTTGGCGTTAGCCGATCAAAAGGGCACGGTTTACGACTATGACCTTGAAGCGATGATTTATTTCAACCAAATCAAAGATAAAGACGAGCGCTACCAATTACAGTTCGTCAATGCATCTTCTAACTCTCAATCTATCGCGAGCGCGACTGTGGGGATTGCCTTGAATGGTGAGCTTAAGCAAGAAGCGGCAACCGGCAACGGTCCTGTGGAAGCGGCGTTTGTAGCTATCGAGCGTATCACTGGCATGGCGGTGGAAGTGGTGGAATATAACCTTGATGCGACGGGTAAAGGGGCAAGTTCACTGGGCCAAGTCGATATTATTGCCAAGTTTGATGGTAAGCAATATCACGGTGTGGGACTTGCGGCCGACATCGTCGAAGCGTCAGTGAGAGCTATGATCCGAGTATATAACCTAATTGATAGAGCACAAAAAGTGTCTAGCCTAAAACAACAAAGGAAAGCAGGATGAGTCAAGCAAACTACAAAATCGCAGTACTAGCTGGAGATGGAATTGGTCCAGAAGTGATGCAAGCCGCTGAGCTGGTATTAGATAAAGTGGCGACTAAGTTCAACTTTGCTTTAGAAAAATCACCACAAGCGATNTGGTGCGGCTATAGACCAATTTGGTGAAGCCTTACCTGCGGCGACATTGGCCGCATGTGAAGCCGCTGATGCGATTCTATTTGGCTCTGTGGGTGGGCCTAAGTGGGAGCACTTACCGCCAAATGAGCAACCAGAACGGGCATCTTTATTACCGCTCAGAAAGCACTTCCAGCTTTTTTGTAATCTGCGTCCTGCGCAGCTATTACCCGCATTAAGCGCTGCCTCTCCACTACGCAGTGACATTAGCCAGCAAGGTTTTGATATTTTATGCGTCCGTGAACTTACTGGCGGGATTTATTTTGGCGAAAAAGGTCGCCAAGGTGAGGGCGAAAGCGAGGCGGCGTTTGATACGCAAACCTATTCGCGCAAAGAAATCGAACGCATCGCCCGTTTTGCTTTTGATGCTGCGAGACTTAGAAGCAATCATGTGACATCTGTAGACAAAGCCAACGTGCTGGCAACCAGTGTACTGTGGCGTGAAGTGGTCAATGAAGTCGCAAAAGAATACCCAGATGTGACGCTTGATCACATCTATATCGACAACGCTGCGATGCAGTTGGTAAAGCAACCAAGCCAGTTTGATGTCTTACTGTGCGACAACCTGTTCGGTGACATCCTTTCTGATGAATGTGCAATGATCACCGGTTCCATGGGGTTATTACCATCGGCAAGTCTAAATCAATCGGGTTTTGGCTTATATGAGCCAGCGGGCGGCTCAGCACCAGATATCGCCGGTAAAGGGGTGGCAAACCCAATCGCACAAATCTTAAGTGCCGCGCTGATGCTACGTTATTCATTGGGGCAAGACGAAGCGGCACGCGCAATTGAAAAGGCAGTAGCAGAGGCGGTGAAAGATGGTGTAGGTACACCGGATATCTATCCTCAAGCAGGGTTTACTACTATGGATGTCGCGCAAGCGATCGTCGACAGGGTTTAATAAAGGTAAGAGCAAGTGGCAAAAACATTATACGATAAAATTTGGCAATCCCATGTGGTTGCTAAATTAAACGAGCAAACCGATCTCTTGTACATTGACCGTCATCTAGTACATGAAGTCACTTCACCGCAGGCGTTTGCGGGATTAAGAGAGCAGAATCGTCCGGTAAGGTGTCCAGAAAAAACCTTTGCGACAATGGATCATAATGTCTCGACCAAGAGCCGTTCGATTGATGCTGCCAGTGAGGTGAGCAAAAACCAGCTACAGGCGTTGGCACAAAACTGTGAAGAGTTCGGCATTGTACTTTACGATTTGAATTCCATTAACCAAGGTATAGTGCACGTAATGGGACCTGAGCAAGGGATCACTTTGCCGGGTACAACGATTGTATGTGGCGATAGCCATACCTCAACGCATGGTGCATTTGGAGCGCTGGCTCACGGTATTGGTACATCAGAGGTTGAACATGTGCTGGCCACGCAAACATTACAACAGAAAAAAGCCAAATCGTTAAAAATTCAGGTGAATGGCGTGTTGCGCCCGACCGTGACTGCAAAAGACTTGATCCTCGCTGTGATTGGGCAATTGGGCACAGCTGGTGGCACTGGTTATGTGGCTGAGTTTTGTGGGACGGGGATCGAAGCGCTGTCGATGGAAGCGCGGATGACGCTGTGTAATATGAGTATTGAAATGGGGGCGAAAGCTGGCTTGATCGCACCTGATGAGAAAACCTTTGCGTATTTACGTGGTCGCCCATTTGCACCTCAAGGCGAAGACTTTGACGCTGCGGTGCACTACTGGAAAACCCTGCATAGCGACCCAGATGCTGAATTTGATCGTGTTGTGGAGCTGGATGCTGACAGTGTGCAACCTCAAGTAACCTGGGGGACCAGTCCAGAGCAAGTCATTGGTATTAATGACTTAGTACCGAACCCTGACGATGAACCTAATTTAGTCAAAGCGGATGCGATGCGCAGTGCACTGAAATATATGGGCCTCACAGCAGGGCAAAGGCTAAGCGATGCCAAAGTCGACACCGTGTTTATTGGCTCTTGTACCAATAGCCGTATTGAAGATTTGCGTGCGGCGGCACAAGTGGTGGCGGGCAAGCACGTAGCGGCAGGCGTTGAAGCGCTTATCGTCCCGGGATCTGGATTAGTAAAGCAGCAAGCCGAACAAGAGGGCTTAGCCGATATTTTCAAAGCTGCCGGGTTTGAGTGGCGTGAACCGGGCTGCTCTATGTGCTTGGCGATGAACGATGATCGTCTTGGCGCAGAAAAACGCTGTGCATCGACCTCAAACCGGAACTTTGAAGGGCGCCAAGGGCGAGGCGGTCGTACGCATTTGGTGAGTCCAGCAATGGCTGCCGCAGCGGCAATTGCAGGTCACTTTACTGATATTCGAGGAGAGGCGTCATGAGTGTGTTTCATCAGGGCCTAGTTGCGCCACTAGACAAAAACAATGTTGATACAGACCAAATTATTCCCAAGCAGTTTTTAACTTCAACCAGCCGCGATGGATTTGATAAAGCGCTGTTTTATGATTGGCGCTATCTTGAAGATGGCCAGCCAGATCCGGACTTTGTGCTTAACTATCGACAATATCAGGGCGCGTCAATCTTGTTAACCCGTGACAACTTTGGTTGTGGTTCGTCTCGTGAGCATGCTCCTTGGGCACTAAAACAATATGGCTTTACCGTGATCTTAGCCGAGAGCTTTGCCGATATCTTTTTTAACAATTGTGGTAATAACCAAATGCTTTGCATTGCGTTGCCAGCCAGCACGTTAGATACGCTCTTCGATGCATGTGAGCAACAATCACAAGTGCATTTGAGTATTGATCTAGAAGCGCAGCAGATCAGCGGATCAGGTATAGCACCAATTGACTTTGAGGTGCGAGAAGACATCAAAGCACGCCTCTTGAGTGGTCTTGACTTTATCGGTGAGACCGAATTATTGAATGCCCAAATCGATGCCTTTGAGCAGCAGCTTGCTACGACAAGACCTTGGCAATAATAGCGGTTTACTCAATTTGGTCGAATAATTTTGCCACAAAGCCAGAAGCTGATTAAGCTCTGGCTTTATTTGTTTTAGGTGTCTCCAATGAAAAAATTAACTTTCGCGCTACTCGCGACCTTGAGCTGCGCAGCCTTCGCGCGTCCCGCCCCGTTGGTTTCTATCCCAAGCCATGATGCATTTTTTGACGCTATTAAAGCGCACTGTGGTAAAGCCTACGAAGGTAAAGTAACGGTGGATAATCAAGGGCCAAGCAGCTTTAGTGATGCGCGTCTTGTGATGCACGTTCGTAAATGTGGCGACGCTGAGCTTCAAGTCCCATTTCATGTAGGAAAAGATGCTTCAAGAACTTGGATCATCACCAAAACAGGGAGTGGTTTGAGCTTAAAGCACGATCACCGCCATGAAGATGGCAGCGACGATGTTTCTACTATGTATGGTGGTCATACCCTAGATGCGGGATTTAATACCGTGCAGTCGTTCCCGGCTGATGAATACTCAAAACAGTTATTTGTCCAACAAGGGATACCACAGTCAGTCGGAAATACATGGCAGATGTATATCTATCCAGAGCAGTTTACCTATCGTTTAGTGCGTGAGGGGCGAGAGTTCCGAGTGGACTTTGATTTAACAAAACCGATAACCGCACCAAAAGCGCCTTGGGGATATAATACCAATTGAATTAATTCTCTAATCAATTTGAAGGGTGAAATAGCATATTAGCTTCGTTAAAAATTTCTCATTTAGAACAACTAAATAGCAAAATTCTTGCCTTGCCTATATGGATATAGGTACCTTAGCGGTAGCAGGACGCGAGAGCGGTGCTACTAAAGCTATTTCCCCGCTTCAAGATAGATCATTTACTTAATACAACTGGTATAAAGGCTAAACCCAGAGCGGGTTACAGAAAAAGATTTATAGCGCTAATAAAAATGTGTGGCTATTTGGCCACACACTTTACGTCTACTGTTAAGTCATTCTGGTAAGGTCTTGGCTCTAATGGCATCTTATCAAAGCCTTGAACGCCACCAAGTAATGTCAATTGTGGGTTGCTGCCTTGGCATAAGCGTTTGGCATGGCGCAGCAAAAATACGCTTTGTTGCCTAAAATGCGCATAACTATCTGGTTTAATTGCCAGTCGAAAGTGGTCATTGTTATACGTGGTTTGCTCATAATGTACTTTATGGTCAAAGTCATAGAGCTTTTCAGGTTCGCCTCGTGGAACCGGTGTATATTGGCACGCCGAGAGCAGTGCTGCACCTACGACTAGGGAACTTAGCTTTAATGAATTTAGTCTCAATGATAACTTACGCATAACTGTCCTTTTAGTCTGCTACATTTACAGTATACCATATGGGAGATTAGCCACTTGCTTAACCAACTTAAAAAACTATTTCAAAGCTTGCAGGAGTCATCACCGAAACAAGAAATCGACTTTAATACCGCGCTTGCTGCATTACTGGTCGAAGTAATGCGAGCAGACGGCAAACTACAACAGTCAGAGTTCGATAAAATTGCGGAGCTACTTAAAACACGTTGTGAATTGCCTGAACCACAAGTGAGTGCATTAATAATGCAAGCACAACAATTAGTAGAACAGGCAGTAGATATGTATTCTTTTGCCAAACAAGTGAATAACCACACCAGCGACATTGAACGTATCGAGGTTATTGAGCTGTTATGGCACGTTGCTTATGCTGATGGTGAGCTGGATAGCCACGAGGACTACATCATTCGTAAAATAGCCGGGCTATTTTATGTTGCTCATGCTGATTTTATCGCAGCAAAGCTTCGCGCACAGCCAAAGTAATCTGTGCGCTGTTTCATACTAACTCATTGCTAATGACTAACTAATTCCGTTTGGCAGCTACTGATAGCTTCTTTGATCATAAAGTTGACTAAGGTCGGAGAGATTTTATAAAGGTTGGCTATTTCTTTCTGTTTAAGCCTCCCGTGACGATAGAAAGAGAGAATGTTTTGATGGCGGCGAGATAGCTTTCCAATGGTATCGTTGATTTTTCCACTTAGCTGCTCACTCTCATATTTAGATTCAACATCTATTTGGTGATCAGTCAGTTGTTCAAAATGACTGGTCTCAATATCAACTAGATTTTCACGATTGAACTTCCTCAACATATCGATAGCGATATTTCGTGCAACTTGATAGCAAAAGCTAGTTGCATTTTTGACGGCTTCATTCTGGCTTGTGGACATGCCAGCTAACCGAATATAGGTATCTTGCAAGGCATCTTCAGCTAAATACGGACAGCGTAAAATACTGGATAGGTATACAAGTAATTTTGACTCGTTTTCAGAAATAACACGCGACCACTTAACCGCAAATTGAGACACAGCTACTTACTCCTTAAGCATTTCAAAAACAACAACAATGCAAATGATAATAATTATCAGTTATTCTATTTTTTATAAAGGAGAACTGTCAAGTGCAAAGTTTACTTTTTGTGTTTTATTTTTTTCTTATGATTAACAAAAATATTAATTTTTGGGATATAACCATCAACGAAACTGCAACGCTGAGCGCCTGGATTTCATTTTGGGTGAAATAAAACTAAATAATTTTGCAGTTGAGGCGTCATTGCTAGCAACTTCGTTTATTTACAGTCTGGGTAAAAGTTATGAGCTTTGATAATGAAAATAGTACATTTAAGGTATTGATTAATCATGAAGAACAATATTCTCTTTGGCCAAGTTATAAATCAATTCCTGGGGGATGGCATGAAGTAGGCTGCGAAGGAGACAAGCAGACTTGTCTTGATTATATCAATCAACATTGGACTGATATGAGGCCACTGAGCTTACGTCAAGCTTTAACAAGCTGATTGCCATAATTACCTGTTATCCATTTAGTATCGATGATTTTGTAATTTTTATGTTGCAATATATCGGCCTATTTATCCGATTTTTTCGTTAGCAGGCGTTAGAACGTGGCTGGATACCATTCAAAACGTCGGTGATTTACGGAGTAAACTATGTCCGCCATTACAATAACTGACCATCTTACCCACCATGCTGAAACCCAGCCTAATCAACTTGCGCTGGTCTGTGTTGAGCGCAAATTGACTACGCAGTGGACTTATCAAACGTTACTTGAAAAAGTGATGTTTGTTGCCAGTCATTTTCAACAGTATGCAAAACCAGGAGATAGAGCCCTGATTTTGATGGAAACTGGTATTGATTATGTTACCAGCTTTTTAGCCTGTCAGTATTGTGGGATCACTGCTATTCCTAGCTTTCCTCCTGAATCGACGAAGCCACAACATCTCGCGAGAACAATTGGAATCGCCAAAGACGCCAGTGCGACTTTAATTCTTACCACAGCCCGTTTTAGTGAGACGGTGCAAGCTCTGACCGAACAAACTTCCGGTGCGTCCATGCTAAGTGTTGATGAGCTGAAAGAGATAAATATACCAGTTCAACGTGCCAATACAGCGCCTAGTGACATTGCATTTTTGCAGTACACATCAGGTTCAACAGCAACACCTAAAGGGGTGATGGTTAGTCATGAGAATCTAATTGCGAATGAGCGAGCGATTAGCGAGCGGATGGAGACGACGAGCAACGATGTCATGGTTAGCTGGTTGCCGCTATTTCATGATATGGGGTTAATTGGTGGCTTACTACAACCTTTGTTTATGGGGTTTCCTCTGGTATTGACTTCTCCTCGTTACTTTATGGAAAGGCCTGTAAGGTGGTTACAACTACTAAGTCAGTACAAGGGGACTATCTCTGGAGGCCCTGATTTTTCATTTCGACTGTGTTTGGAGAGAGTAAAGGAAAAAGTGCTAGAAGAGCTCGATCTTAGTCATTGGCGAGTGGCATACTCTGGGGCTGAGCCCATCAGACACGATACACTCATTGACTTTGCTGAGCGCTTCTCCGCTTGTGGTTTAAACAAGCGGGCGATTTACCCATGCTACGGCCTCGCTGAAGGAACATTGATGGTGACTGGTAGTCACGTCAATCAAGGCGCGTATGTTACGGCATTTGATAGCGCTAAATTAGCCGCAGGTATTGCAGAATCGGTTCCAAGTCAGGACTGGAGAAATACAGAACATTACCGCCATCAAGTCGGCTGCGGTATCGTTGCCAGTGAGCATTTCTTACGTATTAGCGATCCTCAAACCCATCAGCAGCTTGCAGATGGCTTGATTGGAGAAATATGGACTGCAGGCCCCAGTATCGCGGTAGGATATTGGCAGAATGAAGAAGCAACACGCACCACATTTATCGAGCTAGATGGCAAGCGTTGGTTAAGAACAGGTGATGTAGGCTACATCTTCGATGGTCAACTCTTTATCTCAGGAAGAGAAAAAGATCTAATCATCATGAATGGTCACAATGTTTACCCCCAAGACATCGAAAGAGTGATTGAAGCGGAATTGAGCTTTGTGCGTAAAGGTCGAGTGTCAGCATTTCCAGTTCCGAGCGCGGAAACTGGAGAAGGGATTGGTCTTGCTATCGAGACAACTAATAGCTATCGAAACACTGTTGCGGCGGAGCTCACCGCTGAAGTAGTAAGAAACTTTATCAGTACGCAATTCGGCCACAGCCCCGAACTCGTACTACTGCTTGATCAGGGCACATTGCCGAAAACGTCTAGCGGAAAATTGCAGCGTAGCGCTTGTCTTAAGTTATATCAAAGAGCACAGTTGGTGCCATATGGTGCTTTTGATAGCGAAGCGTTGCGCAATCTTGGGCAAGTAGAATGTACGGTAGAAGCATGGTCTGATTTTGAACAAGCGATCGCTAAGTCGTGGCAGCAGGTACTCAACTATCCAGTGACAAATAACCGAGCTAACTTTTTTTCTTTAGGAGGGAATTCACTCAAAGCGGTACGTTTAATTGCGTTGGTTCAAACACAGTTTGCTTGTCAGCTGGAGACGACTTGTTTATTTAATGCCCCTGAATTTGGTGATTTTTGCGAGCTTGTTAAACACAGTAAGGCGCAAAACACGAACAGGCTTCAGTTACTCCCAACACATCAAATAGATCATCCTTTGAGCGCCCAACAGCAAAGGCAACTGTTTTTATGGCAACTGCAGCCTGAAAGCAACGCCTATCATATTGGGGCAAAAACCACTTTATTAGGCTCAGTGTCAAGTGAGCATGTAGAGCAGGCTTGCCGTGTGGTGTTTGCCCGCCACCCAATCTTGAGACAGCAATTTATGAAAAGTGAAAGTGGGCAATGGCGACAGACTGCGTCATCTCGTCCATTGAACTGGTGTGTTGAAGATATGTCACATTTATCTCAGCAGCACCAATCCCATTGGATTGCTAAATGGTATCAAACTCCCTTTGCCCTTATGGAGGGTGACTGTTTCAGGGTTGCATTGGTAGAGGTTGCGCCGCGACAGTTTACTTTATTGGTAGCGATGCATCACATTGTGGGGGATGCATGGTCCTTCGAGCTGTTGATAAAGCAAGTAGCTGATATATATCATACGCTTGAAAAAGGTAGTGAAGTAAATATAGAGCAGAGTTTACTGCAGTACGGTGACTTTGCTCAATGGCAGCAAGATTGGCTCGAGAGTGCGGAGGCAAAACAGCAACAGACTTACTGGCTAGCACAGCTATCAGGTGATGGGGATGAGGAGCTTATCACTACACAGCGTGAAAATACGCAGCAAGGGCTACAGTCCAGATTGTTATGTGAGCAATTAGATTATCGCCAAGTTCAGCAACTTCAAGCCTTTTCACATCAGCAAAGTGCAAGTTTGTACATGTTATTGTTAGCATCTCTGCAGGTTACGTTTTATCGTTTATATGGTAAGTCAAAGCCACGAGTTGGCGTTCCGGTCGCAAATCGACGTAGTGCCTCGACTCAAGAAATGTTAGGCTTTTTTGTTAATACGCAAGTGCTTACTGCAGATATTAACCCTGCCATGACGTTCGGTGATGTGATAGCTCAGGTCAAGCAGCGGGCGCTAGAGGCGCAACAGTACCAAGATTACCCATTCGAAAAACTAGTCGAGTTGTTAAACCCAGATCGCAAGCTTGGGCACAATCCGTTATTCCAATTTATGCTTAACCATGTTGAGTACCAAGCAAACCCTTGGTGTGAAAGTGCATCTGTGCAAGCAAGTACTGTAGAAGCGCTCAATCAAGAAGTACAGTTTGACTTTAGCTTAGATTCTAGATTATTTAATGAAGGCCATCTTGATTTAGAGCTTCAGTATAACGGTAATCTGTTCTCAAAAGCGCAGATGCAAAACTTTATGCAAAGTTGGCTCACCCTGCTACAACAGGCAATTCGACACCCCAATGAAGCGATTGCAGAGTTAGTGATGGTGACACAAGAGGACGCATTATTAGCACTTGGGAAGGGCAAAGCGAGCACTGAAGAAAAAATCGACTGGCTGTCGCAAATTGCGCAACATGCGAATGTAAGCGCTGAAGCAACTGCCATTATTTATCGCAATGAAGATTATAGTTACAGCTGGCTGTGGCAACGCGCATCTAGGGTTGCACAGAAACTTTCCGCTGCGGGCGTTGGAGCGGAAAGCGTGGTGGGGATCCTGTTACCTCGAACGCCTGACATGCTGGCCTGTACCCTTGGGTGCTTACTTGCTGGCGCAGGTTATTTACCATTGGATGCCAATTTCCCAGAAGCCAAATTAGCATTCATGCTAGAAGATGCCAATTGTTGCAAGCTTATTAGTGAAGATGTCTCAACTAGCGCGGTATGGCAGGGCGACGTTTTCACACCTGCAGAGTTATTCAATACCTCAGGACTGGCGGATGAAATAAAGGATGTTGGTGATATTAATCATCTGGCTGTGGCGTATCTAAACTATACCTCTGGCTCGACTGGAACACCTAAAGGAATCGCGATAGAGCATGGGGCGCTGGCAAAATACATTACGTCAGCAATCGACTTTATGGCGCTAACTGCAAAGGATGTGGTGTTGCAATTTGCGACTGCAAACTTTGATGCTTTCGTGGAGCAAGTGTTCCCAACTTGGACTGTGGGTGCGACCTTAGTACTTCGAGAAGATGCATTATGGGATGCGCAAACGCTTTATACCCAGGCGCAGCGACATCGAATTAGCGTCATGGATTTAAGTGCGGCTTACTGGCGTACGATCGCCGCTTCGTGGGCGCAACAAGCTAAACATCATGGTGCGCTGGCGCTTCCTTATCTTCGTCAGGTGCATTCAGGTGGTGAAGCGATGTCGACAACTGGCGTCGCTGATTGGCGGGCTGCAGGGTTAAGTCATGTCAAATTGCTGAATACCTATGGGCCTACAGAGATTGTTGTAGAAGCAAGTGTATTTGATTGCACCGTACTTGAACCATCTGCCAATGTACCGATTGGTAATGCTATCCAAGGGCGACAGCTTTATGTATTAGATAGTGCATTACAGTTAGTGCCACAAGGTGAAGTGGGCGAGTTGTACGTTGGTGGTGATATTTTAGCGAGAGGTTATTGGCAGCAACGAGGATTGACAGCGTGTAAGTTTATTGCTGATCCATTTAGCCAAGATGGCGCTCGTATGTACGCTACCGGCGACTTGGTGCGTTGGCATGGAGAGCAGTTGGAGTACATAGGTCGTCAAGACCATCAGGTGAAAATAAGAGGGTTTAGAGTTGAGTTATCAGAAGTTGAGGCACAACTTTGCAACCTACCTACAGTTAAACATGCGGTGGTACAGCTGAGGGATACGCAAAACGCAGCAAGTTTAGTCGCTTATGTTGAGGCTGATGGCGTAACCGAAGTTGAATTGAAACAAGCGTTACAGCTGCAATTACCTCATTATATGATCCCTGATGCGATTTTGGTGTTAGATAAACTTCCCCTTTCTGAAAGTGGCAAATTAGAGCGTCATAAATTACCGGATATCAAAGTGCTGCAGAGCAGTGAGACGCCTAAATCAAACGCAAGTGAGTTGGAACAGCAGTTAATCAAAGTATTTGCTCGCCACCTACAACGAGACTCCATTGCAATAGAGCAAAACTTTTTCGACTTAGGTGGTCACTCCCTATTACTGATGGCGATATATGATGAACTCAAGCCTGATCATCCATCATTATCATTAACGGATCTATTCCAGTACCCAAGTATTGCCAGCTTAGCGAGTTATTTGACGACAACAGTCAGTGCGCAAACCACATCATTGCCAACGTCAAATAATAAAAAACAAAAGCAAGCTATGAGCGCCTTTGCTGCCAAGAAGCGTAAATCAAGAGAAGTGTAACTAATGACAGAGCAAACATTTAATCCTTTAGATATTGCAGTGGTGGGAATGGCCGGACGCTTTCCTGATGCCGATAACGTTGAAGCATTGTGGCAAAACGTTCGCAGTGGTCATTGCGCTATTGAGACTTTGACAGAAGAACAGCTGACGGCTGCGGGGGTAAGTGAGGCACTGCGCAACCACCCTGATTATGTCAACGCATCCATCCCATTTGCAAATAAAGCTCAGTTCGATGCGGAGTTTTTTGGTTATACACCAAAAGAAGCAACACAATTAGATCCTCAACAGCGCCTATTTCTGCAAACGTGTTGGCACGCATTGGAGCATGCAGGCTTACCCGCGAGTGGTCAGTTCACAGGCGTATTTGCCGGTTGTGGTGTGCCAGCATACTTACTTAAACACTTATTGCCGCAGCAGCAAGACAATGACATCACTAGCCTCTTAGCGCTCACCAATGGCAATGAAAAAGACGCGCTGGCTACTCGCATTAGTTACGAACTTGATTTAACTGGACCTGCGGTAACGGTGCAAACGGCTTGCTCAACTTCTTTAGTCGCCGTACACATGGCCTGTCGAGCGTTGCAAAACTATGAGTGTGATGCAGCCCTTGCAGGTGGTGTGTGGCTCAACTTACTCGACGAACAAGGATATCTTGCACCTGCTGGTGGCAGCTTATCAACCAGTGGTAAGTTGAGTGCATTTGGTGAACACGCCGATGGCATCTTAATTGGCAGTGGCACTGCTGCTGTGGTATTAAAACGTGTGGAAGAAGCGATAGAAGATGGCGATCACATCTTAGCGGTTATTAAGGGATCTGCGATTAATAATGATGGCAGAGACAAGGTTGGCTATACCGCGCCAAGCGTTACCGGGCAGGCGAATGCGATACGTACTGCTTTGGAGTTTGCAGATATCGAACCGCGCTCCATCGGCTACATTGAGAGCCATGGTACCGGCACAAAGCTTGGCGACCCGATTGAAGTTGCAGCATTATCACAAGTTTATCAGCACACTGAAAAGCAATATTGTGCTCTTGGCTCAATTAAAGCAAATATTGGTCATTTAGACTCAGCGGCTGGTGTAACTGGTTTAATTAAAGCTATTCAAGCCTTGCGCCACAAAGAGATCCCGCCGAGCATTCATAGCTCGCCTCAAAATAGTAAAATTGATTTCGAAAACAGTCCGTTTTATTTACCAAAGCACGCGCAAACGTGGGATTGTGATGGTCCTCGCCGTGCTGCGGTCAGCTCTTTGGGAATGGGGGGGACCAATGCACACGTTATTTTGGAGGAGTACTTACCTGTAACTGAAAAGATCGCAAGCGCTCTCGCGCCATGGCACATTTTACCGATTTCAGCGGCTAATACCGCCAGTTTAGCTAAGCAGCGTCAACAGCTTGCAAAAGCCATAGCGCAGAACCCACAGCAATTGACGCTTATAGCTGCCCAGCTGCAGCATAAAAAGCGTAGATTGTCTGCAAATCAGGCCATCGTCGTAAAAGATGAAGCGCAGGCAGTCGAGTTGTTAAACCGTGAATATGCCGATGAGATAGTGAAAAAAGCAGAGCAGATAGGCTTGTTGTTTTCAGGGCAGGGCTCACAGTATGTGACGATGGCACAGCCTTTATATCGTCATGTTACAGAGTTTAAGACTCACTTCGATGACGTACTAGCACGTTTCCCAAGTAAATTACGTGCAGAACTAGAAGCGGTATTTTTCCCCTCTGATGAGCAAATATTGGCGGCCAATCAACTCTTAAATCAAACTAGGGTAACGCAACCTGCATTGTTTGTTGTGGCTTATGCTATGGCTAAATGCTATCAAGCGCATGGAGTACAAGTCCATGCGATGTTAGGTCACAGTATTGGTGAATATGTTGCGGCTTGTTTAGCGGAGGTAATGTCTGTAGATGATGCCATTCATCTCGTCGTCGCCAGAGGGGATGCGTTACAGCAAATGGCAGAAGGCGCGATGCTTTCTGTTATGGCAGACGCCGATACTATTGCGCCTTTCCTCAATGTTGAACTGGATATTGCCGCCTATAACAGCCCGCAAAATACGGTGGTGGCAGGAACAAAAGCGGCGATTAAAAAGCTGCAAGGTGAATTAAAAGAGAGGCAAGTCAGTTGTACCCGTTTACACGTCTCACACGCATTTCATAGTCATCTAACTGAGCCTGTGTTAGCTGTTTTTGCACAGGCATTTGCAAAGGTTGAGCTCAAGGCGCCGAAAATTCCTTTTGTTTCTAATATCACCGGGGAATGGATCACAGATAGCCAAGCGACCTCAGTACAATATTGGCTTGACCATATCCGTCAGCCAGTTGATTTTGCTAAAGGAATTCAAACACTGGCGCAAACATGCCAAGTATTAATCGAAGCAGGCCCCGGTGATACCTTGCAAAAACTGAGTAGTCAAAACCTCGGTGAGAAAGCAATAGTCCTACACTCAATTGCCCATGTAAGAGATCTAAAGTCCAGCGTGCCCCCGTTTGCGAAAACCCTTGCTACATTGTGGCAGTGCGGTCAGCGTGTTGATTGGCACAAAGTTACGAAATATCCCCATGGTCAAAAGATGCTTGCACCAGAGTATGCATTTGCAAACACAAGTTTCTGGCAAGCGGCACAAGGCAATCATGATGCTGTGACTGACGCGCAGGTCTCTGAGCCAGAACTATTAGCTCCAGTGTGGCAACAGGCGATGCAAAACCTTGCGCCAAGCGCACCTTTGAGTGGTCAGCGGTGGTTAGTCGTCTGTGATGATAGCCCATTATGTGAAACCTTAATGGAGGCGTTGAATGTAGAACAAGTTTCCGTACTACAGCTTTGGCATGGTAATGATTTTGTTCTGCAACAAGAGCAGGTTTATCGCGGTGATACTCAGAAAATCGAAACGTTTGAGACCATTATGTCGCAATCTGGTGATATTGTTCGAGTCGTTGATTTAAGGTTACTTGGAGCTGATACCTTGGCGTTTACTAGCCACTTGGCGCTACTGCAATGGGCTTCGGAACATAAAATAGGGATAAGTTTAGTTGCTACTGGACTTTTCTCAGTGTTAGGTAATGAAGCGATATCACCATCAAAAGCGACAATTTTAGGTGCAACTAGAGCCTTGTGTCATGAAGTCCCTGAGTTGTTTGTACAGGTGCTTGACGTCACTGAGGTAGCATCATCGACAAACAGTAAAACCTTGGTTTCAACAATACTGAAAAACTTAGTACAGAAAAGCAGCTTAGAGATTGCCGTGCGTGGTAGAAATGCTTTTAGCTTGTCACAGCAAGCAGTACCTGAGGTGGTAACAACAGCATCGGGAGCGGATAATCCAGTTACCTTTATTACGGGGGGATTAGGAGGTGTAGCGCTAATTATCGCGAATAAACTGGCGCAGCAAGGACATAAAATCGCGCTGTTGAGCCGCCGGGCCATACCCTCTGCGCAACAATGGCCTGAACTCGCTGTTAATAATGAAAACTCAAAAGAGCAGGCATTATTTACCCAGTTGAACGAGTTAAAAGCACTTGCACCAGATCTGATGGTGTTGCAAGGGGATGTAACAGACTTGGCAGCATTAACCTGTGCCATAGCCCAAGCCGAAGCGCAGCTCGGTCATATCAGTCACGTTGTTCACGCAGCCGGCGTAGCCGGAGGTGGTGTGTTATCTCTGTTAAGCCCGCAGCAAGTATCTGAAACCTTAGCTGCAAAAGTATCTGGTGCCAATAATCTATTACAGGCATTCGCGCATCATCAACTAGCGAAAATGATATTTTGCTCGTCGCTAGCCTCTGTGCTTGGCGCCTTTGGGCAAGGTGACTATTGTGCTGCAAATGCGTATCTAGATGCGCTGCCTTATCAAGCTTTACCATTCCCGGTATGCACAATCAACTGGGATGGATGGGATAACATAGGTATGGCTGCTGGGCAACAAGTGGCGAGTGGCTTGGGGCTCAATCGTGAACAAGGTGCAGCACTGTTTATGCAAGCCATCTCTGCCGACTTGCCACATCTCTACGCTGCAGCCATAAACTGGGCACAACGAGAAGCTAAGTTGCAAGAGTTACTTACTACAGCCGTGATTACCAACCCCAGCACTAACAGCGTGCAACAAGGAAAATCTCGTCCTGTTATGGATGTTGAATTTGAAGCGCCAGAAAGTGAGCTTGAACAACGTCTTGCAACACTATGGAGTGAGTCACTTGGCTATAGTGAAGTGGGTATTTTTGATAGCTTCTTTACACTAGGTGGTGATTCGCTTATTGCTATACAAATGATAGCTAAGGCTAAACAGGCTTTTGCTGTTGAGATAGCTCCAGCTGCATTTTTTGAAGATCCAACTATCGATAACCTAGCGTTTCTTATTGAAGAAGCGCTGCTCGCAGAGATAGAAAATCAATAACTAAAACGGGTGGCTATCACCCGTTTTTTGTATTTACTTCACCTCTTACTTAAGTCCGCCTTACTTACCCTATTCGTCAATGAATGATTTGATTTTTAAACAGTACTTATTAAAAAGGATAATTATGAATTCCAATATGCTGCTCATCCCTTTGCTATTATTTGGCCCATTGGCCTGTCAGGCTGATCATTCGGCCGCGCAAAGTAATATAAAACACACTTCAAAACTGAAAGCCAAAATCACTCGAACCGAATTTGGTATTGCCCATGTTAGAGCCGGCAACTTACGTTCATTAGCTTTTGGTTCTGGGTATGCTCAAGCGCAAGACCATGGCTGTGTGCTTGCCGATAGCTATCTAAGAGTTCGAGGAGAGCGTGCTAAGTATTTTGGAGCTGATCACTATCAAGTTGGCGATAACCGTCATGTAATGTCTGATTACCTATATAAAATTGCTGATATTTATGGGCAGGCTAAACTCGCTTTTCCGACGTTATCCAAAGATACTCAAGCTGCTGCAGAAGGGTTTGCTGCTGGTTTTAATTTGTACCTCACCGAAGTGCAACAAGGTAAGGCTAGGTTAGAACCAACTTGCCAAGGTGAAAGCTGGGTACAGCCCATAACGGCCGTTGATGTACTTGCTAACATTGCCGCTGCGGGAAGCGGTGCGAGTCTTGGTCAGTTTGCTACCGCAATTTTGCAAGCACACCCTGAGCAAGGTAATGCTTGGCTGCCCAGTGCATCAGAACCTCTAAAGCTAACCTCGCCGTTAGCTGCAGTCCCTGACGGCGATAAGCTTATGACACAAGGCTCAAACGCTTGGGCTATCGGTGCCGATTTTAGTGATGATGGTAAAGGGATACTAATGGCGAATCCGCATTTTCCCATGACAGGGCAGATGCGTTTTTGGGCCTATCACGCCAATATCCCTGGCGAACTAGATGTGATGGGCGCATCATTGCTGGGCTTTCCTGCGGTAGTGAATATTGGCTTCAATCATAATATTGCGTGGAGCCATACTTACTCAGCATCGACACAAAGTGTGATTTACCGTTTAACATTGGATAACACAACCCCACTTGGTTATGTGCTAGATGGTGAATCTAAACGGATAGTGGAAAAAGACATCGTTGTCGAGGTATTGAGTGCGTCGGGTGAGATGCAATCTTTACATAAGCCTGTATATAAGGCTGAGGGCGGGATGTTGATTGAAATCCCAGGTGTATTAGATTGGACAGAACAGCACGCGTATATTTTAAAAAATACGAATTTAGATAATTTTGCTGCAATCGATCATTGGCTTGCGATAAATAAAGCGCAAACTTTGCAAGAATTTCAACAAAGTTTTAAAGATCATAATGGTTTAATGTTCAATAACGCGATTTATACAGATAAAGATGGTCACGCATTTTATATTGATGCTGCCAATGTACCGCATTTATCATCAACAGCGCTTCGGTATTTAAATGAGGATGCGTTGGCAAAACAGTATTTTGAAAAGTTTAGAGTACCAGTGCTTCCCGGTGATGATTCCGCTTATTATTATCAGCAAAGTGTATCATACGCAGAAAAGCCTAAGCTTGAACGTAAGGACTATGTGCAAAATGCCAATGATTCATATTGGCTTGCAAATGCTAGTGCCCCTATTGCTGAAGTTTCTCCTCTTTATGGTCAACACAGTGTTTTACAAAGTCGTAGAACGAGATATTCTTTGGCGCAAATAAGTCATCCAATTGGTGACGAGCAAAAATTTGATGCTGATGAAGTCACCGCAATTCTGTTAGCCAATACCGCACAAATCACCCCGATTATTGATACTGTCATTGCGGCGTGCGAGCAAAGCTGGCAAACCAAAAAGGTTAAAGTCAATGATCAAATTTTTGCACTAGCCCCGACATGCCAAGCACTTAAAAAATGGGATGGGCGTTTTGGGCAGTCTTCATCGGCGGCGCACTTAGTGAGAGAGTTTGTTGCAAGAGTTAATGATCGAGAAGACTTCGAGGTGAGTTTCAACCCGCAGGACCCAGTAAATACCCCACGAAATATCCGTATCAATGAAGCGCTTTTTAAAGAACTTGCCATTGCTGGAGAAATTGTGCGCCATGCAGGCTTTGCACTGGATGCGCCGCTTGGCGATATACAGTTTTTTGAACAACACGGGGAGCGCTTCGCTTGGCAGGGAAATATGAATGTTGAAGGCGGGCTTAACGTGTTCGCTACGCAAAATCGCCTCGATCAAACGACGTTTGCTCCGATTGTAACGCCGTCAGTGATGACACCGTACAACGATAGACCGCTGTGGAGTGGGTTATCGCAACGAGGCTATGAGTTACACTTTGGTTCAAGTTGGATGATGGTTGTTGACTTTGATGAGTCAGGAGTGAAGGCGAAAGGTTTGTTAACTTACTCTCAATCACAACATCCAAACTCGCTCAATGCTAATGACCAAACACAATACTATAATGAGCAAAATAAGCTGGTAGCACTGCCTTTTCACAAAGCTGAAGTTGCGGCAAAACGCGTTTCTACGCAAATCATCAAGCAGTGATAATACACAGGCAACAAAAAGGGGCTTTGCAGCCCCTTTTTGTGTTTCAATCTATAGTTGTTATATTAGAAGCGATACTTCATGCTTAAGTTATATGCACGAGGTTCGCTATACTTTTTAGGAACGAATCCATACGTATCGTAGAACGTTTCATCCGTGAGGTTGCTGACACTCAATTTAAAACTTAACTGTTTTGAATGATCGTACTTGATATGAGCATTTACCAGCGTTTGACTGTCTTGCTCTGCGCGTACTGCCCCGCGACGACCACCAGCTGGGAGGCCAAGATCGACACCAGGCACACTTAAAATATCTACTTTTCGGTCTGTATCCCATGTTGCATTTAAGCCGAAGCTCCATGCTTCATAGGTATATTTAGTGCTAACATTAAGCGTTTGTCTTGGTGCGTATAAGTTGATGTCTTCACCATTTTCATCAACTACATCAAAGTCACTGTAGCCAATATTGACCTGCCAATCTTCTGTAATGTTGGCATCCAGTTCGATTTCAAAGCCATCCGCTTCGGCACCATCTACCGGACGGTATCTTGCAGGTCGCTGATCCGCATATTCCGGAATAATTACGCCAAAGTCTTCCTTCAAGCTGTCAAAGTAGGCCATGTTTAAGCGTAAGCGGTTATCAATTAAGTTTGCTTTAAACCCAACTTCGACATTGCGTGCAGTAATAGGGGTAAGTTGCTTTAAGTTGACGTCGACTTTGTCTAGTTGAGGCTCATACGCATCGGTATAGCTCACATAAGTACTGACCTGTTCATTGATGTCATAGACAAGGCCTAGGTATAAGCTTTCACCAGTTTCGTCACCCTTATCACTAGAGAATCCACTCCAAGCGAAATCTCGTTCATTGGTGCGCTCGTAATCGAAAAACTTGATACCTGCGATAGCATGTAAATCATCGGTTAGCACGAGCTTACTACTAATCGCTAGGCTTTGCTCTTTAGTTGTCTTATCCCAATAACCAATAAACTTCTTGTTCGTGGCGGTTAAATGTGATGCTGGATGAAGGTTATTATTGATGGATTGCAGCGGGTAGTAAATCGTTCTGGCATTTTCATCTAACTCTTCATAACGGTCATCAGTAGACTCAAAATCAGCGTTTAGATAAGTTACATTCACTTGGTGAGCGCGGTCAAACAGTTCAAATCGGCCAACTAAGCCTAAAATAAAGTTGGTACCATCAACGATTTCGACCCAGCGGCGATCACCACCTTGCAAACCAAGTCCGCTTTCTTTATCTGGATTGCCACTGAAATAGGTCATAGTAATGTCAGATTTCGTTTTGCTGTACTGTGCACCAAAGTTCAGTTCCCAGTCTAAGTTGATTTGATGAGAAAGTTTGAAGTGATAACTTTGATGAGTATTACCATTGTAACTATCTGGAGAAGAGAGGTTGGTTTTTTTATCTACCTCAACAGAAGAACCATCAGAATAAAAAATTGGCAGTCCCCATGGTGATAGCTTTAGCTCATTATCTTGATAGTGCACAGTAAATGATGCTTCTGTATCTTCAGAAAAGTAATGATGTAGCTGAGTGTAAGCAACGACTTTATTGCTGTTCTCTTTGTCTACGTAACTATCTTTGTCTTCATACGCGAGGATAATACGCCCTGCGAGTGCTTTATCATCGTTAAGAGCGCCTGTGGCGTCAACGTGTGTGCGAACTTTATTCCAAGAACCAAATTCCGCACCGACTTCAACAAAGCCATCACGATCTGGTTGTTTGGTAATAACATTCAGTGTCGCTGAGGGTTGCCCTGCTCCAGCCATTAAGCCAGCCGCACCTCTGAGTACTTCAACACGATCATAGACTATGGTATCTAACCGACTTTCCTGTGGACCTGCAATAGAAGTCGGTAGGCCGTCTTTAACAAGTGCATTGATTAGATAGCCGCGAGAAGTAAATTCGGTATTGTCACCCGCTCCAAACTTATAACGAGAGATACCCGTTGTTTGAACCAGTACATCTTCCAAATCGTCTAGCTCAAAGTCATCCATGTACTGGTGACTTAGCACGGTAACAGACTGAGGTGTTTCCTTGATACTAAGATCTAGGCCAGTAGGGCCTGAGTTACGCTTAATGGGCTGACCTACAACATCGATCCGCTCAATGTTGTTACTGTTTTTTTCAGTGCTGGCCTGAACGTTTGGAGAGAAGTATACCAGTGACAGCATGAGCGTTAATGCTGTTGATTGATGAGCTTTGCTTCGCATGGGTTTTTCCATTCCTGATTTTGTTATTTTGGCAATAATTGAGCGTACCGAATACGCCTCCCTAAGGACGAAAAGTCGAAACAAAAATTTAGTTAAAGGAATCATTTTTATTTGCGACTGTTTTTTTCATTTTTTCACTCGTCTACTTGCCAAGTAAAAGTGGCAGTGCATTGTCCTAAATTGGAGACCGGAAAGTGGAAGCACCAACGAGAAAACGCCAACGAAAATCTAGGCTACACTCGACATCAACTCAACAGCTAAATGACTTGATAAAACAAAGGGCAAATAAACCCCAAATGAGTTTGCCGAGTCGCACTGAATTGCAGGCTAAAGCACCGTTAACCGCCGCACAGCAAAGGCTTTGGTATGCTTGGAAAATTGCACCGAATGATAAGGCTTATAATTTGGCGGGCTCTTTGTATTTCGATGGACAGTTAGATGCTGAGCTGGTGAAGCAAAGCTTCGCTGTACTACAGGCTCGTCATGGTGCATTACAAATCCAATTTACTGAAGCGCTTGAAGGTGTTTTTCAGCAGCAAAATCCTCAACTGACGTTTGAATTTGTTGCGCTGTCGCAAGCGCAATCAAGCCAAGACTTGATCACTGAGGCGCATACGCAAGCAATGCGGCCATTCGACTTGTTGTCGGACCCGTTACTACGTGTGGCATTGATCACACAAGATAGGCGTTGTGAACTGTTAATTGTAATGCACCATATCATTACCGACGGTACTTCAATGCAAATTTTGTTTGATGAGTTTATAGATGTGTATCAATTGATTGCTCTTAATAAAGAGCCGTCAATTGAAAGCAAAGTCGATTATATTGACTATGCGCTGTGGCAATCCAAGCAAGATAATCGCGCGAAACTCGAACAGCAAAAACATAACTGGGTAGCTCGGTTACCAAAGGGGATAGAAGCAATCACCCTACCGGCAATGGAGTCGGCAAGGCGGTTAGACACCTATACAATGGCGACGCATAGTATCACTTTATCAGAAAGCGTGGCTGAGACGGTGAGCGCAGCAGCAGAGCGCTTTGGCACGACGCCTTATCTAGTGATGCTTACAGTCTTCCAAATGACATTACAACGTTATAGTGGTCAACAGGATGTGTTAGTCGGCGTACCCGTTGCAAACCGACATTTAGCCGAAACTTTGGGTGTGATCGGTTTTTTTGTCAATACTCAAGTCAGCGCCCTACGAATTCAAGATAGCGATAGCTTTGCGACACTGATAGCGCAAGCAAAAGATCATCATCACTTCGCGCAATCTAATCAAGACTTACCATTTGAGCAGCTTATCGACGCGCTGGCCGTTGAGCGTGTTAATGGCACACATCCGCTCTTTCAGGTGATGTTTAACTATTTACGTCGTAATAAACAAAGTGCCAAAAAGCTAAATAATATGGCGTTAACCCATACTCAAGCGCATCGTTTTACTATGCCGTTTGATTTGCATTTAGACATTATTGATATTCAAGGTGAAGGCGTTCAGTGCCACTTTTATTACGCTAAGGAGCTATATCAAGCGTGTTTTATCGCGCAATTGCAAACTGCATTTTTGTCTGCGTTTACTCACCTTAGTGCATTAGCAGCAGTGCCAATGACACAGGCAAGTTTATGGCAAGGTGATGTCGTGAGTCGATTGCCAAGTGGTCCGCGTGTTCAAGCGCCTGATGATTTGCTTATTCAGCTACAGCGATATGGCCATCGGCAGCCAGAAGCGATAGCGGTGTCCGGTGCATCAGGGGCGCTCACCTACAAAGAACTGGTACAATATAGTGATAAAGTTGCTGCAATACTGCAAGCGCAAGGCCTCAAACCACAAAGCTTAGTGGGGCTGAGAATGTCTCGTGATATCGCATCATTAGTGTGTATTTTTGGTATCTTAAAAGCAGGCATGGCGTACGTCCCCATTGATGCTTCATTGCCTATATCACGACAGCAATATCTTGTTGAAAATAGTCAACTTGCACTGGTGGTGAGCGACGTTGAAGCCATACCAGAGATAAGCTGTGAGCAATTGAGTTATCGGCAACTAATGACTAAATCGATCACAGAAACGGTGTCGCCATCACGTGATGCTAAACAACTCGCTTACGTGCTTTATACATCGGGCTCTACGGGATTACCAAAAGGAGTCGCCGTCACCTTAGCAGGACTAAACAACTACTTAGCGGACGCAAGCTCGCGTTATATGTATGACTGTCAGCGTGCGGTAGTGAGCTCGACCTTGTCTTTTGATGCAACGATCACGAGTTTACTGGTGCCTATCTACGCGGGTAAAAGCGTGCAGATGATAAATCAAGATGACGCATTGCTCAATCATGTTGCAGATAGTATTCAACACGCAACTGAAGATACCTTATTTAAACTCACACCTGCACACCTTGATGGTCTATTAAGTCTTGGCCGTGACATCGTTTCGTCGTGCCATCATTGTTTTGTTATAGGTGGTGATAAGTTGATGGCTGGTACTGTGAGTAAGCTTCGCCGACAGCTAGTCAATAGCCGATTCATTAATGAGTATGGCCCGACAGAAACGGTGGTAGGGTGCTCTGCATATACGGTGACACCTAAGTCGTGTACAGATTATACCGTTCAGCCAATCTCCAATGCGCTAAACAATACCGAGCTATTTGTGTTGGACGAGTACTTAAATCATTGTCCTGCCAACGCGGTTGGGGAGCTTTACATTGCTGGGGCAGGGCTTGCTCAAGGTTATGTTGGACGTGCTGATTTGACCGCTGAACGATTTATTGCGAACCCGTTTAGTGATGATGGCAGCCGTTTGTATCGCACAGGAGATATCGTGCGCTTCGAAGCGGATGGGACTTTGTTGTATCTTGGGCGCAGTGACAATCAGGTTAAAATTCGAGGTTATCGTATAGAGCTTGCGGAAATAGAAGCGCAGCTTTGTGCGTTGCAAAACATCGATGAAGCAACCGTAATAGTTGATGAAAGCGCAAATTCCTCACGTATTATCGGGTATGTTGTGGCCAGTAAAATTAACGAGCAGGAAGTACTTTCTCAGTTAGCAAAACAGCTACCTCAATACATGTTGCCATCCACCATTATCGCTTTAGAGTGCTTACCACTTACGGTGAATGGCAAAGTAGATAAAGCGGCACTACCTAAAGTGGACATTCAAGCTGACCTTAACTTTGTTGCACCACAAGGAGCTGTAGAGCGATTGGTTGCTGGGTTATGGCAAGCCCAGCTTGGTCTTGATCGAGTGAGTCGACACGATAGCTTTTTTAAACTAGGCGGAGATTCCATTGTTGCTCTGCGCTTTATATCTGCGCTGAGTGAAGCGCTTGGCTACAGCATAGCGCTTAAAACGCTGTTGCTCAGCCCTGTACTATCGGAATTTGCAGAGGCGATTGAATTGGAGCAAGGAACTATTACAGCGCTTGAAAAAAAGCCTAAGGATCTCTCTGTTGTGGTGTCGCCAGGGCAAAGAAGTTTATGGGTTGCGCATCAGCTTGCAGCAAACAAGGGCCAAGCCATGAGTTACAACATGTTCGGTGGTGTTGATTTACGCGGCGACTTGGATATAGACAAATTACAATGTGCATTAGATAAGCTAGTTGAGCAACAATCTGCGCTGCGGACGCGGTTTGAGGAAATCGATGATGAAATTAGGCTAGTGGCAGTTGCTCACAATCGTATTGTGATTGAACAACAGGATTTAATTGCATTGACTGAGAGTGCAAAAACAGATGCGCTCGCAGAGCAACAGCAGCAACTGTCATCGCACCAATTCGACCTTGCAGCACTTCCCCTCATTAAAGTTAAGGCCGTTTGGCTTGCGTCAGACCACCTACGTTTGCTGGTGAATATGCATCATATTATTTCTGACGGTTGGTCCATTGCGATTTTTATTGAATCCTTGAGTCAATTTTATGGTGATACTGGTCAAGTGAAGGGGGCGGAAATTCCCTATGACTATGCTGATTTTGCGTATTGGCAACAGCAGCGTTTACTAAGTGAAGAAGCGACAAAGCAACAAAGCTACTGGCGCAATACGTTACGTGATGCACCTGCGCTTTCGTTATTTCCTGCGCATAAGCCTTTATCTGATCAGGCTAGCGATCTGGGAGAAGAAGTGCGATTGGTGTTATCTGTTGAGCAAAGTGAGCAGCTTAGGGCGTTTGCTAAAGCACAGAATGTTTCTCTAAACTCGGTAATGATGACCGCGTACTTATTGTTCTTACAATTTGTGACCAAACAGCAAGACTTAGTGATCGGGACGGATCTCGCTGGCAGAGAAGTACCGGAGTTAGAAGCTATCATAGGTTATTTTGTGAAAGTCCTCCCAGTTAGAACTCAACTATCTTCATCTGCCACCATGGAAGAAGTACTAAAAGAAGTGCACCATGCGTTAGCTGCGACGGTGGAACATCAATTGATGAGCTTAGATGAAATAATTAAGCAAATGAACCCACCCAGAAACCAGTTTAATGCACCGATCCTACAGCAATTATTTGTAATGCAAAATGCGCCAAAGCCAAGTTGGCAAGTAAAGGGGGTCTTATTTTCCCCCGCCGATATTGATTTGCCTAAGTACAGTAAGTTTGCCAATGCGCTATTTGTTACCCCTAATGACGAAATTGAATGCACTTGGTTATATCGAAAAGCGCTTTATGATCAAGCCGCTATGGCGGCTTGGCTGGAGCAATGGAGTCAGCTTTTATTATCTCTCACAGCAAAGCCAAATACGGTGATTAGCGAACTCTATCGTTCTATATCATCTGCTACAAACAAGAGGCCAAAGCTTAACAAGTTTGCCAAATTTAAATCGCGGTAAATGATTACTGAGTGATAACGATGAAAGCCAAGTGAGTAGACTTGGCTTTTAAAATGAAAAGTAAATTTCAATAGCGCTATACCGTCTTATTGATACTTTGGCCGCCTCGCGGTGTCAACTTTGAAGATAGGCATGGTGTAAATATGCAAGATGATTTTTTAGCGGATATTGATAGCGATATATTGAGTTTACTGTTAGAGCAAGATGCCAACGAAGGGATCCCTCATCTATCCGGTCATACCGCACCCTTATCATATTTACAGCAACAACTATGGACGCTGCAAGCATTAGATGAGTCGAATACAAGTTATTTAATGCCTGTCGTTTTTGAAGTTCATGGTCAAGTCGATGCCATCAAATTAGAGCTGGCTTTACAAGCAGTGATTGCCAATCACAGTGTATTTAGAACGCAATTTATCGCGAAGGGTAATGAGCCAACACAAGTTGAGCTGGACAGTGTTGTTTTTTCGTTAGAACAAATTCATAGTGATAAATGCAGAGCTAGTTATCTGGCGAGCGAAGAATTAAACACTTGGTTAATGACAGCTAACGATTTAACACAAGTGCCGCAACTAAAAGCTCAACTTATCAGTTGCGCTGATCAGTTGCAAATTCTAGCATTAAGTTATCATCACTTAGTTTCTGATGGTTGGTCTAATAACCTTATTTTGGCTGATTTAAAACGTGCCTATCAAGGGCTTTCCCTGTCTAAGCCTGCACTACGCTACCTTGATTTTGCACATTGGCAACGCAGTGAACTGTCCGACGCGCATCCTGCTGTCGGTTTTTGGCAGCATTATTTAAGTGCCCCACGACAACCTGTGCGATTACATCAACAGCGCATCACGTCTAATAAGCTAAGCTCAGAAGGCGCTCGTCAGCAATTTACGCTCAATACACCGTTAGGTGTGGAGCTTAATGATTTTTGTAAACGAAATCAGGTCACGCCGTTTGCATCCTTGCTGGCGGTATGGCAGTTATTATTATCTCGCCACCATGGGAATGATCAATTTGTTGTCGGAGTGCCAAATGCGGGTCGCTCGCAAGAGCAAGTGCAAGACATCGTTGGCTGTTTTATTACCACCCAAGCCTATCGCTGTGAGGCCCATGCGGCTCGACCTTTTATTGATGTTGTGAAACGAATACAAGAACATGCACTTACTTGCACGCAATACAGTGATGTACCGTTTGAATATGTGCTGTCAGTGTTGCCAGAGTACCGCGGTGAGCAATATCAAGGTAGTTTTTTTCAAGTAGGGTTTGATTGCCAACCACAGTTACAAGGACAGCTCAATTTCGCTGACTTCTCGCTTGAACCTGTCGTGGGTGGTAGTACCCAAAGCAAGTTTGCCATTGCGCTATCGGTGCAAACTAGCGAGGCCAATATGGCGTGTGAAATTGAGTACGATCTCGCGCAGTTTGATCTCCAATATATACAAACACTACAACGAGAGTTTTGTTTGCTGCTTACCCTGGCATTGGGACATGAAAATGAAACCATTGGTAATTGGATTGATGTGGCCTACGAAAACCAGCGCCCGTATTTGCCTGAAAGTAACGCGAGTAAGGGTAAAACCTTAGCTCACGTTGAAAAGTTAACGCACACCTTAATTCGCCAACAGGCACTTGCCACGCCAACGAATACCGCAATGATTTTTCAAGATCATCACTTTGATTATCAATGGTTAGAAGCACATGCCAACTATATTGCCTCACAACTACAAACTGTTGGTGTACAGGCTGGGGAGGTCGTGGGTATTGCATTGCCAAGGTCACCTTATTTGGTGGCAAGCTTGCTCGCGTGCTTTAAGTCTGGAGTGACCTATTTACCACTGGACGCTAAGTTGCCCGAAGATAAGCTAACTCACATGATAAAAGATAGCGGCTGTGTTTTGGTATTGGGTGAGCAGCTGCACTTATCATCGCTTCCTTTGATAACAGAAGATACATTAGTTTGCTCGGATACATCAGGTTGGTGTGCACAAGACTTAGCGATTGACGTCCACCCTGAGCATATCGCTTATCTTAATTACACCTCTGGCTCGACGGGTCAAGCGAAAGGGGTAGCGGTAGCACATGGAGCGCTTAGCCGTTATATATTTACGGCAGCTGATTTTATTAATCTTTCGCAACAAGATGTGGTTTTACAGTTTGCGACAGCGAACTTTGATGCCTTTGTTGAGCAGGTCTTTCCAACTTTGGTGATTGGCGCTGCACTGGTTATTCGAGACGATAGCTTGTGGGATGCACAGCAATTATTTGAGCAGGCCAGTAAACACCGCATCAGCGTGATGGACTTAAGTGCCGCTTATTGGCGCCAAATAGCTGAAGATTGGTGTTATTTAATGCCCAAGCATAATTGGCGTTTACCGGCTTTACGACAGGTGCATTCTGGCGGCGAAGCCATGTCAAAACAAGCGATCAGCGCTTGGCGACAAGCAGGCTTGGCAGAGGTAAAATTGGTCAATACCTATGGACCTACCGAAATTGTGGTGGAAGCCGCAATCTTTGATTGTACTAAGCTCGATGTTGCGCATATCGATTCTGTTCCTATTGGAACTGCTATTGCAGAGCGTAAACTCTATGTACTAGATACAGAGCAGAACTTGGTACCACAAGGGCAAGCAGGTGAGCTCTATATTGGAGGCGATATTCTGGCTCAGGGTTACTTTGGCCGAGCCGGTCAAACTGCAGCAAGCTTTGTGGCCGATCCATTTAGTGACTCAGGCAAACGTTTATATCGCACTGGAGATTTGGTGAGATGGAATGAACACGCGCAACTTGAGTTTATTGGTCGAGTAGATAACCAAGTCAAAATCCGTGGTTTCAGGGTCGAAATTGAAGAAGTAGAGCTTAAATTACGTGCGATGGCAGGCGTGAGTGATGTGGCTGTTATTGCTCAGCAGCATGCAGGAACAACTAGGTTACTCGCTTATCTCTGTTCGCATAGAACGGCACAAGATATTCAAGCTGATATCAGAGCGGCGCTACCCGAATACATGGTCCCTGCTGTATTTACACTAATGGATAGTCTGCCGCTGAACGCCAATGGCAAAGTGGATCGTTCAGCTTTACCAGCACCCAAGCACCAAGAGCAAGCGCAAATCACGGCCTGTGTTGGTGAGGCTGAACAATCGATCGCTACAATCTGGTGCAAATTATTTAATTTAGAGCAAGTTGGCCGAGATGATAACTTTTTTGCCCTCGGTGGCGACTCGATAATTTGCCTACAAATGGTGTCTTTATGTCGTCAAGCAGGCTGGGAAGTGTCACCTGGACATGTGTTTGAAGCGCAAACCATCGCGGGTATTGCGGCGCTTGCCGTTCAGTTAGCTGAGCCAAATCCGAGCGACGTGGAAGAAGTTAAAGGGCAGGCGCCACTTTTGCCTATTCAGCAGGCCTTTTTTGAGCAGCGAGAGCATGCACCACATCACTACAACCAAGCTGTCTTGTTACGCTTGGAGCAAGCGTTGGATTGGCGTGTACTCCAGCAAGTGATAGGTCGACTCATTCAGCATCACGATGCCCTAAGGCTAACATTTAGCAAAGACGGTCAAGGTGATTGGCAACAATCTTTTGGTGATTATCACGAGTCGATGCTAGCGCAGGTTTTCACAATGCATCAAGTGGAGTGTGAACAGATCACTCCGCTGGCAGAGGAAATACAAGCAAGCTTGAATATTCAAGATGGGCCTTTGATGCGTGCGGCTGTGATGACAGTAGCCGACGGCAGCTATCGTGTTTTGCTGGTGGTTCATCACTTGGTGATTGATGGCGTGTCTTGGCGCATTGTGTTGGATGATTTAGCAACTGGCTATGAGCAGTTACTAAATTCTGCAGATTGGCAGCTACCAGCCAAGTCGAGCAGTGTGAAAAAGTGGGCGGAAGCGCTACAGCACTATGCTGAAGCGTTTGCTGATGAAGCTAATTTTTGGCATATGCAAACCGCATCTCCTTTGCCTTTCCCTTATCAGGATGCAGGCGCAAGTGCAGTTGAAGCCAACGTAGCAACCGCAGAGCATCAATGTTCTGCCGAGCTCACAACACAGTTACTGACTCAAGCAAGTCGGCCATATCGCACCCAAGTTAATGACTTATTATTAAGTGCGCTGAGCGAAGCGGTGTATCGCTGGTTAGGAAAAGATGAATATGTGCTCCATTTGGAAGGACATGGTCGAGAGCCTTGGCAACCAGAGATTGATTTGAGTCGTACTGTGGGTTGGTTTACCGCTATGTTCCCGCTAAAACTATCACGCCATGGCAACTGGCTCGACACGATTATCGGAACAAAAGAGGCTTTGCGTAGGATCCCAAATAAAGGAATTGGCTATGGTGCACTTAAGTATGCCAATCTCGCCACACCTACACACTCGCCAGAAATTGCGGATATAGAATTTAACTATTTAGGCCAGTTAGACAATAACTTTACCAGTGATGGTATATGGCAACCTGCCGTTGAGTCTACAGGGGCAAGCCATAATGGCTTGGCAAAGGTGACGAGTGAGCTGGCAATACAAGCACAGGTCTTAGGGGGGCAGCTCCAGATCCGCGCAAGTTTTGTTGAGGCTCGGCTGAGCACTGGCGCAGTGAATGATTTTATGAGGTTGTTCCTGCAATGCTTGGAGGAGTTGGTAAGCCACTGCGAAACAGCAACCGCAAAACTAAGTCGGTCTGATGTGCCACTAGCGCAACTCTCGGACGACACATTACGGCAGTTAGATGCTGAGAAAATCAGCAAAGTTTATCCTCTTTCGGCGATGCAAGAAGGCATGCTTTTCCACGCTTTGTACAGTGACAATAGTGCTTACATAAATCAAATGCAGTTCGCTGTAACCGGTTTAGATATAGACGCATTTAGCGCTGCTTGGCAACGAGTAACAGATCGCCATGATGCGTTAAGAACGGGCTTGCTCACTCAGGTCACGCCGCCACATCAATATGTTGTTACATCACATCAGGCTGATATCACAGTACTTGACTGGTCTATGAAAAACCGAGATGTACAGGCTGAACTCGGTCAGCTGGCAAAGCAGCAAGTGGCATCAGGCTTTAATTTAGAGAAAGACATTGGCTTTAACCGTGTAGTTATCGTTCAGCTCAATGCCACGCAATACAGAGTTATCTGGACCAATCACCATTTATTCACTGACGGCTGGAGTGCTTCTCGAATGATGGGCGAGCTACTGAGTGCCTATCAAGGACAAGTACTGACCGCTGTAACTGGTCAGTACGACAGTTATATTGCGTTTTTACAAGCACAAGATCAAGTGCAGAATAGTCGCTATTGGCAGCAGCAGTTACAACTATTGAATGAGCCCTGCACGCTGTTCAATCAAGCGGAAAAATCACATGCAGCAGAAAACCAAGCCGGTCAAACAAGCTGGATAGTTGACTCCGCACAGACCGAAATCTTCCTATCTTTTTGTCGTCGCCAGCAGATCACGGTAAACACGTTGATCCAAGCAGCATGGTCATTGGTATTGAAAACCACTCTTGGGCGCAATGCCGTATGTTTTGGCTCGGTGACCTCAGGGCGACCACCACAGCTTTCCCAAAGTGATAGCATGCTCGGTTTGTTTATCAATACGTTGCCAACCATAGTAATGCTGGATCCCGAACTGCCCGTTGGACAATGGTTGCAGCAGCTACAACGCCAGAGCATGACTGCACGTGAGCATGAATATACTCCCTTAAGTGATGTTCAAAAGTGGGCTAGAGAAGGTGGGTTGGACTGCCCAAGTGGGTTATTCGATACATTGGTTGTCTTTGAAAACTACCCGATAGCGGAGGCACTTCAGCAAGCTGATAAGGAATCTACGCAATTCGAGCTTGTGGCTAGCCGCGAAGAGACGGATTACCCACTGACGGTATCGATTTCACAGCAAGAGACCATTGACATTGCTTTCCACTACCAACTTGCAGCATTAAATGATGTTGATGCAAAGCACTTACTTGAGCGCTTTGTACTTATTATTTCGCAGTTAGTGCAAGGGGTGATGCTGCCTCTTGGCAATATAACTGCTTTGAGTGCGGAGCAAGAAAAGACTCTTCTTGAACTTGGTGAGCCCCGAAACGGGCAGGAAATACAAAAAGTCGATATTATTGAGTGCTTATATCAGCAAGCTGAGATGCATCGGCATAGTGCACGGATCCACTTTGAAGACCAGTCACTAAGTTATCAGGCTCTGTTGGCACATAGCGAAAAGATAGCCGGTGGTCTCCAACGCCAAGGGATCCGCCGTGAAGATCGCGTTGCATTATTGATGAAGACTGGACTCGATAAGCTCGCGAGCATCTTAGCCATTTGGCAGCTTGGTGCAATATACGTCCCTCTTGATTCCGACTCTCCAGAATCACGTCTGCATGATATCCTAGCAGTGAGCAAACCGCGATTGGTGCTACATCAAGGGAAAGGGCTTGAGCACTGTGTTGTTGAGCAAACTTCCTTTAGTAGTATCATAAACCTTGTGGGCCATGCTGAGCGACAAGTATCTATACAGCATCCACAGCAATTGGCATATCTTGTATTTGCCCCTGGCTCAACAGGTAAGCCTAAAGGTGTTGCGGTCACACGAGCAGCACTATTGAGCCACTGTTTGGCAATAGCCGATGCTTATCAATATAAGGCAGTCGATCATGCTTTAGCATTTGCTTCACTGGACTTTGATGCTGGGCTTGGGCAGGTCTTTGTGCCGTTATTAATGGGGGCCCAACTCACTATGGTGAATGGTAAAACGCTATTACCAGAGCAGTGTAACGAACTGATCACAGCCAAGCAGATCAATATCGTCGACTTACCGCGCGCCTATTTACAGCAGTTGTCGCATCTTGATGCTGTTCGCTTGTGCATTGTGGGTGGCGAGGCTTGGCCTGTGCAAGAGCTACTTCAATGGCGTCAACGTGCACCTCACACACAATTTATCAATGCTTATGGGCCAACAGAAACAGTGATCACGCCGATCATTTGGCAAGACGATAACACTTCATTGCTCGACAGCGTTTATGTGCCGATTGGTTCAGTCGTTGGCGAGCGCCATGCCTATGTGTTGAGCGAAGAACTAAACCTTACGCCGCAAGGTGGAATTGGTGAGTTGTACATTGCAGGTACGTTGGCACAAGGTTATTTTGCTAGAGCGGATTTAACCGCAGAGCGCTTTATTGCAAACCCATTTAGCGATAAAGGCGAGCGCTTATATCGTACTGGAGATCTGGTACGCTGGGACAAGCAAGGCGAACTTGTTTATCACGGGCGTGTGGATCAACAAGTTAAAGTACGCGGTTATCGAATTGAATTGGCTGAAATCGAAAAGCTGATCACGGCACTGCCTAGCGTAAATAGGGCACTGGTCCGTCTGCAAGAAACTCTGCAAGGGGCACAGTTGCTTGCTTATGTGATAGGAGAGGAGCTGGATCTTAATGAGCTGCAAACACAAGCTCAGCAGAGGTTACCTGATTATATGCAACCGGCTCATTGGTTTGCATTGGCCCAATTTCCGTTGACTATAAATGGAAAAGTAGATGTAAAAGCGTTACCTCAGCCCTCACGGCAAGTAAGTCAAACTGAACGCTATGCAATGAACACTCACGAAAAGCAACTGGCAGTGATTTGGCAGGCGCTATTGGGCGTTGAAGCATCACCCCATAGCCAATTTTTTCATGCGGGTGGGGATTCTATTCTAGCTATGAGGTTGACCTCGCAAATCAATCAAACATTTGGGTTGAACCTAGGGGTCAGGGAAATCTTTGAACACAGTGAGTTTACTGCGTTGGCACAATATATCGCTGAGCAGCATCAAGCGAATAGGGAGGCTGAAGCGATTGCACTACAAGCACAGCCTTTCGAGCAGCAAGTGCCCGTATCGACGGAGCAGCGTAGTCTCTGGATCACGGACAAATTAAGTGAAGAAAAAGATAAAGCGGCTTATAACATCACCACGAGTGTGAATCTCTTTGGTGAGCTTGACGTGGTAAGCCTGCAGCAAGCATTTACTCAGTTACTGGCGTGGCATCGTACGTTTAGTTATCGCTTTATTGAGCTAGAAGGAGATGTGGTTGCGCTTTACAGTGAGGAAAATGAACTGAATTGGCAGTTCGTGAAGCTGACTGATAGCTTGAAGCAAAATACGCAAGAGGCGACCGAGTTGCGTCAACACTTCGAGCGTACACCGTTTGACTTAGCACAAGATGTTTTATTACGCGTGTTGCTGGTCGAGATTGCCGATGAACACTATCAATTAACCATTAATATGCACCACATCGTCAGTGATGGGTGGTCTATGGGCAATCTTGTGCAGCAGGTTGGTGAGCTTTATTTGGCACAAGTTGAGAAACGCGAAGCCGTTTTACCTGCGCTGCAAGTTCAATATAGTGATTATGCTAAGTGGCAGCAGCTGCGCTTGGCAAGTAATGAGGCGCACGAGGTTGCTCAGTATTGGCGCACTCAATTGGCGGACGCACCTATTCAAACCCTAATCCCTCTACATTCGCCGCGCCCTGAAAAGAGTGACACAAAAGGTGAAGTTATCGACTTTACTATCGTGGCTGAAGTGCGCCAAGCCATCGATCAGTTAGCGCAACATCAGCAGTGTTCTGTCTTTAGTGTACTACTGGCAAGTTATGCAGCATTTTTATATGAAATAACTGGGCAGCAAGATTTGGTGCTAGGCACTGATCTGTCGGGACGAGAGCATGCCGACCTAGAACCTTTGATCGGATATTTTATTAGGGTACTTCCACTGCGTATACGCCTTGCTGGCACTATGGACTTTGCTGAGCTGTGTGAGCATGTGCAACACACCTTACTCGATGTACAAAGCAATCAGCTGTTTACCTTAGATAGTGTGATTAATGAGGTAGGCGTACAAAGAACTGCGGGGTTGTCGCCGTTATTCCAGCAGCTTTTTGTGATGCAAAATACGCCAAAGCCGGATTGGCCAATTGAAGGGCTCAATATGGAAGGGCTCTCCTCTACAGATACATCGAGTAAGTTTGACTCAGCCATCTTTATTGATGCTCAAAAGAGCGCTTACCAAGGTCGTTGTTATTACAAGAGCGGACTATATCGACGAGATAAAATGCAAGTTGCACTGGATAGATGGCTAGCGTTGCTAGGGCAGCTAGTGCAACAGCCCGCACTAAGCTTAGCGACGTTCAGGCCGCAAATTAGCAAACAAGCGAGTCAGAATAAGTTTAAATCAACGAAGTTTGCAAAGTTAAAGAAGTAGCGAACTCCAGACTATAACTGCTTTAACTACCTGTATAAAACGAGGTGCAAGATGCACCTCATTTTTGATTCAAATCAAGTAAATCTTCCACTTTGTAGTAAAGAAAATAATTTGTCTTACGTCATATCGCTAAGCAGACCAACTCAAGGTAGCAGGGCGATGTTCTATTGGAGGTCCAATAGTTCATTACCGCGGATTGGTATGAGTCTATGACAGGAGAAAACGATGACGTCCACTGTGCGAAAAGGTAAATTTTCATCACTTAAAAAAGGGGTAAAACCCGCAGCTAGCGCTACTCAGGCTGCAACTTCTACGACATTTTTCCCAGGAGCTGAAGGGTTTCCTGCGGTGATCCAACCAACCAGTAGAGATTTAGACCCGTACATTTGGGCTGAAGCAAATCGAGATTTTATAGAAACTAACTTGCTGAAATATGCAGGGTTGGTCTTCCGTGGTTTTGGCCTAAAAACACCACAGGACTTCGAGCAATTTGCCAGTGCGATCCAACCTGGGCTTTATGGTAATTATGGTGATCTGCCTAAAAAAGAGGGCGGCAAGAAGACGTATAAATCGACTCCTTACCCTGAAAACAAAATGATCCTTTATCACAACGAGAGCTCTCACTTAGAGCAGTGGCCTCGTAAACAGTGGTTTTTTTGTGAACTACCTTCTCCTGTTGGCGGTACAACCCCGATTGTCGATTGTCGCCGTATGTTATCTGTGTTGCCAAGTGAGTTGGTTAAGAAAATTGAAGAAAAAGGCCTGCTCTATCTTCGCAATTTCCACAAAAGTGTGGATGTAAGTTGGCAGCATTTTTATAAAACCGATAGCAAAATTGAGGTGGAAGAGCGACTCCGCGCAGCAGGTATTGAATACAGCTGGTTAGAAAACGATGGCTTACAAACCAAAACTAAAACCCATGGTGTAATAGCTCATCCGCTTACGAACGAAAGGTCGTTCTTTAATCAAGTTCAATTGCATCATATCGCCTGTTTGGAGCCAGAGGTTAAAGAAAGTCTAATTGAACTGGTGGGCGAGCAAAGATTACCTAGGCATGTCTACTTTGGTGATGGAAGCGCGATTAGTGAGGAAGAAATGGCGATTATTGGTGCCGCATACGAAACCTGTGCCGTTCGCTTTGACTGGCAGCAAGGAGATGTTGTGATGCTAGATAATATGCTTGCTGCACACGCAAGAGATCCATTCGAGGGTCCACGAAAAATCGTTGTTGCGATGGGGGACATCTATACGCAACAAGAGTTACAACACGCAAATAACGTACAGTAAAAGGTAGTGTATCTTATGATCCAAGAATATATCTCTGCTTATCCACAAGGTATTTCACTGAGTGCGCAGCAGCAAAACCAAGGTAATTCATTAGAGCCACTGGCTTTTAATTGTACGCTCTCACGGCTGGACTCTCAGTATAGCGCTGAGCAGCTACAGGAAAGATTAAATGAAATAATCGATGGTAATATTGTACTAAGTTTTGCATTTGCTGAAGTTCCAGGCTTTCGTGGGTTAAGGCAGTTACCTCAAGAAGCCGCCAAACCAGTGGTTGAGTCAGTGACGCTAGAATCAAGCACCAGTATCAACTTAGCAACATTAGATAGTTTATATCCGCTGTCGTTAAACCCAGCATCGGGTCAGAATCTACAAGTAATAAGAGTCGCTCATCAAGACAAGGTTTACCTTTTGGTGCGCACGCATGCGCTATGTGTTGATCTTGCGAGTACTGAAAACATTGCGCAACGATTACTAGTGCCGAACGTTGAGCGTGAGGAGAGTGTTCAATACCCAGATTTTCTCGCTTGGCTTGAAGAGCTGACCAGCAGTGAAGAATCACTTCAGGGTAAAGCCTATTGGCAGCAATATATAAGTCAGCTTAGCACGACAAAAGATCACTTTGCGTTGCCTTATCATAAGGCCCCTGAGCAAGGTACATTACAGAGCTTGCAATGCGTTGATAGTGACTTACCACAAGCAGTTGCTGACGGTATTGAAGCGCTGGCGGGACAGCTAGAAGTCGAAGCCGAAAGTGTTTATTTATCACTTTGGTGGTTATTATTAGCACGTATTTCGGGGCAAAGCTTTGTCACTAATATTGGCTATGACCCTCGCAGAATGAGTGAGGATCTGGTTGATGCGCTTGGGGTTTATACCCAAGTACTACCCGTTCAAGTACCGGCAGCTGCGATGCAAGTATTGAAGGAATGGATAGGTCAGTTTGCTTTCACGCTAGAACAACATAATGAGTGGGCTGAATGTTTTGAAAGCCCTGAAGGCTTAGCAACAAGTAGCATAATGACTCAGTTCGCTTCTACACTTGCGAGTGTTGAAGCCACTGCAGTGACGGCTGATAACGTTGAATTGAGTTTAACCATTGCTGATGATCGCGTTAGGTTGCAATTTAATAGTGCTGCGTATTCTCATCAAGCTGCTACTTTGCTATTGGAGCAATTTGTATCTTTACTCGCGCAGGCACCGCAAAAGTTGGCGACTCCAGTGAGTGAAATTTCATTAGTAACGCCATTGGAGCAGCAGCGTTTTGTTGAATTGAATGCCGATAAAGGGGTAACAGCCTCTCATTTCTTTGAACAGCTTGATTATTTTGCTGATGCTAAAAGTGAGCATGTGGCTTTGGTCGATGGCGCGCATGCTCTGAGCTATAACCAGCTAGTGACTTTAGTTAATAAATTGGCTCAATCATTACAAGCTCAAGGTATAAAGCAGGGTGATATTGTGCTGTTATCACTGCCTAGAGGTTGGCAGCAGGTTGTTACGCTGTTGGCCGTGATGCGAGCTGGTGCAGCATATTGCCCTATCGACCCGAGTTGGCCAGAAGCGCGTAAGCAGCGTGTACTGGAAGCTGCTAGTGCCACACTTCATATTAATGAGCAAAATATTGAGCAGTTACTACTTGATGCACAACAACTTGAGCTTGATGCGGGTGTCTTACCTGAAATAAGCTTGGATAACACCGCCTATGTGCTATTTACGTCGGGTTCGACGGGGGTACCAAAAGGCGTGGCGATTGCACATCGACAACTGGCGCAGTACTGTGCGGCCTCATCCCATGCTTTAGGCTTACAAGAGAATCAACGCTTTGGCTTAACGTCGACCGTAGCGGCTGATATTGGCAATACAACATTGTTTAATGCGTTTTACAACGGTGCAAGTTTAGTTGTAGCGAATGAGCAAGAAATGCTTGATGGTGAGGCATTTGGTCGCTTTGTGGCAGAGCAAGACGTTGATTGCGTAAAAATAGTACCTTCTCACTTGCAAGCGTTACTAGAAATCGTACCGGCGCGCCTTCCGAGTAAATTGATCCTGGGTGGAGAGGCGGCAAAACCTGCGTTGATCCAAAAAGTGCATAAACTTGCCCCTCAGGCACAGGTATTTAATCACTACGGCCCAACTGAGACGACAGTCGGTGTGATGTCTCACCAATACGAAAATAATACGCGCTTTGATGCTGCTGTACCTAGATTAAGTCATGTTTTTTCTGGCACTCAAATTTTTATCTTAGACGGCCAAGATGCATTGTGTGCTACTGGTGAACAGGGTGAACTTTGTATCGCTGGTCAGCAATTGTCTCCCGGCTACATTAACGTGGGATCCGATGATGCGTTTGTAAATAACAGCCAATGGGCTGAGCGACTCTATCGAACTGGGGATCTCGCTCGTTATCTACCGGATGGATCCATTAGCTTATCTGGTCGTAAAGACGACCAAGTTCAGATCCGTGGGTTCAGGGTGGAACCTAACGAAGTGGCACAGTCAATTTCTCAGCATTTGGAAAGTATCGATTGCTTTGTAGCTGTACAGCATTATGGCAACGAGGCTGTATTGGTTGCCTTCCTTACTCAGTATTTGGATAAACAAACTACTCCGGCTGAGCTGCTTACAGGGCAAGACAATTTAGCACTGCAAACGCAACTGCGTGAAGTGTTGCCTGATGCAATGGTACCGGCATTCTTTGTCAGCATAGCTGAGCTGCCTTTACTGGCTAATGGTAAAGTGGATCGCCAAGGTCTACCTAAGATTGCCGACCTGACATTGTCTACCTATGTAGCCCCGAATAGTCAGTTGGAAACCTTGCTGGCGTCAACACTGGCGCAGATTTTAGAAGTGGAACGAGTCAGTTGTGATGCGAGCTTCTTTGATTTGGGTGGTCATTCGCTATCAGCCATCAAATTTGCGACGCGGATAAAGAAATTATTATTACTCAATGTTGAGCCAGGTGTGGTCTTTGATAATCCAAGTATTCAATCTTTGGCGCAAGCACTAAATAACTTGAGTGGCGATCCGTCTAGATTGGAGAAATTAGCATTGACGCAAATCAAACTGGCAACGCTGACCCCTGAGCAGCAAGCAGCGTTGCGTGAAAAAATGGGTCTGAAAGCCACATAGATATCAAAGTGAAGGCGTAGCTTTCGATGATCTTTAGACTATGAAGTGGGAGCCAGCGGCTCCCACTTTTATTTTTATGAGTATGTGTATGTCAAATAATGAGTTAGCGGATGAATTGGTAGATGGACTTGATTTGGACCTGTTGGCGCAGTTGTGGAATGAACCTGAGGTAGAGGATGAAGTGACAGGGGTTGTTGCAACAGAGAGTGTTTCGGGTGTACTTTCATTGCAACAAAAACGCTTATGGCTGCTCCAGCAAATAGATCCACAAAGCAATGCTTACGACGTATTACGTACATATCATGCGCCTATTGCATTGAATCTTACTCGGTTGCAATCAGCATTAGACGCACTAGTCGAGTGTCATGAGATCTTTCGTACTTATTATCAGTTTGATGGCATAGCAACTCAGGTCGTCGCCTCAGCATGTAAGGTACCGCTCACCATTATTGAAATAGACTCGATATTAGATAGTCAATCACTCCTTGAACAAGCTGCTGTGAAGTCATGGTGTGATGTGCCGTTTAATTTAAGTCAGGTACCACTTTTAAAAGCCGCTTGGGTGAATACGGCAAAAGGTGGGTATTTATTATTGCGGAATCACCACATTGTCAGTGATGCTTGGTCAAAAACACTGATATTAAAAGATTTATTAGCCGCATATCAGGGAAAATCATTGCTCAAACCAAGTTGCCGCTACTTAGATTATGCAACGTGGCAAAGTGAATATCTTGCCCATGACAGTGCCAATGAAACGCTGACTTATTGGCGGGAGTACATTAAACAGCAGCCTCAGCCGATCACCTTGCCGAGCAAGGAGTCAACGACAACGCTTTCCTCTTTCCCAATAATGCTCAGCCACCGGCTACCTGAGCAGCAAGCCCAGCAAGTTAATGCTTTTTGTCAGCGTCATGGCTGTACTTCAGCAGCCGTTTTTATGACTTTATTACAAGCAACATTAAGCCGGTTTAGCAGCACACAAGACTTTTTGATTGGCTCGCCAACGGCTGCTCGAAACCTGCCTGAACTCGCTGATGTAGTGGGTTGTTTTATGAATACGCAGCTCTATAAAAATGAAGTTTGTGAGGGGGTGGCATTCATAGATGCCGTTAACCAAAACCAGCGCCATACCCTAAGGCTGATAAACGAAGATCAAGTTCCGTTTGAGTGGCTTGCAGAACAATTAGATTGGCCTGTATTAGCAGATAGACATCCACATTTTCAAGTTCTGTTTAATTATTTACAAAGCGACACTGTTCCAAGCGATGACATGGTGGTGGCACTACGCCCAATGAATGTTGAGAGTCAGGTTGCTAAGTTTGAATTATCATTGGACGTGAGCGTGCAAGATGGGACTATTGAGCTTTACTTCGAAGCTGATGGTGCTATGTATCGCGCGGCTTTATTAGATCAGCTCTTAACCTGTTACCTGAACTTACTGGATGCATTGATCAGCAAGCCTGAAACAGCTATTAATGACATAGTTGTCTATCAACCAGACCCAACATTGTGTGCATCACGACAAACTAACGAAGTGGCTACAGTCGTCGAATTGATTAAACAGCAGCAGATCCCTTTGGCTGCAATTGCATTGCAAGATGACAGCGGTGCCAAGCTGAATTACGAAACACTACTGCAACTCAGTGACAATTTTGCAAACTTCCTTATCGAACAAAGTGTGCAATCCGAGGATAGAGTGGCGGTGGTCGTTTCGCGCCAGGTAGATATGGTTGTTGCACTGCTCGGATGTATGCAGGCAGGTGTGGTCTATGTCCCCGTTGATCCCAATATGCCTCATCAGCGGCAACAATTAATCTTTGCATCGAGTGCAGCAAGGGCTATCGTGACTAACTTGGAAGATATATTTAACCCAAGTGGATTACCGGTTTGGTCGATTGCGAAAGTGAACCGAACACGGTATCAAGACCATAAGGTATCACTGCAGGTTTGTGCCCAGCAGCTTGCTTATATTTTATATACCTCAGGCTCTACAGGGCAGCCGAAGGGGGTCGCAATTACCCACGGTAATCTGGTTAATTTTATCTTAGCAATGAAATCCCAATTTTCGCTCACTCAAGATTCAAAATGGTTGGCTTTAACTGCACTTGGTTTTGATATTTCGGGCTTAGAGTTATATCTGCCATTGGTTTGTGGTGCACAAGTTAGGATTGCAGATTCGGTATTCAGTTTGAAAGAAGGTGACTTAGAGGGAGTTAGTCATATTCAAGCTACTCCCGCGGGATGGCAGGGGCTACTGGCTAAAGCACTGATTTTACATCCTGTCGTCGGGTTATGTGGTGGAGAGGCATTGCCTCCTGTGTTGGCTCAAGCATTAAAAACCAAGCAAGTTGCGCTTTATAACATGTATGGTCCTACTGAAACCACGGTGTGGTCTTCATGCCATCGGGTACAGGATAATACTCACCTTGGCTTCCCAATTCGTAATACACAGTTATATGTTTTAGACAGCTATTTGAATGTGTGCCCAACGGGAGTTGCCGGAGAGCTTTACATTGGTGGTGCAGGGTTGGCGCGAGGTTACATGGAGCAACCGGCGTTGACGGCGCAGCGATTTGTTGCGAATCCTTTTTCCAGTGCAGGCGAGCGACTCTATCGCACGGGAGATTTGGTTGAGCGCAACGAACGCAACGAGCTGCGCTTTCTTGGTCGGACAGATCATCAAGTGAAGATCCGTGGGCACCGTATAGAAATGGGGGAAATTGAAAGCCAGCTGTTAAGGGTGGAAGGAGTCGATCAAGCGGTAGTGGTAGCGCATGGTGATGATAATGATAAACGACTTGTTGCTTATGTTTGCACGCAGACGTTAAATCGCGGCCAAATAACAGCTGCTGTCAGTGATTTATTACCCAGTTATATGGTACCAGAACAAATCATCGTGTTAGAGGTGTTACCGCTTAATCACAGTGGTAAAGTGGATAGAAAAGCATTACCCAAACCGTTGCAGGAAAGCCGTCAGGGAACACAGCCTCAAGGTCATCTTGAACAAGCGCTAGCGAGAGTATGGCAGCAAGTGCTGCAGGTTAACCAAGTATATCGAGAAGATAACTTCTTTGCGTTGGGTGGAAACTCCATTCATGCGTTACGTATGGTGCATCAATGGCAAAAATTAGCTCGACCAGAGCCCTTACTCGCACAAGCTATTTGGCAAGCAGATAACTTACATGATTTGGCTCAGCAAATTGTGCTTTCCAAACAATCTAATATTGGTGACATTTTACCTGAATCTGCTTCATCGAAGTCATATAGCGATTTGCTGATATGTCTTCATGACGGCCGCGGTTTTACTATGTCATACAGACCCCTTGCTATGGCGTTGCCTGAATATATTCGCTGTATCGGCATTACTCCTGATCTTGAATTATCACAACAGGATGATTTTAGTACTTTGGCGTATCGTTATGCAGATCAACTCGGCGACCTTAGTCAGTACCAGAATGTTTATGTACTTGGATGGTCTTTGGGGGGAGCAATAGCATTGCAGTTGGTTGAAGCGCTAAAGGGGAGAAGTACACGCGTAAACAGTGTGTTTTTAATTGACAGTTGGGACCCGTTCGAACCAACCAATACCCAACCAGAAAGTTGGCGTGATTATATTTTAACAAGACTCTCAGAGAGTATTGCTGCTCCAAACTCTGAAGCTGAGTTTTATCAAGCGGTTGCTCAGTTTCCTTGGTCTGATGGATATTCAGCGGCAGAAAGAGCTGACGATATCACGCGTTTTCTTCTAGAACATATTGATGTGCTTGAAGAAAGTGTTGCAGCTATGCCTACCACTGAAATCGTGCAGACTTTAGAGCAGACTTACTTATTGCGCTGTGCTGGTCGTCATGCTCTCAACTATCGGCAAGGTGATGGTATTGACTATTACACTGTGTGGAGTAACGAGCGTGATGTAGGAGTTGCAAAACGATTTTGTCAGCGTCTGGATATTCAATACTCGGATTATGTTGATGCCGATCATATGCAGATTATCTCGCACCCGAGTGTCATTGAAATTGTACAAAAAGTAATAAACATTGAATAAAATCAAATTGTAAATGATAACTGTTTTCGTTACCATTGCGGGTAGTTAACCCCGTGGTTAATTTAAAAGGGAGATTATTACCATGCAATTTGTATGTAAGCGAGCGCTTATACTAGTCAGCTGTCTCACAGCACCAGCTTGGTCTGCTGAACAATCAGTGACAAATGAAGATATTGAAGTGATCGAAGTGTTGGGACGGGATTCGGAAAAAAACTTTGCCACCTACACGTATTCAGCGACAAAAACGGCAGCTGATATTTTAGACCTACCGCAGTCAATTAGTGCCGTGACTAAAGAACTAATCAAGCAACAAGGATTGATGCGTCTAAACGACGTGACACCTTTTGTCAGCGGAGCGAGCGAATTTTCTGTGTATAACGATATCACCATCCGAGGTTTTCGCAGTCAAGATGATCGCCGCCTCAATGGTATGCGAACTTATAATGATTTTTGGTCACAAACCGCTATCGCACATGTTGAGCGAGTCGAGGTGATTAAAGGCCCAGCCTCAGCTATTTTTGGTGACGCCAGCCCAGGTGGGGTAATCAATACCGTAACCAAAAAGCCTTTAGCGACTAGTCGTCATGAATTGAGTGCTCGAGCCGGTAGTTACCAAGAGAAGTATGTTGCACTTGATACTACAGGTGCAATCAATCCATCGGAGTCAGTTCTGTATCGACTCAATGTGGGTTATGAAGACTCAGAATCTTTTAGAAATCAAGCGTTTAATAAAGGGTTGTTAGTATCACCTAGTGTCACTTTTATTCCCAGCGACACGCTTAAGCTTAACCTCGAACTGGTGTATTCAGACAGTGAAGGGATCTTAGAACGAGGGCAGCCGAATATCCGTGGCAATCAGCGTTTAGGCACGATACCGATTGAGGTTTCAGCAACACAGCCAGGGGATAAGCTAGATACAGAAAGCTTGATAAGCAGCTTGGCAGTTGACTATCGCTTTAGCGATGCTTGGTGGTTAGCTGTGCAGTATATGCATCAGAATAGTGATCAAGACTTAGTCGAGCATGGTATTGGAAATTATGCTGATGATTCAGACTCTATCGTTAATTTGCGCTACATTGAACGTGCTTCAGAAGCACAATCAGACTCCTTTTCCAGTTACCTAAATGGCAACTTTTACCTCGGTGATATTGAACACAATGTGGTGATTGGCTATGACTATATTGATAGGTTTAGAGAATCCAGCCAGCGAGTTGCCAACAATGCGATGCAGTTCGATATTCTAAATCCTGAATACAAGCGCCGAGATACTGATAGCTACAATGCAACTCAGCGTCCTGTGTTTGGTGGTAACTTACAAAGTGAAGGGATTTATATTCAAGACCGTATGGTATTTGGTCAATGGTCGGTACTGGCGAGTTTACGTGAAGAAAGTTTTGATCTAGATAATACTGGCGGCGGTTCCTCGAAAGATAGCCAACTGCTACCACGATTGGGAGCTGTGTATAAGCTATCAGATACTCAGAGCCTTTATGCGAGTTGGATGCAGGGTTTTGAGCCTCCTCCTCTATACTCAAATAACCCTGAACAAGGTGGCCCATTTAAACCGCAAGATAGCGAGTTATATGAGGTTGGCTTTAAAGCGCGTTTATTTAGCGATGATTTACAATTAACCACAGCTATTTATCAAATAACGCGTGAAAATGTCGTGCTATATGATGCTGAAGCATCAGCCAGAATCGATTTTGCTCGATATATGTATCGTCAGCGTGGTGCTGAGCAAGCGCGTGGATTTGAGTTCGATCTTAATGGTCAAATCACGGAACAACTTTCCGTAATTGCCAATTATGCTTATAACTCAGCGAAAGTAACCAAAGATTTGAATGATAGTGAAGTGGGCAAACGCAAAGAGGGCGCAGCTAAACATATGGCCACTGTATGGTCACGTTACCAGTTAGATGATAATTGGGCGTTTGGGGTCGGGGCGAGCTATGTGGGGGAGCGTGCAACCTCCTCAGCAGGGTTATTATTGCCTAGTTATCTGATCTACAACGCAGGTGTGTATTATCAGGTAGACAGTTGGAAGGCCTCCTTGGTGATTGACAATGTGCTCGACAAAGTACATTGGACAGGTGGCTATAGTTATAGCCAGTTGTTTCCTGGCGATCCACGTAGTGCGAGCTTAACGGTCGACTATCGATTTTAAATAGGGAGAGAAAAGTTGGTGTTTTAGCCAATTGCTCTTTTAGGAGAAAAGAATGACAGCAAAACAATGGTTCAGTTGGCATAGTTTAAGCGGTGTTTGGTTCGGCTTGCTATTGTTCGTGATCTGTTGGACAGGGGCATTTGCGACCATTTCTTACGAATTAGATTGGCTATTCGATGACACAGTGAGAGCGGCAGAAAGCAGTCCACAAGTCAGTTTAGCGAGTGCTTACGAGAAGGTTCAAGAAGCCTATCCAAACGCACGAATAGGGATCGCTTTTGCGGGTCCAGAAGCGCATTTTGCTCACGATTTTGTGGTTCGCTTGCCAGATAATCCATGGCAGCATATTTACGTTGATCCATACACTGGAAATATACAAGGAAAAACGAGCTTTTTGAATATTCAGCGGTTTTTCCGAGATTTCCATATGCATTTTTTGGGTGTGTTTGACAGCATTGTGTCTTATTACTTGGTTTTGCTATTTGCCATTCCGCTATGCATATCCACGATTAGTGCTTTGTATTTGTATCGAGGCTGGTGGAAAAAGTTATTTACACTAAAACTTAGCGGTGATACTCGCGCTAAGGTCGCAAGCTCACACAAATTAGCTGGAGTATGGAGTTTGTGGTTAGCAGTGGTGATTGCGGTAACCAGTATGTGGTACTTGTTTGAGTTTGTCAGAATGGACTTGGCTGATGGTAAAACTGCGTTTACTGATGTCGGCGATTTTGCTGTGAACCCCTTACCTGAATTGCAACCACAAGATAAGCCTCAGCTCTCTGTTGTGGCGCTTGCTGCAAAAGTCAGAGAAGCGAGACCAGATCTGGAAATTAGGGCGATTAGGTATTCCGGAGGGTACTTTTATGTTGAAGGCCAATCCAGTGACGTATTGGTTAGGGATAGAGCAAATAAGGTGTATGTGAATCCCTATACTGGGGAGGTCGTATATAGCCAAACTGCGTCTAGTCAGGGGGTATATTGGCGTTTATCTGATACGGCTGATCCTTTGCATTTTGGTAATTTTGCCGGTATATGGGTAAAAATATTGTGGTGCATCTTTGGGATTGCACTTTCATTTTTAGTGCTTAGCGGTACCTATATGTATGTTAAACGTCAGCTCAAGCTGCGCCGAAAAGAAGATCTACGCGGCGTGAAAGCTTCTCTGGTTTTTAGTTTAAGCCTTTTGGTATGTATTGCTTACTATGCCTATCATACGCTTATGAACTATGGTATCGCAGGCCAGTTTCCCGTGCTACCAACGGGGTCGGCGCTGTTCTTGTCGATTTGGACGTTAGTCACTTGCTTTATCATTGTTGTATGGGGAGGCGCGTTACTTAACTTATGTCGCGAAGCAACGCTTAGTAGTAAACCTAAAGTGTCGCACCACCATCTATAGTGACCACTTGCATGGTGGTATGTGAGCTGAGGGATGAGGCATAAAATAGCACCGAGTGGGCGATTTCTTCAGGTGTTGCAAGTTTTTGCAGTGGGATCCCAAGTTTATATTGACTCGGGAACCCTTTGATCACTTGCTCTGCACCTGAGCTATCTCGCCACATACTCGTTTGCATTGGTGTTAACGTAGAGCCCGGAGCAATCACATTGGCGCGTATGCCATATTCAGCTAACTCTAGCCCTGCTGTAAGGGTTAATTGGGTTGAAGCTGATTTCGACGCGCAATAGGCTGCCATGTTTTGGCGGGGCGTATGGCTCGCATTGGAGCTAACCGTCACTATACCGCCACTACGTTGCTGTTTGAAATGAGCTGTACAAGCCTTCAGGAAAACAAATACAGCGCCAGCGTTAACGTGCTGACAGTGCTGCCATTGTTCAAGTGATAATGTTTCTAGCGCGCCAAGTTCGAGTACGCCCGCAACATTAATTAAGCTATATGGGGCGAGGCCTTGTCGTACTAATGCTGCCAGCGTATGCTCCAATGTTGCAAGGTCTGCTAAATCACTGTGTATGGCTTTAAATAGTGGTTCTGTAGTTGCAAATTGCTTATCGAAACCCACGACACGAGCGCCAAGCTGCGCAAACTGCTTTGCAACACTTAGTCCTATGCCTTGTCCTGCACCAGTTACCCAAACAATTTTGTTGTGATACTCTTGCTTGAGGCTGTCATCGAAGCACATTTTTAATTTCCTCTATAACGGAGAGATAAGGCAAAGATGGTGTGTTCGACCAGACATTAGCAGCTTCCTGCATTGCTTCTGCAATAGATGCAACGAGCTTAGGGGAGTACCTTGCTGGATTGTAATCAATATCAAACTGCACGGGATCATCACCATTTAAATAGATTTGCAGCATAAAATCGTCCGTCGTTCCAGCACTAAGAATATGGCTGCGACTTTTGACTTCGCCATAGCGTGGGTGGCTAGTAAATGGCAAGATATTTACTGTCGGACCGCTGACTTCAATCGCTTTACCTTGTTGTTTTCGGTCTCGTTTCAAATGCTCAACACGATAGCATTGTAATGGCTTTACGCGTTTTATCTGTCTATTGATGTACTTGGCCACATCAGCTAACTCCCCTGACGTTGGCAAAGTTAGCGGTAGTGGCAACACATTGCTTTGTACGGTGGGGCATGAAAATTCCACTGGAGCTTGGCGATTCATCATCACTAACCCTAATGTCACTTTATGGCTATTGCACTTAGCCGCTAACACGATGGCAACTACACTTAGCAGTATTTCACTGGGGGTGGCTTGAACTAGATTTGCTGCCGACTGTAACGTTTGCCACTGAGTTCGAGCTAACGCAAAATGGTAGCGTTGATTTGGCTCGGTAATCGCAGCTTTGCTGTCACTAAAGCTTTGCGCCACTGGGTATTCATCAAGCCATTCGTTAAGGGAGCTTGCGGCCTCAGATAGTTGCTTTTGATAGTGTTCACTACCATGCAGATCTAGCAGCTGTTGCTGTGAAGCAAAATGGCAATTTGGCAGCGGTTTCCCCGTGTTTAAAGCATGATAACTGCGACTTAACGCTTGATGAAATAAACCAAAGCCAAAGCCATCCAGGACAATGTGATGGGCAACAATAAAGCAATAATCTTGGCTAGGGGTGCGCACCAATTTAAATCGCATCAAGCAACCAGAGGTCAAGTCAAACGCTTTGGTCAGCTCATGCGCTACTTGTTGTGGCATAAACTCAGCTAGAGAAGCAATATCATGATCAAGGTATTCGGTTATCAGCAGAGGCTGCGATTGTCCAACTACTATACTTGGAATAAAATCGTCATTATGGATAAAGTTACTGCGCAGCAAGTCACTTTGCTCAAAGATATGGTGGAGCGCGATGGAAAACTGCTCAGCATCTATTTTACCTTGAAGTTCCAAGCACTCTGCGACATTAAACAGATTGCCTTGGCCACTAATCGTGTGTAGTAGCCACATCGCGTGTTGAGAAGCGGTTAATGGCAATGCCATTATTCTGCCATCCGAGATTCGATCAGCTCGACCCAAGCTGAGAGAGTAGGTGTTTGTGCTAGCTCAATAAAGTTAGTTTCAATACCTTGTTGTTGCCATAATGAAATCAAGTTCATCACTTGCACTGAGTCTAGACCGTAATCAATCAAGCTTTCATGCTCATCAAACTCATCTGGCTCACAGTCGATCAAAGGCAAAATGAATGCTTTAAGTCCCGTGAGCGTAGTCAGATCAATACTTGCTTCGCCAACCACTTCTGCTGTCGTGATCACTTTTCCTGCACGTTGACCTATGATGTGCAGTGCCATAAGATGCTCGTCTTTGGTGAAGTCTGCAATTGCATCGGCGACAACGAAAGGTTGTATGTCACGCATAAATGCATCAATAGCCGTGGTCATCACACCAATATGACCGTAAATACCGACAATCAAAAGTTGGTCTCGTTGCTGTGCTTTTAGCTGTGCTTCGAAATCACATTTTTGAAAAGCGCTATATCGCCATTTTGTCAGGACAATATCCTGTTCGGTTGGCGCCAATGCATCAACTATGGGCTGTTGACTCGGATCTTGCAGTCCAGCTCCCCACATGTCTAGCAGTAACCCTCGTTCATTGCGACCTTGTTTGATCGGCTGGGCAGTATAATAAACCGGAATATCATGTTGGTAACAATACGCTTTAATTCGCTGAATGTTTTCTATCATGGTTTGTACTAGCGGATTATCTGCACCATAAAAAGAGACGAAGTAATGTTGGACATCATGGATAAGTAACGCAGCACGTTGCGAGTCAAGTTGCCAATCCACTCGATTTGGTGCAAGTTCAGCAGCGCGAGGTAAAGAATAGTGATTTAATTTAGGTATGGTCATTTTACTTCTCTAAAGTTGAATGGATTTTTGCAGTGCTTCAGTCTCGCTACGAAGCTGTTTTTTATCGACTTTACCTACGGGAGTCAGTGGTAAGTTATCTATAAACTTAAACTTATCCGGTACCTTGTAATCTGCAATTCCCTGTTCACGTAAGTATTTGCGAATGGCTAATGGTTTAAGCGGTATACCGGTCAGGAAAGCGAAACTTTTTTCTCCCAAGGTTGGGTCAGGCATTGCAACAATGGCGGCTTGTTGAATATTTGGGTGGCTGAGTAACAGGTTTTCAACTTCTTCCGCTGCTATTTTTTCCCCGCCTCGATTGATTTGATCTTTGACGCGACCTGTAACGATTAAATGTCCTGATGGCAGACGTTTTACCAAATCTCCAGAACTATAAAATCCCTGTTCATCAAATGCAGTTTGGTTGTGCTCAGGCGAGCGATAATATCCTCGAATCGTATAGGGTCCTCGTGTCAACAATCGCCCCTCTTCGCCATCGGGAACGGGGTTGCCGTGTTCATCCACGACTCTGATTTCATCATCTTCACTAATTGGACATCCTTGAGTATTGAGAATGTGCCATAGCTCATCATTGTAACGTGTGTAGTTAACTAGCCCCTCAGCCATGCCAAAAACTTGTTGCAATTGGCAGCCAAGAACAGGTTTGACTTGTTGTGCAATCGTTAAGCTTAATTTAGCGCCACCCACTTGAATGACATCAAGGCTGTCTAGGCGATATTGGCTTTTGGGGACATGTTGTAACCATAGCTGCAAAGCTGGAGGAACCAACGCAGTGTGTGTTACTCGATATTTTTCAATCAGACTAAAGCAGCTGCTGGGGCTTGGATCTGGGGCTAAGACAACGGTGCCGCCTGCAGCAAAAAAACCCAAGGCTCCCGGAGAGCTAAGCGGGAAGTTATGCGGGGCTGGCAGAGCACAAAGATAAACATGTTGCTCCGTCAATTCACAAATGTCTTTACTTGCCACCACGGAATATAAGTAGTCATTGTGTGTTCTTGGGATCAACTTTGGCGTGCCAGTACTTCCACCTGATAGCTGGAAAAATGCTACCTGATCTGGGTCTAAATCTGGCGCTGAAAATGGTCGTGATTGCAAATAAGCCTGTTTAAGCGGGCTATTACCTTTTGGGTGATCTATCAGTGTTGCTTGTATGCTAGGGTAGTCATTTTGTAACGATAATATGAACTGCTCATCTTGGTATAGTTCATGTGCAGAAGAAACGATTAACACTTTAGGTGCTAACTGTTCACAATAACTCCTAACTTCAGTCTGCTTATGACTGAATAGTGCGCACACAGGGGCTGCGCCAAGCTTGAGAAGTGCAAATAAGCTGACATAGAATTCAACTTGATTAGCCAATTGGATTAGCGCTGTGTCTCCTTGTTGAACCCCTTGCGCTGAGAGATAAGCAGCTAAGTGATTGCTATATTGATCAAGCTCTAAATAAGTTAAGCACCGATGTTCATCAATGACAGCAGGCTTGTTTGCATGTTGTATTAATTGATCGCTAATGACACAAGTTAGCGGTAGGTCTTGCCAGTAACCCTTTTCGCGGTAGTGCTCGGCTAATTCAGCTGGCCAAGGAGTAAAATCAATTTGCTTCATGGGATGTATTTCTCATTGCGTAATATGCTTGCTTTGTTTCGAGTGCGTTTAGCATGGTATTGAGTTTGGCTTCTGTTTCTAGCCATTCAGAGCGCGGGTCTGATGCTGCGACAATACCCGCTCCAGCAAATAACTTTGCAGTTTTATCGCGTAATTCTGCGCAGCGGATCACCACCACCCATTCGCCATTGCCATGCTTATCAAACCAGCCAATGATCCCCGAAAACAATCCTCTGCTTTGCTGCTCTAGTTCTGCTATTTTGGGATAAGCATCAACAGTTGGCTTACCGCAGAGTGCGGGGGTTGGATGCAATTGGTTTGCAATTGCTAAGCTATGGGTTGCTGATTCTTTTAAGACACCTGATATGACTGTAGATAAATGCCACATAGTGGCTGTGCTCAGCAGCTCAGGTTGAGCTGGAATATGTAGTGCACTGCAAAGTGGCGCCAATACTTGCTGAATGTCTTCGATGACAACGGCATGCTCATATCTATCTTTTTTAGAGGCAAACAAAATACTGCGGCGGTGCGCTTCTTCCTTTGGGCAAGTATCCCTTGGAATTGAACCTGCCAGCGGGTTAGTGGTCAATTTCTCAGCTTGCTTGCGCAGTAATAGCTCGGGACTGACACCCATTAGAATTGCGTTGTCGGTTGTAGGGAATGAAAAGTGGTAGCCAGATTGACTTTGTTGTAGCAAATTCCGCAGCACGATGTGGGAATTAATTGGCTCTGCAAAGCGTAGTTGAGTCTGTTTACTCAAAACAATTTTATTTAGTAGCCCAGTATCAAATAGTTGCTTGGCTTGAGAAACGGCATTTTCAAATTGAGCCTGAGGCTGTAAATCGGTAATGTCTAATAGCGAGTTTGGTATACCTTGGTTTGACGCTAACTCAGCGTCAAACCAAGCACTGAATACCGCTTTTTCCCAACGAGAAACTTGCTCTGGAATAATAATTTGCGCGTGCTCGGTTTTGCAAAATGGCAAAGCGGCAAAGGCGATAGTGTTGTCCGGCTCATTATGCATGTGAGAGTCAATTGCAGCGACTAAATCCTTTGTATCACCAATGGGTAAAGTGACGCGTTTCTTGATCCCTTGGCTAACTAAGCAATGCGTACCCGTTGTAAACAGACAGTTGTTCTCTGGGTTAAATTGCGTGGCTTTTGCATATTGTTCGAGTTGAATAACTTGGCTAAAGTCCATAAGCACACCTTGCTGATATCACAGTAGTGAAAACGAATTAATTGAAATCAAGACGAAGGTAAACATTAAAGATTTAGATTTATATCGAGTTTGTTAAACAGCCTTTCGCAAAGCTCGTTGTTGTTGATGGGCGTCAAAGTGATGAGGGTGCTTCGGGCAGTCTCGACAAAGCTTGCCATCGCTTGTTTTATGCAACAGGCAGCATGACTCCCTCAGTTGATAGGGGCCACGCTCGTCACAGAGTTGCAGTCTTGGGGTATAAAAAGGGTTTACATGTTCTCCAATCTTCACTGCCCGAGATAAAGTGTGATAGTCATCGTTTACCTTAGGGCGTTCGCCGATATAATGAATGATGGTTGGAAAAAACTGCCTCAAACGAAAAGCGCAATTACTCGATAAAACGTGCTCAGCAACCCCAAATTGCTGATTTAAAAAGGCATGTAAGGGAGCTAAATGCGCGTCAATAAACTCGGCATAGTGCGTAGCTGTATCGTGACACCCCAAGGTTTTCCCTTGATTGGGCAGCTGTAGTTGCCAACTCTCCATGTCGATCACGACTTTATCTAAAGCCAATGGGAGTACACGCCCCAACACACTGTGCGTAAATAAAATTGAGGGCATGATACGTAGTGTGTAGTGCATGTGCCAAACCGAGGCCTGCGCCTTTTTATTCGTCACTCCCTTTGCTGAACTAAAGCGAGAGATCGCGTCACTTAAGAAGGTTATATTTTTGATTTGCTGAGCAAAGGAGGGGTTATCATCAGAAATAAGTGCAACACCTCTAGCATAGTTATCAAGCGGTGGTGATAGGTAAGGTTTAAGGATCGGCAACATAGTCAAGGTTGTTGAGTTTTTAATATAAGACGCGATCCAAGTGAATTTTTTTAGTTCAAAGTCGTCCTGTAAGGGATTTGATCATCCTTGGGGGAAATCGTGTTAGTTTTTCTGATAAAAAAGACTTGGCAACGCTTTGTGGCCACTGCGCTGAGCAGCGTTGTATTCGGCATTATTAGTGTTTCACTGGTGGCACTTATTAACGAAATCATAAATGCCAAAGGCGAACGTCAGGCAGAGTTCTTTTGGGTCTTTGCTGCGTTGGCAATATCAGGGGTTGTGGTACAGCTAATTTCTAAATTAGTTGCTGAACAGTTAAGTGAGCACAGCCAAGCTGAGTTAAGAAAACTGGTTGCTGATAAAACGATAGAAGCAAAAATTAGTCACATAGAGTTACAGGGAGACGCGAAGATCAAATCTTGCTTAACAGAACATAGTTTAAAGGTGGCAGGGTTTTTCATGAGTATGCCGGGTATATTGACGAATGCCATGATAGTGCTTGGTGCTTTCGTATATATGGCTTGGTTAGACTGGTTAATATTTCTTTTCGCATTACTGACCTTGGTTTTAGGTTCGGTGAGCTATAGCTTTGCAAACAATGTTGCGTTTAAAAAAATAGCGAACGCTGCAGCGATGCAAGACAGCCTTTTTCAACAGTTTGATGCGATCACTGACGGTATCAAAGAGCTTAAACTGAACCGCAGTAAGCGAGCGTTCTTCAAGTTAGAAGTATTGCACCCGGCGATAGACGCTTTAAGAAAAGAACGTATTGAGGGGGTTTCTATTTTGCATATGGCGTCCTCTTGGGGTGGCTTTTTGATTTTTACCTTCATTGGTGGGGCGTTATATTTTTTATCTCAGCAAACTGGTGAAGAGAGTCAGCGCATTATGTCTGGCTTCGCACTGTTATTTCTCTATATGCTAACGCCATTAGAAACCTTACTGGCAAATATACCCAGAGCTTTTGCGGCGCAAGCCTCAGCGAATACCATCAAAACATTAACTGATGAGTTGATGAGTGATGATGGAAATAGTGTGCAAGTCTTCAAACAGTTTAACCGTATTCAATTACACGCACTGTGTCACCGTTACTATCACGAACAAAGCGACGATATATTTTCACTGAAACCAATAGATCTTGAGTTTAAGCAAGGCGAACTCATTTATCTTGTCGGTGGTAATGGCAGTGGCAAAACAACTTTCGCTAAAGTACTGTGCGGTTTGTATGAAGCAGACGAAGGAGAGATAGTAGTAGATAACCAGCCGATTAGCGGCGCTGGATTAGATGCTTATCGCCAGCTTTTTAGTACGGTATTTGGTGATTACTACTTATTCGATCGTCTGTTAAATGTGCCTTGCGAACAGTTGGAGCGAAAAGGGAATGAGCTAATTCGCAAGCTAAATTTGCATCATAAAGTGAGTATTGAATCGGGCCGCTTCACAACGCAACGTCTATCACAAGGCCAGCGAAAGCGTCTTGCTTTAGTTGTTGCCTACCTTGAAGATAGGCCATTTTATCTCTTTGATGAGTGGGCCGCGGACCAAGATCCGGTCTTTAAAGATGTATTTTATCGAGAGCTTCTGCCCGAGTTAAGAAACAAAGGAAAAACGATTTTGGTGATCACTCACGATGATAAATATTTCTCATTGGCTGACAGGTTATTAAAAATGGAAAATGGCTGCCTAACCGAAGTCACCCAACACCCAGTAACTCAAACTCCTGCATTAGCCTAATTAGATTTTTTGTCACGAAACATCAACCTAGTCGCAGTAATAAACGCGGCTAGGCGTAGCCCTTCATTAAGATTTCATCAAAACCTCTCACATTAATGGCTGGCTCAGGTAGCAGTAAGGAAAAACTACTGTTAGAGAACAGGTTGTTATTCCGAGCTCAGGCGAGATAAGTTACCCTGTATACAATACCAAGCAAACTCGGTCATGAGCATGAAAGTATTCGAAAAAATTTATCATAGAGCTGCCGAGCGTAAAGGCTCTGAGGCGGCGCTAAAAGCTAAGCTTAATCAACCCTTGAACACCGCATCACTACTGGCATTAAGTGATGATCAATGGTTAGAGGAATTTACTCGCAAGATATTTCAAAGTGGGTTTTATTGGGCGGTGGTTGATAATAAATGGGACGGCTTTAGAGAAGTGTTTTGGCAGTTCTCAATCGAGAAGCTGTTAATGATGTCTCCTGAAATGTACGAGCAACGTAGTCAGGATGAACGGATCATTCGCAATGCTAAAAAGGTAAAAAGTATTGCTGATAATTGCCATATGATTTTTGAAGTGCAACAACAGCATGGCCGCTTTAGTGAATTTGTCGCACACTGGCCTGAAGACAATATTGTTGGTTTGTGGCTGTACTTGAAAAAGCATGGCTCAAGACTTGGTGGGAATACCGGCCCTTACGCGCTTCGTGTGTTAGGGAAAGATACGTTTTTACTGAGTAAAGATGTCGAAACGGTACTACGTGCTGAGGAGATAATCGACGGTGGCTTGCAAAGTAAGAAGTCACTGCAAGCGGCGCAGCAGTTTTTCAATGAAATGCGTCAATATAGCGGGCTTAGCTTACAAGAGTTAAGCCAAATTATGTCAATGAGTGTTGGTGATAATATTCGCTAAAAATGGAGATGGCCGCATGGTATTTTTTCAGCCTTATCAAGGCTCTGCACTGCTCTTTAAGGAGCAACCAGCAAAATTTAATCAGCCCACATTACTACTATCTAATACGCCGTTGCTAGTTAAGCTTGAGCTAGATAAATACGACACCACTGCGCTTGCTGAGTTGTTAAGCGGTCAACGTGCTTTAGGCAACATTGAGCCGACTAGCTTAGCCTACAGTGGTCATCAGTTTGGGCAATTTAACCCGTTACTTGGTGATGGCCGAGCGCATTTAATTGGCGGGGTGAAGTTCGATGACGGACGTCAATACGACCTGCATTTGAAAGGCTCTGGAGCGACGCGATTTTCTCGAGGCGGTGATGGCTTTTGTGCGCTAGGGCCTGCGGTACGTGAGTTCATCATGAGCCAAGCGATGGTTGGCTTGGGTGTTCCAACTACGGAATGCCTTGCTGTTGTAACCACTGGACAGCATGTTTATCGTCAAGGTGAAGTACCTGGCGCGGTTGTATGTCGTGTGGCAAAAAGCCATATCCGCATCGGTTCCTTACAATATCTGGCTACACAGCAAAATAAAGATGAGCTTTGGAGCCTACTTAACTTGCTGGGCGAGCAATTATTTGAGGGATTTAAAGTTGAGACTGAACTGGATGTGCTCGAATTGTTCCGTGAAGTGTGTGAGCAGTTGGTTGACTTAGTCGTCGAGTGGATGCGAGTAGGCTTTATTCATGGCGTGATGAATACCGACAATATTTTGCTCAGTGGTGAAACGATAGACTTTGGCCCTTGTGCAATGATGGAAAAGTTTGATTTTAACGTTGTGTTTAGCTCTATCGACCGTCAAGGCCGTTATGCGTTTGGTAATCAGCCAAACATCATGAATTGGAACTGTGCTCGACTTGCCGAGGCCTTATTGGTGTTGTGGCAGGATGAGCAAGCGGGAATTGAAGCATTTAGTCAAATTTTAGCGGAGTTTTCTGAATCGTTTAATCGCAAGTACAAAGATATGTGGGCGGCTAAGCTTGGTATTGATGAATGGAGCGACGCAGACGACATTCTCCTTAGTGATTTACTCAAGTTGATGACGGAGCATGAACTAGACTTTACCAATACCTTTGCGGCACTAACCAATAGCTTGCTTGGTCATCCAAACAAAGTTTTATCCGTGCCGAAGGAGTTGGATAGCTGGCAGCGACAATGGGCGCAAAGGCGTGCTCCCGGTGACGTTGCGGCTAACTTGATGAGTCAAGCTAACCCGATACTTATCCCCCGTAATGCGTTGGTGGAGGCTGAGGTTGCACTATTTAATCAGCAAGGCATGAGTCAAACGCTAGAGGATTGGCTAACAGCGTTGACGTCACCCTATGATTACAAAGATTATCCTGAATCGTGGACCAGTGCGCCTACACCGGCCCACTATCAAACTTTTTGTGGAACCTAAATGGCAGAACAGCAGCTTTCTTGGCAAGAAATTAAACGTAAAGTCCTTGAGCACAAACGGCCACTTATTAAGGCGCATATCATCGCCTTATTTGCCGCGTTGGTGAGTGTCCCTATCCCTTTGATGATGCCGTTGCTGGTCGATGAAGTCTTACTAGACACACCAGGCAGAGCAGTGGCTTGGATGAACTCAGTATTGCCCGAGCAATGGCATGGTCCCAGTGGCTATATTGTGGTTATTTTGTTGGCTGTTATAACCATGCGCTTGGCCAGCTTGGTGTTAGGGGTGATGCAGTCACGCCAGTTTACTATTATTGGCAAGGACATTAGTTATCAAATCCGTGAGCGCCTACTTACGCATTTACCCAAAGTTCAGCTGAAGGAGTACGAAAGCCAAGGTGGTGCAGCAATTAGCTCTCGCTGTATTACCGATGTAGAAACTTTGGATAAATTTATCAGCCAAACCTTGTCACGCTTTTTAATCGGTTTACTTACAATCATTGGCACTGCGGCGATTTTGCTTTGGATTGATTGGATGTTGGGGCTGGTTATCCTATTGCTTAATCCGGCGGTCATCTATTTTTCTCGACAGTTTGGCAAACATGTTAAAGAGCTGAAAAAGGAAGAAAACGCTGCATTTGAAGCATTACAAACTTCGTTAGTTGAGACGCTAGATGCTATTTCTCAATTAAAAGCTGTTCGTCGAGAGGGGAACTACTTTGCACAAGTTAAAGTAGCCGCCAAAGATCTCAAACATTACGCGGTGCAGTCGCAATGGAAAACGGATGCGGTTAACCGCTTAAGCTTCACCGTGTTTTTGGTGGGGTTCGAGTTTTTCCGTGCTGTCGCTATGTTTATGGTGGTGTTTTCTGATTTAACGGTCGGCCAGATATTTGCGGTATTTGGTTACCTTTGGTTCATGATGGGGCCTGTGCAGGAAATTCTTGGTATTCAATATGCGTACTATGGTGCCTCGGCGGCGCTTAGCAGGTTAAATCAGGTTTTTAATTTTGCGACAGAAGCACAATATCCCGCTACGAAAGCTGTCTTTGATTCATCTCAGGTTGATATCAAATTTGCCAATATAGACTTCGCTTACGTTGCAGAGCAACCCGTGCTCAAACAGGTATCTTTGCATATTCCAGCAGGGAAGAAAGTAGCGTTAGTAGCGGTGTCTGGAGGTGGTAAATCTACTTTGGTGCAACTGCTGTTGGGACTGTATGAAAAGCAAAGCGGCGAGATTCATATAAATGACACACCAGTAGAGCAAATTGGTTACGAAGCCGTGCGAGATAATATAGTGACCGTACTGCAGCAGCCGATACTCTTTAATACTAGCATCCGTGAAAATCTAGCAATGGGACGAGAGGTATCTGACCAAATATTGTGGCAGGCACTCCGCGTTGCAGAGCTAGCCGACACTGTACTTACACTAGCCGACAAGCTAGATGCACAAGTTGGTCGTAACGGTATTAAATTGTCCGGAGGACAGAAGCAAAGGTTAGCTATTGCAAGAATGGTTGTTGCCGACCCTAAAGTGGTGGTGCTGGATGAAGCAACCTCGGCACTTGATATTGAGACTGAGGCAAAAATTCATCGCAATTTGCAAGCGTTTTTGGCTGATAGAACGACTTTGATTATTGCACATCGACTGAGCGCAATAAAACAAGCCGACTTAATTTATGTGTTAGATGATGGTGAAGTGTCCCAGTATGGAGAACATAAGGATTTGTTAAAGGAACAAGGTCTGTACCGAATCCTATTTGGTCATCAAAATTAATTCATAAATAGCAAAAATTCCTTATGTAACGTTAAGTAAACATTAATAGACGAGCTAATATTATCTATGCAACGTAATCGGTAGACGCATTTTCTGATAGACTATCCGAGTCGATACTCAATGCGTACACTAACAGAGATGGGAAGGAATGATGAAAATTAAAACTTTGAGCTTACTAGTTGCGATGGCAGTGACAGCCAATGCAAATGCAAATACCACAGAGCCTACTGAAGGCGTATATCTTGGTGTGTTTGGTGATTACTATGATGCTGATTGGCAGAATCACCGTGATATGGCTGGCCTAGACGTAGAAGATTCTACAGGTTGGGGTGCTGAAATTGGCTACCGCTTTGACAAGTTTTGGAGTGGTCGTCTTGAGTATGCAGATATGGACTTTGACCTTGGTGGGATCAGCAATGGTTCACTAGATGCAGAGCGTTACGGTATCGACGGTTTGTATCACTTTGATGGTGGTCCATTCTATGGTCTGGTGGGTATCAAAAAGATGAATCTAGACGTAATTTCAGATAACACTTTTGCTAACGTAGGTGCCGGTGTTCGTCATTACTTCACCGATCACTTGTTCGTGAATGCTGAAGCGGCAGTTTACCAAGGCTTAGAAGCAGGTTTTACTGATGTTGGTGGTAAAATCGGTATCAACTACTCGTTCGGTAGTGCAGGTAAATCGGAAGAGGTTGCGCCAGCTCCAGCTCCTGTAGTTGCTGAAGCACCGCAAGACAGTGACAAAGATGGTGTTGTGGATAGCGAAGACAGATGTGCTAACACACCAATGACGGATGCTGTTGATGCGTCTGGCTGTACTTTGTACGAAACTAAAGAAGACAAAGTAAGCTTACTAGTCCGCTTCCCGCATGACGATGCTTCTTTCTCACAGCAATATGTTGATGATATCAACGCGGTTGCTAAGTTCTTAAAAGAACACAAAAATGCAGATGTAGTGATTGAAGGTCACGCGTCAGCTGTAGGTGATGCGGATTACAACCAGAAGCTTTCTGAGCATCGTGCGAAGAACGTTGCTGAAAAACTCGTTGATATGGGTATTGATTCAATGCGTATTACCACGGTTGGTTACGGTGAAGAGCGTTTGAAAAACCCAGCAAATACGCTTGAAGCGCATGCTGAAAACCGTCGCGTAGAAGCGCACGTTTCTTCTAAAGAGAAAGTAAAAGTTAAGCGTTAATTTTTACTTAACTTATGCAAAAAGGCTCCTTCAGGAGCCTTTTTTGATCCAATTGATAGTACCTTTTCGCAAAATTAAAATGATTCTCGTTTGACTAATATTCATCAAAATATACTTGTTTCGATATGCTTATTCATTGTATTTATAGTGACTATAAGGCGAGGTATCGCATGCAAGATTTTCATCTATACTCAAAGACCTTATAATTGTTCATTATATTTTATGGTCAAGGGAATGGTTCAGCCGATTGCATCAATAATCGCAGCCAGATCATTTACTTGTCTGTCCACGTCACCAAGAGGGCAATATTGTGCTTCAAGAATATCGTAAACACGTAGAAGAGCGTGCCGCGCAAGGTATAGTGCCTAAGCCGTTAGACGCGCAGCAAACTGCTGACCTTATCGAATTACTAAAAACTCCACCTGCAGGTGAAGAAGAGTTCATCGTTGATCTATTTATCAACCGTGTACCGCCAGGTGTAGATGATGCTGCTTACGTAAAAGCAGGCTTTTTGGCTGCAGTAGCGAAAGGCGAAGCTGAATCTCCACTTATTTCAAAAGAATATGCAGCTGAACTACTTGGCACTATGCTAGGTGGTTATAACATCGCGCCTATGATCGACCTACTAGATGACGCAGCACTTGCACCTATCGTTGCTAAGGGTTTATCTCATACACTACTGATGTTTGACGCATTCTACGATGTAGAAGAAAAAGCAAAAGCAGGCAACGAGTTTGCTAAGCAAGTGATTGAGTCATGGGCAAATGCAGAATGGTTCCTTGAGAAGCCAGCCGTTGCAGACAAGATTTCAGTGACTGTATTCAAAGTAACGGGTGAGACAAATACAGATGACTTGTCTCCAGCACCAGATGCTTGGTCTCGTCCAGATATCCCATTACACGCACTGGCTATGCTTAAAAACGAGCGTGACGGTATCAACCCTGATAAGCCAGGTGAAGTAGGTCCAATTGCACAACTGGAAGCGCTTAATGGTAAAGGTTTACCTCTAGCGTACGTAGGTGACGTTGTTGGTACAGGCTCATCTCGTAAATCTGCAACTAACTCCGTACTTTGGTTCATGGGTGATGACATTCCATTCGTACCAAACAAGCGCGTTGGCGGTGTGTGTCTAGGTGGCAAGATTGCGCCTATCTTCTTCAACACCATGGAAGATTCTGGTGCACTACCGATTGAGCTTCCAGTTGACGAACTAAACATGGGCGACCAAATCGACATCTTCCCTTATGAAGGTGTAGTTAAGCGTCACGGTACTGACGAAGTTATCTCAACGTTCTCACTGAAATCAGACGTAATTCTTGATGAAGTGCGTGCTGGCGGTCGTATTCCACTGATCATCGGTCGTGGTCTAACTGATAAAGCTCGTGCTTCACTAGGTCTAGAAGCTGAAGATATCTTCCGTAAGCCTAAGTTAGTGGCTGATTCTGGTAAAGGCTTTACGCTTGCACAGAAGATGGTTGGTAAAGCATGTAACATGACAGGCGTACGCCCAGGTCAATACTGTGAGCCAACAATGACAACAGTTGGTTCTCAGGATACTACGGGTCCAATGACGCGTGATGAGCTTAAAGATCTTGCTTGTCTTGGCTTCTCAGCTGACCTTACAATGCAGTCATTCTGCCATACCTCAGCTTATCCTAAGCCAATCGATGTAAACACACACCACACACTTCCTGATTTCATCATGAACCGTGGCGGTGTATCGCTACGCCCTGGTGACGGTGTTATCCACTCATGGCTAAACCGTATGCTACTTCCAGATACAGTAGGTACAGGTGGTGACTCGCATACTCGTTTCCCACTAGGTATTTCATTCCCAGCAGGTTCAGGTGCAGTAGCATTCGCAGCTGCAACGGGTGTAATGCCGTTGGATATGCCTGAGTCAATCCTTGTTCGTTTTAAAGGTGAAATGCAGCCGGGTATCACATTACGTGACCTAGTACATGCTATCCCTTACTATGCAATCCAGCAAGGTCTATTGACGGTTGAGAAAAAAGGTAAGATCAACGAATTCTCTGGCCGTATCCTTGAAATCGAAGGTGTTGAGCATTTAACGGTTGAGCAAGCGTTTGAACTATCTGACGCATCTGCAGAGCGTAGTGCGGCAGGTTGTACTGTTAAGCTTTCACAAGCGTCTATCGAAGAGTACCTAAACTCTAATATCGTGATGCTTAAGTGGATGATCTCTGAAGGCTATGGTGATGTACGTACCATTGAGCGTCGTATCACTAAGATGGAAGAGTGGTTAGCGAATCCTGAGCTAATGACTGCTGACGCGGATGCAGAATACGCGCACACCATTGAGATTGATCTTGCTGATATCAAAGAGCCAATCCTTTGTGCACCAAATGACCCTGATGACGCTCGTCTACTTTCAGCGGTAACTGGTGAGAAGATCGACGAAGTATTCATCGGCTCTTGTATGACTAACATCGGTCACTTCCGTGCAGCTGGTAAACTACTGGATAATTTCGGTGGTCGTCTACCAACGCAACTATGGGTTGCTCCACCAACGAAGATGGACCGCGATCAGTTAACTGACGAAGGTTACTACGGCATTTACGGTCGTGTAGGTGCACGTATCGAAACTCCTGGATGTTCACTATGTATGGGTAACCAGGCACGTGTTGCTGATAAAGCAACGGTTGTTTCTACCTCGACTCGTAACTTCCCTAACCGTTTAGGTACAGGTGCAAACGTATTCCTTGCATCAGCAGAGCTTGCAGCGGTAGCTGCTATTCTTGGTAAACTACCAACGCCTGCTGAATATCAAGAGTATGCAGAGAAGATCAATGCAACGGCTGCGGACACTTACCGTTACTTGAACTTCCATAAGATGCCTCAGTACACTAAAAAGGCAGACTCAGTGATCATTCAACAAGCGGTTTAATTACTCGCTCTAGAATACATTGAAAGAAAAAAGCCAGCGCATGCTGGCTTTTTTTATGCACATAAAACGCCCATCTTAAATGGTGTTATCAAGCATTATTTTAAACCTAGATAAGTAATCTATTAAAGTGGCTATAACTGGGTTTTTATTGCGTTTTACTTGTTAAAATCCCGTTTTTTTAAACAGTAATTTTCTCTGGTTTTATTAGAATTGTCGGCAAATTCTCATCAATGGGCGAGAGGATCATGACAACAGTAAACAACCAGAATTTATTACAACTACGCTTTTTGCCGCAGTCACATATCGACGCAGTTAAGCCTTTTTTCAATCAACTTCCAGATAACCCTTATGCCGATGGTGCATTCAGAAAGCGCCGCTATTCAGTGATTAAATTCACTGGCGGTGATGTGACATTGCAGCCGACTAAGGCTTTCGTTCAAGACGATTCAATTAATACTTTCCAAGGTAATATTGAGCGTGTTTACGAAAACCTTGAGCTGGACATGTTAAACACCGATGGCTTTAAGCATATGCTTGCTGAATTCAAAGCCATGACAGGAATTGCAGACGATACCAGCATAGAAGTTCATCAGTTTCGCATGTTAGCGATTGAAAGCGATACCCCTCCTGCGCCAGAAGGTGTGCACCAAGATGGCTTTGACCATGTCTGTGTCTGCGGTGTTTCTCACGAAAATATTGCTGGTGGCGAGCTATTGGTTTATGAGCACAAAGAAGCTGAGCCCTGTTTCAAAATGGAAATCAAAGATGGTTTATTTGCACTGGTGAATGACCGTGAAGTGTGGCATAACGCAACACCGATGAACAAGCTAGATGCCGAGCAAGTCGGTTACCTAGACTGCTTCGTATTTACAGCCTAAGAGGGTAGTATGGATTTAAATCAAGTGCGTCGTCAGTTCCCTGCGCTTATGCAAAGTATTGGTGGAGCCGCGCCAATTTTCCTTGATGGTCCGGGTGGCTCTCAAGTCCCGCAATCTGTGTTGAGCGCGATGTCTGCTTACCTTGGTTATTTTAACTCTAACTTAGGTGGTGCATTTTTCTCGAGCGATAAGACCGTCAGTTTGATGAGTGAAGCGCGCCAAGCGGTTGCGGACTTACTCAATGCGCCAAGTGCAGATCAAATTGTATTTGGTGCCAACATGACTAGCTTAACCTTTAGCTTTAGCCGTGCGCTATCTCGCGAATGGCAAGCAGGTGATGAAGTTATTGTGACCAATGCCGATCACTATTCAAACGTTTCTTCATGGCGTCAAGCTGCCGAAGATAAAGGTGCGACGGTACATGCGGTGCGTATTAATGAAACCGATTGCACGCTTGATCTTGCGCATTTTGAATCACTACTAAATGCCAAGACTAAGTTAGTTGCGGTGACGTATGCATCGAATACAACGGGCTCAATCAACGACATCAAGCGCATTGTGGAGCTTGCGCACCAAGTTGGTGCATTGGTATATGTTGATGCTGTGCATTATGCACCTCATGAGCTAATCGATGTACAAGGTTTGGATTGCGACTTCCTTGCGTGCTCTGCTTATAAGTTCTTTGGTCCGCATGTGGGCATTGTTTATGGTAAGCGTGAGCATTTAGAAGGTTTTACTCCTTATAAGGTGGAGCCCGCAAAAGACATTATCCCAGGCCGCTGGGAAACTGGTACGCAGAGTTTCGAAGGGCTAGCGGGTGTGGTTGCGGCGATTGACTACATTGCTTCACTTAGCGAAATGAGTACAGATACCCCACGTCGTGAGAAACTGGTTGAGGCGTTTGCACGCACAAAAGCGCATGAGATGCAGCTTAGCCAGCACTTTTTAACGCGTTTAGCCGAGTTTAAAAAGATTAAACTTTTTGGTATCGAGTCACGTGAGCGACTCGCTGAGCGTACACCAACGTTTGCTTTGACATTTGATGGCATCGAGCCACGTACCGTGTCGGAATTCTTAGGTAAAAAGCACATGTGCGTATGGGATGGCAATTTCTACGCCCAAGGGCTTTGCGAGCAGCTAGGGGTGATGGATAAAGGTGGGGTTGTTCGCATCGGTTGTATGCATTACAACACCATAGAAGAACTAGATAGCTTGTTTGATGCATTCAGTGAGCTATTAGCATAATAAAAAGTGGGAGCTACGGCTCCCATTTCTTCTCGCAACAATCAGGTTCTCTTGTAACTTTACTTCTGTTTCGATACAGCTTTTTAATAGTATACTTTAATTATATGTATTACATTAGCTGGAGGAAATTGTGGAAAGGACTACTGGTGGCGTGATACGAATTACTATTATTCCTCTGTTTTGTTGGCTTCTATCACTGATATTTATTTATGTATATCAGTTTCCTGTCCCCATGGTTGGTATGGTCAATGAAACGGACTTAACGAGTCCACACTTTTGGTGGACGGCAACACTAAGTTATCTCTTTTACGGATTTATCTGCTTTACTATCCCGCTGATGATGCTTATTCAGTATGTCATTTCAAAGTCAAAGTGGATTACAAATCACAGCGGGCAAGACAAGCTGCTTTGGTGTAGTGCCATTCTTTTATGTTTTGCTTGGGCTACTTTACTTAGTCAGTTACACCTTCAATAAATGCATTGAGCTTAGCAATGCGATGGCTCATACCTTCAATAAGCTTATCTTTGATTTTTTCCCGGATCACATTGGGCAAGCGTGTTAATGCATCTGGGGTTATCGCCAAGATGATGCTGTCTTTTAACGCTTGTGCGCTAGTGCTGCGTTCTCGGTTAGTGATAAATGCACCTTCACCTAAAAACTCTCCAGGACCAACTTTACCTAAATCATGGGCCGCATCTTGTTTAAAAATCAAAAACTCACCGCTTAATACAATATACAGGCGATTGTCTTTTTCAAAGCGTTTGAAAGCATGACGCTCTTGTTGCACCAGATATAAGTGACCAAAAGACTCAAGCAATACCTGGCGCTCGGCAAGCGTAAACTCTTTAAAAAACGCTAAGCGATTGATGATCTCTAGTTGTTTAAACAGTGGGACATTTTCAAGTAACTTCATGCAAACTATTCGCAAATCAAACTTATTCTTGAATATTGCGTTCTTTTAGCTTTCTGGTCAATGTATTGCGTCCCCAACCTATCTTTAATGCCGCATCTTGTTTATGGCCATGGCAGGCATTGAGTGCGGATTTGATCAGCCGTGTTTCTAATTGTGCCTGTACATCGGGCCAAATATGGTCTTTTCCTTTACGTAACTCTGAGTCTAACCAAGTTTGGAATGCGTCCAGCCAATTGCCATGCTCTAAGGCGTCAATCTGTTGTGGTTTTTCTAGCTCTTCGGGCAGATCCGCTGGGGTGACAAGCTCGCCCGGCGCCATTACCGTTAACCAACGGCAGGTGTTTTCCAATTGTCTAACGTTGCCAGGCCAATGATACGCTTGCATTTTTTGCAGAGCATGTTTGGAGATGATTTTTGGCTCGGCTTTTAGCTCTTTGGCGCTTTTTGCAAGAAAGTGATCGCACAGGGCGGCGATATCTTCAGGGCGTTCACGTAAGGCTGGAAGTTTTAACCTGACGACATTGAGGCGGTGAAACAAGTCTTCACGGAATTTACCTTGCTTGACCAGTGTCTCTAAGTCTTGATGGGTAGCCGCGACGATACGGACATCGACTTTCACACTGTTGTGGCCACCAACCCGATAAAACTCACCATCGGCGAGTACGCGCAATAGCCGAGTCTGCACGTCCAGTGGCATATCACCGATTTCATCTAAAAATAGGGTGCCGCCATCGGCTTGCTCAAAGCGGCCACGGCGCATGCTGTCAGCGCCAGTAAAAGCGCCTTTTTCATGGCCGAACAACTCAGACTCGACGAGATCTTTGGGAATGGCGGCCATATTGAGCGCGATAAAAGAAGCGTCTTTGCGCGGGCTGTGATTGTGCAGCGCGCCTGCCACAAGCTCTTTACCCGTGCCTGATTCGCCGTTAATCAATACACTCATGCTTGACGCGGAAAGTTTACCTATGGCGCGGAACACTTCCTGCATCGCTGGGGCTTCACCAATAATGTCGGGGCTATTGGCTTTTTCACTTTGGCGCTTTTGCTTTTTAGTTTGCTGGCCTGCACGAAATGCACGTTGCACAAGGGAAACGGCCTCGTTTAAGTCGAAAGGTTTGGCGAGATATTCAAACGCCCCTTTTTTAAATGCGTTGACCGCAGAATCCAAGTCCGAGTGCGCGGTCATAATGATCACCGGCAAGTTTGGGTAGAGCCCTGCAATTTTATCTAACAAGGCCATGCCATCGATACCTGGCATACGTACATCTGAGATCAGCACTGCGGGTTGCTCATATTCAAGCGCGGTCAATACATCTTGACCACTGGCGAAGCTCTCGGTTTCAAACTCAGCTCGCTTTAATGCCTTTTCTAAAACAAATCGGATTGAAGCGTCATCATCGACTAACCAAACTGATTTCATTGCACGTTTCCTGTTTCGGTGTTGTCAAAGGGAAGGTAGATACTGAACTCAGTGTGTCCTGGCCAACTATCGCATTCGATAAATCCTTGGTGTTGCTCTACCAAAGTTTGTGCGATAGAGAGCCCAAGTCCAGAGCCTCCTTCTTTATTCGTGATCATCGGAAAGAACAATGTCTCTTTTACCTCATCGGCGATCCCCGGACCGTTGTCGCTGATACGGATGAGTAAAGCTTTTTTCAATAGTCGCTCACCATGATGAAGACGGTGTTTAATGCGCGTTGTTATGGTGATCGTACCGTCATGTTGTAGTGCTTGTTGAGCATTGCGCAGCATATTCAGCAGAACCTGCTGAATTTTGGCTTGATCTATCACGATGGCCGGAATACTGGGATCATAATCTTTTACCAAGGTGATATCCGCATCGCGCTCCAAGGTGGTTAACTTAATCACCGATTCTAACGCCTGATGGATATTACACGGCTCTTTTTGTGGTAACTGATTGGGTCCAAGCAATCTATCTACCAATTCGCGCAATCTATCTGCTTGCTCAATAATGAGCGTGGCACATTCTTCCCGTTCTTGTTGATCAGTTTCGTATTGCAATAATTGAGCCGCACCGCGGATCCCACCAAGTGGATTTTTTATTTCATGAGCAAGACCGCGAATGAGGTTTCGAGCTGCCTGAAATTGGTGCATTTGATTGGATGCTTGGTCATAACGCAGGGCATCATCAACACGGCGACATTCCACTAAAATATACGCCTTGTCTGCAAGGTAAACTCGTCTGGCATGCAGACTTAGTGTCGCAACACGATTATCTACGAATACCACGTCTACTCTGTGTTGCTGGCAGTCTACGCCATCTTGTAGCACGTATTTAGAGAGCCGTGGCAGGTCTATATGATGATGATTAAACACACTATCAATCGCCAGTCCGACAAGGCGTTTAGTGCTGAGTCCCAGTAGTTCACTACTGCTATAGTTGGCATAGTGGACCATTAAATTTTGATCGAGCACTAAAATCGCGGTTGAGAGAGATTGCCAAATTTTATCCAAGTCAATCGAGTTATGTTGATCCATTTATGTTCACCGTGCACCAATGTGGTGCAATGAGAATAGCATAGCTTTGCATCCATTGGATTAAATTATTACCTGAGCTCAGAAACTAGGGGTTTTCGAACTCGTATCCTAAACTTGTTATTAATAAAGCATGCCAACTTTAAGGTGCCGAGATTATTAGTGCTTTGTGTCAAAAAATACATCTAGCTTGTGCTTGCGGGGGGAGCCTTTTTATCGCTATTTGTATGAGCGGTTGTGACTTTCAAGGCACTAGGTATGTTACCGAGTATACAGGCTGCTTCCCTCCTCACACCGCTAATTTACATCGAGCGACGAATGGCGAGAAAACCACCCTTACAGGTGTGATGCGGGTTGTTCAACCTAACTGGCGAGATAAATATTTACTGCACACAAAGGCTGAAGTCTACTATCAAGTCCAGGTGGGTGAGCAAAGGTTGTGGATTGACCATCATGAGTTGTCAAATTCAGCCTCTCTAATACCAGAGGGGATAAGCATGGCGTGTTTACAATTATTAGTTGAAAGCCAGTGTAAGTAGGAAATAAACCATTAATTATTTGCGGTATTTCGGTGCAAAAAGAATTTATGGATATCGCTTTGGGCAACTAAGGTTCCCTTTTGGTTAAACACTTTGATAACCAAAGAATGTTCGCCGCGATTGATGCCACGTAAAGCGAACTGGGTATTCGTTTGTTTTGGACCTGTCGCTACACCGTCGAGAAACAGTTGGACACTCAACCCTTGGGTAAATCTTGGTTCTACTGTGCCCGTCACGTATACGCTGCCACTATTGTCGCGGATTGTTTGTTCATGCTCAGGAGAAGTGATTTTAGCTGTATATTGGATAGTTGGTGTTGTATCCGTTTGTTCGAGAATTTTAGTATCAACACTTGGCATGGTTAAGGCGCTGGCATTGAGTTTGACTTCTTTCGAGCCAGGTTGCGGTACATCCGAATAGACCCAATGACCGTTTTTGTCTTTCCAGCGATAGATTTTTGGATTGGACTCAGCTGCAGCATCAATGCTTGTTAGGGCTAGCGTCATGCTAACCGACATTATAAGAAACCACTGACGCACCACAACTCTCCACAGTAAACTACTGTTCATACTGTAGTATAGAGCAGTTGGAATTGCGAGTTAGAAATGAATAATTCCCATAATGACAACATAAAATAGACTTTATTTAACCTCTTGAATTGCATTAAAAAAGCCCGTAAAAACGGGCTTGAGAACACATATGATTAAGAGTGCCAGAAACGCATAATGAGTTTTGGCTCTACAAGCTCAATACTGCGGTACTGAGCGTAGTAGTCTGCTAGCGATTAAACGCTGTAGTACATTTCGAACTCAACTGGATGAGTTGTCATGTTTAATTTTTCAACTTCTTTCGACTTAAGTGTGATGTACGCGTCGATTAGGTCGTCAGTGAATACGCCACCTTGAGTTAAGAACTCGCGGTCAGCATCTAGAGAAGCAAGGGCCTCATCAAGTGATGCTGCAACCGTTGGGATTTCTGCTGCTTCTTCTGCTGGTAGGTCGTATAAATCTTTGTCCATTGCATCGCCAGGGTGGATCTTGTTGCGGATACCGTCAAGACCCGCCATCAACTGCGCTGCGAAAGCTAGGTATGGATTAGCCGCAGGATCTGGGAAGCGTACTTCGATACGACGACCTTTCTCTGATGGGATCACAGGGATTCGGATTGATGCTGAGCGGTTACGTGCTGAGTATGCAAGCATAACTGGCGCTTCAAACCCTGGTACTAGACGTTTATAAGAGTTTGTTGCTGGGTTAGTGAATGCATTGATTGCTTTAGCATGCTTAATGATACCACCAATGTAGTAAAGCGCTTCTTCAGATAGACCGCCGTACTTGTCGCCTGCGAAGATGTTTTTGCCGTCTTTAGCAAGTGATTGGTGGCAGTGCATACCTGAGCCGTTATCACCAACGATTGGCTTAGGCATAAAGGTTGCTGTTTTACCGTATAGGTGCGCCATGTTGTGGATAACGTATTTCATCTCTTGGATTTCGTCTGCTTTAGTTACCATAGTATTAAAGCGAGTCGCAATCTCATTTTGACCAGCAGTTGCTACTTCGTGGTGGTGTGCTTCAACAACGTGGCCCATCTCTTCAAGTACTAAACAAGTAGCTGCACGCCAGTCATTAGACGAATCTACCGGTGCTACTGGGAAGTAACCACCTTTTACGCCAGGACGGTGACCTGTGTTACCACCTTCGTAGTCTTTGTCTGAGTTCCAAGACGCTTCTTCTGAATCGATTTTGTACATTGAACCAGACATATCAGTTTTGTACTTAACATCGTCAAACAAGAAAAACTCTGGCTCTGGACCGAATAATACGGTGTCTGCAATACCCGTTGAACGCATGAACTCTTCAGCGCGTTTAGCTACTGAACGTGGGTCACGCTCGTAACCTTGGTGTGTGTTTGGTTCAACCACGTCACAACGAACGATAAGTGTTGTTTCTTCTGCGAATGGGTCTAGCTTGACACTTTCTGCGTCAGGCATAAGTACCATGTCAGATTCGTTGATGCCTTTCCAACCAGCGATAGATGAGCCGTCAAACATTTTGCCGTCTTCAAAGAAGTCTTCATCGGCTTGATGATGTGGGATCGATACGTGTTGTTCTTTACCTTTTGTATCTGTGAAACGTAAATCGACAAATTTTACGTCGTGCTCTTTAATAAAATCTAAAACCGATTGTGACATGTGTCCTCCGACTCGTTGGGTTATTTTTTGCTGCAATGTACTGCAATTGCACACAAGTAAGCTTGATCTGTGCCATGTTTTTAAGTTTTTGATAAATATTGATTTTTAACTTTTGGGAAATTTAAGGATTAGCTTGTTGCACTAATTTGGTGCGTAAATGTTTCATGATGGTGCGCAATATTGGTGCAAGCGATTCCCTGTGATAGTCACTTTATCTTCGAGTAAGTGTTTGGAGTATTGGTATAGATTATGAAGTGCAACAAAGCAAAAATTAATTTAATCCGATAGCTGGAGACGGGGTAGTAGTTTTAATAAAAAGCAAGGCACCTTGAGGGAGGCACCCTGCCTTCAGGGAGTTGATTTTATCGAGGCTCAGGCTAGTTACTTCTCAATGAGTATAATGCGGGCTTAGTAATAACCCCGCTGGCGGCTAATACAGTTGTTGCAGCGGTAATTCCGATGATAAGTGACAGCGGCAATACGAATCCAAGCAGGGAGACACTAAACATGACCTCCGAGTTTGCCAGCCAAGCCATCGCTGCAACGGTTGCAAATGTCGCACATCCTAGAGCCGTAAAGATCACTTTGGTATTTTCTCCTAGTAATCCAAGTACAATACTTTTTGGCGACGCACCAATTGCCATACGCACTCCGAGTTCATAGCGACGCATAGAAACACCGTAATTGAGTACGCCATATATGCCAATTAGTGCGATCAGTAAGGTGATGGTTGCCAGAGATAGCGCAGCCCAACCTGCAACTTGGTGAATTGCAAGCGAGTTAGATAGCTGTTGAGACAAAGGTTGAATTTCAGCAACGCGCCAGCGTTTAGATATTTGCGCCATGGTTTGGTTTATGGATTGGGGAAGTATCTGCTGCCCTGTGTGCGTTTGAATAATAAACGCTGGTGTATAGGCTGACAGTCTGTCCACAGCCCACATACGAGCGGTATCAGGCTTATCTGGAATGGCTAAATTTTCACTAATACCGATGATTTCATACTGAATATGGCGACGGCCATTGAGCCAATAAAAGCGTTTACCTATAGCGTCTCCTTGTGGCGCAAGTTGTTCTGCAAAGGCTTGATTAACAATAAGCACAGCTGATTGGCTATTCACTTCTTCAGTGGTGAAATTGCGGCCTTGTAGCAGACTAATCTCCATCAGTGGCAGGTAAGATTCATCAACGATGTTACCAGACACTGAATACTGCGCCTGGAATCCTGAATCAGTTGCAAGAAACGTACTGAGCCCAAATTCAATCGGTGTGCCAGTAGTTAAGCTGACCGCTTTGAATTGTGGGTTTTGTTTGAGCGCAGCGGTAACATCTAGTAATTGTTGTCTGCGCTCGGCATAAAATGCATCTCTTTGTTCACGGGCTGGACGTTGCTCTACAAGTTGGTTGAGTTCAACCTCATAGCGTTCAGAGGTTGAGAAATTAGGTGATTGGCTGAGTAATCCCCATGCATTGATAAAAGTTTGCGAACAAGCGAGTAATAATAGGCTGGCTAGAAATAGCTGGCTAAAAATTAAGGCTTTCCGGGTTTCTGTTTTGATTTGGAGCCCGGTGCCTTTTCCGCTGCTTTGGAGTTGGCTATTGAGTTGCTTAAAGTTAATGCGTTTGCTCACGAGCCATGCACCGAGCGATGCTAATAACACGGCAAGAATTAAGCACAAGGCAACCGTGATGAAATTTGTGCTGAGGTTGAGTACGCCTGGTAGGTTATCAGCAGCCACCAGCCTAAGTAAGTAGTAGCATAATTCACTCACCGCGAAGGAAAACATTGCGGCGCAGCTTGTGAGGATTAAGAGCTCGATAAATATGCCCCGAGATAAGTGGCCGCGTCCAGCGCCTAATGCAGCCTTGATAGCCATATCACGTTGCTGATTTACCGCTCTGGCTAGAATAAGGTTAGCAATGTTGGCACAAGCAATGAGTAGCAGGCAAAGTGCGCCTAAAAGTAGCCAAATAGTTTTGCTGGCACTATCACCGTGGATTTTTTCTCGCAGCGGTAACAGCTCCAACGTAATGGTCATATCATCAAAGAAAGAAGAGCTAGCTGTTTGGGTTTTAAAACGGCTATTGTAATGCGTGGATAGCTGGTGGTTGATAGTGGGAATGTCTACCGCCCCCGCTTTTTTAATCAACACGTGTCGATTAGGACCGGTGATCCCCCAGTGCTGAGCATCGCGGCGTTGGAATGAATAATAATCCCAAGGCAACCATACGTCAGTCAGACGGCCCGGAGTAAGCATTTCAGGTTCACGATTTTGTTCTGATAGCACACCAATAACTTTAAAGTTCACTTGGTCTATTTGAATCGATTGACCAACGATATCGGCTGCTTGACCATAGTATTTTTGCCAAGCTTGATAGGACAATACCGCGATTGGCTGCATTGAATTAAGGCCTTCGTCTGCGCTCGGTCCACGACCTAAGTGAAAAGTAAATCCAAGCATTGGCATAAATTCAGGGGTGATATAAGTAGTATTGACTTGTGGCGTTTCAACTTTACTTCTAATCACCTCTTCGGAATAGCCAAATAAGGCGGTTTGTGACTCCGGCGTCTTTTCATTTTCATAGATCTCAAGCAGCATAGGTATCGGAGTGAAATCATCAAACTCCACTCTATCCTTGATATAGTGCACTGCTTTTGAAACGTAAAGCTGCTCTGCATTGGGGTAAGGCAACGACGCAGAGAGAATAGTAAAGTTTAAATTAAACATTGCCACGAGCGTACCTAATGTGAGCGCTAGCGTAGAGATAATCGTGATGGTAAATACCTTTACTTTACTCAGAGAGTACAGGCAGGCACGGATGTCTTTGACAAGCATATTACTTTCCTCGCTTCCATCATGGGCTAAAACGTGTCAATGACTGCGTTGGCGTTAGTGTGTGTTTGGGGGGCCAGTATTTTGCCATCTAGAAGGTGCAGCTTGCGTGTCGCCATATCGGCATATCTAGGATCGTGCGTCACCATACATAATGTCGTCCCTTCTAGGTTTAGCGTTTTCAACATGTCCATAACGGCATCACCATTTTTTGAGTCAAGGTTACCGGTAGGTTCGTCAACAAGCAGTAATGCGGGGTTGCCGACGAGTGCGCGGGCAATAGCAATCCTTTGTTGTTGCCCACCTGAAAGCTGGTTTGGGCGATGTTTTGCGCGGTGTGCCATATCTACTTTTGTCAGACAGCTCATTACAGCGTGATCAATATCGGCATTGCTCATCGGGGTTTTACGATAACGCAATGGCAGCGCGATATTATCGTATACTGTCAGTTCATCAATTAAGTTGAATGACTGAAAGATAAAGCCAATTTTTTCGTTTCGAATATGTGCAGCCGCCGCTAAAGTTAATTGGCTAACCTCAAGATCTTCAATTTTATAGCTACCATCTGTAGGCATGTCTAACAGACCAAGAATTGACAGCAGGGTAGATTTACCACACCCAGAAGGGCCACAAATTGACACGAAATCACCCTTATATATTTCCAAGTCAATCCCACGCAATGCATGAGTTTCCATTTCTTCGGTACTAAAAACTTTGGTGATCCCTGACATGGTTAAAATAGTTTCTTTCATAATCGTATCCTAATGATGATTTATTATTGAATGATCCGTACTTGTTTAGCGTTTTTATAAGTACTTGTATCAGAGAGTATGATTTGCTGATTTGGGGTGACACCGCTTTCAATTTGCAAGAATTTTCCTGCATCAATACCAAACGACACTATTTGAGGGGTTGCGATGTCATTGTTTAACACAAAGAGCGTTTGCTGGCTGTGTGATTGGGTGTTACTTGGACGCTCAACATACAGTGCGTTCTTCAACTGATGTGTGCTAATTTGCGCATCTACGTTAAGTTCGGGGCGCGCAGAATCAGGTACGCCATTGACAAAAGTGAGCTCGACTTCAATGGTACCTTCTTGTACTTGCGGGCTGATCCTTGTGACTTTTGCAGGGACTTGTTCGCGGCGTGTATTGACCATAGCAAATTGACCTACCTGAATTTGTTCTGCCTTAGACTGAGATACTCTGACCAGCGCTTGAAGGTCGTTAGTGCTGCCAACTTGAGCAAGTTCTTGGCCAGCTACAACACTTTGTCCAAGTTCAACTGCAAGCCGTTGCAACACACCTTCTGTACCTGCTCGGACTGTTAGTTTCGCTTCTCTTTCTTTTAACCGGGCGAAAAGAGACTGAGCTTGGTTGATCAATTCTTGCGAGATGGTTAAATCTTCTGAATGTAATAGCTTTAGCTGTTCTATACGTTGTTGCTGTAGCTGTACTCTTTCTGACAGTTGCTGCTCTTCAAGCTCTGCGGTTTTTACATCGATGGCGGGAACGACACCTTGGTCTCTGAGGGTTTGCTGAGCTTCTCGACGCATGACTAGCGATTGATGCTCACTGGTAAGTTCGGCAAGAGTGGCGACTTCCAGTAATAACTCGCGCTGGTTTGCGAGCTTTTGTCTGCGAAAGTTTGCTTGTTGACGGTTCAGCTCCATTTCAGCACTTTCTAATTGCTGTAAGAGATCAGGGTCTTGCATCTTCAAAATGATGGTATCAGGCTGAACTTCACCACCGGGGCGTACTAAGATTTCATAGACGGTAGCCGGGTCTTGTGTGGTGATCAGTTTTTGTTTATTAGAGCGAAGCACACCATAGCCGTCAACGCTAACATCTAAATCACCTTGCTTAACTTGTCCAACAATGATGGCTTGTCTTGGTAATTTGAACTCGTCCGATGTTGAGAATAGCTTAAGGCTAAGCCAAGCGAATATCAGCACTAGGGGGATTGCGATTACAAGTCCTAGCTTGTGTAGCGGCTTTGCTTGTTTTTGTTTTATTACGTCCATCATCAGTTACCTTGCTTTAATCGGTTAACCAATGAGAGCAAACGATATGCCAAATTTTATCCTATTGTTTTTATTTAAATTTAATGTTTTTGTTTTACCGAAAGGTCCGATTGTGGACGTGAGAATTCAAAAACTGGACTGAGCATATAGGGTCAGTTAAGTGGCACAGGAAAGGCGAGTTGGCAAACCGCGCCCTGTTTATCCTGACGATTGCTTAGGCTAATGGAACCAGACATTTGCTCGACAAAATAGCGGCTAAGGTAAAGGCCAATACCTTCCCCCGTTTGCTTGGTGGAGTAAAATGGCACAAATAAGTTATCTTGGTTGGCAACGCCGGTACCTTCATCGAGCACCTCCAAGATAGCAATATTGTCTTTGGTATATAGCTTCAGTGTAAGCACAGAGCCCGCGGGGCTCGCTTCTATGGCGTTCTTGATGATATTGATTAGTACTTGATTAAATAGGGTTGGGTCAACATGGAAGTAGACCGGAGAAAGTTCAATTTGCCACGCTACATCTGTGAAAAGGCCTTGAACGGTTTTGCTCACTTCTAACCCCGACAAACGTTTTATCTCTACTTTTATTGGTTGGTTGAGCTGGCTGTACTTATGGATAAAGTCCTGCAAATGGAAGCACCGCTCAAGTACGATATTAAATGCTTCGTGATCCCTTGGGTCTTTTGCGCGAGTTTGTAGGCGTTCCAGTATGGCGGACACTGGGGTGAGGGAATTTCTTATTTCATGGCTAATCACTCGGATCAAGCGTTGCCAAGCTTGAAGCTCCTGATCGCGTAGTGCTTGCTGAATATCGATACAGACGACAAGGTGATATGACTGACTCTGCTGAGTAAAGGTGCTGTGCCTCACTTGCCAGCGCTTATTGTTCTGTACATCGATAAAATGCCACTGTGGAGAAGGAGTTAACCCTATCGCCTCTGGATGGCTATATCGTAGGGTTTGCCATGGCCTTTGAAATAGTTGAAAGCAGGCGTCATTGCCAAAGCACAGTTGCATACGCTGGTCGAAAATAAGTATCGGGGTATTTAACACACTGATCAGTTCAGCAACGAGGAAAGATTGCATATCTTCATCGGTTTTTTCATTTTGTAGCATATCGGATATAGCATTCAGCTGATTGTGCAGCTGGGCGACAACGCCCNTGTCGGTTTGGCTTTTAGGCTAAAGTCGCGCTTAAGCCACGCTTCGGCTTGGTAGCCACAGCGTTCAAACGATAGCTTACAACGATTGTAAAGCTGTTTTAGTAATAGTCCTTGGCAGACAATCAGGCCAACGATTAAGAGTAGGGGGGGTAGAGGCATGGAAATAGGTATGCGAATCCCCATTTGCCAACTGACGATACACACTCCCGCAATTTCTATGGCGATGAGTAGCAAAAACTTAACTACAAAATAGCGCGCCAAGGGTTCTTTAAATAAGTGCATATTTTTCAAGGCGTCGATAGAGTGATTGCTTAGTGATCCCCAGTAATTCAGCAGCTTGTTGTTTGTTTCCTGCTGTATTAGCCAAAGCCTGAGCAATCAATTGTTGTTCTGCTTGCTCCAATGTGATGAGTGGCAGCGACATGGAATTATTCGCACTTGGCTGTGAAGGCGTGCTCATATGTAATTGCTCGGGGCCGATTTCACCCGTTTGTGTTAGTAGCACGGCGCGTTCGAGCAAGTGCCCAAGCTCTCTGGTATTACCTGGCCAATCGTACTGTTTTAGCTGATTTAGTGCCGTGGGTGTGAGCCAGCATTGTGTTTTTCCATATCGCTGACCATGGGTTTTGATAAAGTGTTCCGCTAACAATTCAATGTCTTCAGGGCGTGTTCGCAAGGGCGGTATTTCGATTGTGAAGGTATTGATGCGATAGAAAAGATCTTGGCGAAATTCTGCTTGAGCGATTAACTGCTCTAATTTTGCATTCGTTGCACTGATGAGCCTCACGTCTGCGACTTCAGTGACGCTTGAGCCGACGGCTTCATATTCTCGAGACTCTAGCACCCGCAGCAACTTACTTTGTTGTGCAAGCGCAAGAGTGCCAATTTCATCCAAAAATAAGGTACCAAGATCCGCTAATTTAAATCGTCCTGCACGGTCTGATTTGGCGTCAGTAAATGCGCCTTTGGTATGGCCAAAAAGCTCACTTTCAAACAGTTGCTCAGGGATGGTTGCCATGTTGACGGAAATAAATGGCTGCGCTGCACGCTGCGAGTGTTGATGTATCCATTGGGCTATTAAGCTTTTGCCAACTCCATTCTCTCCGGTTAACAGAATATTGGCATCCGTGGGAGCCATGACTTCTAATTGCGTCATCAGGTGTTGCATGGCTTTGCTGCGCCATAACACAGGTTTAGCATCTCCAGCGAGGGCATGCTGAAAAGCTTGGTTTTTATTTTTTAGTTTATTGAGTTGTAACTGGCCTCTAATAACTTGTTCAAAGCGCTGGTTTTTCCATGGCTTTTCTAGAAAATCTGCTGCGCCCAGTTGCATGGCTTGAACCACAAGCTCAGTATGTGACCATGCCGTCATAGCTACAATAGGGGTGGTATTGCCAAGTTGCTGTTGCTGTCGTAGAAACCTGAGTCCCTCTTGCCCCGATGTAGAGTCTAACTCAAAGTTCATATCGAGTAGGATCAAGCTAGGCTGGTGTTGTTCAAGAAAGCTGAGTGCTTGCACTGGATTTTCGACTTCTTCGACGGCTAGACCTAAATCTTCCAATACAAATCGCGCAGCTAATCTAACTTCTCTGTTGTCTTCTATTAGCAATATTTGTGGTTTAGCACTCACAGTAAGCTTCCTTGATTTATTATTATCATTCCGGTCACTACATTACTCTCCGCGAAGTGCATGTAATGCGGGGCGGGCAATAATATTTCTTGAAGATAGTAGCGTAACACCTGTGACTAAGGTGATAACAGTGGCTAGTGAAATTAACCAGTGGATAGCGCTATCTATTGTAATCGGTACAAGCGTATCTTGAAGTGTCGCAATACTCAATAACATCAAGATAGAAGCGCACGCTGCTGCAATAATAGGGCGCAAATTATCTTGTAATACCAGTTTAAACACGGCAAGCGGTGTTGCACCAACTGACATTCTCACGCCTAACTCAAACTGACGTAACGCTACGCTGTACTTACATACACCGTAAATACCAAGTGCCGCAAGCGCAAGTGCAAATATCGATAGCATCAAAGTGAACATGCTAATGACACGAGCTTGCTGTAAGTGCGTAGCTAAAAGCATGGTCGTGGACTGAAAGTTATAGACGCGCATTTGCGGATGGATACCTGTGAGTGCCTGATTTATTTCTGCTCGGCTAATTGTGGTATGTGCTTGAGTTTCAATTAATACAAAGGGGTAACCAGTTGGCACTGAGGGGATGAAAACCCTTGCAATATTAGGTTGTTTGGGAAGATAAATATCCTCGACAACACCAATAACTTCAACGCTTTGTTGGCCATTTCGGGGGTATAGTTTAGCGCCCAATACTTGCCCTTGCTGACGTAATTGCGTAGCTAGGGTCTGATTGACAATGACAACGGGCGCATTATTAATGGCTTCCTCATGAGTAAAAGTCCTACCGTCGATAAGTGTTGCGCCAAAGGTGTCAAAATATGGCCAAGTACCTGCTGTACTTTGATATTCAAACGTGTTTTTTTCTATACCTGGTTCAAATTGCATTTGACGATTTGAAAAGCCCGGCAGCCAATAGGAAAAGGGGGGATAACCGCCAATGCCGACTTTGGTTACCTGCGGTAACTTTACTAACGAGTCAATGGCAGACAGAAGCAGTTGTGAGCGCTCCTCGCGGCTCATCTGTTGTAGCAAAGTACCTAAGTTTAGTGCTACTTGATAGGTATTTTGTTCTCGTATTCCCGTATCACGCTGCAAGTTTTGCCAGCTTGTTTGGAATATCCCAAGACAAATAGTGAGTAGTGACAGGCAAACAAATAATTGGAATGATATTAATAAAGTGCGGGTCATCGCGGAAATCTGAATGCCTGTACCTTTACCACTGCTTTGCAGCTGTTGAATAATATGACGGTAGTTAAGTTGACGGCTTACTATCCAAGAAAGTAATAAACATAATAAGGTACTGACGGTAAAGGCGAAAGCAATAGTATGCGTTTCGAGTTGTAGCTCTTGCAAACGAGCGAGCGGGCCGACAACCCCGGATTTTAGTAGTCTTATGATCCCCTCAGCTATTAATAGCGATAATACTGCAGCGCTGATAAATAACAGCCCTAACTCTATCGCAATGTGGAAAAATAGATGATTAGGCTTGGCACCTAAAGCGGCCTGAACGGCAAAGCTTTTTTGTTGCTCGGCGGCACGTGAAAGTACTAAATTACAAATATTACTTAATGCGATTAATAGTAATATAGCGCTTCCGAGTAGCATCATCATGCTCACATGTGATGCTTCACCAATAATACGTGTTTTTATCGGTACAAATTCAAGTTGTACTTTACTATTAGCGAAAGTTTGCTCGCCAGCAGTTTGTTGTTGTAGTTGTTCATTCAGCCAGTTTTCAAGAGAAAGCTTTGCGCGACGTGCATGTTGCACATCATGTAATTTTAGCAATTGATATGTCTGGATATTATTTCTTTGCCATGTCGGCGTTGGAGAGTCATTAAAGTCATAACTGATCCACACATCGGTGTGCCAGTTAGGTGTTGATAATACCGGTTCAATGAATTGCTTGTCGGTGACGCCAACAATTTTGAAACTCACTCCCTTAAATACCAATGTTTGGTCTAGAACGTTTGCACTTCCACCGAAATAACGTTGCCAAACGTGGTGCGAAACGATCGCGACAGGTTGTTGGCTATTCATCCCTTCATCTACTGAAAAGTACCGTCCTAATGCCAGTGGTATACTGAGTATTGACATAAACTCGGGCGTGATCGCGCCAGTATTAAATGTTGGGCTGCTCGGTAAACTTTGTTCAACATCAATACTGATATTCTGAATGGCCATCACTTCGATATCAGAAAATTGTGCTTGCTTGTTATACGCCTCTAAGCTGCCAGCATGAGGAATAAAATTGCTTTGCTTCACTTCATTATTGTCATCTACCAACGCGCCACGCACTAATATCAAGCGTTCTGCATCTGGATAAGGGAGCGGAGCCGCGAGCAATTGATAGTTTAGGTTATACATCGCTACCAGCGCACCGAGTGTCAGCGCGAGAGTAATTATTATTGTTAGGGTGTAACTGACATGGCAGCGAAGTTTTTGCCAGGCCATTTTCAGTGAATGCGTTACCATATTTACTCCAAATCCGCTCACATTGTGTATCGGTATGCTGTGATAGTTATTCTACTCTACAGGGGAAGCAGCAACGCCTATGCCAAACTTACCTTATTGATAATAATGATATTTGTATTTTATTCACAAGTATTCAGTCCATAATCGGACGATAAAGGCCATAAATGGACTATAGCCGCAATATGACTGTGCTGAAGCAACTCTAGGTTGTTGATTTATGCACGCTCCGATCAGGATTATTGAAAAAAATGTTGGATAAACTTTCATCTGTCACATTAATAGTAGATAATACGCGACCTTTAATTCTCAATCGGGCAATCTCAACGCGCATTTTTGCGTAGATCGACTAGGATCACTGAGGGCCAACTTCACTGAGTAATAATATGAGCATCGAAAAGTTAAGAAATATCGCGATTATCGCGCACGTAGACCACGGTAAAACAACGCTTGTAGACAAGCTACTTGAGCAATCAGGTACACTACAGCAGCGCGGTGGTAATGAAGAGCGAGTGATGGATTCAAACGATCTTGAAAGAGAGCGTGGTATCACCATCCTTGCAAAAAATACCGCAATCAAGTGGAACGACTACCGTATCAATATCGTAGATACTCCGGGACACGCCGACTTCGGTGGTGAAGTAGAGCGTGTTCTTTCGATGGCTGACTCAGTATTACTACTAGTTGATGCACAAGAAGGTCCGATGCCACAAACGCGCTTCGTAACGCAAAAGGCGTTTGCTCAGGGTCTTAAGCCTATTGTTGTAATCAACAAAATCGACAAGCCGGGTGCTCGTCCTGATTGGGTAATGGACCAAGTTTTTGACCTATTCGACAACTTAGGTGCAACTGACGAACAGCTAGACTTTAAAGTGATTTACGCATCAGCAATCAACGGCTGGGCAACACTTGATCTAGATGAGCCGTCTGACAACATGGAACCAATGTTCCAAGCTATCGTAGATGAAGTTGAAGCGCCTAACGCGGATCCTGAAGGTCCGTTCCAGATGCAAATTTCTCAGCTTGATTACAACTCATATGTTGGTGTTATCGGTGTTGGTCGTATCAAGCGTGGTTCAGTTAAACCTAACCAACAAGTGACTATTGTCGGTGCTGATGGTAAGACACGTAATGGTAAAGTTGGCCAGGTACTTGGTTATTTAGGTCTTGACCGTCACGAAGTTGAGCAAGCAACGGCTGGTGATATTATCGCAATTACAGGTCTTGGTGAGCTGAAAATCTCTGACACTATCTGTTGTCAGAATAATGTCGAAGCACTACCGCCACTGTCTGTTGATGAACCAACAGTAACCATGACTTTCTCTGTGAACACGTCTCCATTCTCAGGCCAAGAAGGTAAATACGTAACCTCACGTAACATTCTTGAGCGTCTAGAAGCTGAGCTTGTGCACAACGTTGCACTACGTGTTGAAGAAACAGATAACCCAGATAGCTTCCGTGTATCTGGTCGTGGTGAACTTCACTTAGGTATTCTTATCGAGAACATGCGTCGTGAAGGCTACGAGATTGCAGTATCTCGTCCAGAAGTAATCTTGCGCCATGTTGATGGTCAGCTGGAAGAACCGTACGAAACAGTGACTATTGACTGTCAAGAAGAACACCAAGGCTCTATCATGGAACAGCTTGGTCTGCGTAAAGCGGAAATGACTGACATGTCTCCTGACGGCAAAGGTCGTGTACGCATGGACTTCATGATGCCTGCGCGTGGTCTAATCGGGTTCCAAACTGAATTTATGACGTTAACATCTGGCTCTGGTTTGATGTACCACACGTTCTCACATTACGGCCCACACAAAGGCGGTAACATCGGTCAGCGTAAGAATGGTGTACTAATCGCTAACGCAGCAGGTAAAGCGCTAACAAACGCACTATTCAACCTACAAGAGCGTGGTCGCCTATTCATCGGTCACGGTGTTGAAGTGTACGAAGGTATGGTTATTGGTATTCACAGCCGTGATAACGACCTAACGGTAAACGCGCTTAAAGGCAAGCAGTTAACAAACGTACGTGCATCAGGTACTGATGAAGCACAAAACCTTGTGCCACCTGTTGTTATGTCTTTAGAGCAAGCGCTTGAGTTTATCGATGACGACGAGCTTGTAGAAGTAACGCCTGAAAGCATCCGTATTCGTAAGAAATTATTGACTGAAAGCGAGCGTAAACGCGCTAGCCGCCAAGCTAAATAATAATTGACCTAGACTAGAGATAACAACTTATCTCGAAATCAGGTCACTTAGGATACAAAAAAACGCCGCAATTTTTGCGGCGTTTTTTGTGATTCATTTACTAAATCTAAAACAAGCCGTACTCTTCCGTTTCTTCTGGCTCATAACTTTGTAAATGTTCAGGGCGGAAAATGGCACTAGGGTCAATCAATACGCTGTGGCGTTTTCCCATCCTGACCAAGCCTTTCATCAATTTCTTGGTTTGCGCATCGATTTCAAAACCAATACTGGTCATTTCCTGCAGTGATTTGATATCGCTTTCATCACAGTGAACGTTATCTTCTACTTTATCGACAAGCAAACCGATATGCGGACTTTGACCATCTTGGGTGGTAAAGACGATGATAGGTTTATGGTCGAGCATGATCTGATCACGAGCGGATTCAAATAATCGCATGAGTTTATTAAAAGAGGTGCTCTTTTCACGAGTGAGAGTATCTATGGCTTCTTGTTTATGTCCCTGTGCGCACATCACTAATAGTTTATCCGCTAATGAATGTAGTTTTGCATGTGGTTCTTCGAAGCGACTCAGTAGTGCTTTGAGATCGTCATTTTCAGTTTTGAAGCCGTAATACCACTGTCCAAAAGCACATTGTTTTGGGTCTTTGGCTTTAGTGAAAGGGACATCGTTAAAAATGCTAGCTTCGAGTGCGACAAGCCATTCTTTATGATCTTGCTCTCGCTGCTTTAGCATGCTGACCAACTCTTGATTGGTTTCATAGGATGAGCGTTTGTTCAATATAATCCCTAAATCAAAAATAGGAGTCGGTACGCCCATGTAATCTTTGACGCCCAAGAAACTAGGGTTGTCATTGGGTAAATCCGTTAAATTTTCTTCGTAGCGTTCAGTTAATAGAATATCGAGGATTTGCAGTGATATTGTTTTTTTCCCGACGCGAAAGTTAATTAAATCCATGTCAGCCTCGCATATGGTCATTATCAACTAAGCATAGAACATTATTGGAAAAAGGAGCGGTAAACTGGCAATTTCTTTTGCGCTGGTTGGAGCATAAATACTTCCCGAATAACGGCGTTATGTTCCAACTCCTGTTGTAATGCGTTTAGCAGACAATCGCTATCAATGGGCAGCCCACATTGTTGGATAGCAGTTGTCAATAAGTAGGCATTGAGATAGCCCTCAAAAACCTGTTCGTTATGGGAAAGCGTGGTATTGCGAATTGCTTCGCGAAAACTATCACAAAGCTTGCCCTTGCAAATCGCAGGGTCGGGTACAACTTCGGTGACTAAAACTTTGGGCTGGCCACTGAGTCTGGTAAACAGCTCGTTTGAGGAGGCAAATGAAACCGTAGCGTATTGTGTTTCAAGGCCAACCTCCATGGCACGATTAATAAACTTAGACAGTGGTGTGTAGGTGCCTACCATAGCGAAGCCCTCTATTTTATGCTTCTGCGCTTGCTCAAGGGCTCGTTCTACATCATCAGTATTACGTTTAAAACGCGTTATCACAACGGGCTTAAATCCACGTTCCGCAAGCGCTCTCGTGAGGCTTTTTTCTACGGTTAAACCAAATTCATCGGCTTGTATGAGCAAGGCCACCCGCTTTAATTTTTGTTCATCGATAAAGTAGCGGATGATATCTTGTGCTTCTTTATTGTAGCTAGTGCGGAAGTTGAAGGCATTAAATGTATGCGGTTCTTGAAGAAACTCAGCACCAGTATATGGCATAAGAAAGGGAACCTTAGAGTGCTCTAAAATAGGCTTTATGGCATAAGATGTGGGTGTGCCCATTACGCCAAATAATGCATCGACCTTATTTTCGTAAACGAGCTTACGAGCATTAGTTACGGTTTTGTGTGGCTCATAACCATCATCCAACAGCTGTAACTCAATCGCAGCTGCACCATTCGCTTTGTGCTGGTTATAAAAGTTAAAGTGTAGTTCGGCGCCCGCTTTTAAGTGTTGACCAATCTCTTTTGCGGGCCCAGAAAGTGCGGTAGACATGCCAATTTTCACTACAGTTTGAGCGGATACTGTAAAATTCAGTACAGCAGAAGCAAAAACGAATAGTAGAAACTTAACACCGAAAATACTCATAAACTTGCTGCACTGTCTCTCTTAGCGTTGTGGTGAGGGCCTTTTTACCAGATAACCCAAGCAAGTTAAGTACGACTTGGGTCGAATGTTGCTGTAATATTAGACGAGTTACTAATGCTTTTGAAACTTTAGTTAAGTTTTTAAGTAATCGAGGATCAGTTGTGATTAGCTGCCATATAAAAGGACATACTTGTTGCTCAACCGGATTGCTGTTACGTAAATAGTGCAAATAATCCAGCTGTTCATCAGTTATATGTTCAAAGGGTAGGGTCGCTAATATAGCGGTAACCACCTCAGTATCGAGCTGTTGGTAGTGCGAGCGTAACTGATAGAAAAAAGCTTGCTTGAATATTCGAGTATAGGTGTTATCTAAGTCGCCTCGGACTTTTTTAAGCATCAAAACCGCATACTCGCCACTGGCCTTATCTTGCTTAAACCCCAGTTTCATTGGCACATAGTGCCGTTGTGACCAAAACGAAAATAATGGCGCTGTAAGGCCAAAACTAGTTCCTATGTAACTGATACTTTCCGGTAATATGGTTTCAAAGGACGCCAATAGTTGGTGGCCAATTCCTTGCTGTTGTACATCCGGGTGCACGGCTATTCTAACGACTCTTGCGCTTTTTTCAGTGACAAACCTGCTATCACCAAAGCTTGTTGTTAGCTGCTGTGCCATGAGATGGCCTGCGGGTCTTCGCTTTCCTGCTAGAATATCTTCTGCGAGATCTGAAGTAAGTCCGCCTTCGATGACAGCAAGGCAGATCCCTACTAGCTCGTTATTGCAAAATGCACCTTGTAGGTGCAAATCTGGTGCATCTAACAATTGCCTTAAATCATCCACGCTGGTTTGATAATGCGCTAATACGAGCAGTGAAAAAACTTGCTCAAGTAACTGGCTATTTTCTACCAATTCACTCTGGGAAATAGCACGCATTGTGGTTGATGAAGTGAATATGGGTGATGTCGCTTTACACTCGAGTACAAATAAATCCCTGATCTGCTGCTCCAGTGGATCATCCGATGCGTAGCGAATAGGAGTCGACAAGGTGAAATCAAGATAACTTGGGTAATGTGATTCTAAGTAGCGTTTAAACCGTAACGTGTAGCCTCTACCATTTCCCTCATAACCAACTAAGGTGCTGGAAAAAATGCAGCGAAAACCAAGTTGAGCGACTTGTATTAAAAATGGAACTGGCAGGGCGGCTGCCTCATCCACCAAAATAACCGTATCGCTACCAAGCGTAGAGGCTTGTTGTAGTAACGTATCTGGCGCCATATAGCTGAGATTAGCCAGCTTCTTTGTTTTTACATCAACCTCGGTATTGAGTGTTTGAGCAAGCATGCTAAAGCAACTATGCAGAGCATGAAAATGGCGGCTACAAATAACAAATTGTTGTGTAGGGTGCTTTGATGCCAAGAGGCCCAAGAGTGCGCTCTTCCCTCGACCTCTATCTGCGCTCAGTAATGCAGGTGTTTGCTGGTTTACCAATATTGTGGAAAGTTGCGCAAGTACAGTTTGTTGCTCTTCAATACCACTAACCGCTGAACCTGTAGCAAGATACGCTGAGGGCAGTTGAGCTCCAAAGTGTTCACTGATATGCCAAACTGTTCGTTGCTGCCAGAGCTGCAGCCACCTTTTTAAAAAGTGGCTGTGTTTGGGTGTTTGCCCCTCTGAGCACCAGCGAGTAATGGCAGGGTCTAGCCAGTGGTCGAGTTCATCTAACTCGGGAAGCAATAACAGGAGTAAGCCGCCAGCTTTTACAGTGCCCGCAGCCGCTGCGATTTTGTTAGGCACAATACCACTAAAGCCGTCGTAGACTAGGTTGCTAAATTCTTGTCCGAGTATTTGGTATAAATGCTCGGGCCAAACGGCATTTTCCAATGTCTTACTGCTACTTAGGATAAGGTTATCGTTTGAGTTTGCTAATAGCTGCTGGCACTGCGTGTAACACCAAGCTTGGCTGCCAGTAATAAGCAAGAGTTGCCGATGGCGCGCATCGGCAAGCTGAGAACGTAATATTGGCAGGTTAGAGTGCTTGAAGTCTTGCATAGGCGGTTACTAACCACTTACTACCAACATCATCAAAGTTAACTTGGATGCGTGACTGAGCACCAGCACCTTCATAGTTAAGCACTGTGCCTGCACCAAATTTGGCATGGAGGACACGCTGGCCTAAATTAAAGCCGCTATCTTCAAAGGTCGCGTGACTGATTGATGGACTGAATCGACCCGAGTTAGCCGGACGAGAAATTTGTGTTTTAATCCGAATTTCTTCCATGCAATCTTCAGGAATTTCACGTAAGAACCTTGAAGGGCTGTGGTGTTTTTCTTGACCATACAAGCGGCGACTTTCTGCGTGGCTAATGTAAAGTTTATCCATGGCACGTGTCATACCTACGTAGCACAAGCGGCGCTCTTCTTCTAAGCGGCCGGACTCCTCATTACTTTGCTGCGATGGAAACATGCCTTCTTCCACCCCAACCATAAAGACCAATGGGAACTCGAGGCCTTTAGCTGAGTGCAGCGTCATCATTTGTACCGCGTCTTCGTGCTCGTCGGCCTGGCCTTCGCCTGCCTCCAAAGAGGTATAAGCTAAAAAGCCTTGTAATGGTGAAGTGAAATCTTCATCGATAGGAAGCTCATACTGACCACAAGCACTGATCAATTCTTCCAAGTTCTCCACTCGAGCGCGGCCTTTTTCGCCTTTCTCGGCCTGATACATTGCCATGAGACCTGACTGTTCAATGGCTGTCTGCGCTTGTTGTGCCAGTTCAAGCTCGGCAATTTTATCGTCTAGCTGCTCGACTAATTCAATAAATTTTGTCACCGCCGTAGCTGCTCTTCCCGCTAAGTGCTTTTGCGCAAGTACGGCTTTTGCTGCATCCCAAAGCGAGAGTGATTCGTGACGTGCACAATCGCGAATATGGCTTAACGTTTTATCGCCAATACCACGGGTAGGGGTGTTTATCACACGCTCAAATGCTGCGTCGTCATTGCGATTGCTGATTATACGAAGGTAAGACAGGGCATCTTTAATCTCTTGGCGTTCGAAGAAACGCATACCGCCATAAATACGGTATTTTAACCCTTCTTGAAGCAGAGCTTCTTCTAACACTCGGGATTGTGCGTTGTTTCTGTAGAGTACGGCGCTGTCGCTGAGCGCATTGCCAGCCTGTAACCAAGATTTAATTTTGCCAACTACAAAGCGTGCTTCGTCAAGTTCATTAAAAGCGGCGTAAATTGAAATCGGCTCGCCTTGGTTACCGTCGGTCCAGAGACTTTTACCCATTCGTTCCGCGTTGTTTTCAATGAGCGCATTGGATGCTTTTAGAATGGTTGCAGTAGAACGATAATTTTGTTCAAGACGGATCGTTTCGGCGTTAAAGTCGTCTAGAAAACGTTTGATGTTTTCTATTTTTGCACCACGCCAGCCGTAAATACTCTGGTCGTCATCCCCTACGATCATGATATTGTTGTCACTACCTGCAAGCAGGCGTAGCCACAAATACTGAATGCTGTTGGTATCTTGGAACTCGTCCACTAGCATATGGCGGAAGCGTTGTTGATAGTGACGTAGCAAGGTAGGTTGTTGCTGTAATAGCTCGTAGCAGCGCAATAGGATCTCGGCAAAATCAACAAGACCGGCTCTATCACAGGCATCTTGGTAAGCACTATACACGTTCAGCATCAGCTGTTCGTTGACATCGTATGCTTGAATATCTTTGGGTCTTAATCCTTCGTCTTTACGCGCGCTGATGTACCAGCTTAACTGCTTAGGTGGCCACTTTTTCTCATCGATATTCATGGCTTTGAGCAAACGGCGGATCATTCGTTGCTGATCATCGCTATCTAGAATTTGAAATGACTCTGGTAATTTAGCTTCACGGTGATGAGCGCGTAACATGCGGTGAGCAAGGCCGTGGAAAGTGCCTATCCACATACCACCAACAGGGCCATTGAGCGTCGCTTCAACACGAGCACGCATTTCTTTGGCTGCTTTATTGGTAAAGGTTACCGCGAAGATACTAAAGGCAGAGGCGTGCTCAACTTGCATAAGCCAAGCAATACGATGAACGAGTACTCGTGTTTTACCTGATCCCGCACCTGCGAGCACTAACATGTTTTGCAGAGGTGCGGCGACTGCATCGCGCTGTTTGTCGTTGAGGCCGTCGAGTAATTCTGATACGTCCATTGCTTTGCCTATTTGCTCAAATGATGGCAAGTATACCGAGTCGCTGCCGTAAATCCCAGCATATCGCAAAGCAAACCTAACCGAGTAAAGGTAACATTATGATTTATAAAGAAACATAAACTGGTTTTTTATACAGTGTTTATATTTGTTTTTGCAAAACGTCCTTCAACCGGTTTTGTACCTCTGTTACCAATAAATCGGGCTGGAACTTTGATAGAAACGCATTACAGCCCACTTTTTCGACCATGGCATGGTTAAAGCTGCCACTGAGTGAGGTATTGAGAATGACATAAAGGTCTTTCAGACGACTGTCGTTGCGAATTTCATAGGTCAGTCGGTAGCCATCCATGACGGGCATTTCAGCGTCGGTGATCACTGCAAGTAACTCTTTTTGTACGTCTATACCTTCGTCGGCCCAGTGCTTTAACACATTGAGCGCCTCTTGGCCGTCAGTTGCTGGGATGATTTCTATGCCCAATTGTGCCAAGGTATCGGCAACTTGACGACGAGCGGTCGGCGAGTCATCGGCATGTAAAATTTTACGGCCATGAAACTCATTGATGATATCTTTATCTAGAATGTCTTGCGGGATCTCAACTTTGTATTCAACTATTTCGGCAAGTACCTTTTCTACATCGATAATTTCAACGATGTGTTCAACGCCGTCACGTTTGATTTTAGTCAGTGCGGTGAGGTAGTGATTGCGGCCAACAGACTTAGGGGTTGGCATAATATCGGACCACGTAGTATTGACGATTTGGTCAACTTTACCAACTAAGAAGGCCTGCACTGAGCGGTTGTATTCAGTGATAACTAGGTTGCAGTCTTTGTCTCGGTCGCATGGCGGCATGCATATCGCTTGTCGTAAATCGATAACCGGAATAGACTCGCCGCGAATGTTGGTTACCCCACATACTTTAGGGTGTGCATTTGGCATTTTGTTGAGGTGAGGGAGCTTAACAACTTCTTTTACCTTGAAGACGTTTAGCGCAAAAAAGTGGCGGCTATGAAGATGAAACAATAGCAACTCAAGGCGGTTTTCCCCCACCAGTTGTGTGCGTTGATCTACTGAGGCCAATACGCCAGCCATGTTAACCCCTCATTACTTCTTGTAACCTTTTCTAAGACTATATCAAAGAAGTCGATATGTCGTGTTGTTTTTTGGCCGAAATCTACAGTAAGGTAGCAGTATGTATTTGATAGGGAAGCAATATGCCTATAATTTTTAAACGTTTAGTTGTTTTGATGCGGGCTCATGTGGATAAGGCCAGCTGGCAACTGTTATTTATGGCAACGCTCATTCATATGTCAGTGACTTGGGGGTTGTTATGGCTCAGCAATGAATCGGCGTTATTGCCACTGAGCACGTTCTTTTATTACTACGTAGTGACGACTTCAACAGTTGGCTACGGAGACTTTAGTGCAACAACGGATTTTGGCCGTTTAGTCGTTGCCATAATACAGATCCCATTTGGCCTTGCGCTATTTGGTGTGTTATTGGGAAAAGCTGGACAATTTGTGACGTATTGGGTGAGAAGAGGCATGACAGGGGAAAAAGATTTTGCACATTTGCAAAACCACATCGTAATTTTTGGTTGGCATGATGTGAGAACGAAAAAAATGGTGGATTATATTTTAGGTGACAATAAACGCGAGGATAGAAAAATCGTATTAGCCGTTACCGAAGCCATGGAGCATCCGCTGTTGAGTTATCCGGAAGTCGCATTTGCGCGTTTAACCAGCTTCACTGATGATGAACAGTTAAGCCGGATTAACATCGAGCGGGCTGACAAAATCATCATTGATGGTGGTGATGACAATCAGACATTTACCACCGCACTAAAACTTAGCCGAGTAGTAAAATCCGAAGCGCATATTAGCGCGCACTTCTTGGACGATAGCAAAGCACTGCTTTTAAGAGAGCATTGTAAAAATGTTGAATGCTCTGCATCTATGTCTGCGGAAATCTTAGTGCGAGCAATGCAAGACCCCGGTTCAAGCCGAGTACAAGAGGAATTGCTGTCGACGCTACACGGCGATACGCAATTCAGCTTAGCCTTACCTGCAGAGGTAAGCTGCTTAACCTTTGGTGATATTTTTGGTTATTTTAAGCAGCATCATGATGCGACATTGCTCGGTGTTGCGCACGATATAAATGCGCTAGATATGGATCTAAACCCACCTTTGGATTACAACATCACAGGGGGAGATATTTTGCACTATATTGCACCGCAACGGGTACTTGCATCAGAGGTTGACTGGTCATCACTATGTTCGAAGAACTCTTTTTGATGATTGCTATTGTGTGCGCTTACTTACTTCCTGTGGCTTTAGTTGCAGGAAGCAAGCGCAGCAAAGGGCATGAAAAAAACGGCTGGCTGATAGGGACGTTACTATTTTCTTGGGTCGCTTTGCTGCTATATATCAGCATAGTGCCTAAGCACGGGCGACAAAAAGGCAAAGCAAAACGTTAGCTTTGCCCCGACATCTCTAAAATAACCTGCCACTCAGATTCAATGATAGGCATGATGGATAATCGTCCCCCTTTTTTTAGAGCCAGCTCGGTGAGAGCTGCATTGGCCTTTATCGCTTGCAGGGTCACCGGGCGTAGGTGCTTCTCGTATGCTAGAGTGACGCCTACCCAGCGAGGGTTATCGGGGCTTGATTTGGCATCATAATAATCACTGCTTAAGTCAAATTGGTGTGGATCTGGCTCTGCTGCTTTCACTACTTTGGCAATGCCGACAACCGCAGGGACTTTACAGCTTGAGTGGTAAATAAACACTGAGTCACCCACCTTAACCTCGTCGCGCAGGAAGTTTCTTGCCTGATAATTACGAATTCCCTCCCAAAAAGTTTGCTGCTCAGGCGCGTTTTTTAAGTCATCAATGGAAAATGCATCGGGTTCTGTTTTAAACAGCCAATAAGCCATATGGGTTAGTCCAATAGTTTGAGTTATGATGTATTATACTCATTTGAGCAATGTACTTGGTTTGCTACCAGTCCGAGTCTTACTTGGATTTGGTAAAAGTATTATCTCATTATAACGACTATCGCCAGTTCTACTAGACGTTCGGAGTGCAACATGAGTCAAGTGTTACAAAATCTGTTGGATTTGCTCAGCCTTGAAGAAATTGAGCAAGGGATATATCGAGGTCAAAGCCAAGATCTTGGTTTTCCTCAAGTGTTTGGAGGTCAGGTGATGGGGCAGGCGTTGTCCGCAGCAAAATATACCTTACCAGAAGGGCGCTTTGTTAACTCGCTACACTCTTACTTTTTGCGTCCTGGTGATGCGAGCAAGCCCATTGTCTACGATGTCGAAAACATTCGTGATGGTCGCAGTTTTAGCACTCGTAGGATCAGTGCCATTCAATATGGTAAGCCGATATTTTACATGACAGCCTCTTTCCAAGGGGATGAACCGGGCGTTTCTCATCAATCTTTGATGCCGGATGTGCCAGAGCCTGAAACATTGAAGTCATCACTCCACTTTTATCAAGAACATGCGGACCTCATTCCAGAATCACTTCGAGCGAAATTTACGCAAGAAATGCCGCTGGATATGCGCCCTGTAAACTTTCAAAATCCATTCAAACCTAAAAAACAGGACCCGGTGAGAAATGTTTGGTTTAAAGCCAATGGTGACATGCCAGACGACAGAAGGATCCACAACTATTTGCTGGCTTATGCCTCTGATTTTGAATTTCTACCAACTGCACTACAACCACATGGTTTGTCGTTTATGCAGCCGAATATGCAAGTCGCGACAATAGACCATGCGATGTGGTTCCATCGTCCGTTTAGAATGGATGAATGGATTTTATATAGCGTTGATAGTCCGAGCGCGTCTAATGGCCGAGGCCTAGTGCGTGGTCAATTTTTCAACCGCCAAGGTGAGTTAGTTGCGTCGACTATTCAAGAAGGCGTGATGCGTCAACGCTAATTTGTTGGAAAGTGTATGGTGCTTTTTAATGGTAATCTTGCTTTGTGCAGCACTAAGAAAATTACAAACCTATAAATTCATAACAGCTTGTTGATAAAAGGGTTATAGTTTTTTTGATAGCCGTTCCTAAAGTGGTCTGCACGACTTTTTCTAGTGCTGTACTCGGTTTGATTTTGCACTATCTTTAAAATTCTATCTAGATGTAGCGTGATTGCATCCTTCCCAAACAAAAATTAACACTAAAGTCAGCTAAATTTATCTACATTGTTATTAACAAAACGAATCGCTGCGTCACAGACAGACGCATATGACTTTAGGAGAATGATAATGAATAAACCGCTCGCCACAGTAATTGCATTGACGTTTGTCGGATTAACCGCGGGTTGTGCAACGGAAGCATCAAGAACGGTAGAAGCACCTAAAGTGGCTTCATATAATCAGACATACAATGGACCAAAAAGTCAGTTAGCGGTTGGTAAATTGCAAAACCGTTCAGCTTTTCACAATGGTGTGTTTAGTTCAGGACCGGATCGCTTGGGTTCTCAGGCTAAAACTATTCTGACTACCCATTTACAACAGAGTAATCGCTTTATTGTTTTAGATAGAGAAAACATGACAGAGATTGCCCAAGAAGCTGGATTTGCGGGCGCAAAACAAAGTATTAAAGGCGCTAACTTTGTGATCACGGGAGATGTTTCCGAGTTTGGTAGAAAAGAAGTAGGTGATAAACAGTTATTCGGCATTTTAGGTAAAGGAAAATCGCAAATTGCTTACGCTAAGGTAAATCTCAATATCGTTGATGTAACTAGTTCAGAAGTTGTCTATTCAGTGCAAGGTGCTGGAGAATACAGCTTATCTAATCGCGAAGTGGTTGGTTTTGGTGGCACTGCAGGGTATGACTCAACGCTAAACGGCAAGGTACTTGATTTAGCCATTCGTGAGGCCGTTAATAACTTGGTCAGCGGCATCGATAAAGGCGATTGGAAGCCTTTATAGATAATCCCCACAGCTAATCTAAACCTCAGGTAAATTATGAAGCAAACGATATTTGTGGCGACTTTACTATTGATATTGTCTGGTTGTCAGAGTACGACACCACAATATTATTACGGTTCTTACGAACGTAACCTCTATGAGTTCTTTCGAGGTGATGGGCAGTCGCTTGAGGAGCAGATCAGTCAGTTAGAGTCAAGCATAGCGCGCGCAGAAGTAAGGCAGATCAGTCCAGCACCAGGTATGTATGCGCATCTCGGTTACTTATATTTGATGCAAGGGGATAATGGCAAAGGGTTTGCGTATTTTGAACAGGAAAAACAACAGTATCCTGAGTCTCGACAATATATCGACTTTTTACTAAAAAATGCGCAGGGAGAATAAGATGAAATGGGTTAAAGCGAGCTTGGTGCTTTTGACTTTTGCCTTATTGAATGGCTGTGCGACGGCACCTAAACAGGATTACAGCGCTTTTATTCAAAGTGATCCTAAGTCGATACTGGTGCTACCGCCTATCAATAATTCCATTGAAGTTGTTGCGCCTTTTGGGGTAATGGCGACAGTAGTGAAGCCACTTGCCGACTCTGGCTATTATGTTTTTCCAGTATCTTTGGTCAATGAGACTTTTAAAAATAATGGCTTAACTGTGGCTCATGATGTTCACAATGTTGCGATAGACAAGCTCTATGAAATCTTTGCTGCCGACGCTGCTTTATACATAGAGATTCAAGATTATGGTACGTCATACGTTGTATTAGATAGTGACACTACCGTAGCGCTATCGGCAAGGTTGGTTGATTTAAAAACTGGCCAAGTAATTTGGCGTGGTAAGTCAAAAGCGTCAAGCAGTGAAGACAGAGATGACCGTGATAGCAGTTTGGCTGGCGCATTGATTGGCGCGGTACTAAACCAGGTGATTGAAAGCACTTCAGATAAAGGATTTGAAGTTTCACAGAAAGCATCACAGAGATTATTATCAGCGGACTCAAGCAATGGTTTGCTTTATGGCGTGCGCTCACCTAAGTATGGGCAAATTGAAAAATAAGCCATATTTTGACTGCGCTTTCTTATCGGCTGATTGCTGCTATATTCATTAGACTTTGATTGATAGGTGATCCCCCATGGCAATAATTAGTGAATGTAGACTCGGTTACTTTTGTTGGATTGAATTGTGTTCAAGCGACTGGCAGTCAGCAAAGCCTTTCTATAGCCAACTATTTGATTGGCAAATTTTTGACCAACCCATTGGTGAAGATTGTTATTACACCATGTTGCAAAAAGAAGTCGATGATGTCGCAGCGATGTATCAGATGACCGCTGAGCAACAACAAGGAGGCATGCCTAGTCACTGGCTTGCTTATGTGGCGGTAGACAATGTCGATGAATGTCTAAACAAAGCCAACGAACTCGGTGCTGAAGTGTTGGCGGGCCCTCATGATGTCCCTGGGGCAGGACGGATGGTGATGTTAAAGGAACCTGGTGGAGCAGTTTTTGCCCTTTGGCAAGAGGGAGGCCATATAGGGACACAACGTCATCTCGAAGCGGATACCCCTTATTGGTTTGAATTAGTGAGTAAAAACAGCGCCAAAAGTCGTGACTTTTATTCTGCATTATTTGGTTGGCAAATCGAAGTCAAAGACATGGGAAATATGGACTACACTTTGTTCAAAGTAAATGAGCAACCCGTCGCTGGCATGTTAGAAATGACGGCTGAGTGGGGTGAAGACATTCCTCCGCACTGGATGATTTACATTGCAGTATTGGACTGCGATAGTAAAGCTGAATATGCCCAAAAACTTGGCGGAGAAATTTGTGTACCGCCGACAGATATACCAGAAGTTGGTCGCTTTAGCGTGATAACCGATCCTCAAGGGGCGGTATTCTCTATCATAGAATCTGCCATGGATGATATATCAACTTAATGCATTTCTAATTCAATCACTTTGCCATGGCAGGTGGTAAAGTGGTCAGAGAGTCGGTTTAGAATAGTATCGCGCTCGCCACTGCTATTAAGCTGCTTGATAGATGCTGTTAATTTCGGCAGTAGGTCTTGGTGTTTACGATTGATATAGTGATAAATAGGATAACTCGCATCTCGTAGCCTACGCACATAAACCGCGGTGAGTCCTGACTGACATAGCGCACCAAGCGCAAATAAGTCATCAGCTAAAATTTGTTCTACATGACCTTTTTCAAGTGCTTGAAACGCAGAAACGTCGTTAGAGACCGCATTACAGGTCAACTTTTTACGCTGACAAACTTGCTCCGTTATTAAACTGCCTTGTATTACCACATAGTCTTGCCGTGTTGATAAGGTACAATGCTCCTTCTTGAGACAAAACACCGCCATTTGCACGGTTGCAAGTGGTTCGGGAATTTGCAGTAAGTTAGGATAGGCATTTGCAATAGCGCTAGTGCGTCCAGCTTCTGCATCGTAAAACCCTTGATCTACATATTTTAATCCGCGCTCACTGGGTAACACGACAAGTGTGGGCGTGATATCCAAAGGTGCGTATACCTTTTGCATGAGTTGTGCGATTTGCTGTTGGCCAAGCTGATAAGCGACCAACTCACTGACATTGATTTGGTAGGCAAAAGTTGCCTTGTGGATGAAGAAAAGTAAGAGGGTGCCAAGTGCGAGTTTCACAACATATCCTTACAGTTGTTAGAGTTATAACTGTAGCAAAGTTGTCAAAAAGTGAAAAAGTACATCATAAAAATGAATTCAGTCGAGATTGACCTTGAGTTTAGTAAACTCATACCAATTGGAATAGTTTCAGCATAAAAATCGTGAGGAGAAGGATATGACACTACATGTTTTGGTGACCGGTGCTAATCGTGGGATCGGGTTAGAGTTTTGTAAACAATACTTATCTCTAGGCTGCAAAGTAACTGCGGTTGTTCGCAAAGCTTCGGCAGACCTAGAATCTCTAGGCGTGGATATCATTGAAGATATAGATGTTGCGACAGAAAATGGTGCGAAAAAGTTATTGGCGGCATTGGGCTCGGAGAAGATTGACATTCTTATTAATAACGCTGGGGTATTTCATAACGAAACACTAGCGGAAATGGATTTTGAAAATATCGACCACCAATTTAACGTCAATGCGCTAGGGCCAATTCGAGTCACTCATGCACTGCTAGATAACCTCAAAGCAGGTAGTAAAGTTGCCATGATCACAAGTCGTATGGGTTCGATTGCAGATAATGGTTCTGGTGGTTACATTGGCTATAGAATGTCGAAAGCTGCACTGAACGCGGCGAGCGTGAGTATGGCTCACGAGCTGAAAAGCCAAGATATCGCAGTTGGACTATTCCATCCTGGCTTTGTGCAAACGCAGATGGTGGGGTTTGCAGGTGATATTGGTCCAGATGTTGCGGCGGAACGTTTAATTAAGAGAATTGAACACCTAACTATCGAAAACAGTGGTGGTTTTTGGCACTCCAACGGCGACACGCTCCCTTGGTAATCAAGCAGGGCGCATCGTCGCCCCCTTTTCAGCCATCAGCTATCTAACTGTGCTAATATGAAAGCAAATACTCAGATGGTAACCTTTGATGGAATTACAACAAGATACCCCATTATCACTGCCGCTTTTTTTGTTAGACGATAACATCGAGAGTCGTGATATCGACTCTCCAGATGCTGAAGTATCAGTGATGTTGAGTGAGAACCTCCTTGCTCATTTGTGCCAAAACCCAAAAGAAGATGAGAATATTAGTTTGCACATTGATGACTATGCGCTCAACAACATTAGTACGACAGTGACTGAGTTGATAGGTGCGGAACATCAGTTGCAATTGCTCATTAATCGCGGGCCTATTCTCAGTGCTGTGCTGAGTACCAGTAGCGATGCATTATTTGTCTCGCCTCCAGTAGAAATGATGCCGACTTTTGATCTTGGGCTGGATGACGACGAGGGCGAGTAAATGTCTAAACGTGCACTGTTTTGTGCGGTGGTTGTCGCCGTGCTTTCTGGCTGTGTGGCTTTGGGTGTGTCTAAATATGATGATATGTTTGGACCAGAGCAACCCCAAGCACGAATCGAAGAATATCACCAAGGCGGTGCACGTTACTTACAAAGCGTGAAGCCCATTTTGGAGTCGCGTTGTGTGGTTTGCCATGGTTGTTATGACGCACCTTGTCAGCTTAAACTGTCATCTCCAGAAGGAATAGATAGGGGATTGTCAAAGGAATTAGTGTATGACGGCACGCGGTTGTTAGCACAAACACCAACCCGGCTGTTATTCGACGCCCAAACCACGACACAGTGGCGCGAGCGTGGTTTTACCCCAGTGCTGAATGAGCGCAATCAATCTGAATACAGCAACCTAGCTGGAAGTGTGCTTTATAATAGCTTGCTGTTAAAAATGTCTCATCGTTTTCCTGAACAAGGCATCTTGGGTAAAGAGTTTGATTTCTCTTTAGATCGAACGCAGTCTTGCCCAACCATGGATGAATTTTCTACCCTTGCGAAACAACAGCCTCATGCGGGGATGCCCTACGGCTTACCAGCGCTCACGCATGATGAATTCAAAACCTTGGAAGCATGGCTGCAAAGTGGCAGTAAAATGAGCCAGATTGCAAAGCCAAGTGTTGCAGCACAAAAAGAAGTGAAAAAGTGGGAACAATTTCTTAATCAGGACTCCAATAAACACCGCCTTGCCGCGCGTTATATTTTTGAGCATTGGTATTTAGCCCATATCCACTTCCCTCACTTGGATGACCCCGCGTTTTTTCAATTGGTACGCTCAAGCACGCCTCCGGGCCAGCCAATCGCACTGGTGAGTTCAGTGCGTCCGTTTGACGATCCTGAGATCGATAGGGTGTATTATCGATTGATGCAAGTGCGCAGTACCATTTTGTCAAAAACTCACATGCCACTGGCATTGAACGACGCCAAGCTATCTCGGTTACATCAGCAATTTTATGCAGCGGATTATCACGTGGATGAACTGCCAGGTTATGAGCCAGAGCTTGCAGCAAACCCATTTAAGGTATTCAAAGATATTCCGGTTAATTCTCGTTATCAATTTATGCTGGATGAGGCCGAGTTAATTGTAAAAGGCTTTATCAAAGGTCCTGTATGTCGAGGCCAAATAGCGCTTAATGTCATTAACGATCATTTCTGGGTGGCGTTTGTTGACCCTGAAAAAAATAGCAATGAAGCGGTGAACCAGCTGCTGCTTAAACATGATGAAGATTTGGTGCTACCTGCGGCTGAGCAAAGTAATGCGTTACCGCTTTCCAGTTGGGCTAAATACGCCACTAAGCAGCAGGATTACTTACGTGCCAAAACAGAGCTTGCAGATAAGATGTTTGCCGATGGGCAGCGTCTCAATATGGACTTGATTTGGCGTGGTGAGGGGGAAAACCCGAATGCAGCATTAACTATCTTCCGTCATTTTGATAGCGCAACGGTGGTTAAAGGTTTTATTGGCCAGCCTCCCAAAACAGCTTGGGTATTAGACTATGCTTTGTTCGAGCGCATTCACTACTTGCTGGTGGCGGGTTTTGACGTGTATGGCAACATTGGTCATCAGTTGATCACACGCTTATATATGGACTTTTTGAGGCTTGAAGGTGAGCAAAACTTTTTAAATCTGTTGCCACTTAGCCATCGTCAGGAAATTAAACGCCATTGGTATCGTAAGTCACACTTGAGCTTAAGTGAGTTTATCAATCGCAAATCACTAATCGGTGCGCCAACGGGGATAAAATACGAAACGGACGATCCAAAGCAAGAGCTGTATAACAAGCTACATGCTGTGCTGAAGCCCGTTCTAAATAGGGATTATGACTATCAAGCCGTCGGCAAGCCACTGCAGGCACTCAATAGCATGTCCGTTAGGGCGATTAATTTGCTTCCTCAGGTCTCGTTTATTATTACTAAGCAAAGTGACGGTTCACATCAAGCGTTCTCGCTATTACACCATAATGCCCACTACAACATCTCCAGTTTGTTAAATGAAGAAGGGCAAAGAGCGTATACCGAAGACACAGCGACGATTGTGCCAGGCTTTATCGGAGATTACCCAGAGGCAATTTGGTATTTAGAAAGCGAGGCAGCACAAGAGGACTTCGTCTCATCATTTAGCCACATGAATAGTGAGTCTGATTACCGAGCGCTACGAGCGCAATATGGGATCCGCAGGACTCACCCAGAGTTTTGGCGTTACAGTGATTTAATCCACGATATTGCCAAGCGAACACGTGGCGTTGAATATGGCTTATTTGACTATAACCGGTTAGAAAATCGCTAAAATGGAGTCTTCGGACTCCATTTTTTTATGTGCTTTTCCTATAGTTGACTAGCTGCTTTGACCGCGGCTAGTAGCACGCTTTCATCCAATCTCACTTTGTAATTTGGGTTTGCGTATTGAAATTGGATCAAGCCCTTCTTATCGACTACAAATACCGCCGGCACCGGCAAGGCAACTTTATCGTTACCCTCAAAATCAACAAAATTTACGCCCAACTTGTTGCGATAAGCAAGGGCTGTTTTATCATCTAGAAAATAGGCGAGACCTAACGCTTGGCTCATACGCATTTCGTTATCAGACAACAGTTGGTAGTGAGGGGACTCAATTGTACTTTTTGCCAGCGCCTCAGGTGAGTCTGGTGCGATAGCAATAATTTGTGCTCCCATTTTAACAAGCTGTGGTTCAATTTCTTGGATCCCCGCGAGCTGTCTTGAGCAGTATGGACACCAGCCACCACGATAAACCACCAGTACGGTGATATTTTCTTTATAGCGTGTCGGGAGGTCGACAGTTTTACCTGACTTATCTTTGAGTTGTAATGCAGGGGCATCAATGCCTGGAAGGAGTGGGCTTACTTGTTCAGGTGCTGCGGCGATATTAGTGATTTCAGCTGCGCTGACAAAGGCTGAGCAAACCAAAGCGAGCGATAAAATAAAATGACGCATAAAAAGTTCCTAGGGTTTCAAGTTGATATCGACTCAGAAGACCTAAGCTATGGCGAAAATCTTTCACTTCGGTATGATATCGCTCGTAATTGATTTCCATGAAGAGAGAGCACAATGTCTGCAAACATCACTAAGCTTGTGGTTATGCTAGAAATGCAACATGCCATGAATACCAAAGTACACCAACAGTGGTTTGAACAAGGGTTTGAATGGTACCGCGCAATTTGGGTTGAGTGTGCAGAAATGCTAGATCACTACGGCTGGAAATGGTGGAAAAAGCAAACGCCAGATACTGAGCAAGTGATTTTAGAGCTAGTGGATATTTTTCATTTTGGCTTGTCTTTACGTATCGATGGCGAAACATCATTTGAGCAACTAGCGACTCAATTAGAGGCTGAATTGGCAAAGCCAACTACCGCAGAAGACTTCAAGGAAACCCTTGAATTACTTGCAAGTGCGGCTGTGACCAAACGTGAGTTTGATGCCCATGCGTTTGCGGGGTGTATGCAGCAAATCGGGATGTCTATTGATGACCTATACCGTGGATATGTCGGTAAAAACACGCTTAACTTCTTCCGCCAAGATCATGGCTATAAAGATGGCTCTTACATCAAGGTATGGAATGGCCAAGAAGATAACGAACACTTAGTCGAAGTGGTGAAAAGTCTAGATACAGCGCACCCAGACTTTAAAACACACGTGTACGACGGCTTAAAAGCTCGCTACCCAGCTTAATCTATAATAGGTAGCAAGGTACGGTAATCGGAGACTGAGAGATATTCAGTGATCTCTCGCTCTGGTTGCCGACTATCAGGATTAGCAACGGCAAGCAAATGGCCAATACCAAATTCTTTCGCAGCATTTAACACGCTAATGCTATCGTCCACAAATAAAGTGCGGGACTTATCAAAGCCCAAATCACGTTCTACTTGTTGCCACAACGTCTGACTTTCTTTACTTACGCCATATTCATGGGTTGAAACCAATTTGTCGAGATACTTATCGAATTGGGTACGCTCAATTTTCAAACTTAGACTGTTTGGGTGAGCGTTGGTCAACAAGATAAGCTGTTTTCCACTCTCTCTTAAGGCATCTAAAAACGCTGGTACATCCTCACGAATGGAGATCAAGTGTTGTACTTCACGTTTAAGCTCCATAATAGGGAGCTGTAGTTGCTCCTGCCAATAATCTAGGCAATACCATTCTATCTGGCCCATTACTGCGTCATAACGCGCGAGGATGTCGGCCCTTGCAGCCTCAAGGGTTAAGCCTTGACGTTTTGCGTGTGCCTTAGGCACAACGTCGAGAAAAAAGTGATTATCAAAATGGAGGTCGAGTAATGTGCCATCCATATCTAACAAAACGGTATCGATATTTGACCAATTTAGCATAGGCATTTAACTTCAAAGGCTTTATGATTAGGTTATTCGCCATGATAGCAAATAATGATCTATGTCACATAAAAAGCATCCCACACCACCAGAAATTTTAGCTTGCGACGTCGTGGCTAAAAGCAAATTATTCACGGTAGAAGCACTTTCGTTATCTTTTTCGAATGGCGAGCAACGAGAATACGAAAGAGTGCGTGGCGGTGGCCGTGGCGCAGTAATGATCGTGCCCATAACTGCTGATAATGAGCTATTATTAGTGAGAGAATACTGTGCAGGAACACATGACTATCAACTCGGCTTTCCCAAAGGGCTAATTGACCCTGGCGAAACCCCGGTGGAAGCGGGTAACCGAGAGCTAAAAGAAGAAGTGGGTTTTGGTGCAAATGCTTTCTCTGAACTCAAAGTAGTGTCTCTGGCACCGAGTTACTTTAATGCTAAAATGCATATTTTGGTCGCTAGTGAACTTTACTCAGAACAGCTTGAAGGTGATGAACCAGAGCCACTGGTAGTAGTGAAGTGGCCGCTAGATAAATTATATGATCTGTTACATCAAGAGGACTTTACCGAAGCAAGAAGTGTCGCGGCACTACTGTTATTAAAAGCACATTTGAATCTGGAGGCGTAAATTGCAGTCCTATTTAGAGCCTTGCATCGCACTGGCACAACGTGCCGGTGAAGCCATTATGGCAATTTATCAAGCCGATGATATTGGTAAAAAAGAAAAGTCTGACCACACTCCTGTCACCGCCGCAGATTTGGCATCTAATGAGATCTTAATGGCGGGTCTTGCTGAAATAGCACCTGACATTCCGGTAATGTCTGAAGAAACACCAATTCCACCATTGAGTGAGCGACAAGATTGGCAGCGCTACTGGTTACTCGATCCTATGGATGGCACTGGGGAATTTATTCTTGAAAGCGGTGACTTTGCCGTCAATATTGCGTTAATCGAAAATAATCATCCTGTGTTAGGCGTCATTTACTGGCCATCTCAAGGGCTGACATATTACGCGAGCAAAGATGAAGGTGCGTTTAAACGTAGTGACTCAGGCGAAAGTAAACGTATTTTCGTCTCGCCACGAGAAACGCTGACATTGGCAGTAAGTCGCAGACAAAAGCTTGAAGCGGTTAGTCAGTACTTAAATAGTCAGTTCGACACTGTGGCACTTGGGTCATGTTCATTAAAAGCCTGCATTATCGCAGAAGGTAAGGCGGATTGTTTTTTACGAGTAGGGCCAACGGGAGAGTGGGATACTGGCGCGTCACAAATCATCGTCGAAGAAGCCGGAGGTTGTATTACCGATGCTGAGTTTAACCCGCTGACCTACAATCGACGAGAAACTACCGAAAACCCAGACTTTATTGTTATGGGGCATCCCGATTGGCAATGGCAAAAGTTGATCAGTCCACATCATCGAACGATAGAATAAATAACGGTTTAAGTTGAAGGTTGTGGGATTTTTGCGCACTTGAATTGTTTTAAGCATTAAATCCCTTGCAATAAAATTTTAATCCATTATTATAGCGGCCTCTTGAAAGGGAAGTCCTTTTTAAGAGTTTACAGGCGCGGGATGGAGCAGAACGATAAATCATTCGTCGGACTCGCTAAACCTGGAAAGAGTCGAAGGTCGTCGGTCCCCGACGAAGCATAGATTCACAAAAATATACAGGCGCGGGATGGAGCAGCCTGGTAGCTCGTCGGGCTCATAACCCGAAGGTCGTCGGTTCAAATCCGGCTCCCGCAACCAACATCTGTTGGATGTATAAAGTCTCAAGTACAAGACTAAAAATTAAGTACAAATACAGGCGTGGGATGGAGCAGAATGATAAATCATTCGTCGGACTCGCTAAACCTGGAAAGAATCGAAGGTCGTCGGTCCC
>NZ_NSDG01000064.1 GCF_002289345.1 Pseudoalteromonas sp. HM-SA03 | reverse complement strand
GCCCAAGAAATCGGACAGCGAGTTAATAAAGCACTGGATGAATATCAAGGCCAACCACCAATTCGAGGCGTTACCGATAAGCCCATCAAAGCCAAAGCCGATGAATTGGAGCCGCCAAAAGGGAATGAGCTGCCGGGGGCTAATAAAACACTAATCGTGGATGAACTTTTAATTAATGGAAAAGTGCCTTCAACTAGGAGAGGTGAATTCAATAAGTGGTTCGACTCATTAACGCCTGAGCAGTTTGAAATATTATGGGAAAATAAAGATATACGGGATACAATCGAAGCGAGAATTCGTAGGCCTGGGGGTTACCATGAGTGGTATATGGTAGCAAGAACACCAAAGTTTAAAGCGTGGGGAATAAACATGGATGAAATAAAACGGTTTAGGAGTGAAATTAATGAGCTTAAATGGGTGTCTCCAATAGATGGACGTTCCGGCATGCACGGTAAGAGTGGCTCAGGCACTTTCCATAAAGAGTTACTTGAATTAATTGATAATAGTAAAAGCCTCAGCACTTTTAACACTCGACTTGATGTATTAATCAAGCGATGGAAAATCGACCCGACAATAATTCCGCATAAATTAACTAAGGAGATAAAATGAACTCTCTACTAAAAGATTGGTGTGATTTCTGTGAGAATAAAAAAAACTTTGATAAGTCTCACTTCATGACTTTATTCCATGAAAAGGAAGCGAGAAACTGCTTGGATAAAGTCTTTGCATACTTTACAAGCTTCGAAAAGTTGATAGCAAATGCAACCTTAGCTATAGAACAAAAGTATAATCCAAAAGCTACTTCGCCTCCTCTCGAAGATGAATATATATTAAATCTCATAAGACGTTTTTTTTTAACACAGACCAAATATGTTTGTGACTTTGACCAACCGATTATAGATACAATAACTAGAGGAGAGATTTGCTTCGTTTCAGAAGACATATTTTCGCAACATGAGAATGAAGATTGTCCCCATTATTGGCTGTATGACGACTTTGGAGATGTTGTAAGAGCCTCTAGAGTAGAAAATGATGAAAAAACAATAGCTCTTTTTGAAGCGCTTTATAATTTGGATGCGGATTACTATTTAGCCTGGTTTATTGCATCGCCACTTATAAAACTTGATCTCGACCTTGATAGCTATTTTGAACTTTGGAAATATAAAGTAAAGTTCTTGCTTTTAGAGGAAAAAATCATTTGTATTAAACCCTAAACGCTTAGACCACAAGATGTTAAGAGATACTTTAAAAAATAAAGAATATTATGATGATAGGGTTTCCTTTAGATTTGAATGTATTGAAGAAGATGTTGAAGAAATCAAATTTGATGATGATCCTGTCGATGTAAAGATGAAAGGTTCATTTAGGCTAGTTAGTGACTCATTGTATCTTCTTCATCAGAAATACTCTCGCGGCGATGATCTCTCAGAATTTAAGCCACTTTTATTAAATATGTTGACCTACCGCCAATGGCAAAAGGATTATGCTGACGCCTTGCCAGATAAAGAGCAAGTAGAGCGAATTGGCTGGGAAGAACNGAAGATTACCTCGAAGATCATCTTAAATGGTTGAGTTTCGCTTTCTGTTTAAATATGGATAAAGAATACTACCTAAAGGTGCTGAGTCTTATTGGTAATCAAGGTCAAGACGCGCTATTTGATAAAATTGCTATAACCCTAGGTGACACTAATCGTGAAATAGCTGCGGATACTCTGTTCAAAAAACGTTTCGGTAAACTTTACAAAGTAGTTGAAGGAAGTCCAGAGCAACGTCC
>NZ_NSDG01000063.1:337-4247 GCF_002289345.1 Pseudoalteromonas sp. HM-SA03 | reverse complement strand
TCATTCTGGACTGATTACTGATATGGTTCAGCCAGTCTGAGCATCAAAACGTCAATATTCAGGATCGACTAATTATAAGCCCAGCGAAACCGGTATAGATGGGATTTATTTACACCCAAATCCACCACCTGATTATGCTTTCACTGAAGCGAAATACAATAAAAGTAAATTGGGAAAAACCAAAACAGGCAAACAACTGAGTGATCAGTGCCTAACGGAAAAACGGCTCAGGAAAGCTGGGTTGAACGAGGAACAGATAGCAGACGTACTAGAAGCCATTGAAGATAATGATGGCAGAGTCATAAAATTACTTATCCGTAATAAATTGGATGGCAATCTAATAGTAAATATACTGGATAAAAACGCCCACAATATTGGTAAAGCAACCGGATTTTAGGACACATAAATGCAAAGAGATAATTTGAGAGATATTGATTACTACAATGATAGAGTTAACTTTAGAGTAAAGGTTATCGAAAAAAAAAATACAGAAAGTCCAACCTGATAGTCAGTTTGAAGCTGAAGTCAAAATGAAAGGTTCATTTAGGCTAGTTAGTGACTCATTGTATCTTCTTCATCAGAAATACTCTCGCGGCGATGATCTCTCAGAATTTAAGCCACTTTTATTAAATATGTTGACCTACCGCCAATGGCAAAAGGACTATGCTGACGCCTTGCCAGATAAAGAGCAAGTAGAGCGAATTGGCTGGGAAGAAANGAAGATTACCTCGAAGATCATCTTAAATGGTTGAGTTTCGCTTTCTGTTTAAATATGGATAAAGAATACTATCTAAAAGTGCTGAGTCTTATTGGTAATCAAGGTCAAGACGCGCTATTTGATAAGATTGCGATAGCCCTAGGTGACACTGATCGTGAAATAGCAGCGGATACTCTGTTCAAAAAACGTTTCTGTAAGCTGTACAAAGTAGTTGAAGGAAGTCCAGAGCAACGTCCAGCACTTGCAAAAGCCTATCTAGAGGCTTGGTATGTATTGGAGGGTAGCCCAGATTATCATTTAATGGATACAGATGCATACATTGGCTATTGGTGCTGGGAAATTGCGCTTGTTGTTAAGTTATTCAATATTGATGATAGCAGCTTTATTGACCATCCATACTACCCCAAAGACCTCGTACATTGGCAAGAGAATCAGTAGGAGGTAAGGATATGAAGACTACGTCGAGTCGAGTTGAAATAATGGATATTGAGGCAAAAAATGAATAAATTTTTTGACAATTTTTATAACCACAAAGGTTTTGGTCCGGCTACTCACTCAATTGAAACCTCAACAGGAGATTTTGGACTTTTATCACGATAAATTACCCAAAAAACTACTCGACTACTGGCTAGAGTATGGCTTTTCCAGTTGGGGGAAAGGCATATTCCACACGGTAAACCCAAAAGAATATGAAGAAGCATTAGCGAATTGGTTACGCGGTACTGAGTTCGAAAAGAGACAATTACGAGGGGCTGATAAGTACCACGTAATTGCACTCGGAGCTTTTGGCCGTATGTTTATATGGGGTGAAACATCGGGTCAAAGTATTAAAATCAACCCGGGTTACGCAATGATTTTACCTACCGACAAAACTGAAGACCTTAATAAACTTGGCTCTGAACAATGTATTGAGTTATTTTTCGCTACTATGTCTAAAGACCTAGTTGACGAAAAAGACCTTGAAGATAGGCTGTTATTTGAACGAGCTTTGGAGAAATTAGGTCCTCTTGAAAATGGAGAGATCTATGGCTTTGCACCTGCTCTTGCCCTCGGTGGTGAGCCTAAGCTTGAGAATCTCCAAAAGGTAAAAGCCACGGAACATTTAGCTTTCTTAGCAGACCTTGGAGAGAAGCGTGTTATGGCGGATATCGTCGCGCTATCGAACCAATTATCCCATAATCAATAACAAGTTTTTAAGTCTTTTAAATTCACTAGTATTACCAAGCAAGGAGCTGCTCTCCTTGCCTTACAAGACGGTTGCACTATATCAGCTTAGGAATTGAAAATTGAGGATTGAGTGTGATGCTGGGGCGACGTTTTCTTGGTTCATTTTTTTGTCTAAAGAAAAGGCACTGCTCATCACTCAAAAAACATACTTCTCGGCGGGTAAACCGTCTCCCACAAAACTATTTGCACTGTGAGGTCAGTGCCGCAATTTTTTGAGCTTGTAAGCTACTCTGCCGCCAATAAGAAAGTGGATAAAACACACCTGCAATTAATGGATGAGCAAGTTGAAAAAGCATTTAAAGAATATGGCCCAGATGCCAAGTTGAACATTCAGNGAGCGTTGCCCGTTAAACAAAAAGTAAAGTAGAGAACACCATGATAGAGACGAATGATGACGCATTAGAATGTTTTCTAAGCAAATTTAGCCAACCAACAACAATTATACCTGCGGATACCGCTGATATAGAAGCGTATCGAGGAAAGCTGCCTGACCAGCTACTTGAATACTGGCAAATACTCGGTTTCAGTGGCTTTGCCGATGGTTTATTTTGGTTGACAAATCCAGCGGATTATCAAGACATTCTTGACCGATTTTTAGAAGACACCCCGTTTGAGCAAGATGATATCTATTATGTTATAGCGCGTAACGCTTGGGGGGAACTTCAGATTTACGGCGAAACAACAGGTGAGTCCCTTGAAATAAGCCCGCACCTAAATTGGATGCGAACAAAAAAAGGGAATGAGCAAGATATTAAAGCAGGTAACACTGAGCGGACAATAAAAAATTTTATAGCGTTTCAAGAAATTGAAGATCTTGATATTGAAAATAACCAAAGGAAGCCACTCTTTCCTGCGGCATTAAAAAAACAGGGCCCACTCAATGCCGATGAAGTGTACGGCTTTGCACCATTTTTATTTATGGGTGGCGAGAAAAAAGTCAAGAATATTGAAAAGTGCGATATTTTTGCCCATTTGAATTTAATTGCCGACATGGGTGATATGGAAATCATTGATATGGCTTCTATGGTACGTGGCGCTATTAAGCAGCATGAATAACGCTGTATTGTGACACTTGTTGTGATTCAATCAAATAGGACACAACGCTTTCGTGCCCCATACTGGAGGAATGTCTATTTGGGGTGGAGGCGATAAAAAGTAACAAGGAGCAAAAAGTGAATATAATTTGGGAAGAGTATGTAGATCCTCCTTTGCAAGATATCTCGAGCACTGAGATCTCAACCATAGAGGCCATTATAGGTTTTATACTACCTGCTGATTACAAATCTTTTATAGTTGACAAGCAGGGATTAGTACCATCTAAAGAAGTAATTGAATCAAATTATTTAGCGCCCACGCCGTTTGGACCGTTATTTCACGTTTTGGAAAATTGTTCCTCTGAACACATACTATATAGTGCTCTGGAAAAATTTAATAAATGGAAAGATTTATATCCAAATATCTTTCCTATTGCTGATGCCGGAAGTACAGGCAACTTTTTTGCCTATAATTTTAAGATTGATCATTCAAATCCACCTATAATCTTCGTGAATGTGGAAGAAGATCCTGATGCACCAGAAGCTTTTATACATGTTTCAAAAGATATAAATGAACTTCTCAATAATTTGAAAGATTAGTAGCTTAGCCTGAATTGGATATATCCTCGATTCGTGTTTCTGGGCTTGTCCAAGGATGTTTGCCTGTTTTACACCCTTAGCTGTTTTGTGGACAGAGGCTAGGTGGCATAGTGCCGCACGGTACGATGTGTGCATCGCAGGGCAAAACTGCTGGAAAATTCTAGCCAAACTGCGGGTAAACTGAGTTGCTCAACCAGTCTGAGCACTAAAATGTCAATATTCAGAATCGACTAAATAGAGGTCTATAGACAAGGTTATCTTAAAAAATACTGGAGAATCGCTCTCGGCTGCGCTTGCCGTTTTACGCAAGCTCGGCAAAGGCGACCCAGTC
>NZ_NSDG01000063.1:0-289 GCF_002289345.1 Pseudoalteromonas sp. HM-SA03 | reverse complement strand
AGGAAAACAATCCGCCACGGAAGTTAAAAACATCGTCAAAGGCCTGCGCGATTCACTTGATGATATGTCTAGCAGCTGGCACTACGACCTACTACTTCCAGACGCCGCTATCGAAGGCATGCAAGCCACGGTAAAACGCCTAGACGAGGTCACCCCCCAAATCGGACAGCGAGTTAATAAAGCACTGGATGAGTATCAAGGCCAACCACCAATTAGAGGGTAAGCGTACGGCTAACTACACCTAGAGGCTAACATGCCAGGGCAGTAAACTGTCGATATCGCACTGTGG
>NZ_NSDG01000062.1 GCF_002289345.1 Pseudoalteromonas sp. HM-SA03 | reverse complement strand
TGGCTTTGAATGATTTGACTTCCCGCCGGCGCGGTGATGGTGAGGTTGTTGTCTGCCTTGAGGTTTATATCGCTTTGGATAACACTGCGATGGCTGCGACCCGCCTTAAGGGTGATATTTTGTTTGGCGCTGGCGTCAATTTGATTGGCGGTGACGTCTAGGTTGGTTGCTGCATCAGCAATCACCGACTTTTTACTCTCCAGTGCCAGTTGTTGTTTGGCGCTGGCAATAAAGGTTTTATTGGTGAGTAGTCGAATTGCACTTTTAACACTGCCAAGTTGTATGTCTTTGGCTGCAAAAATGTTCATTGCGCCTAGTTGCGCAAGCCAGTGGATATAAGGCTGCTTTTTATCTCCATGTAACACCAAGTGCTGGTTGCCCGCTAGGGTTTGCAACACAATATGCGGGGTTTTTGGGGTGTCATCAAACATCAATAGGTTTTGGCCGCGAGAGCAGAGTACGTTTTGGGTGTTATTGACGCTAGTAACAACGGATGGTTGGGTGTCGTTAAGGGCAAAGCCTAACAGNCTTTGGTCTGGGTCGTTGTTCATACAACCGATGAGCACATTACTGTCTGGCAGCAGTGGAAAGTGTAATCCCGTCGGTTGCTTTTGGCCGCGACAGGCATATTGTGTGAGGCGCTTTACTGATTCAGTCACCTGACTATCAAAATGTACTTGTGTGGCATATTGCCCTTGTGTATCTAGATGAGGATTGGCCTTTGACCCCGACAGCGAGCGCACTGTGGCGGTAAACACCATCGGCTTGGGGCTATGCTCTGGGGGCGCGATACGTATTGGCTCACCCCGAGGTACACACACCGACTCGCTATGATATGCAACTTGCTTAGGGTCATTGGCACTGCCTTGCTTATACACCTGTTTACTGCGAATACAGGTATAATCGCCACCTTTCGCTGTGCCCAATTTACCATTTAACGAAAACGAATAACCGGCATTGGCTTCAGCTACGTTTCCTACCAACGTGACTTCATTTTTACCTTGTTGATAGGCAAGCTCGAGATTGCCTGTGCGTTCAAATTGCTCAGCAGGATTGTGTGCGGCGGGCTCAAAATAGCTACGCTGGGCCGAGCTGACGGA
>NZ_NSDG01000061.1:151585-182574 GCF_002289345.1 Pseudoalteromonas sp. HM-SA03 | reverse complement strand
GCCTAACTACGGATTGTGCATGATCATTTTGATCGGTCAACCGATAAACGCCTTAACTGATCAGCATTAGGGCTTAACGCCCCTTCTATTCACATCAATTTGATTAAATTGCTGCGTTTCTGAATTCTCTTACAAATTGCTTAACAGGCATATCGTTACAACGTAAGTTGCGAACCTGTTGGTTATTCAAACGTAGGTGATTAACGCCGTGACGTACAGCATCTAAGCATAACTCAGTCGCGGTATCTGTTTTTTCAGCGATTAGCTCAACTTTCTTTTCTTGCTTTTGCGAGCGCTTTGCCGCTTTTGCAAACTCACGGATATCTTCACCGTTACAGTGGATGCTTGGTGAGAAGCGAGAAATAAATAGGCCTAGTGATGCAGCTTCTTTACGCGCTGCACTGAAACCTTGCTCAGCTGCAACAGCACATACTTTTGTCGCTGGTGATGCGTCAGCTTGAGTGAACTCAACCTGTGAAGCAAAAGCCGTTGTAGAAACCAAAGAAACTAGACCAAAGAAAGAGAGAGATTTAAGCATAATATACCCTAATTGAACGATTCGGCGCGGATTATAATTACAACGATGAATATGTAAACAGCTAAATCATGCATTTTTGGTTATTTAATGATCTATTTACACTAAGCTAAAATTATCGTTATCCTCACGCTAAACTTGTGCAAAATTTAACAACTGACACCATGCTTGTCAGCTGACTGAAGAAGTAATTTCACCCAAGCGCTGACCCTCTCGTTTTTAAGTGATAAACTTTGCCAAATAACAGCAAGAATCTAAAGAGAGCGCTATGAAAATTGTTTCGTTTAATATAAACGGCCTCAGAGCTAGACTGCATCAATTACAGGCATTGATTGAAAAACACCAACCTGATGTCATTGGACTACAAGAAATTAAAGTCCATGACGAAGCTTTTCCTATCGACGATGTAGAAGCGCTTGGCTACCATGTTTACTTCCATGGCCAAAAGGCGCATTACGGTGTGGCACTACTCTCCAAGAAACCTGCAAAAGCTATCCAAAAAGGCTTCGCAACGGATACTGAAGAATCACAACGTCGCATGATCAGCGGTACGTTTGAAAGCGATTCAGGTAACGAAGTTACCGTTATGAATGGTTACTTCCCTCAAGGTGATAACATCAGCCATGAAACTAAATTTCCGTATAAAAGACAATTTTATGCAGATCTCATGACCCACTTGAATGATTTTGCCGATCCTCAATCTAACCTTGTTGTCATGGGCGATATTAATATTTCTCCACTGGATGCAGATATTGGTATTGGTGAGCAAAACCGCAAGCGTTGGTTAAAAACAGGTAAGTGCTCGTTCCAACCAGAAGAGCGCGAATGGTTAAAAACACTGCTAGATTGGGGCTTTAAAGATACATTTAGAGAGTTAACACCTGATGCAACCGAAAAGTATTCGTGGTTTGACTATCGCTCTAAAGGGTTTGATGATAACCGAGGTCTGCGCATAGATGTGGTTCTAGCAACTGCTCCTTTAACTGCGAAATGTATTGAAAGTGACATAGATTACGAATTGAGAGGAATTGATAAGCCCTCGGATCACGCACCTATTTGGGCAACTTTCGACATTTAATCGCCCGCTTTTCCGCCGAGACTTTGAATTCAGTGCTCGGCATATACTAAAATCACCAACTTAAAAACTGGATAGAAACGTGACGTTTATCGCTGCCCTTGGGTTATTTTTACTCAGTTTTCATCGCAAAGAATATCAGCAATTGTTACAAGTGCCTGCCAGACAAACTGGTGTATTTAGCTGTGCGGTCGTGCTTACATTCCTTTGGCAAATAAAAGCAGGTATCTTACCTGAGTTGAACATTCATATTCTTGGAATAACCGCAGTAACGTTAATTTTGGGTTGGCGGCTAGGCGCGCTGAGTGCGACTTTGTCCTGCCTCGTCCATGGTTACTTTAGTGCTTTTACTTTGGTGGAGTTTAGCAACTTTTGGCTATTCACTGCACTGATACCTGTCTACTTAAGCTATGGGCTTTTTGCCCTTTGCTATCACCATTTACCGCGGCACTTTTTCGTTTATATTTTTGTTTGTGCGTTTATTTTCGCAGGGACGGTGGGCTGTTTAAAGATACTTCTAAGCGCATTCTATTATTATGCAATCGATACCTATACTTGGTATCAGTTGGCAGACAATTATCTCCATTTTGCTGTGATAATGTGGTTCCCGGAAGCCATGTTAAATGGCATGGCCATCACCTTACTCATTACATATCGCCCACATTGGGTAAAAACTTTTTTTGATAGGGAATACTTAGACAAATGATCTCCCACTACCTCTGTCCACTGTGTAAACTACCTTTATATCAAGGTGGTGCAAGCTACAGCTGCAATAATAATCATCAATTTGATATTGCCAAAGAAGGCTATGTCAACTTACTGCCCGTACAAAATAAAAAATCAAAACAGCCGGGCGACAACCAAGAAATGGTTGCAGCGCGTCGAGCATTCTTCGAAACCGATCATTATCATTTTCTACGTGATAGGCTTGCACAAATCGTCTCTGAAAAAGCGCCGGCTACCCTGCTGGACTTAGGATGTGGTGAAGGCTTTTACACCCATGAAATCGCAAATCGCTGCGAAAATGCCAAAGTCTACGGGGTCGATATCGCAAAGCCTGCTGTCCGTTATGCCGCTAAACGCTATCCTCAAGTAGAATTTAGCGTAGCCTCCATCAAAGAGGCTCCTTTTGAAAATGAATTTGCAGATGTGATTGTGAGTATTTTTGCGCCAGTGTTCGCCGAGGAGCTCGCCCGTCTATGCAAACCATCAGGCAGTTTGTATGTCGTCTCACCCGGCGAGCATCATCTATTCGAACTCAAGTCTCTGATTTATGACAATGTAAAGCTACACAAGGCACCAGAAACACCACAAGGGTTTGAGTTGGTTGAACGGACTAAATTACAACAAACACACAGAATGGAATTTGAGTGCGTTGAACACTTAATCATGATGACGCCATTTGCTTGGAAATTTAAGCAACAACACATCGACAGATTACAAAAGATGGACCATATCGAAATCACGCTCTCGTTTTTGATAAACCAATATCAGCGCAAGTAACCCAACATCAGATCACCCATTATGAGCAAATCGCTGCCTACTTGCTTGGTAGGCAGGAAAACAGAAACTACAGATTTTCTTGCGTAAACGCTTTGTCCATTTTATCGAACATATCTTTTAGTAATTGCGCTAAATCTCTATATCTAGGCTTTCTTGAGGACAGGGGCGTATCGTAGCCATTGGCAACCATCTTTTGATGCAGTTCTGTATACCAAGAATACAAAGCCGGATTTAACGGCGTTTCANAAAGCCATAATAACCCTTGGACAGGAAGCGATAAAAAGAACAAAGCAATCGCAATGGCTTGCGGCAGATATTGAAAACCCAATTGGCTGGTCTGCAAAAACAGGGTAAACACCGCCAGCATAGGCATTGTATTTAAAGCAAGTTCTGTCGCCTTGATCACCCTAAATTCGGGGAACAACGGTGCTAATTCCTTGCGCATAGGCCACTCTTTCGAGTATTGACGTCCAAGTTGCACTTGCGAAATAAGACTTTTTTGCATCATAACTCCTAGGTGCTAACTTTTATATAAAAAATGAGGTAAAATCGACGTCTTTACTGTCAACTATACCTTAGTCTAAATGCGTAGCTTATATGCGCTATAGCTTTAAGCTTAATACGCAATAACTGTTATTGTCAAAACGGAAAGTCATTATGTCATCTCAGCATGTTTTGGTTCTTAATTGTGGAAGCTCCAGTCTTAAGTTTGCAATCATCGATAACGCAACGGGAGAGGAGATATTATCAGGTCTGGCTGAACGCCTAGCTGAACAATCACCACAAATTAAATATAAGTTCCAAGGCAACAAGGAAATCGTGCCCCTCAATAGTGGTGATGCGCACCAAGTTGCGATCACAACGCTTGTAAAACTCATCAAAGATCTCGCGTTAGACGCAAATCTTGTTGCTGTCGGCCACCGCGTGGTACACGGCGGTGAGCGTTTTACACAATCTGTCATTATCGATGACTCCGTTCTCACTGCTANGCTAGTCTGGCACCTTTACATAATCCAGCTAACCTACTAGGTATCCGCGCAGCTCAAGCCGCATTTGCGCATCTACCGCAAATTGCTGTCTTTGATACGGCTTTCCATCAAAGTATGGATCAAACAGCGTACCTTTATGCCCTACCCTATTCACTATATCGTGAGCATGGTGTTAGACGTTACGGTTTCCACGGCACCAGCCATGCTTATGTATCGGCGCAGGCCATCGAGATTTTAGGCTTAAAAGATAAGCCATCTCGTATTATTACCGCACACTTAGGCAATGGTTGTTCCGTTACCGCAATTAAAGACGGTAAATCGCTGGACACCAGCATGGGCTTAACTCCATTAGAGGGTCTAGTGATGGGCACCCGAAGTGGTGATATTGATCCGGGCTTGTTCTCGTTTTTAGTTAACCACCTGAACTATTCAACACAGCAAATTGACACCTTGTTGAATAAACAAAGTGGCCTTTTAGGGATTAGTGAGCTTTCTAACGATTGCCGAACGATTGAAGAAGCTGCACAGGAAAACCACCCTCAAGCAACGCTGGCGCTTGATATTTTCTGTTATCGTTTAGCCAAACAAATTGCTAGCTTCTTGGTACCACTAAACGGTTTAGATGCACTTGTATTTACCGGTGGAATTGGCGAAAACTCTGACATTATCCGTGAAAAAGTAGTGAACCAGCTTAACTTCCTTGGCATGCATATCAATAAAGAGCGTAACCTCAACGCACGCTTTGGTAATCAAGGTGTGATCACTGATGAGTCTCACTCTCCTGTCGCTATGGTCATCCCAACCAATGAAGAGTGGGTGATTGCCAACGATGCAGCCACGCTTGCTAAAGGAGTGTAATGATGGGTCGTCGTATTATGCTTATTCCCATTTCTACGGGCGTTGGTTTGACGTCGGTGTCTGTAGGAATCGTCCGAGCACTGGAACAAAAAGCGGTAAAAGTAAACTTCTTTAAGCCAATTGCACAACCTCGCAAAGATGAAGTCGGCCCTGAAAAGTCAACGTTGATCGTTCAGCAAGGTTCTACCATTGCCCCACCTACGCCGTTTGAGCTGAGCTACGCTGAGCAAATGATAGGTGATGGTAAAGGCGATGATTTGTTGGAAGAAATTGTGGAGCGCTTTGAAGGCACAGTACAAGACGATGAAGTTGCCATCATTGAAGGAATGGTTCCCACCCGTCGTCAACCTTACGCTGGCCGTGTAAACCGCGAGATTGCACAAACATTAGGTGCAGATATCGTGTTTGTCTTAACGCCGGGTAATGACTCTATCGACGAGCTTGAAGACCGCTTAGAAATTGCTGCTGGCAACTATGGTGGTGTAAACCACCCTCGCGTATTGGGTTGTATTTTCAATAAAGTGAATGCACCGCTGGATGAAGATGGCAGAGCGCGCGCCGATTTGGTTGATCAATACAAACCAGAAGAGCTTGAAAACGAGATGAATCGTTTAGCATCGCTGCCTATTTTCAGAAAACACCCATTTCAACTTTTAGGTGCCATACCATGGGACTTTGACTTAGTTGCGCCGCGAGTTATCGACTTAAGCAATTATTTAAAAGCCGAAATCATCAATGCGGGTGATATGGAACACCGTCGTCTGCGCCGTGTTACTTTCTGTGCAAGAACGGTATCGAACATTCTTAATCACTTTACGCCTGGAGCCTTATTGGTTACTCCTGGCGATCGTTCGGATATCCTAGTAGCAGCGTGTTTGTCGGCCATGAATGGCACCAAGATTGGCGCTATCTTGTTAACTGGTGGATTCAAACCAGAAGAGAAGATCATGACCTTATGTGAGCAAGCGATGGATACAGGTCTGCCCATTCTCGCTACTGAGGCTGATACTTGGCGCACCTCGTTACTGTTACACAATTTCAATATGGAAGTGCCAAGCGATGACGAGCAGCGCATCGAGCGCGTAAAGCAGCACAACGCCCGCCACATCGATAACGAGTGGCTGGAAAGTTTGGCTAAAGGGGTCGGTAAAATCCGCAAACTCTCCCCTCCTGCGTTTCGTTATCTGCTAACTGATTTAGCTAGACGTGCAAGCAAAACCATTGTGCTGCCTGAAGGTAATGAGCCGAGAACGATTAAGGCGGCTGCTATCTGTGGTGCGCGAAATATCGCTAAAACCGTACTGCTTGGAGATAGAGAAGAGATTGAACGCATCGCCCAGCAACAAGGTGTTGAGCTGAATGAAAACGTGACTATCTTATCTCCTGAAGAAGAGCTGCAAAAATACATTGCGCCAATGGTTGAGCTACGTAAAAACAAAGGCCTAACCGAGGTCGTTGCGGCAGAGCAACTGCAAGATAACGTCGTGCTCGGCACCATGATGTTAGCCGAAGGCCAAGTTGATGGCTTAGTATCTGGTGCGGTAAATACCACCGCCAATACTATTCGCCCACCACTGCAGTTAATCAAAACGGCACCAGGCGCGTCGTTGGTAAGCTCAGTATTTTTCATGTTGCTACCGGACCAAGTGCTAGTATACGGTGACTGTGCAATTAACCCAGATCCAACGGCAGAGCAGTTAGCCGATATCGCAATTCAATCTGCAGATTCCGCTGCGGCATTCGGCATTGAGCCTCGCGTTGCCATGATCAGCTACAGCACAGGAACATCTGGACAAGGTGCAGACGTAGAAAAAGTGCGTGAAGCCACCGAGATCGCACAAAAGAAACGCCCTGATCTCGATATTGACGGGCCGCTGCAATACGATGCCGCCATTATGGAAAATGTCGCACGTAAAAAAGCACCAAACAGCAAAGTCGCTGGTAAAGCAACGGTATTTGTCTTCCCAGATCTAAATACGGGTAACACCACATACAAAGCGGTACAGCGAAGTGCTGAACTTGTCAGCATCGGACCTATGTTACAAGGTATGCGTAAGCCGGTTAACGATCTAAGCCGCGGGGCTTTGGTTGATGACATAGTATACACCATTGCCTTGACTGCTATTCAGGCTACACAAATCGAAGAATAATCTTTATACCAAGGGCTCAATGCATGAGCCCTTTTCTTTTTCATCTCACTAATCCTTTCTTTTGCCTAGAATTCGGGCGAACGCTCTGGTCTTTAAATTGACTTCGCTATACTATGAATTATACCAATTGGTATTTTTCCAAAAACAAGGGTTGGTAATGTCAAAGCAAACGCTGCAATTGCTCAAACAAGAATTTACGATACATAGCTTGGATTGCGATGACGCTGTTCCACAAGCAGTGTTAAACAGTGAAATCTTTTTTATTGCCAAAACTGAGGATGAACTCTCTATCGTTTGCGCGTCAGATATCGCAGTCAGTAGCCTCGCGGCTGAAAGTCATTGGAGGGCATTGGAAGTCGTTGGCCCGCTGGGGTTTTCGCTGACGGGTATTATGGCTAATATTTCTGGTGTGCTAGCAAAGTCCAACGTCTCTATTTTTACCTTATCAACGTACGATACCGATTATATTCTGGTAAAAGAAAGCCAAATCCAGCAAGCGATGCTAGCGCTCAAAAAAGATGGATATTTATTACTTTGATTGAACTCTCACCACCAATCCAATATCGGCCAATCTCCCAAATCGCAAACCCGATTGCGCATATTCCAAGTCCTTTTTCTGGCAAAGTCTTACCGCTAAGTGCGCATCCAAACGCGGCGATTGCGTCTGGTATGTTAGGAATTGGCGTTTGCGTACAAATGCGCGTGCCTTTGTTGCTATCTCCTTGTAACGGAAAACTGATCCAGATCAGAAAAAATAACTGTGAATACATTTTACACGCCAATAACGGCTTGAAAATGTTACTGAGCTTAGAAATCGGCAATGAGTTTTCCAAGCCCGAATACCTCAAAGCAAACAGCTTTGGCAAAACCACGATAAAGCTTGGAGAGCCGCTATGCTTTTTTGATATTCCACTTAGTGAAGCAAAAACCATGGCCGCCATTGTGCTACTCAATGCACAAAAGCTTGGTGCGTGTTATTATCCTTTAAAACAAGTATCTGCGGCCAAAGAGCCGATAATCACAATTGCAAGGGCGTGTGCTTTATGACTATCACCATGTATGGGATCAGCAACTGCGATACCATTAAAAAAGCCAAAAAATATCTTCAAGACAACAATATCGAATTCACCTTTCACGACTACCGCAAAGATGGATTAGACGAAGCTTTACTCACCGCTTTTATTGACCAACTTGGCTGGGAAAACGTGTTAAACAAACGCGGGACCACATACCGAGCTCTTAGCGAAGAACAAAAACAAAATCTCGATGCGCAGTCAGCGAAGCAACACCTTTTGGCGGCACCAGCCATGATAAAACGCCCTATTTTGCAGTACCAAGGTCAATATCACTTGGGTTTTAAAGCTGCACAGTATGATGAGATTTTTGCCTAATGAGCGAAGTAGTTAAGCTCGCTCAAGCTCTGATCCAAAGGGCTTCTGTTACACCTGATGATGCTGGTTGCCAACAATTAATAAATGAACGCTTGGCAAAGCTTGGCTTTACCATCGAAGAACACTTCTTTGTTGATACGCTCAACACCTGGGCACGAAAAGGCAACAGCGGACCACATTTTTGCTTTGCTGGACACACAGATGTAGTACCAGTTGGTGACGAGAGTCAATGGCAACATCCGCCATTTGCTGCTGTGATTGAAAATGACATGTTACATGGACGCGGAGCTGCTGACATGAAAGGCTCACTTGCAGCTATGGTCGTGGCAACGGAGAGGTTTATCGAAAAACACCCCAACCACAAAGGATCATTGTCTTTTCTGATAACCTCTGACGAGGAAGGCCCTTTCGTGAACGGCACAACTCGAGTTGTAGATTTATTAGAAGCCCGAAACGAAAAAATTGATATGTGCTTAGTCGGTGAACCTTCATCACGCCATGAGCTTGGCGACGTAGTAAAAAATGGTCGTCGCGGTTCACTCACCGGACACCTAAAAGTGATTGGAAAACAAGGTCACGTAGCCTACCCTCACCTTGCTAAAAACCCCATTCACTTGTCTGCAGCGGCGATTGCTGAACTCAGTCAGACCGAGTGGGATCAAGGGAATGCATTTTTCCCCGCAACAAGCTTCCAAGTGTCCAATATCAATGGCGGAACTGGGGCTGGCAATGTGATACCGGGCTCTTTGCAAGTTCAGTTTAACTTTCGCTTTAGCACCGAAGTTACAGCCGATGAGCTCAAACAACGTGTTATTACTATTCTAGACAAGCATCAACTTGATTATGAGCTTAATTGGATACTGAATGGGCTACCGTTTTTAACAGAGCCAGGTCCATTGCTCGATGTGACGATTGCAGCCATCAAAGAAGTGACGGGAAGGCAAACCACACCGGAAACTTCAGGTGGCACATCGGATGGCCGATTTATTGCCCAAACGGGATGTAAAGTAATTGAGCTTGGTCCAATTAATGCCACAATCCATCAAGTCGATGAATGCGTGAGTTGCAAAGACTTAGACCAATTAGCCTTAGTCTATGAAAAGATCTTGGAGAAGTTACTTGCCTAGCCGCTATATGCTTACAAGCGCTGAATGCAGCGCTTGTGGCGTTAATGAATCACATCTGGTTTTTTACCATGGTCGTCATGTGCATAGCGCAATCGTTTCCGATCTCAGCGCCCTCTCCAAAGCTGCCAAAAAGGCAGGTTTTGAGTTCTACATGGCGTCCGCATATCGAGGATTTGAAAGGCAAAAAGCGATTTGGAATAGCAAGTTTACGATGCACCGTCCTGTTTTTGATATCTCTAACCAAGAGGTAGAACTGAGTAATCTCTCAGACATCGACAAAGTAAAAGCAATTATGTTGTTCTCCGCCCTACCTAGTGCTAGCCGCCACCATTTCGGTACTGATCTGGATGTGTTCGCCAAAAACCTTGTACCGACAGGACAATCAATACAACTAGAACCATGGGAATACCAGCAAGATGGACATCAGCACGAATTTTCGCTGTGGCTTGATGCGCATTTAGCAACTTTTGGTTTCTACCGGCCTTATGATTGCTATCGAGGGGGAGTTGCTGCGGAGCCTTGGCATATTAGCCATCAGCTAACGGCATCAAAACTTGCCACGTTGCAGTCCGTTGATGCGATTGATACCGTGCTGAAACGCAGCGATATCAAAGGTAAAGACGCAATATTGGCGAATCTCAGTGCACTACATCAGCAATTTATCACCAATGTAGCGCAGCCATAACAACTGATCCGAGCTTAAGTTACTTATACCAATTGAATTAATTCTCTAATCAATTCNATATTAGCTTCGTTAAAAATTTCTCATTTAGAACAACTAAATAGCAAAATTTTTGCCTTGCTACTAAAGCTATTTCCCCGCTTCAAAATAGATCATTTACTTAATACAACTGGTATTAGATTAGAAAAGAAAGGGTTATTTGTTTTTGTCGTGGATAGCGTCAAGCCTAGCCAGTAGACTTGAGGTATCAAAACGGTTGCCGCCAAGCGCTTGAACATCTGCATAATATTGGTCCACTAAAGCTGTAAGCGCCAAATTAGCACCGTTACTTCTTGACTCGTCTAGTGCAATGCCTAAATCTTTTCTCATCCAATCGACTGCAAAGCCAAAGTCATATTCGCCTGCTAACATGGTTTTATAACGATTCTCCATTTGCCAGGAGCCAGCTGCCCCCTTAGCAATCGTTTCAATCACTTTTTCACCATCAAGACCCGCTTTTTTAGCAAAGTGCAAGCCTTCTGCGAGCCCTTGTACCACGCCCGCGATACAAATCTGATTAACCATTTTACAAAGCTGCCCCGCGCCCACTTCTCCAATTAATTGGCTAAAACGAGCAAATGCGGCCATGATTGGCTGCGCTTTAACAAACGTACTTTCGTCTCCTCCAACCATCACCGTCAACACGCCATTTTCTGCACCAGCCTGACCTCCTGATACAGGGGCATCCAGGAATTCAACTTGTAATTTCTTGGATTCTTGCGCTACTTCACGGGCAACTTTTGCAGATGTTGTAGTATGGTCAACTATCACCGCTCCCAGCTTTACTCCCGCTAATACGCCACTTTCGCCATATACGACTGAGCGTAAATCGTCATCATTGCCAACACACATAAACACAAAATCACAGTCAGTCGCTGCATCTTTAGGTGTAACTGCAAAGTTGCCAGCATACTCAGCGGCCCATTTTTCGGCTTTGCTGGTGGTACGATTGTATACCGTGACTTGGTAACCCGCCTTTTGCAAATGACCAGCCATTGGATACCCCATAACGCCTAATCCTATAAATGCGACTTTCACTGACATATTTCTGTCCTATTTCGTTGTTATCTTAATAAGAATGGAGTTTTTATACCCGAGCACCTCTATCATAGCAAATGAAAAAACCGCTTTGATACCGAATAACATGAATAAATCACACGGAGCCTGAAAGGATGGAGAATATTTATCGTTTTAGTGCACAACTTATTGATCGCCAAGTTTTGCCATTACAGTCTCTGGCGGGAAGACCGCTATTGATCGTTAACATTGCGAGTAAATGTAGCTTTGCTCCGCAACTGTCTGCACTTGAAAAGCTATACAGCAAATACAAACCTTTTGGATTTGAGGTATTGGCCTTTCCTTGTAATCAGTTTGGTCGCAACGAGCCACTTGAAGATGAAATGCTCAAAGAGTTTTACAATACGCATTTCAATTTAAGTTTTAAGATCTGTACTAAAACACAAGTCAACGGACCTGATGCGCACCCATTATTTAGCTATTTAAAATCTCATACCCGTGGTATCGCGCAAAACCGCGCAATTAAATGGAATTTTACCAAGTTTCTAATAAACTCTGAAGGCATGCTAGTATCAAGATATGCCCCAAGAACAAAACCAGAAACGCTTAAGTCAGTGATAGAGAGCCACATTAATCATGAGAATCGCCCTATTCAGTTCGCAAAACTATGAAGTGCCATTTTTTGAGCAAGCCGTAAATGCCTACTCTGAACTTGAAATAAGCTTTATTAGCGAGTCACTTAATGAAAAAACGGTTTCACTGTGTCAGCACTATGACGCGATTTGTGTATTTGTAAACGATACTGTAAATGCGCAAGTGATTGATAAACTAGCTGACTATGGTGTTAAAACCATCGCCCTACGTTGCGCAGGCTTCAATAATGTTGATATTCAACAAGCAAAGCAGCGCAACATAAATATTGTCCGTGTTCCAGCGTATAGTCCAGAAGCGGTTGCTGAACACTGTATCGCGTTGATGCTAACGCTCAGCCGCAAGACACATAAGGCCTACAATCGAGTTCGAGAAGATAACTTTGATCTCAACGGCTTACTTGGTTTTAATATTTATAATAAAACGGTCGGTATTATAGGCTGTGGCAAAATTGGCCAAGCGCTAGTCAGTATTTTAAACGGCTTTGGAGCCAATGTGCTGGTTTATGACCCGAACATAGGAGAAGGCCCTTATACTTTGGTCTCTCTAGATATTTTGCTAGCACAAGCGGATATTATTAGCCTGCACTGTCCACTTAATGAACATACGCATCATATTATTGATGATGCGGCGTTTGCCAAAATGAAAGCAGGTGTCATGCTTATTAACACCAGTAGAGGCGCCCTGTTAGATAGCAAAGCCTGTATCGCCGCGCTCAAGTCTAAACGCCTCGGTTATCTCGGCTTAGACGTATATGAGCAAGAATCTGAGCTATTTTTTAAAAACCACAGTGAAGAAATAATTCAAGACGATGTTTTTTCTCGCTTGGTTAGTTTCCCCAATGTACTCGTGACTGGACATCAAGGGTTTTTTACCAAAGAAGCACTAAAACAGATTGCAACAATAACCTGTGAAAACCTCGACGCAGCAAGACTTGAGAAGCCACTGATAAACCAAGTAGTCTGATTTCAAAACTAAAAAAAAGAGCACTCAATCATGATGTGCTCTTTTGGTTACTTCAAAGTCGGGGGGAAGTAATTTGATTTATGCTTTACTCTTCAATTCAGCCGTAACCTGAGCTAAGCCTACTTCTGAAATTCTCATCGTGATCTCTTTTTGCTTAGCACTCAATAAAGAAATACCTTCAGCAACCATGTCATACACCTTCCAGTCTCCATCTTTGCTTTGACGAAACTTAAAATGCATGCCTATATCTGGTTTTGATTGCTCTCTTATTACCACCTTAACCGTCGCAAAATCAGCACCATCAGATACCGGTAACTCTTCAAACAATACGTCTTGGCCTTTGTACTGTAAAAACGCATTGGCGTAGGTAGATACAAGATAGTTATCAACCGCACCAATAAACTCAATAGCTTCGTCTCTTTTTAGCCCTTTAATATGTTTGCCAAGCAATTTAAAAGATACAAACTTTACATCGATGTGTGGCATCAAGCGACTACGTACTATACCCTTCATCTGAGTTTCAGTTGCCTTGCCATCTTGATTAACCGTTTTTATATCAGCAAATAGCTTATCGCCGACTTGATTAATTAATTCATAAGGTGTGTCATTCGCAAATGTGACACTTGAGAAGATGAGAAAACTGAAAATAACAAGTAACTTTTTCATTGTTTAATCCTTATTAAACTGACAACACTAGTCTATCCAATTTGACGAGTGCAAATAAACATATCAATTCGCACCAAATTGATGCCCCTAAGACATCAATTAACGCAGTGTAAAATTTCGCTTTGCGATGAAAATGATTCTTTATGAAGTCGTAAAGATAAAGACGTATTCCCATCATGACGAGGCATGCTGGGAAGTATACGGTGTTCAAACGATGAAAAATGTCAGAAATTGTATCAATTTATTTGGGCGCTGAGCCCAGCGAATACAGCCAAGCTCAGTATTGTTGCGTAAAGAGGATAAATTATTGTTGCTAATGGGAACTACAGTTTCATATCAGCCACAAAAAACGTGATATTATCGTTGCTTTCTAGCTTTTTCAGCGTTTCAATTAACGTATCATGCTGTGGTGAGATAGATTCAAGTTGCTGCAAAGTAATTTCATTTTTTTCAAGCTTTTCAGCCAGAGTATTTCCAATGAATGCCATTCTCTGCTGCGCACAAACGCTATTGGAAAGCCAACTGCCACACAAAGAAACGATGCCTATGTTTGGCGCTTTTTTCATTAAGACGTGTTGCTCAATACTAGGTAATCCCGCTAGGCAGCTTACTCGACCACAAAATATCAAATGCGAAATTAATTGTTGGGTATGTGTTCCAGTTAAATCTAGTGCACCTTGCACCTCTGCTGCACCAAAAGAAAGCTGCAGGGCATCGGCTAAGCCGGAAAAATCAGGCTGGGTATACACGAGATCCGCACCTAGCTTTTCAAGCAGCTTCTTATATTTGGACTCAGAACATGCCGCCACTCCAAGCCCCACCTGTTTGGCAAATTGTATTACCATTTGACCAACTGGATGATGAGCAGACTCGATTAAGACCGTATCTCCTGCATTTAATTGCAGTTTGAATAATCCTATTAATGCGCACATTGCAGGTGCAATTGAAGCAGCAGCCAACTTTCCATCAACATCTTTTGGCAATACAGTAAGCGCGTGGCTTGGCACCAAAGCAAATTCGCTCATCGTGCCTTGCTCTCGAATGTCACCATGCCAAAAAACCCGAGTACCAGGCTCTGGAAATCCTGTTTTACACGCTTTTTCAACAACCCCCACAGCATCTACACCAAACACTCTATTCGGTGTTTCTTCGCAGGGACAGTTGGCCACTTTGGTATCGATAAAGCTTAAACCAACGTATTCAACTTTGATCAAGACCTGATCATCCGTTGCCTCAGGTAAACTAATTTCTCCCTGCTCGAAGGTAAGTCCATTTGTGTGATTGAATCGGACTGCTTTCATCATATACCTTTACTTTATGCCTAAAAATAAAATAATTTGATTTGTATGTCTCATTTCATTAAACCATTGTTAGCACCGCGCCACAACTTTATTAGTGTAAATATGCTACTCGCATTTCCAATTGTTTAGTGTCACAATGGCATCAGTGTTAGTGAACTTTTTCGCATCATGGATATTAGCAGCAGATTATTAATCTTTTTAGACGTTGTAGAGCGCGGTTCTTTTGCCAGTGCAGCGCAACTGAGAAATATCGATCGCTCTGTGATTTCTAAACAGATGACCAAACTGGAAGAAGAACTCGGTGTAAGATTGATGAATCGTACAACTCGTTCTTTCTCGCTCACCTCTGCTGGTTCAGAAATGGTAAAAAAAGCGGAAGAGCTAAGACTGCTACTAAACGACACTCAGCGCATCGCACAAAATTATCATACCGAACCTAAAGGTTTGCTTAAAATTGCCAGCTCTACTGTGGTAGGTCGACGCTACGTACAACCTGTTATCAATGACTTTCAAAAACGTTTTCCTCATGTTGAAGTTGAGCTTAGACTTGAAGACAGACTCGTGGACTTAGTGGGTGAAGGTTTTGATTTAGCTTTCCGTGTCGGCGAGCCTAAAGATTCATCGCTTATCGCCCGCAGAATTGCACGCAACCGATTGCTCATATTAGCAAGCCCAACGTTCTTAAAAACCCATGGCACGCCAAACTCGCTTAAGGAACTCAGCGAATTACCAGCTGCAACTTACGCCAGTGATGCATTAAGGTTTACCAGTATCACCTATCAAGATGAGCAAGGCATCGAACAGCAAATGCCTGTAAAGAGTATCTTCAGAACCAACGACGGAGATACATTGATGGAAAGTGTACTATCAGGTACTTGTTATATTGTTGCACCAGCCTTTTTAGTCGGTAAAGAAATTACTGAAGGCAAATTACAACCGATTTTAACTGATATTAAGTTAGTTGACTTTGCTGCAATGTATGCACTCTATCCCCATCGCGACTTACCGGTCAGAACAAGGCTTTTCTTAGATGCATTCAGGGCACATATTGGTGAAGAGACACCAATATGGGAAACGGAGATCCCGGGATTTGAACAAATGTACGGCTTTATCCCACCTAAACCCATGTTAACTTTCTAGTCGACAGCAATTTATTCGTACATCTGGACAGCAAGCTCTTAGCAGAAAAGGATTTGACCTCAACCGTCTAACCTTTTCATCGCACCTCTCACCATGCTCTGGGAATTAATCCACTTTACACATTCGCTTAGCGAGAGCGGTTCACATATCTGGAAACCCTGGATATAAGGACAATCTAAGCTATACAAATACTGCAAGCAGGCATCGCTTTCAACACCCTCAGCAACGATACTGCAGTTCAATTTACGCGCCAAAAACATACTGGTTTCTACTATAGCTTGATCTTTTTCACTTTCATGACTTAGCCTTACAAACGAGCCGTCTATTTTGATCTGCGAGATTGGTAACTCTTTTAGAATAGAAAATGAAGAAAAACCCGTCCCAAAATCATCAATACTCACTGCAAATCCCATATCTATTAATGTTTCAATTAGGCTTCTCGCTTTTTCCACTTCTTCCATCACGGTGCTTTCTGTAAGCTCAAATACTATATGGGTTGGGTCGACTCGATGAGTATCCAGTAGCATGGCAAGGGTGTTAATTAGGTTTTGCTCAGCAAAGTCTTGGCAGGAAAGATTGATATGCACAACCAACTTGTCATCTATTTCAATCAATATTGCGAGGTCTTGGAATACACGATTAATCACAAATGCACTCAGTTGCCTGATCAAATTATTGCGCTCCGCTAACTCAATAAACTGATCTGGCATTATCATTGTGCCATCGGGCTGAGGCCACCTTAATAACGCTTCTACTCCATGAGTATCACCGCTTTGAGAACACACTATCGGTTGATAGTAGAGCGTCAATTCACCTCGAGCGAGTGCAACTTTGAGATTAGCCAATAGTTGGAATTCGGCCTCAATTCCCTCATGGAGCTCTTCATCGAAGATGACAATACTTTGACGGCTATGTTTGGCCGAATACATGGCGATATCGGCTTGCTTCAAAAGGTCAAACACATCAAGTTGGCGCGACTTAGTCCATAAGCTTGCTCCTGCGCTATACGTCACGTCTAACTGCAACTCTTCAATTTCTATACCTGACTTTAATTCGCTTAGCAGTGCATTGTTTTGAGAGTAAATACAGTTTACGTCTGTCACGTCCATCAGGATAATAAATTCATCGCCGCCCATACGATATAACTTGCTACGAGGAAGTAGTGCTGCACGCATTTTGTGTGCAAGTTCCACCAGCAATTTATCACCGAAGAAGTGCCCTTTTGCGTCATTAATCTGCTTAAAATTATTCAAATCAACCAAGATAACACTAAAATCGAGCTGCTGATGTTTACGTTCATTAATGGCATCAATGCAGCGCTGACGATTCTCTAAATCCGTTAAAAAATCATGTTCCGCGTTATATTTGGCCTGCGTTGCAATTTCCTTCAATTCTTGCAGACTGGTTAAACTTAAACAATTCACCACAAAAACAAAAATGGAACCTAGAAACAGGATTAAACTTAAACCTTGCTCAATAAAACTAGCGCTATCGTGATCGTACAGGAAGTAGGCAAAGCTCAAGTATCCGAGTTCAAACAAAGCCATAAGAATTAACAACACTCGCCACCCGACCGAAGACGTTAATCGACATATCTTAAAGGCCGGAGAAAAAGCTAATCCCATGATAAAGCTGCCAGCTAATACTAATATAAGTGCAATCAAAGGAGTCGTCGTGCATGGAATACAATGGTTAGAGTATAGATTATAAATCGGCCCTTGCTCGGGACAGGCTAAATTATTCAACAATTGGCGGGGAGCATAGTAGCGGGCTTGGCGGCCCGCTCACATAGGAAAGTTGGCCTTGACTAAAGGTTAGTCTACACTTTTTAGAATTCGGTAAAGTTGATCTTTTAACCACAGCCTCTTTTTCTTCAGTGACTCAAGGTACTCATCACTTGAGTGCTCTACACCGTCTTCAATTCGAATAACTTCATTGTCTACTTCATGATAATCTTTAAAGAGTTTTGAAAAATGTCCATCAGACAGTTTTAATTCATGAATTCTGTCTTTAAACTCTGGTAGTTCTTTAGCTAGGCTGTGGCGTTCAATATTCATCGTTTTATTCCCATAAATAGCTAGGTAATCTGAGTTTAGGTACAAACCTCAAGTTAAGGCTGAAATGCATTTGAGTTTAGGATAGACCCAATCAATGCGCCGTTAGTGACAGTGATTTCGAATACATTTTTTGAAGTTACCGTCTGATTGGGTCTGTTTTCATAGTACGCTGCTACCTTCCTTGAATATTGATCTAACGCAAATTACATTCAGTTATAAGCAATCAAAGTTTTTGTCGTTTCTTTATACTGTTCGAGATACAAAATCGAGGACCTTTGACCACATTCTTAGGGTTTCTTGCAAAGTCGCTAGCCGCTTAGATGCAATTGTTGTAAAATGTCGGCGTTTCTAAGCAAATCTATCTAGCAACTTTTGAGGAAAACCTGTGAGCGAACAAAAACAGTCTCTTAGTTATAAAGACGCTGGCGTTGACATCGATGCGGGCAACGCATTGGTCGAAAGAATTAAAGGCGTAGTGAAAAAAACTCGTCGCCCAGAAGTAATGGGTGGCATTGGTGGTTTTGGTGCACTATGCGAACTCCCAACCGGATATAAAGAGCCTGTTTTAGTTGCTGGCACTGACGGTGTTGGTACTAAGCTACGCTTAGCTATCGATTTGAAAAAGCACGACACAGTAGGTATTGACCTAGTTGCTATGTGTGTTAACGATCTTATTGTCCAAGGCGCTGAACCCCTATTTTTCTTGGACTACTATGCTACAGGCAAGTTAGACGTTGATGTTGCGGCAGATGTAGTATCTGGTATTGGCAAAGGCTGCGAGTTTTCTGGTTGTGCGCTTATCGGTGGTGAAACGGCTGAAATGCCAGGCATGTACGAAGGCGATGACTACGATATGGCTGGCTTTTGTACTGGTGTGGTGGAAAAGTCTCAAATCATTGATGGAACTAAAGTTGCAACTGGCGATCAGCTAATTGCGTTAGGTTCAAGCGGTCCGCACTCAAACGGCTACTCTCTAATCCGTAAAGTACTAGAAGTATCTGGCGCAGACACTAACGCAGAGTTCGCAGGCAAAACTCTAGGCGAGCACCTGCTAGAGCCAACCCGTATCTACGTGAAGCAAATCTTAGCGCTATTAAAAGAAGTTGATGTTCACGCACTTTCTCATATCACTGGCGGTGGTTTTTGGGAAAACATCCCTCGTGTGCTACCTGAGTCAGCAAAAGCGGTGATTAAAGGTGATAGCTGGCAATGGCCTGCAATCTTCAACTGGTTACAAGAAAACGGTAACATTGCAACGCACGAAATGTACCGCACATTCAACTGTGGTGTTGGCATGATCTTAGTTGTTCCTGCTGACAAGCTTGAGCAAAGCCTTGAAATCTTGAAAGCACAAGGCGAAAACGCTTGGCACATCGGTGAAATTCAAGACGCTCAGGCTGGTGAAGAGCAAGTTGAGATCTTAGGTGGTGCCAAGTAATGGCACCCACTCGCCTTGTTGTTCTGATTTCTGGTAGTGGTTCAAATTTGCAAGCAATCATTGATGCTTGCAAATCTGGCTATATTCAAGGTGAAATTGCAGCCGTTGTTAGTAATAAAGCGGACGCATACGGCCTAACCAGAGCGCAAGAGGCTGGTATAGCGACTTCTGTTTTAGACCATAAGCAATACACTTCTCGTGATGAGTATGACGCTGCACTTGGTCAACTAATTGATAGCTTTACACCAGATTTGGTTGTATTAGCTGGATTTATGCGTATTCTAACTCCAAACTTGGTGCAAAAATTTAGAGGAAAAATGTTGAACATTCATCCTTCTTTGTTGCCTAAGTATCAAGGGCTGAACACCCACCAAAGAGCAATCGATGCAAACGATGCAGAACATGGTGCTAGCGTTCACTTTGTCACAGAGGAGTTAGATGGTGGTCCTGTGGTCTGTCAGGCCAAGGTCGCTATTCTTCCAGATGATACGGCAGAGTCACTGGCGCAACGTGTGCATAAGCAAGAACACATTCTTTATCCTTTGGTGGTCAAGTGGTTCAGCGAACAAAGACTAACAATGGAAGCAGACTATGCTGTTTTTGATAACAAAACCTTACCAGTTCAAGGTACGCCGTACCCAGAAAAATAAAAAATGGAGCGCTGTGCTAATTGGTATTAGCGTTCTACTTTCCACCTCGACATTCGCAAACCCACTCACTGAATATCACGCAGAATACCAAGTTTCACGCAAAGGTGAAGTTCATGGTAGCGCCACGCGAGACCTCACAAAAATAGCGGACGCAACATACGCTGTACGTTACAAAAGCGATATCGAATGGATGATTTTTTCAGACGTAAGAGCTGAAGAATCACTGTTTAAAGTCACCGAGCATACCGTCAGCCCCCTGCATTACAGTATGACTCGTGAAGGGACTGGCCCAGATAAAAGCTACAAAATTAAGTTTGATCATCAAAACCAAGCAATTACTTCTAGTAAAGAAAAGTATCCACTGAAAGTGAAGTGGCTTGAGAATCAGCAAGATTCAATTAGTTATCAAGTACAGCTGAGAGAGGATTTAAAGGCAGGAAAGACCAAGTTTAGCTATCCTATCATAGACAAAAAAGGCGACCAACGAAGCTATGATTTTGAGGTAGTCGGCGAGGAAATGATCACCCTACCTTTTGGCAACGTCAAAACTATCAAAGTTAAGCGCGTTTATGATGATAGTGATCGTCAGGCCATTGCTTGGTTTGCACCAAGTTATGATCATATGCTGGTGAAAATGTACAAAGGCAAAGATGGTATGGAGCAGTTTCAGATAGAGCTTAAAACCTACCAACCCAAATCAGAGAGTTGATAGCGACTTCGTTGATTGATTATATTCGCTAGCAGGCGGCTCACCTAAGCCGCCTTTGCTTAGAAAAACTAAGTACTACACCTTCTCACCTAATTTGAATAAAGCAAACTCGCCGGGCTCAAGCTTCTGCCACTCCTCATCGTTAGTCAGCGGTCGAGTTGCAATAACAGTGACAACATCATCCGGTGTGGTTTCTTTTTGAAAATCCACCACCATATCCGCATCAATTAAGGTAGCCTTACCAAATGGGGCTCTACGGGTTATCCAATGCAGATTATTGGTGCAATACGCCAACACATAAATACCATCAGTGATCAACATATTGAACACCCCTTTGTCTCTCAATGTATGCGCTAGCTTTGCGACATACCTGAAAACTGAAACCATGTTTGACGGACGACTTGGGTATTTTTCTCGTACTTTGTCCAAAATCCAACAAAAAGCAAGTTCACTGTCTGTATTCCCAACAGGTCGGTAGAAATCAGTTTTTAAGTCTTTATAGTCCGAGAGCTGGCCATTGTGAGCGTAAGTGATCTCTCTACCCCATAACTCTCGAGTGAATGGGTGGGTATTTTCCAGACAAGTTCGCCCCCTATTCCCTTGACGAATATGGCTGATAACCGAAACACTTTTTATGGGATATGCTTTGACCAATTTTGCGATTTCAGACTGACAGCTCGGCTCTGGATCTTTAAATGTTCTGCATCCTTTCCCTTCGTAAAAGGTGATACCCCATCCATCTTTATGAGGACCCGTATTTCCTCCGCGTTCCAATAAACCAGAAAAGCTAAAACAAATATCCGTCGGTACGTTTGCCGACATCCCCAACAACTCACACATAAATCAATTAAACCCTAAATATCATCAAGTTATGATTAAAATACAAATCAAATACATCAATAGGTCACACGTTTGGCCACACTTTTGACTTGTAGCTCGAATATCGTAGATAGTCATGCCACTGAATTATTGGGGGTAAGTTTATCATGTATCTCTGTGTCTTTACTTTTTAAATTCAGCTACATTGAGGGCGGTATTAGTACGACTATTTTGAGTGACTATCAGGCTCTTCCCATCTAGAAAACACTTTACTGGTTAATCACCTTAATAGCGACGACAAGTTGATTAATAGATAAATCATATAGACACAAGGTCGATTACGAACTGAGGATTACTTCGCAATATCTAACCAAGTGCCACCCGTAAGCGTATCTAGATCATGCGCTTTTAACTCAAAAACCGAGTTGGGCGTGCCTGCAGCAGCCCAAATACGATCGTATTGCTTTAAATCTTTATCAATTATCGTCAACACTGAGTCAATGTGCGCTACAGGAGGCACACCGCCAATGGCAAATCCGGTTTTTTCCCGCACAAAGTTTGCGTCTGCTTTTTCAAGCTTAACATCAGGGCCTGTAGACCTTTGCTGTTTGATTTTTGTTCTTCTGAGTGTGTTTTGGTCGCGACGCTCGACTTGCCGCCTAGTAATCTAGGCAAAAGTTGAGCAACAATGAACAAAGCGCACTCAGGTGAACCCAAAGGGCAGCGCTTGATTAGCATTTCTTCTGTGTTGCCCCACAAGGATGTGGGGTAAGGTGACTTTGCAGGAGCACAAAGTCTTTATCGCCAGACTTACATAGAATGACTATGCTACGCAGGCTCTGCCTTGTGTAAATACCAATCAAACTGCTGCAAAAACAAACTTGGAAGAGCAACAGGCCCTAATTGCAGCTTCCACATTTTTCACGGACACTTGGTTGCTACCAGAAGCAATTATCAAGACCGCTTTTTCTGTATTGCTATCTTTAAATATCAGAGACTTGGCGATTTGAGACTCAGTGCAACCAATCGCATTTGCAGCATCTTTCGCCGTACGAGTAGAGTCTGCAAGCTCCGTAACGGTGAAGTTATGCCCATGACTGGCTAGGAACTCTTGAACACGTATTGATGAGGATTTTAACGGCTGTGACATTCAATTGCTCTTCCATGCAATGGTAGTTATAACCAATCTAACAGCTGGTGAGTAAATTTTAAATATCCAGTATGTTTTATCCTATTTCTGTTATGAGGTTAACTCTATCGCGGGATAGCATTGAAAAATATCCGAGTATCCCATTAATAGGAACTCGGATCATGGCCGCATTTAAACACTCAAGATATTAAGTAAAGTCTATATTGTTACCACATGCCATTGGTACGCAAGGCTGGCTCCTGCCATTAAGCATGCTAACAAAAAGTTCATTACCTCTTTTGAGCTAAGTGAGCGAGACTCTCGAGCAAAATGTTTAGCATGTAACCTCATACCCAGTGGCTGCAATTCTTTTTCATGTTTTGGCAATGCAATTAACCCCGCGAGTAGCATGACTAAACATAGCATATAACTACCTTGCACGATAAAGAATAGAGTAAGTGAAAATGCGGTGATAGAAAAAATCCAAGAAATAAATTTAAACATAGCAGCTCCGTTTGCTATCAGTATTACCAGTTTGATTTTACAAACATCAAGCTGGTTAGTTTCTAATTTTAATACGGAGTTTAGAGTTATTAGTTTAAAAGCACAAGCAGACTAAAGTATTAGCCATCATTTTCGAATAATGCTTTCATGAATTCATAGAATGCCTCTGCCTTACGTGTCTTCAGCGAGTGCTGAGGCCTGACAAACCAAATAGGTGCGTCATCACTGTCGAGACAACCAGAAATTATAGGTACTAACTCACCCCTTTTTAGGTTATCTCTGATGGCAATGTGAGATTTAACTGCAATACCATGCCCAGCTAAGGCGGCAGAAGTCATATTGTCTGAGTTTGAAATCGTAAAACGAGTTTTTGCGTTAAAGTGTACAATTCTACCGCTTGGTTCTTTTAACTTAAATTCCCTTTGCCAGGGTAAACATACAAAAAAGTGATTTTGTAATTCGCTGATATTATCTGGCATGCCATAGCGGGCAATATAGCTCGGCGCTGCACATAATATTCGGTGGTTATCGCATAGTTTTCTCGCCAACAACCCAGAATCAGCCAATTGTCCAACGCGTATCGCTACATCTTGAGCACCTTCAACTATGTTTACAAACTGATCGTTGATCAGGAAATCGAGTGCTAATTGCGGGTGCGCTTGCTCAAATTGACTTAGGTTTGGCATCACAAATTGTGAAAACACCCAAGGCGGCATAGTGACACGAAGTAACCCGCTCACCGCTGAGCTCCTCGCACCTATTTCGTGCTCAGCATCATAAAGCGCCTCTAATATATGCTCCACCCTCTCTCTAAAAATACTTCCGGCTGGGGACAAGGTTAGCGTACGACTATCTCTAAACAGCAAAGTCGTGTCTAAATGTTGCTCTAATTTATTAAGACGATGACTAACTGTCGCCGGTGAGAGTCTCAATTGCTTCGCAGCATTGACCACCCCTTGATGTTTAATAATAGCCAAGAATGTTTCGAGTTCAGCGATTGAATACATATAGATTTAATTTTTTCGAATCTTGCTTTCGAATATGCGCGCTTTGTTTGAATTTATCAAATAAATATACTGTTTCTCATCACAACTAAATTGGAATTATCAATGAAACGCACCTTAATTAGTCTATTCGTTATGTTAGGAGGCCTAATGCCGAATATTAGCCAAGCCAACTCAAAGGTTGAGCGCCCGGAAGTTATTTTCTTCGATGTCAATGAAACCTTACTTGATTTAGAGTCAATGAATAAACCGGTTAGCCAAGTTTTGAGGGGCGATGAGTCCCTATTACCCCTTTGGTTTTCCACTATGCTACATCACTCGTTAGTGACTACAGTAAGTGGTGATTATCAAGATTTTGGCAAGATAGGCGTTGCCGCACTACAAATGGTTGCAAAGAACAAAGGCCTAACGATAACTGACTCACAAGCCAAACAAGCAATCGTGCCCGCCCTGCTCTCTTTGCCCCCACATGAAGATGTCATTCCGGCGCTAAAACAGCTCAAACGGGCAGGCTTTAAACTCGTGAGTTTAACCAATTCATCGAATGCGGGGGTTAAAGCGCAGTTTGAAAATGCTGGTCTAATTACCTATTTTGAGCAACGCTTGAGTATTGAAGACATCAAAGTGTATAAGCCCGACCTAAGAGCCTACGAATGGGCGTTACAGCAATTAAATATTCGTCCAGACCAAGCGCTAATGGTGGCTGCTCACGGCTGGGATGTTGCCGGCGCTAAAGCCGCGGGCATGCACACAGCATTTATTGCAAGACCACAAAAGCAACTCTATCCTCTAGCAGAAGCACCAGATTACGTGCTACCTGACTTAACAAGTTTGGCTGACGAGCTCATCACTTCTGGAAACGAGTAGTATTAGAAAATATCCGTGGGCAACCTGACACTAGCAGATAAAAATGGTAAAGGCATATCGGGACTTGAATTAAATCGGCTATGTGAGCCTTCTTACACCACCAGCGTGTCTGGTAAAGGGCTCAAACGTAGGATAGTGTTTGCGAATAAACAACTTAGTCTTATGACTGATTAATTGAGTACTGTCACAATGGTCAGTACTCAATACTTCTATAATAATTAAATTAGAAAAAGCCTAAAGGACTGGTGCTATAGCTCACCAAGAGGTTCTTGGTCTGTTGGTAATGATCCAGCGCCTTTTTGTGAGTTTCTCTGCCAATACCTGATTTTTTATAACCACCAAATGCCGCGTGTGCAGGATACATATGATAACAGTTAGTCCACACGCGACCCGCTTCGATTTGTCGACCAAATTGATATGCGCGATTCATATCTCTAGTCCACACCCCAGCACCTAAACCAAACTCAGAGCTATTCGCCAATTCCAAAGCCTCCGCTTCATCTTTAAAAGTGCATAAAGAGATCACCGGACCAAATATTTCCTCTTGGAATACCCGCATTTGGTTATGCCCTTTTAACAGCGTCGGCTGAATATAAAAGCCTTTGTGATAACCTTCGCCAAGCTCTGCGACTTCGCCACCGATTAACACTTCAGCCCCTTCCTTCTTGCCAATATCAATATAGCTAAGAATTTTATCAAATTGAGCTTGTGAGGCTTGTGCACCAACCATGGTCTCTGTATCAAGCGGATTGCCGCGTTTAATCGCCTTAGTGCGTTCGATGACTTTGGCTATAAAACCGTCGTATATATCTTCTTGCACGAGCAATCGCGATGGACAAGTACATACTTCGCCTTGGTTAAAGTAGGCCAGCACCGCGCCTTCAATACACTTACTTAGATAATCATCGTCAGCTTGCATCACATCACTAAAGTAGATATTGGGCGATTTCCCCCCTAGTTCCACCGTTGAGGGAATGATATTTGCAGCAGCACATTTTAGAATGTGAGAGCCCACAGGAGTCGAGCCTGTAAACGCAATTTTTGCGATACGTGTACTCGTAGCAAGCGCTTCCCCCGCCTCTTTCCCGAAACCGTTTACGATATTAACCACGCCATTTGGTAATAAATCAGCGATAAGTTCCATCAACAACAAAATAGACGCAGGCGTTTGCTCCGCAGGCTTTAGCACTACGCAGTTTCCAGCAGCGAGAGCCGGTGCCAGTTTCCAAGCAGCCATAAGTAATGGGAAGTTCCATGGGATGATCTGCCCCACAACGCCCAGAGGCTCATGAAAATGATAGGCCACGGTTGACTCGTCAATTTCACCAATAGCTCCTTCTTGAGCACGGATGCAACCTGCAAAATAGCGGAAATGATCAGCAGCAAGCGGAACATCAGCGGCTAGCGTTTCACGTACAGCTTTACCATTATCCCACGTTTCGGCTACCGCTAGGTATTCAAGGTTTGCTTCTATTCGGTCTGCGATTTTGAGTAATATATTGCTTCGTTCAGTGACCGAAGTTTTACCCCACGCCGTCTTTGCAGCATGGGCGGCGTCAAGTGCCAGTTCAATGTCTGCATCATTTGAACGCGGGATCTGACAAAACACTTCGCCATTAACAGGACTAATATTGTCGAAGTACTGGCCGTCAACGGGTGGCGTCCACTCACCACCAATAAAATTTTGATATTGCGACTTAAAGTTGACGACTGCACCTTCAGTATTTGGATTTGCGTATATCATTTTTACCTCTGCAACTTGTGTTATTTATTTGGGCTTCATTCGTCCCAGTTTTGTTTTTACTAATATTTGACATTAGTCAAATTCACCTTTAAAAACTTAACTTAGGGTCTCGGAATGTATACGCACAGTCCAAAAATAACCGAGAAGGAGTGCATTGTTTGCAGATCTCTAAACATCGCAGTCATGTCGAACGCTTAGTTGAAAACAAAATAAGTTTTGCCGCCAATCAGGTAGAGCTTAGCGTCTATGACACATACGAAAGTACCAATAGAGTCAAACTCGCCTCTAATGAAGTGTTGTTTTGCGCGATGATCACAGGTAAAAAAGTGATGCACGTAGACAGTTGCGACTATCACCAACCCTTTTTACCTCATCAAAGCTTCGTATTGGCACCAGAACAAACCGTATTTATAGACTTTCCCGACGCCAGCTTATCCGCTCCCACTACCTGTTTAGCAATTGAGATCAGTCGAGAGAAAATTAATACCGTGAGCGAGAAGTTAGCGCTTTCGCTTCCTAGTGATTTTAATTATCAAAAGCAGCTGGTGCACACCGAGCATAACTGGCAAACCCAGCACTGTTTGGGGCGATTGCTCCATCTGTTCAGTGAGAATGAGGCTGAGCGGGGGTACTTTATCGATTTGGCAATGGACGAACTAATTGCAAGACTACTACAGCAACAAAGCCGAGATCTGCTGTTAGGTGCAGTAAAACAAGCACCAGATCATAACGGTTTGTATCAAGCGATGCATTATTTGGAGACTCATTTAGACGAGCCATTAGATGTAGAGAAACTTTGTAAACTTAGCTGCATGAGTAGAAGTCGCTTTTTCAATCAATTTAAAAAATCATTTGCGACGACGCCACAGCAGTGGCTCCAAGCACGGAGGCTAACTGAAGCAAAGGCAAAACTAAAAGCAGGAATTCAGATCACCGCAATTAGTTTTGCACTCGGCTTTAAGCATCCAAGTCAATTCAGTCGAGCGTTTAAACAAGCCTTTAATATCACGCCGAAGGACTATCAACTTCAGGCACTAAAAGCCGATAAAAACGACTGGTTACTCCGTTAGTCCAGCCAAAACCCTGTTGCACCACGTATTCTCCGCCACTTGCCTGTTTATCCGGTTCAACCACATTGTATTTCTCAAGCAAACAGCCGGTTTGCTCAAAACCGGTTTCAACAGCATAAAGCCATGCTTGCATAATATTCTTCGCGAGTTGATTTTGACCATATGCCCTTAAACCTGACACCGCAAACCACTGCAGTGGTGCCCAGCCATTAGGGCTGTCCCACTGCTGTGAAGTAGTGACTAAGGTACTAACCAATCCACCTTGCTGTAAAAACTCTGTCTCAAGTTTTTTGCCAATATGCCCTGCCTGCTCAGGTGTAACCAGCTCTGTAAACATAGGCACAACGCCCGCTAGAGATTCAACGGAAGTACGCGCATACTCATTAAGATCCACATCGAAAAACCAGCCTTTTTTATCACACCAACAATATTTCTGTATCAGTGCACTGCGATTTGACGCTAAATTGGCATAGTACTGCGCTTGCGTTGGCTCGTTTAATTTCTCAAAACAATGTGCGATTTGCGACTCAAGCAATACTAGTAGTGCATTTAAATCTACAGGGATAATGTCTGTTGTACGAATGCTCGCTAAATCGTCAGCGTTTGCTAACCAACGGCTACTAAAGTCCCACCCCGACTCACAAGCCGCACGAATGTGCTGATAAAACGTTTCGCTGTCCGTAACCGCTGCGGCTAATTCTATATCCTCAATAAAAGACTCTGGGCGCGGTGCTGCAAGCGGATCCCAGTAGCGATTCAGTTTGCCCCCACATGGCATGTTGACGACTCGGTACTGCGCTTTTTTATCCGTGCAACTCAAATCCTCTCCAGTCTGCCAAAACTGATGTTCTTTCAGTAATGCCTGAGTAACTCGTGACAACCACTGCTTATCATGAGATTTTTCCTGCCACAGTAAATCAACCATTAATGCGGTTACAGGTGGCTGGGAACGACTTTGGTAATAATCTCGATTGCCATTAGGTACATGTCCAATACGATCAATAAGACTCACAAAGTTATCTAACATTCCCTCAACGAGATCGCTTCTGTTCGCATCCAAAAGCCCAAGTGCCGTAAAGTAGCTATCCCAGTAATAAATCTCATTAAAACGTCCACCCGGTACAACATACGGATGGGGTAAAGGTAGCAAGGAACCCTTAGCAACGGTGCTCGGCTTTCTAGATAAACGCGACCACAGCGCACTGATATACTGCTGCGCACTAGTAAAATCGGGTAAGGCATTTAATTCTTTGTTGGCAACAAAGTCAAAATGCGCATGCACAAATCTAAGTAATGCCTCTCCCGTCGGCTTTTGCATCACATACTGGTTTTCTATCTCTGCAAGCGGAATTTTTGCGATGGCATCTGCAAAAACCTTACTGTCTGAAAACAGGCCTGCGCTTTGCACCGCCTTAAAAATCTCTGTGGAATAAAAGTTTGATTGGTACTGCATGTAAAACCTCAGCTCACCTTTTGTTGACTTGGCGTGTGAGCATGATTTGATTGGCTAGACTCACTCATCGATTTAAAGAAATATAAACACACTGCAATCACCAGCATGGGAATAAGTGCCCCATAAAACGCTTGTTGACCACCAAAATGTTGAAATACTAAACCTGTGATCATTGAACCCGTGCTACCACCCAGCGCTGAAAATACAACGATTAGCCCTGTCATCGACGCGTGCTGTGTAGTGGGTAAACTACTTAGCATTACCGAATTAATCACTGGATAAATAGGCGCCATAAAAAGACCGATCAGCGGCATGAGAAAAGCCACAAGGGGTGCGTCAAATAACGAAGAAATAAGCGTTTTCTCAATACCCTCAGTCATCGGTAACGTTAAAATCACTAATCCTGCCATAGCGGCAAGGCAAACATTTAACACCACATACCAATGTACTTTGGTGAGCACAACGCCGGCACCGAGCCGACCGAGTGCTAAGCAAGCAGCAAAAACACTGGTAATTTGCACGCTAATATTCACCGGTAATGACAGGATCTCATTATTAAAAGTAGGCAGCCAAGTGCCTATACTCTGCTCTATCAATACGTATAAAAATGCGGAAATCACAAATACCAGCACAAGGGGCTTAGCAACAAGCTTTAGCATCGCCATAAATGCAAAGACACTAGACTCGGTGGCTTGCGTTGGCTCTGGCTTTGCAATTGGGGAAATCCAAACGATAAATGCAGTAAAAGCACTCAGCACAGCTAACACGAAATAGACGTTTAACCATCCAAGAGAGTTATCGCCGTTGTCAATAAACGCCGCGAAAATCCAATAACCGCCGAGGACCCCCAACATAAACACGCCTTCAATGAAATTAAGCAGGCTTGAATGCTGGTTGCTCCCTTCAGTAACTTGACCAACCAGCGCATAAACCGACACTTTAACCACCGCAAATGCCGCCCCTACAGAAGCAAATACTAATTTAAGAATCCAAAACTCAGCGACCATGGGAGTGATACTACAAATTAATGCTACGCCCGCGAGCACTGCAGTCAGAGCGATCTTAAACCCAACCCTGGGGATAACCGACGCAACCAGAAATGAAACGATGGCGATAGGAAGATCTTTAAATGCCTCTAGCGTGGCGGCCTGGGCTTTTGTAATACCAAAACTATGAATGGACTGCAAAATGACCGTCCCTACACTATTGAGCAAAATAGCAAATAGGAAGTAACCAACGGCCATGGCAAGTATGATACGTGCTCGGTTCATTGTTATTCTCGTTAAAACACTGTGATTTCTTTTTAGTCTAGACAGACTTTTTTATTTTTGCAATCGTTTGCATTCCAAATCACATCAAAACAATTTAAGCTAATGATTGTTATCGCATATTGTGCTGCGTTAACTAACCTGAACTCGGGATAAGAATTTAGTTAATCAACTAAAATATCTAAGC
>NZ_NSDG01000061.1:80905-151578 GCF_002289345.1 Pseudoalteromonas sp. HM-SA03 | reverse complement strand
TATCACTCTAGCCAGAAGNTTATTTCTTAATACAAGGCAAATTTGTGCGTCAATAGCTGGCCTATTGCAAGCAAATTTAACGCAGTAGTATGGGATAACAGCTGCTAGAGAACAAGTTGTTATCCCGTATTCAGGTTAACTAGATTGTCTGACCACTAATGATGACGGAACCTCTTGAGAAGCACATGTCTCACCACTTAGCTGAGAGAGCAGCTTTTCCACCAATAACTGTGCCGCTGCATTGGTGTCTTGTTTAATCGTAGATAGCGCAGGGAAGCTGATCTGTGCCATGGCTATGTCGTCAAATCCGACTATTCGTACGTCATTTGGTACGCTAATGTAACGCTCTTTTAGCGCTTTTAGTGCCCCAAGCGCGACCATATCACTACACGCAAAGATCCCATCAAAGGTTAATCCTTGTGCTCGCAACAAAGCGTTTATACTCGCGTAGGCAGCCTCTGAAGTAATGTCGATTTTAATCATTTGCGCTTCTACCTTGGCTTTTTCCACCGCATGGCAAAATCCGCGATAGCGCTCACCGAGTTCGGCATGGCCCGGATCGCCCAAAAATAGAAGTTTAGACGCTCCCTTGGCAATTAAGTGCTCCGTTGCGCTAAGGCCACCAATAAAATTGTCACTCCCAACGATAGGATAATTTGCAGAAGTTTTAGGGTCGCCCCATACCACGATCGGCGTGCCAGCTCTTGCAGCACGTTCAATTCGTGCTTGCTCCTTGCCTTGCCCGACAACGATAACTCCATCGGCTCGACGGCCAGAAATAAAATAACCATGCCAGTCTTCCCCTGCCATATAAGAATTAGAGAGTAATAACTCGTACCCTTTTCGGTTCACCGCACGATTAATATCGCTCACTACTTTAAGTAAAAATGGGTCGTCGACGGATTGTTTGGTTTCGGCTTCGAGATTGATAATAACGGCAATGACTTTGGTTTTTTGCATCCGTAAGCGACTAGCCGCCGCGTTAACGCTAAAGTGATGCTCTTTTGCAAGCGCCTGAATGCGCTCTCGAGTTTCCTTTTTTATCAGAGGGTTATCATTGAGTGCACGGGAAGCTGTGGAGGTAGAGACTCCAGCTAGCCTTGCTAGATCAGATAGCTTTAATTGTGTTGTTCCCATCGCAAACCTCTTAATAAACGCACTTAATAGCACTGCTATTCTTACAATTTTTTGATAATTAGACCATAACTAATTGAATCCCTTACCCTAACCAAGCAGAAAAGATAAGCAATCACTGTAAATTTGTAACGCCTTCCATCATTTTATGACAAATTTTTAAACAACATCATTGCAAACGTTTGCATTAAGATCTATTTTAAAAAATAGACAGTCGTTAAATACCAGTCTATGACAACAACAAGAGGGCTTTAGCCGTGATAAAAACTAACTCCTTAAGCTTGATCGCTGCAGCTATAACGCTTGCGTTAAGCGCATCAGCTCAGGCTGAACAACAACCGAACAATAACAAAGAAAAAGTAGAAACCATCATTGTGTCAGGTACACCTGGTGGCGCAGGGATCAGAAAAATTGATGCAAGCTTTGCTGTGACTAATATTGATGCCGTGCAAATTGATAAGCTCGCCCCCAAAAGTACCGCTGACTTGCTTAAAGCAGTGCCTGGGATCTGGGTTGAAAGTTCAGGAGGAGAATCCGGTGCCAACGTTTTTGTTCGCGGCTTTCCAGGCGGTGGGGATGCACCATTCTTAACGGTTAGTTTGCAAGGCAGTCCTATATATCCCGCGCCAACGCTCTCATTTTTAGAAAACACCTCGATTTTCAGACTCGATGAAACCATCAGTATGATGGAAGGCCTGCGTGGTGGACCAAACCCCGTGGTGTCTAATGGTCAGCCGGGCTTAACAACTAACTTTCAACTTAAACGCGGCCAAGTCGACACCGAAGGGACGTTTAAATATACCACCACAGACTATGGTCTTAACCGCATTGACGGCATGTTAAGTGGTGAGATCTCCAATGATCTTTACTACATGGTGGGCGGCTATATCAAACGCTCTTCTGGGATCCGTGATGCGGGCTTTACCTCAGAAAAAGGCCATCAATTTACCATAAACCTAACCAAAGAGTTTGCTGATGGTGAATTTAACCTTTATACCCGTCAAACTGATGACAGAGGCGCATGGTATCTGCCAACCCCACTTAATGTTGAGGGTGTGGATGCGGGCTTTACTCAGCTGGGAACGAATAATCGCAAAGCGATTATTTATGTCGGTGATGAAAATACACCGATGAGTGTAGATATGGGTGATGGTCGCGGCTGGAAAGGCCATGTTTCTGGAGGTAGCTTAAAAGTAGAATTCAAAAATGGCTGGCAGTTAAATGACCGCTTTAGCTTAACGCAAGGCGATGCAAATACACTAGGCCTTGTGCCTGCTGGCAGTGCCATGCGTTTAAGTGAAGTGGCGGACAGCGGTGAAACCACAACAGGTAGCGTCACGGGCAATGAATACGCGGGTGATACCATGGTACAACAATATGGTCGCTGGGTTGTATTAAAAGATATCGAAGCTTTTTCCAATGACTTAGCCTTAAGCAAAACCTTTGGTGATTGGTCAAGTGCCTTTGGTATTTATACAGCAACTACTTCTGCAAAAGACTGGTGGAGCTTAGGTAATACCGCCTACCACGTTCTAGAGCAAGGTGGCGAAGCATTGAATGGTATCGCGTGTAATAGCGATGTTGCCGGTTGCGCCTTCAACTACGACATTAACAGCTCTGGTGATGCCACGACATGGGCAGTTTATACCACTCTTAGTTACCAAGCTACTGAAGCGCTTAAATTAGACTTGGGCCTGCGTAGCGAGCAGCACGAGGTAGAATACTCTGTAGATGAAGATTTAGACGGAGTGATCACAAAAGCGGTTGACTATGATGAGCGCAAGACTTCATGGACCTTAGGCGCTGACTATAGTTTGAGCTTAGATTCAGGTGTTTTTGTGCGTATGAACAAAGGCTACAAAATGCCTTATTTCGACGACTTCAGAGACAACTATAGCACCTATGAATCGGGCGAGTCGCTGATTAAAGAAGTCACACAAGCTGAGCTTGGCTATAAATATATGGGTGAAACCGGCGACCTGTTTGTTACTTTATTTACCAATGAAGTGAAAGGCGACACGTTTGTAAGACGCCCAGGTATACCTGCAGAAATTCTCACCAATGAAGCAACCGGTGTAGAACTTGATTACAGCTATAACCATGAATCGGGTTTATCAATAAACTTGAATGCTACTTGGCAAGACACTGAAATTACTGAAAGCCCAACAAATGAGGGAAATAAAGCACAGCGCCAACCTGATTGGATGCTGCGCGTTACACCAAGTTACGACTTTGAAGTATCGGGTATGTATGCCACCTTATATGGCACACTCTCAGCCGTAGACGACCGTTTTGGCGATAATGAAAATACAGTCGTGTTAGAGGGCTATGAAAAGCTCGATGTTGGTCTCATTGTAGAGCCTACTGAAGGCGTAAAGCTACAACTAGCGGTAGATAACCTTACTGACAAGCAAGGGATCACCGAAGGGGATCCACGTAACCCAGATTCACCCAATGGCCGCTATATCATGCCAAGGAGTGTAAAGTTTAGCGTTGCGTATACGTTCTAGTTTCTGTAACTAAGCGTTTAACATAGCGCTGCCCGCTTATATCAATCTCTAAGGCTGGTAGCGCTAGAAAGACCTAACACGTTTATTGCGGGGCAACTTCATGCAAATGCACTTCAGAATGCCCCCTGCTACCCTAAACCTTAGTTATTGTGCCAAGAGAAACCGCCACTAATTTTTCTTCATCACCGCTTTGCGCATATACCTTACATTCGCATGTCGCCTGACGTTTACCCGAATACAAAACAGTTGACTTCGCAATTAGCTTATCGCCAATAGCGGGTCTAACATAATTCACTTTATACTCTGAGGTAACACAGCTGCCCAGCACCGATGCACCAGCAAAAGTAATACAATTATCAGCTAGATAGCTAACCACGCCGCCATGTGCAAAACCATAGTTTTGTTTAAGATCATCCCGAATAGCGAGACTTAACTCAGCAACGCCAACCTCAAACACCTCCAACTCAGCGCCTAACAATAAGCTAAAAGACTGCTGTGCTAGGATCTCCTTTCCTTCTGCTAACATAGTATTGCTCAACTTCCTCTCCTTAGTATGATTCAAAAATATCAACGCTCAAATAGACTCTACGTCACGAATAGTCTTCACGTCTATAGGTAAACGAACATTGTTAACCAAAAGCACGATATGATTAGCTCAACACGACTAAAAACTGGGCTAGAGATATCGCCTATCACTAGGCTCCCATAGATTAACTACAATGTAAACAATCAGTTATATCATTTTTTACGTATTCTGAATGAGTTTGAAATGTTGCCACATAATTTAGGACGGAGTAGCTACAATAAAAAGCCGCTTAGCAAAAAACTAAGCGGCTTTTTCTGTCTTCAAACTAGGTCTGAATTAATCTAACCAGAACTCTTTTTTGAACTTAATACCAAACTCACTGCGGTCATTGCTGCGCATGACACCAACAAAGCCACTTTGCTGTAGACGACCTACATCGTACACTTCGTTTAGCACGTTTTCACCGTATAGCGTTACTTCCATATCACCTTCAGCGTTGGTGTATGAGATGTTAAAACCTAACAATTCGCGAGAATCAATATGCTCGCTTGCACGTGTTACAGACTGACCTTGCATGTCTGAGCGGTACGAGTAGCTTGCGTTAACTGCAATCGTTGCACCATGCTCTAAGTCATGGAAGTAAGATGGTGCCACCATCACAGTCCATCGAGGTGTGAGTGCCGGCGCATCGCCTTCACCAATACCAATAACACCTTCATCAACATGGGTAATTTCTGAGTCTAGGTAACCGATTGAGCTGCGTACTGAGAAATCATCAGTAATTGCAATTGTCGTTTCAAGTTCAATACCTTGTGCTTTCGACTCACCTGCATTTTCCACGATAGTGACGAAACCACCGCCAGCTGTCGGGTCGTTGAAAGGTAACGCCAGATCGGTGTAATCCGTTACAAATGCAGCAACCATCATAGATACGTTTTCATGCACTTGGCCTTTGAAACCGATTTCGTAGTTAATCGCTTTAGTTTCATCAAACGCAGCGAATTGATCTGGGCCACCAAATGGACGTGGTGGGAAGCCGCCACTTTGGTATCCTTTTTGGACCTGCGCGTAAACATTGATGTCACGAGTTAACTGGTATGACGCATTCACGTCCCACGTCACTTCGTCAAAGTCTGCGCTTACATATTTACGAGCAGCAAAGCTTGGGAAGAGTGCGTTTGCCTCTTTTTTATCTTCAGAGTAACGTAAACCACCACCTATGCTGAGCAGCTCAGTCACGTCAAAGCTTGCATTGATGTAAGCCGCATAGGCATCAGTTTCTTGGTTGATATCAAAGTAACCGTAGCCACCAAAAGAAGCTGTCTGACCATCGTTTAATAAGCCATTTGGCGTGTTCCACGGGCTAAATACGAACGGACCAGAGCTGGTAAAACCGTCTTCGTTAAAGTAATAAAGACCCGATACAAAATCCCAAGAGTCATAAGTACCGTTTAGTTGTAGTTCAAATGAGTACTGATCTGCACCGCCCTCTTCTGGGAATTCAGATAGATTAAGTGCTACCGCATCGTCATCTAGGCCGCCGGTATATTCAGAACTACGCTTGCTTGCGATAAATTTAACAGAGTAAACATCACTTGCTTGCCAATCAGCAGTCACTGACCCACCCCAACCAGAATAATCTGTGCTTTCAATGCCAGCAACCGTTGTTGCCAAATCATCAGGATTGTTTGGCAACATAGACTTATCTAGCAATGGGAAGTCACCATTGAAAGGGTCATTTGAGTCAAGTGGATCTGTTAATTCGATAGTATACGGTGATTGACCAGACTCGTTCTCAACGCCGTCAAATGCAGCGGTGACAACTAAATCATTCGTTGCTTGCCATCTAAGTGCTAAACGGCCACTAAACTCTTGCTCTTCGCCGATTTCCTTTTCAGGATTTGCTAAGTTGATTGCTTTACCTACACCGTCGCGCTCTTTATAAGAAGCACTTGCAGAAAAGCTTAGTGTGTCTGTTAACGTTTGGCTTGTATACAGATCAGTCGCTAAACGACCGCGAGAACCTATTTTAGCTTCAACGCGTGCAACTTCTTCAGCGCCAGGTTGTTTAGTGATCACATTTACCGCACCGCCTAATGTGTTACGGCCGTACAGTGTACCTTGTGGACCACGTAGCACTTCTACGCGTTCAACATTGGGCAGTGAAAGGTTAGAACCCATCTGACGGCCAAGGTATACGCCATCAACGTAAACACCAACACCTGGGTCCGTTGTGATCACATGGTCTTGTAGACCAATACCACGGATAAATACAGAAGCATGTGCAGCGTTACCTACACCATAGCGAGTAATATTTAAGTTTGGAACGAACTTACCAATATCGTCTAGATTACTGATATTGGCTTTATCAATATCGCTAGCACCGATAGAAGTAATTGCAGTAGGCGTTTCGAACAAACTTTCAGTACGTTTACGAGCAGTCACTTCTATTTTTTCAAACACTTGTTTTTCTTGCTCTACATTAGCTTGTTCGGCCAATGCTGTACTAGGAAGGGCTACGGCTGCTAACACTGCAACTGAAATGGCAGATAAACCAAGGCGAGGCAAAACTGTAATCATATAATCTCCAAAGGAATCACCGTGTGTGTACTAGTTGCGAGAGGTCGCAAACTAGAGAAGCAACAAGCTCAGTGTTATTACTTCTAGCCCAATAATCCATCAAATCTAAATAGACTGAACGTTACAAATTTTGGGCATAAAAAAAGATGCACTAGGCGCATCTCTTTCCTCTGGAGGGGTATTATAGTCACAACTAAGTTAAATTGAAATATTTATTTAATAAAAATTACTTTTAGGGTTTTTGTAACCAAAATAAAACCAATATTAGAAAATTAATTTTAATAAAAAATCGTTGTAGAACAAATAATTATACCAGATATCAGGATTATATGTTACTAAAGTGAAACTTCTACTTATGTTTTTACCATGGCTCTAGGCTTGTTCGTTTGAAAATAGCTTCTATTCGCGAAGCTGTGAATGGTAAGACTAATAGGTATTAGGTTTAGTGGTAAACGGTAGACGAAAAAAAACCAGCCTAAGCTGGTTTTTTTGTTTGGTGCGAATGGGGGGACTTGAACCCCCACGGCCGAAGCCACCACCCCCTCAAGATGGCGTGTCTACCAATTCCACCACATTCGCAAATTCAGTGTATTTCCTAATGATTAGTTAGGAACGTCAGAAGCTGGATTTTCTTCTGTCGCTGGCACATCATTTGTTGCTGGAACAGTTGTTACAGCAGCTGGTGCCTCTAGATTTTCCCACTCGTTAGTCTTTTTAATCTGACCCGTCGTTAGGTTACCTAGAACAATACTTAGCACAAAGAATATCGTTGCTAAGATTGTTGTTGTCTTAGTCATAAAGTTGCCTGCACCTGATGAGCCGAAAACTGTCGCCGATGCACCTGCACCAAACGAAGAACCCATATCCGCGCCTTTACCTTGTTGAATTAACACCATACCAATTAGTGCTAACGCCACAATTAAGTAAACAACCATTAGAATTTCGTACATTTACTTATCCTTTTGCACTTCTGCATATAGCTGCGAAACTCTCAGGCTTTAGGCTTGCGCCCCCGATAAGTCCACCGTCTATATCATCTTGTGCGAATAACAATTCACTGTTTTGTTCATTAACACTGCCACCGTAAAGAAGTTGCAGTGATTGTGCAATTTGCTTGTCATTTTCTGAGAGCAAATCACGTATAAATTTGTGTACTGCTTGCGCTTGCTCAGGAGATGCTGTTTTACCAGTACCAATAGCCCAAACAGGTTCGTATGCTATCACAGAGTTTGTTAGCGCTGCTACACCTAATTTGGTGATAACTGCGTTTATTTGCCTAGCAACCACTTGCTCTGTCTGCCCATTTTCTCTTTCTTCTTCGGTTTCACCAACACATAAAATTGGTGTCAAACCTTGTTCTTGAGCATGTGCAAATTTGTTCGCAACATCTTCATCGCTTTCGCCGTAAATAGCTCGCCGCTCTGAGTGACCAACTAAGGTATATGTTGCACCTAGAGATTTTGCCAGGGACGCCTGAATTTCTCCAGTATATGCGCCTTCTTTATATTCCGAAACAGTTTGTGTTCCGACAGTAAGCCCTTTACTTGCTGCTTGCTCAATAAGCATGGCAGGAGGAAAAACAATTACATCTGCTTGAAATGCTTGATTGCTTACTGCTTCTGATATTTGGTCAACGAGGGCCTTTGAGCCGTTCATTTTCCAGTTACCAGCAACAATTTGCTTTCTAGTTGTCATACGATACTCCGCAGTAGAAAGCGGGTGAGATACTAACTCTACTCACCCGAAGTTACAAGAAATAAATTTAACTTTTGGTTTAATTGCTCACAGATTCAACAACTTCAGCGATTTTTTGGGCAAAATCGATAACTTGCTTCTGTTGCTGAGCTTCAACCATGACACGAACCACTGGCTCTGTACCAGATTTACGTAATAACACTCTGCCCTTTCCGGCAAGCTGAGCTTCAACTTCAGCGACGACTGCTTTAACAGCGTTTTGCTCGGTTGGATCATCTTTAGTGCTATAGCGCACGTTAATCATCTTCATTGGGTATTTGCTAAAACCTTCACCCAAATCTTTTAATGTTTTATTCTGCGCAACCATGGCTGCAAGCACTTGTAAGCTAGAGACGATGCCATCACCGGTGCTGATCAGATCCAGATTTAAAACGTGACCTGAGCTTTCGCCGCCGATTTTCCAGCCTTTCTCACCAAGAAGCTCCATTACATAGCGGTCACCAACTTTACTGCGCTCAAAAGCAATTCCGCGTGATTTAAGGGCGTTTTCGAGCCCCATGTTAGACATTACCGTACCGACAACACCGCCACCTAATGTACCATCGGCATGAGCTTGGCATGCAATAATATAGACGATGTCATCACCATCAAATACATGACCGTCGTGATCGACCATCATGACTCGGTCACCATCACCATCATAAGCAATTCCAACATCCGCTTGATGTTCAAGCACTGCTTTTTTCAACGCTTCGACATGCGTTGCGCCACATTTTTCGTTGATGTTGACACCATTAGGTTCACACGCGGTTGTGATAACGTCCGCACCAAGTTCACGCATGACATTTGGTGCAATGTGATAAGTCGCGCCATTTGCGCAGTCCAACACCACTTTCAACCCTTCAAGCGATAGCTCTTTAGGAAACTGACCTTTACAAAATTCGATATAGCGACCATCCGCACTCTCTAGACGCTTAGCTTTACCGAGTTTTTCAGACGCGACACACGTCATCGGTTCATCCAGCTTTGCTTCTATTGCAAGTTCCACCTCGTCAGGGAGCTTTTTACCATCGCCACCAAAAAACTTGATGCCATTATCATGGTATGGATTATGAGATGCACTGATCACAATACCAGCCTCAGCTCTGAACGTTTGTGTCAGATAAGCGACAGCTGGTGTCGGCATAGGCCCTAATAAAATCACATTGATCCCAGCGGCAATTAACCCTGCCTCTAACGCGGTTTCAAGAAGGTAGCCAGAAATGCGGGTATCTTTGCCAATAATTACCTTTTTGGTACCACGCTCAGACAGCACTTTTCCAGCCGCCCAGCCTAGTTTCATTGCAAACTCAGGCGTAATAGGGAACTCGCCCACAAGGCCCCTTACACCGTCCGTACCGAAGTACTTTCTTGTTGTCATTGAGTAACTCCATTGACCGACGCTAGCCATACATTAAGCGCGTCGCTTGTTTCTTTTACGTCATGAACACGGATTATGTGCGCGCCTTTCTGTGCACATATCAGTGCACCGACTAGGCTTGCAGCTACACGCTCATGCGTTTCCCGATTGAGTAGCTGTCCAAACATGGACTTTCTAGAGAGGCCCGTCAGAATAGGTAAATCGAAAGCGTGAAACTTGTCCAATCCACCTAATATCCGAAAGTTATGCTCTAGAGATTTACCGAAGCCAAAACCAGGATCTAAAATCAGCCGATTGGTATCAATCCCAGCTTGCTTGCACGCACTGATCCTAGCTTCGAAAAACTGACTGATGTCTGAAAATAAGTCATCATAGTGAGGGTTGCTTTGCATTGAGCGAGGTTGACCTTGCATATGCATTAAACAAATTGGTACATCCGTGTATTGAGCTGCGACTTCGAGCGCATCTGGCTCTTGTAACGCTCGAACATCATTAATGATATCAGCGCCTGCTTCTATTGCTTGTTTCATCACCTCGGCTTTACTGGTATCTACCGAAATCACACAGTCTGAGTGCGTGCGAATTGCTTTAATAACCGGTATTACGCGCTGTAATTCTTCTTCTAATTGAACTTCTGGCGCGCCGGGACGAGTGGACTCTCCACCTATGTCTAAGATGGTAGCGCCTTGTGAAAGCATTAAATTTGCTTGTTTGATTGCACTATCCAAGTGAGTAAAATGTCCACCGTCAGAAAATGAGTCGGGAGTAACATTTAAAATCCCCATTACCTGAGGCTTGTCTAAACTAAGGGTGCGCCCTTTGGGTAAACGTAACTCGTACATTCTATACCTATTTTCTGTAGTCTAAGTTTGGTGATAACGAAAGGCGTATAGCAGTTGATTTAAGTTCTCGCATTGAATGCTAGTAAAACTTATATCAACTGATACAAAAAAGCCCCGATTGCTCGGGGCTGTCGTATTCTACCTAATCTTACGATTTGTCATCAAGTTCTGAGTTTGATGATGTGTCATTTGACTGCTCTTCTGCTGGTTTTTCAGCTTTAGGCTCAGGTTTTATTTCTGTTACTTTCGCAGATTCTGCTTTTTTCTCTGGCTTAATGTCATGTGCATCCCTTGGTGGACGAACATCACGGCGCTCCATTAGATCATCAATCTGCAATGCATCAATCGTTTCGTATTTCATCAACGCGTCTTTCATCGTGTGAAGAATATCCATATTATCTTTTAGGATTTGCTCCGCACGTTGGTAGTTGCGATCAATGAAATCTTTAATTTCAGCATCAATAAGTTTAGCGGTTTCATCTGACATACCTGACATGCGGTGAGAACCACCACCCATGTACATCTCGCCTTGCTCTTCCAAATACATCTGTGGACCAAGTTTCGGACTTAAGCCCCACTGCGTAACCATTTTCTTAGCAATATCGGTTGCGCGTTCAATATCGTTGCTCGCGCCTGTCGTTACTTTGTCATCGCCGTAAATCAGCGCTTCAGCGATACGACCACCATATAAACTTGAAAGCATAGATTCTAGGTGTTGCTTAGAGTGACTTACACGGTCTTGCTCTGGCAAGTACATTGTTACACCTAATGCGCGACCACGTGGAATAATCGACACTTTATATACTGGGTCATGCTCGGGCACTAAACGACCAACAATCGCGTGACCGGCTTCGTGATAAGCCGTCATTTCCTTCTCTTGCTCGCTCATCACCATGGACTTACGCTCAGCACCCATCATGATTTTATCTTTCGCGGCGTCAAATTCCGCCATACTTACCTTACGCTTGTTGCCACGAGCGGCAAACAGTGCAGCTTCGTTCACAAGGTTAGCTAAATCAGCACCAGAAAAGCCCGGCGTACCACGTGCAATCACAGACGCTTCAACATTATCATCTAACGGCACTTTACGCATGTGCACATTTAAGATTTGTTCACGACCACGAATATCCGGTAAACCAACCACGACTTGGCGATCGAAACGACCAGGACGCAATAATGCTGGATCTAGTACATCAGGGCGGTTAGTAGCAGCAATAACGATAATACCTTCGTTACCCTCAAAGCCATCCATTTCTACAAGCATTTGGTTAAGTGTTTGCTCTCGCTCGTCGTGACCACCGCCCATACCAGCGCCACGTTTACGGCCTACGGCGTCGATTTCATCGATAAAGATGATACAAGGCGCTGCTTTTTTGGCCTGTTCAAACATATCACGAACACGAGACGCGCCAACACCGACAAACATTTCTACGAAATCAGAACCGGAAATGGTAAAGAATGGTACTTTTGCTTCACCTGCAACGGCTTTAGCAAGTAGGGTTTTACCCGTACCAGGAGGACCAACCATTAACACGCCTTTTGGAATGCTACCGCCCAACTTTTGGAACTTTGACGGGTCCCGCAGGAAATCGACTAGCTCAGTAACATCTTCTTTCGCTTCGTCACAACCAGCAACATCCGCAAATGTTGTCTTAACCTGATCTTCGCTCATTAATCGAGCTTTACTTTTACCAAACGACATCGCGCCTTTGCCGCCACCGCCTTGCATTTGGCGCATGAAGAAAATCCATACCCCGATAAGCAGTAGCATTGGGAACCAAGAAATAAAGATATTCGCAAGGAAAGATTGCTCTTCCGGTGCAACACCTTTGATATTCACGTCATTCTTAAGTAAGTCATTAACGAGATCTAAATCAGTTAATGGGATCACTGTTTGGAAACGATCTCCACTAGAACGAACGCCACTAATCATGCCCGTTTGACGGTCAATACTGACTTCTCTTACAGAGCCATTGCGCACATCCTTTACAAATTGTGTGTAACTCGTTTGGCGATCATATTGTTCGCCACCGTTAAAGCTCTGGAACACAGTCATTAGCACTACTGCAATCACTAACCAGAGTATTAGATTTTTAGCCATATCGCTCAAGGAGTTAACCTCTTGTATCCAAAAAAATTCAAATTCAACTTGATGCTTTCCAACTGTACTACAGTTTGTAGCCTGTCGCCACTACATATACTTCACGCGACCGAGGACGAGACGCTTTTGGTTTACGGATCTTTACAACCTTAAAACAATTACGTACCTCTTGCACAAATTGATCAAAGCCCTCGCCTTGGAAAACTTTAACCGCAAATGCGCCGTTTGACTTAAGCACTTGATGACACATATCTAAGGCTAGCTCGACCAGATACATGCTGCCAGATTGGTCGGTGGACATATTACCGCTCATATTTGGGGCCATGTCGGAAAAAACCACATCTACGTTCTTGCCGTTTATTCTATCTAGCAAAGCATTTAATACAGCTTCCTCTCTGAAGTCTCCCTGAAGGAAATCAACACCTGCCAATGAGTCCATCGGTAAGATATCACAGGCAATTACTTGTCCATCAATGTCAACCTGCTCTGCGAGATATTGCGACCAGCTTCCCGGTGCTGCTCCTAAATCGACAACGGTCATCCCCTTGCGGATCAATTTGTCCTTTTGCTGGACTTCTTCCAGCTTAAAAACCGCTCGTGAACGATAGCCACGTTTTTGAGCTTCATGTACATACGGGTCTTCTACGTGTTCTTTTAACCAACGTTTCGAACTGGCGGAATGTTTTTTATTTGCCATATTAACTACAACTCATTAGTAATATTGTCTAGATGGCGTTAGAATATCGATAATTCAAGCCTTTTAATAAATAAGATTGTATCAATATGACCTTATCAAATAAACAAAAGCAGTTCCTAAAAGGGCTAGCTCATTCTTTAAACCCAGTTGTTCTTCTAGGCGCAAACGGCCTAACCGAAGGCGTTATGGCTGAAATTGAGCAAAACCTGAACATCCACGAACTTATCAAGGTAAAAGTACCAACCAACGATCGTGAAACTAAGAAACTGATTTTTGAAGCAATTGTTCGTGAAACAAATGCACATAAAGTACAAACCATTGGCCATATCATTGTGTTGTACCGTCAAAGCGAAGACAAAAAGATCCAGTTACCTCGTAACTAACCTTTGTTGTCCGCGACGTTTTCATCAGAAGACGTCGCAATCTCTTGTAATAAACTCGCTTCTTCTGCTTTTACTTTCTTAATTTCCTGCTCACTCACCTGAGGCAGTAATTTCTCCTCAAGCGCCAATGCGTCAACAATAAAGTCGTTTGTTAACTGATTAATAATGCCACTCTCTGCATTTAACAGTAGGCTAAACCCAATACCAAGCGCTGGAATAATCACCACATCGGTACGATAACCTTGCACCCAGCCACTATGATAATAAAGCAATTTGCCATCATAGCGATAAATTCGCCAGCCAAGTCCATAATAGGCTTCTTCTACATGACCACGCCAAACGCGTCTGCGTAGCTCACGTTTCGTCAACGTATACGGCACTGATTGCTTACTCAGAGCATCCGGTGATAGAACACTTGGATACAGACCTAATTGTGCTTTTAACCACTGCGCCATATCAGCAGCACTAGCGTTTACACCAGCTGCGGGGAGTACTTTATAGTAATGCGGCTTTAATTTAGCGGTATGCCAACGCTTTCGCCCTCTAACATGTGGCCACGCAAAATTATCATTTTTTGTCATTTGCTCGTAGCCAAGGCCGGCGTCATGCATATTAAGTGGCGCGAAAACAAACTCTTCCATCCAAGTTTTGTAACTGATATTCGTCGCCTGCTCGATAACATCTCCAATCAAGCTAAACATGACATTTTGATAACCATAACACTCACCGGGTTGACATAACGCTTTGACTTGCAGTAAGCGCTCAACAATTTGTGGGTAGTCCATGCGAGACTCGATTAAATTATCGTAGGCATTGGGCACTAAGCCACTCGAGTGACTTAACAAATGATAGAGCTTAAGTTGGCTATAATCACCTTTGGCGACTTGCGGCAAATAGCTACCCACTCTATCGTCAATATTAAAGTACCCTTCGCTTGCCAATTTAGCCGTTAGGCTTCCTGCAAACGTTTTTGAAACCGATGCCAAGCGAAAGCGAGTTCGTTCGTTAACCACGCTTCCTTGTCGACTTTTTGTCCTGCCAAAACCCTCCGCGTAGCTGCCGTGCTTAACATGCACGACGGATAAAGCAGCACCGGGCACCGATTTTTCTTTTAGTTTGCGCTCGACTTGCTTAGAATAGCTCTTTAAAAATTGTGACCATTGCTGGTTTGGGGTTTTTGCAATCGTTATTTTTGAATAACTAATGCAAAAAAAACAAACTAATGTGAGAATTAGCGACTTCATAATGACTCATTTCATTAACACTCGCCCGCCATACTAACATGATGAATTGGCGGAACTCACTAAATATAAGAAAATAACTGTTTAATTGAGGTATTTTAATGCGTTTAGTGCTAGCAGCTCTATGTACAAGTCTACTTTTTGGATGTGTCACCACAGCGCCATTAGCGCCAAAGTTAGATGTACCTAAGAAGCCACTACTAAAAAAGTCTGTTTATCAAATCAGCTATAGTACCGAACTTAATTCCGCACGAATTAAATCAGTGCAATTGCCCGCTCACCCACTTGCTCAAGGTGACACAGTCTACATCAACGCTGATAAGGTAAGCTTGACTGACACACTGAGAAAGCAAATTGTTACTTTACTTGAGAAAAAAGGCCTAAAAGTTGTTGCAGCTAAAAACGCAAATTACACGCTAACGATTCATCAACTTGATTTGGAATTTGCAGCTAATAAAACGTATGCACTGGATAGGCCAAAAAATCCGCATCCACATATTGCTGAACTTGCGCAAAATTCGCCAGCATTTCAATGTACTAATATCGTGGCTTCTGTCAGTATGCGTTTAGCACACCAAGCGTCATCCGATGTTGTCTGGTTTGCCAAATCATCGGTAGATAGCGCGGGCTTCCAAGGAATCCCTTTACAATTCACCTTTACTGAGGTGGAGAAAATAGAAAATGAACACGATGTACTGTCGTTTATCGTTGCACAAAATACTGATGAGGCACGCCGTCAACGTGGCAAGAAACCCGTTGATATTCCTCCTTACAAGGTAACTAAAACGGTTTCACCACTCGAGAAAACCGCTGGTGCATGTACCCAAACGGAAGTATCAGCGTTAACAGCGGATATGCAAAAACACTTGGCCGAGAGTTTAATTGAGAAGCTAAACGTTAAGTAGCATAAACATTAGCCAGTTTGATAGAGGACAGCTGCCGACTGGCGCTACACTTATTTACAGACAATGACGCTTTTGGGATTATACTCGACGCAGAAAAATAAAAAGTTCGGAGTAAAGAGATGGAGCAATACGGCACAATCTTATTGGTTGAAGATGATATTTCATTAGCGCAATGGGTCGCTGAATATCTTGATAACCAAGGCTATAAAACACATTGCTGCTATCGTGGTGATGAAGTTATTGAACGTGTCAAGTCACTCGACCCCGACCTTGTTTTACTTGATCTTATGCTCCCCGGCAAGGATGGTATCAGCGTATGCCGCGACTTACGTCAGTTTTATAATAAGCCTGTTATTATACTCACAGCCAAAGATGAAGAAATGGACGAAGTCATCGGTTTGGAAGTCGGCGCTAGCGATTACGTTATCAAACCTGTTCGTCCTCGTGCCTTACTAGCTCGGATCAAAGCAAATGTCCGCGCTGCACAAGAAAAACCGCAAGAGCATCACGCTGCCAATCACGAACTCGTAGTTGGACAGTTATGCATCAATACTCAAGCTCGCAAAGTCAGTGTTGCAGACCAAGAAGTCATCGTTTCTAGTGCCGAATATCTACTACTGCAATTTTTAGCCAGTCACGCTGGTGAAGTTGTCTCTCGTGATGCGGTATTTAAAGCGACAAAAGGGAGAGAATATGACGGCCTAGACAGAAGCGTCGATGTGCTCATTTCTGCCCTGCGTAAAAAGTTTAATGATGATCCTCAAAACCCAGAAAAAATTAAAACTGTGTGGGGTAAAGGATATCTACTCGTACCATCAGCTTGGTAACGAAGGTCGCAAGCTAATATCGTGAAGAAACTCTACATCTACTTACTCGCCGGTGCGCTGATTTCGATCTTTGCACTAGGTTGGGTAATTGACACCTATAATCAGCAAACCGCTCCCTTAGAATATAGTTTTGAGTGGCAAAGCAAGCTGATCACCGGCCTTGCGGAGCAGGTTGCAAATATTGAGCAGGAAAAACGCGAAAACGCAACGGCTTTGATTGCCCAACAATTCGACATCAACATTCGTTATAAAGATGGCGATACACTAGCCATGCCACTCGAATTAAAGCAACAGATGTTACTACCTGATGGGTTAGTGATAGAAAACGAGAATGTATATTTGCTAAAAACAACCCCTCAAATGGCACCGGATTACGTTGAACTTGAATGGGAGCCTCAGGTTGAACTGGCTGATTACGACGTACTGCTAACGTTGTTTTTCTATGGTGGCATTTGCGCAATATTATGGTTTATTCTCTCTCCGTTAGTTAAACGGTTGATCGTTCTCAACACCGCAGCAAAGCACTTTGCCAGCGGCAATCTAAGCGCACGCATCACCCCCAATCATTTCACTTACATTCGCGACTTAGAAAATACCTTTAATCGAATGGCAAACCAAATAGAGAAGTTGATGGCTGAGAATAAGCTAATGGCCTCCAGTCTTTCTCATGACATTCGAACACCTGTTGCGTGTTTAAGATTTGGCCTAGATGCGGCTATAGATGAAAGTGATATCGGCGCCATTCACGATTATTTAGCACGCATGGAAAAAGATTTAGATCAAATGGAAGATATGCTCTCGAGTTACCTATCTTTTGCGACGCTTGAACAAAAGTCTCATTTACTCAAACATGAAGTAACAACCCTATCTCGCTATGGTCAAGATCTGATGCAGCAAATGCAACCAAAGCTACAAAAGAACCAGCTGTCTGGTCGCGTAGAAATCCCTGAACACTTAGTGATCCATGGTGACTTACATTGGCTTGCAAGAGCGATAAGTAATTTGATCAGCAATGCCTGTGATTTTGCCACTACCAGTGTGTTATTAAGTGCACACTGCACCGAGCATTGCCTCATTATTACTGTTGAAGACGATGGCCCTGGGATCGCGAGACAAAATTGGGATAAAGTCTTTAGTCCTTTCTTTCAAGAGCAAACTCACCGCAACCGTGCAGGTAAAAGCTATGGCTTAGGCCTTGCAATCGTTGCAAAAGTCATGGATTGGCATCATGGTACAGCCACCGTTAACCAGTCAGAGCGACTAGGTGGCGCAAAATTTGTGCTTTCGCTTCCCTGTAAAGAAAAATAATTATTGTAAATAAGTCGCTACACGGCAACTTACCCCATACAGAAATAATCGTGAAAACATTAGCTTATAAGCTAAGCTTTGCTTTTTGAGTGCAACAACTTAATTACGGCTAAATATCAGGCTAAAGCTTGCGCTAAATCAAGATAATTTACTCTTTTTATTTCTTTTTAATTACAGTAGATTGTCAACGCCGTTAGAAATTTTTAGAGAAGTATAACAATTATGAGCAATGTCCGAGGAGAGTTCAGCTCTCGCTTTGGTTTTATTATGGCTGCCGCAGGGTCAGCGGTAGGTTTGGGAAACATTTGGGGGTTTCCAACACAGACGGCATCCAATGGTGGTGCTGCATTTGTTTTAGTTTATCTGGTTTTGGCTTTTTGTCTTGCCTATCCAGCACTAATGGCTGAGCTCGTTATTGGTCGTCACGGCCAAGCAAATGCCGTATCTTCACTGCGCAAACTAACAAATACGGCATGGCAAAGTAAACTTGCTTTTGTTGTTGGGTTCGGCGGTATCATCTGTGCGGGCCTAATTTTAAGCTTTTACGCAATAGTTGCAGGTTGGATGTTTAGTGCAACACTTGAACCCATCGCGGAAGTTGCATCAATGACCCAAGCGCAATCTTGGCTTGCTGATTCATCTATGTCCCGCAACATCGTCTTTACAGCAGCCTTTATTGCACTCACCGTGCTTATAATTAGTAAAGGTGTAGAAAATGGGATTGAAAAGTGGTCAAAGCGCTTGATGCCAGCACTTATTGGTATTTTATTCTCGTTAATTGCGTATGTATTAACCCAAGAAGGTGCTGTTGAAGGTCTTAAGGTGTATCTTGTTCCTGACTTTTCTTCTGTGCTTAATCCTCAGTTACTCGTTGATGCCCTAGGGCAGGCATTTTTCTCGCTTTCACTTGGTACCAGCGTGATGATCATTTACGGCTCATACATTAGTAAAAAAGAGAATCTAGTTTCACTTGGTGCAATGGTTACCTTAATCGACGTCTTTATCGCATTCATTGCCGGCTTACTTATCATTCCCGCCATGTATGTCGCGCAAGCGCAAGGCGTAGAGATTTTTGCAGCTGACGGCTCACTACTCAATGAAGACACCTTAGTGTTTCAAGTATTACCAGCATTGTTTGATAGCATGGGTAGTGTTGGCCTTGTGGTGAGCTTCGCTTTCTTTGCACTAATGAGTATTGCCGCACTCACCTCGTCTATTTCGATGTTAGAAGCGCCTGTCTCCTATGCTGTTGAACGTTTTGCACTGGGCAGAGTACAGGCTACTTGGATCATAGGTACCTTGGTAACAGCCGTGAGCTTCACCATTTTGGTAAACATCGAAACCCTGTTCGGTTTTATTGTTAGCCTAACAACGAAGTTTGGTCAGCCACTACTTGGCATGCTGTGCTGTGTATTTGTCGGTTGGATTTGGCACAGAGCAAAACTGCTTAAAGAAATTGAATCAGGATGCCCAGAAGTTGGCAGCAGTTTCTTCTGGAAAGTATGGCCTTGGTACATCCGCTTCGTTTGTCCAATTGCCATTGCTGCGGTATTTTTAAATTCACTATAGTTTTCGCTCATAAAAAGAGGCTACGCATAGCCTCTTTTACTTTTTCACAAATAACATATCCTGATGCGGGATCCCATCTTCTAGATAACCTTCACCTTGCTTCACAAAACCGAGCCCAGCATAAAACTTGTCTAAATAACACTGCGCAGAAATAATTAAAGCCTCATGAGTAATCTCCGTTTCACAACAAGCAATCGCGCGATGCATAAGGTCATGTGCAACGCCCTGCCCTCGCAGCATTGACGAAACAATAACACGGCCAATGGATGCAGTAGTTGTGGATTTTCTATAACAACGTGCATACGCTAAAATTTGTTCATCTTTGACCAAAAATAGATGTTGAGTTTCAGGCGCCCTATCAGTATCGTCAATTTCTGGATAAGGACATGCTTGTTCCACAACGAATACCTCTACCCTTAGTTTTAAAATCTCAAAAAGCTCATCTTTAGTGAGCGCATCATAACTTTTAATTTGCCAATTCATTTTATTCTCTGTCATACCAATTAGCTTTATTAAGACTGATTGGTATCGTTATGCTTAAAAGAAAAACGCCCAGACAAAGCTGGGCGTTTTAGAGTAAATTAAGTGATTATGAGAACAGCCGCTCCAACTGATCGCACAATTGAGAGATATTGACGTGATCGTGCTCAATTGTGAGATCGACGTAACCATCCCCTCGAAACGCTCTGTCCAACTCAATCAGTACATGAGTTCGATGTGCTTCAGGCACAAACGAAAGCTCAACTTCTTGTAGTCCAAATAATGCACGTGAGTTTGGTCGGTATTCTAGTTCTTGGTAACAACCAGAAACAGACTGAAACTCAGACGCTCGTAAATAGCCCTTTTCTACATCCGCTTTCACTAAATGGAAGCCTAAACGCTCCATCGCTGTCATACATGCTTTCACTGCTTCATTTGGATAAATGTGTAAAGCATCTTTGTCTGACGGATCGATTGCTAAATCAATGTCTAAGCCAGTTTCAATCCAAACATGACAACGGTTGAAGCCCGCATTGATTTCTGTGATTGGTGTTTCTGAATGAAGTCGAGCTTCAAAAGGAATAACTTTTTCTTCGCCTGGGCCTATCGTGAAATTATTACCTACACGCCAACGGTCAATAACATGATTACTAAAATATTCTCCGTCTTCCCCTTCAACCTTGACTCTTGTCATTAGCGCAAGTTCTAAACCTGTTACTTCTTGGCTAACGTCACCGCCTTTTACTACAATTTGCGCTTGAAATTTCTGTCCCGGGTGCAAATGCTCTGTTTCCAATACAGTATCTACTTTTGCCGCACCGATACCGACAGATGCTAGGATCTTCTTAAACATTACGTCTCCTGTCCGGTATGTCCTTACCTGCATCATAACCATATTTTTTCCAACTTGTCAGCGAAAATTTATAATTTATATATCAGGAGGTTTTGGTACACTGCTCATATCTTGGATAAAAATTTAAAGTTATGGAACTGCTCTATTTTGCTGTCGCATTTGCATGCGGATTTTCTGTTTATCAATTAAAGCTTCCTCCTTTGATTGGTTTTTTGATGGCGGGCTTTGTCTTAAATCTACTTGGCCATAAAACCACGGACTTACTTACTCAACTAGCAGATCTTGGTGTAACGCTGCTGCTTTTTAGCATAGGTTTAAAATTACGAGTTGGTAACCTGATAAAGCCTCAGGTTTGGGCGCCTGCGAGTATGCACATTATTACCAGTACGGCGTTTTTCGCTAGCCTGTTGTTGATGCTAGGGGCGATAAGCCTACCTTTATTTACTGATCTAGACTGGCAAAGCGCTTTATTGGTTGGTTTTGCATTTAGCTTTTCCAGTACCGTTTTTGCGGTAAAAGTGCTGGAAGAACGTGGTGAAATGGCAAGTCTTCACGGTAAAATCTCAATCGGTATTTTGGTTATGCAAGATATCTTTGCAGTTATCTTTCTCGCCGTCAGTACGGGCAAAGTACCCAATATTTGGGCACTGGCACTGCTTGTGGTGCTACCGCTTGTACGTCCAGCTATGTTTTGGGTATTAAGCCGCTCAAAGCATGGTGAGCTACTCCCTCTTTTTGGCTTCTTTTTTGCGTTAGTCGCAGGTTATCATGCCTTTGAATTTGCGGGCCTAAAAGGTGATCTCGGTGCGCTGATCATGGGTATGATTTTCGCCCCACATAAAAAAGCCGGTGAGTTATCAAAATCACTATTGAATGTAAAAGACATCTTGCTTGTTGGTTTTTTCTTGAATATTGGTCTGAATGCCACGATTACACTGGACGCACTTTTAATAGCGATTCTACTGGTAATTGTTCTACCGATTAAAGTCTCACTTTATTATCTCTTCACCAATATATTTAAATTGCGTGCTCGTACATCGCTATTGAGCGCTTTCACACTCACTAACTATAGCGAGTTTGGTCTTATCGTGTGTGCCGTTGCATCTGCTTCTGGTGCGGTTGCTCCTGACTGGCTAGCAGTAGTTGCTATTGCTGTTTCTATTACTTTTGTGATCGCGTCTCCGCTCAACAAACGCTCGAACGAGGTCTACGTTAAATTAGAGCCTTGGTTATTAAAGTTTGAGAACCAAGACCGTTTAGAAGAAGAGCTTCCGGTAAATCTTACCGACACCAAGATCGTTATATTTGGTATGGGAAGGATTGGAACGGGTGCTTACGAAACAATACAGGCCAGCTTCCCAGATACCGTTGCTGGTGTAGATATTAAGCCTGAAGTAGTTGAAAAACATGTTTCCCGAGGGCGCAGGGTATTAACTGCTGACGCAACCGACCCTGATTTTTGGCAGCGTGTAAATCATTCTGAAGTAGAAATGGTTATGCTCGCGATGCCTAAACATATGCAGAATATTTACGCACTTGAGCAGCTCAAAGCATCAGGTTATAGCGGCCAAGTTACCGCCATTGCGAACTACCCTGATCAACAAAGAGAATTAGAAGAAATGGGCGTGAATTCTACCTATAACTTCTACCTTGAAGCAGGTAGTGGTTTTGCAGAACACGTAAAAGAGAAATTATTTACTTAAATTAGATATTAGTTCTCAGTACCATAATTGGTACTGAGAACTATTTTCATATTCAGATCATCGTGTTACGTCTAGACGTCTATTCTTATTGTTTCATTCCTCTCATTATTCGATTTACAAAGCTTTACATCCAAGATGGTAATTTGCCCCGACTTCAGAGTAAACTGACCACATCGGACAGGACGTAAGTATCTATTTTATGAACATAAATTGATATTTTTCGGCTTTAGAACTGCGTGTCACTGGATTGTGAACAAGCTATACCTCTGGAGGTTTTATGATTAAGAATAAATCTAATGGTCAATTTTCTGCAGTAGTGGATGATGTAAAGGCTGCGCCTTTTTCAGACCTTCAAGAGCGACTCGATGCAATTCAGGACAATGGCATGACAGCGTTGGCAATTAGAAATATCCTATTTCATAAAATGCTGGATTTACACGCTGTCCCAAATGATCACTTTTTGCGAAGCGAAGATACACCTTGTGATTTAGATGACCCACAAAAACTGGTTGAAAAGCTAAATGAGCTCGGCTTCGTTCGTAATAAGTTGCCGTCACAACTACACTAATATGATTTAGGGAGCCTACTCTCCCACATAGGCTGGCAATGCCCGTCGCCAGCCTATTTTCCTCTTCCAACAATAAGCCTTCACCTCTTTCATAAGCATTTGTATTCACAGACTAGATAACATAAGTAATTACGGTGTTCTCAACAGCAATTTTTCCCTCCAAAGATGTGGAGCTGAATAACCTAGATCAGTCACCCTGAGATGATTTAAGTGGTGGGTTACTTTTTTTCTTCGGTAATAAAGTTTTCCAAGCCTGCCTGAATGGCTTCAAGTAAATTGCGGTAAGTGAATCATGTCCCGCATCATATTGCCCAACTCCAATGGTGATTTTNCCGCGCTCGAGGCCTTTATAAGCGAGCCATACATACGGTCCCAAATGGCTAGCGCTGAACCTAAATTAGTATCGAAATGGATTGGATTACTACTGTGATGCACTTGGTGTTGTGCAGGACTAATAAACCAATTCTCCAGCCTATCCCCCCAACTCAGCCATATATGTGAATGCCTTAAATTAGCCCCAAAGATATTAAATAAAAAGACAAACGCATTCGCACCAAGAATATCGTACATACTCAAACTACTGCCAAATACGTAATACCCTATTCCAACCACAATTCCTTGGGTTAATGCCATACGACAGGCGTACAGGTAGCTTTCAACGGGATGTGAGCGATAAATGGTAAAGGGGGTCAGGACTTTTGCAGAATGGTGCACCTTGTGAAACTCCCAAAAGAATGGGATTTTATGTAGGATCAGGTGCAGCAAGAACCGAGTGAAGTCATCGACTATAAATAAAAATAACGTAAATAGTCCAATCACCAGCCAATCTGGCGCTTCTAGATGTAATGCTGGACCAAAAAGCGCTTCAAGCCCACCGGATAACCCCAGCGCCACCGGTACCATAGTCAACACGATAGGCGTGAACGTCGCCGCCTTTATCAATCGATTTGTGACCAATAAACAGTAATCGAGCTTGGCGCTTTTGCACCACCACACTTGCTTGGGAAATAGGAATTTAAAAAAACCTTTACCAGAGCGCACTTTTTCTGTGGCGATATAAACAGGAACAGCCATCAAAATGGCACTAATCAAGTATGGCAAATACACTCTTTTATTGGCATCGAACAAGTAGCCAGGAAGTTCAGTAATGCTTTGCCATAATTGCTCTAACATAATCATTTCCATCAAAAAGAAATAATAAATTCACATATCTTTGGAACAGCTCCATAGATCTAGCGACAAGCCGCCATGAAGCTGCGGCTCTTACTCAAGAGCCGCATAGACAATCAATTAAAACTGGTATTTATAGCCTAAACTAAATTGTCTTGGTTTGCCTGGGCGCGCGCCATACGGGCGACGACTAACAATTTCTGCTTCATCGAACAAGTTGTCGATTTTAGCATAGACTTGACCATACTGACCTAGCTCGTAACTCGCCGATATATCAACGATCGTTGTGCTGGGCACCTTTGCGCCTTCAAGGACAAGCTCAAAGTCTTCAGTGCTTCTACCAGCAGCTTCGCTCATCTCACTGATGTATTTGATGGCTACGTTAACTTTCCAGTCACTTGCTGCGAGGCCAATGTTAAAAGTGGCTTGATGAGACGGTAAATACGGAAGCTCATCACCATTTTTAATATAACCCCATTGTGCGAACGTTGTCGCACGCTCATTCTGGAATTCACCTTTCGTATAGGTGTAGGTGAGACTATAAGGGATATCCAGTTGAAGGTTCAAAGGGTAGCGCTGTGCAAACTGCATTTCGAGACCGTAAACATCCACCTCACCACCGCTGAACTGCTGGTCTTGTTGGTCATTGACACCACAGTTAGACTGACCACAGCTTTCATTCAGATTTTCATAGTCGTTGAAAAAGCTCACAATCTCAAACTGCGTCACACCATCATTAAAACGCCCGCCAAACTCATAGTTAACACTGTTCTCAAGCTCTATATCTGGATCCTGTTGTGGTGAAGAAGGTACAAAACCTTGATGCACGCCAAATAAGAGACCGGCATCATCAGAAAGCTGATAGAAACCACTTAGGCTTGGCAGCCAAATACGGGTGGTTTTATCAATCCAAACATCGGCATCTTTATTATCTTGGTAAGACATATCCATCAGCTCGCCGCGAAGGCCAAAGCCCAGTGTTAAAGCATCAAGCTGTACCTTATCTTCTAGATATACCGACCAAGCTTTAGTGTTTTCAGTATTCAGCGATGTAAACTGCTTTGAACCCTCTAGCAACACAGGTGAACCACCTTCCATTGCATATGCTTGCTCAAAATGTTTGCGCTCAATTTCATCTTCATGAAAACGCACGCCAACTGCGACGTCATGGGTTAAGTTAAACAGGCTAAAGCTCGTATTGGCATCGACTTGAAGACCTTGTGAGAAATACTCACGATCATTAGTACCCATATTCAAAAAGATATTTGAACCCGCAACGACAGAGTCCCGTGTCCCTGTGATCACGCCGTACTCATTTGCGAAAGCCTCTGGGTTTGCCATAATTTTTGAAAGGGATGGTCCACTTTTACTACCTAGACTATTAAGCTTTAGCCAAGCTCGCTCATAGTCATTACGGTACAATCTTGTTGTAACGTTAAAGTCTTTGCCATCAAGTGCATGGGATAACATTACCTGAGTATGCTTGGTATCCATCTCTGCAGGCTTAGACGCTGCATATCGACGATACGGATTTTCAGCAAAATCTGCATCCGTTAAACCAAGGTAGGTTTCATCAGACAACTCGTCGGCGTAGCTAAGTTTTAAACCAAAGGTATGGTTTAGCTCACCTTGTGACAGTTTATAATTAAACTTGGCTAAGATATCGTTCTTCTCAAACCCCGTATCCCCCCCGCCATCAAGCTCTTTAAAACCATCGGCTTGTAGATTTACTGCTTCGAATAAGAAGCCGACATTATTTACTACTGAACCGTAGTAACCGTGAGCTTTAGAATAACCATCGCTGCCAGCCGCAACATCAATACCGCCTTCTGTAAATTCTGGCACTTGGCGAGTCACTAAGTTAAGCGCACCAGCAACTGTTTGCGGACCATGCTTGATAGCCGCTGGTCCTTTAAACACCTCAACCGCAGTCATACGAGTGGTAACCGGGAAATAATAAGCAGCCGGCGCAGAATAAGGAGCAGGGCCAATGAGCACACCATCTTCCATTATGGTGATTTTTTTGCTTCGCTCAGGTGTTACACCACGAAACCCGATATTTGGTCGCAAGCCATAGCCATCTTCTTCACGAATATTAACGCCGGGTACGTTAGAAAGAATACGGTGAATATCATCATACTCGTATTCTGCCAACTGCGCTTCTGACAACAAAGTTGCGGAGCCTGCTTCTTTTCGCAATTTATCGTGGTGGCTGATAATAGAGATATGCTCAATATCTTGATTGTCATCAGCAGCTTGCACTTGAGGTAGTGCAAAAATTACTGCTACCGCTAATAAAGATTTCTTCATGTTCATGCGCTTAGTCATTGTCACCTGCCGAAGTTTGTGGAAGTTCTAGGGCGAGCTTTTCGATAAACTCAGTCTTTAAGTCATCCGTCACTTTTTTAACGTCTGTATGCGCTTGCGTCACTTGCTCTGTAGAACCCGCAAGCTCAACTTTAAGACTCGCATCCATCGCAAGCAATGTGGCTTCAGCATCTGCAAGCCCTGCAAGCATGCGCTCTTTTACATCACTGCCATCCTCTGCGTCTAAAAAGTCATCAAAGCCCAGTGTATTTTCAGCGTCTTGGCCATTACCGGTAAAAATCTTCCTAAACGCTCTTATATTGGCAAGTAAATTCTCTTTTGAATGTTCAGACAAAGGGGACTCAACAGCTTCAGGACAAGCCTCTAAACCACATGCATTAGGAAAACCTAGGCCTAGCGGTGTTGCAATTTTGCCGTCTTTCAGCTCTTCGGTCATATAAAACAGTGCTTTTGATATCTCATTTAGCGCTACATGAGGCGTGTCAAACGGCGACCCAGGCTGTCCCGCGTTAACAAGCTTAGCTGCGTAGCCATTTTCTCCGCCCCACTGGGACAGAAGTAAATTACTCTGAGTTTCAATATCTTTTGCAACTTCCGTCGCGAACTCACAGCGAGCAATGACCCGCTCCTGAGCTGGACGACTATTCCATGGTGCCAAAGCATCATTCACTGACGAACAGTTATGGTCAAGATTAGCATTGAATAGAAGGTGCTCTAAGGCAGTTAAGCCTTTGCGGTTTGCGGTGCGCTCAGAAATATTATAAGGATTGCTAGCATTACGATTAATGACACCATCTTCGAAATACACAACATCCAAATCGATATCACATAAAGAACCGGTAGCAGGCCAAACATAAATGTTATTCTTAAGCTCTTTGCTATTGGCGGTAAGTGGACCCATTTGCATTAATTCAACATACTGCCATCCCACCATAGCTGAGCGCCAACTGTCTTGAGCACTTAGCTTTAACGCTGCGGCATTTTCTGCCACCGCTTTTTCAGCACTACAGTAACTGGCAATTGCAACTTGTTGTGTCTTTGCTAGTTCATTAAACTGTTCGATAGTTGGAGTCAGTACATTATCAACCAAGTTACTTACCAAGGCTGCTTCATCAAATTGCGTTGGTGATGGGTTATCCGTTCCCGAGTTGTTATTGTCTTTGATCCCTGGACCTTGACTACTTGAAGTGCTTTCACCGCAACCCGACAACACCAGAGCTACTGCTATGGCTGCGGCACTTAAACGTTTAGATACTCTCATTTGTATTCTCTATTATCTATATACAACAAAAGGTTAGCGGAATTAACGGCTAACCTTTTTACGTTATAAACGAAAATTTAGATTACCAGTTGGCAACATTCTCAGCATCGAAATCATATGCAGTTGCAATGATTTCTCGCGCTTCCAATAAAGCAGCCTTATAAGCTTCCACTTTATCTGCCGCAAGCTCAGGTTTGTCACCCATCAGGTTATGAATTTCAGCAAAAGCAGTATCTGAGACAGGAGAAAACGGATTAAACTGGAAGTTTAACGCGAAACCTTTCATTTCTGACCAGTGTTTTGCTACCGCATAGAATTGATCGGCATCAAAATCACCTGATGCAATATCGTCTAAATCGCCGTCATCATGTGAGATTGTATCATTGATATAATGCACAACGGTTGCAGCGATAGACTTTTCCCATGCTAACAACGCTTGATTACGCAATGCTTCTAAGCGCGCTTTGTCTTTGTCTTCCCACTGCGCACCGTAATTACCAATGTTCGTTTGAATAAGTTTTCGAGCTTCAATAAATGCCAGCTGTGCTTGAGCTGTAAAATCTGTTGGGTTAGAACCAGTCGCTGTTCCACGGTCACGTTTTGCCGCATTTGTTGAGTTACCAAAGTTAAACTCTGACAGTAAATCAATTTTGCCGTCTTTATCTAGGTCATGATAACCATTGGCATACGCTTCACGTCCCCCCTTACCCGCAATCTCATCATCTGAATAATCTAAGTAGTCGATTGCAGCTCCAAAATAACCATAACCTTCGTCAAATTTATGCTCTAAATCGGTATAACTGCCACCTGAACTTGTGTTATCTGCGTATGGTTTACCTTCATCATTTACACCAAAAAGCATTTTATCATCAAGATAGTCATCAGCAGCCTGCGACAATGATACCGCACCGTTTAAGTGCTTTTGTACTAGCTGAACAAGATCTAGGCCTTCGGGAGTGACATAGAGATTGTTCAGGGGTACTGATGTACCATTATGCTCAGCTTTAATTTTAGCACCACTTTCAATCTGCTTAAGTTGACCCTCAAGCAAATCTAAATAATGTAATACTAAGCCTTCTGGGGTCTTTGCTTGAGTGCCAAAGTCAGTCCACCCGACCATAGCACCCTCTTCTTCCCACGCTTTATGCATATGAGAAGTATCACGACCGGCGATTTTACCGCCTTCCCCCATCACCTTTTTCAGGGTGTTAGAAATAGCGCCTAGAGTGGTTTGCTTAGCACCAGCTTGCTCTGCAAAAGCGAGCTTTTCATCAAGTACAACCGCATCTGTTGGCATTAAAAACTTTTTAATTTCAGCGATTGTATCTTCTGGCGTTTTTTGCAACTCACCTTTAAGCTTACCCATTAGGCTCTTAACGTGAACCATAGCCGCGTGACGCGCAATTTGGCCAGAGTAAGAAACTGAAGACTCACCTTGAGCATTATTGAAGGCGTAACGGTTTACACCCGCTTTGCTTTCTTCAGCAATTTGCTGAACAGCGATTTCAGCTTCAACTTCTTTTTTTTCACCTTTGCTGTCAGTTGCCGTGATAATTACCGATACCTTACCGCCTTCAACTTGTTCGAAATTTAGTGCGTTTTCAGCTTTAAGCTTAACCGCACCGTCAACAATTTCAAAACGATTGTCAGAAATGGTTAGTGTCAGTGCACTTACTTCATCGTTATCGTCAGCGAACGTAATATTCGCAACCGCTGCGCCAAGTGTATCTTCAGATACTGACGCACTGTCTACGGTAATAGTAGGTGCAGCATTGGTTGCGGCTGGAGGTGGTGTAGTGTTGTTATCATCGTTATCGTTTGAGTTGCTGCTAGAACCACCACATGCGGTGAGACCTAAAGTTGCAGCGAGAATAGCAGTCGTTAACAGAGACTTTTTAAGTGCCATTGAAGTGTTCCTTTGAGACTAATTATGTTTATATTTTCATAACTAGGTGTAAAGTATACACACACCTAAATAGCAATCAATATTATTTGCATTGTATAAATAACAATTTTTTTAAAAATGCTACGTAACAGCTAACGACTCTGAGGCTATCAGCCGTCAAAAATAATTTAGATATTCCATATAAAACAAAGGGATAACACCATAAAGATGGCATTATCCCTTTGTATCAGAAGTTTATTTCACAAATTTCTCCGAATTGAGTATTCGAAAAATTCGAAGTATCTTTGCGTTAAATCAAATTGTTACTTTTTAGTTCCAAACATCGGTAACAAATAAGTAACCTTGACGCCAAATCGTTTTGATCTTCTCTGGACGACTCGGATTATCATGCAACTTTTTACGCAAGCGAGAGATTCGGACGTCTATTGTCCGAGTATCTGGGCGATAGTATTTGCCAAGGATTTGCTCGTATACAAAGTCACGTTTCACTACTTTGCCGCCATTGCTCGCAAGTAACCATAGCAACTCAAACTCATGGGTTGTGAGGTCAATGCGCTCCTGCCCATAACTTACACGTCTGGTGTTTTTGTCAATATGCAGCTGCCCAAAGGTTAATTGCTCTGGCTCATCGTCAAACTGCGAGTTTGCAGCTTGTCTTCTTAACACGGCATCGAGTCGAGCTCGCCATAATCTAGGCTTTGCATCTTTGGAAATAACTTCGTCAGCACCGAGCTCTAAAAACAGGCTGTGAACATCCTCATCATCGCTGTCAAGACTGACGATCACGGGGGCTTTAAATCTTTGTCTAAATTGGCTGATTGAATCACAGGTTGGTACCGAGGCGATAGCTTGATCAAGCACGATACCGTTAATAGATTTCCCTGAAAAACCGTTCAATTGACCTAATTCCCTCAACAACTCAACAGTATAGCCTTGCTCTTCAAGCATTTTTTGTTGTGATGTCAATATATTGTTATTGCTTTGTGCAACCAAGATAGTGGACACGGACGCACCTCATTCATTCAACATGGATGAACACAGTGTAGTCACGCAACCTGAATGGATGCTTTACAGCGTAAATAATCCTTTTGCCGTATCCCAAAGTGCTTTAACAACTGGGTCATATAACCGTTTATTCTTAGTTACAAGTCCAATCTCAATCTCGTCCGATCTAAGCTGTAAAAGCTGAACTTGATTCTTAAATGGACTTTGACTAATTACTATCTCGGGGACACACGCAATACCAAACCCTAAACTCGCGAGCGCAACCATAGCTTCATGACCCGAAACATGCGCATAAACCTTAGGAACAAAATTGTGTTTTTTGCAAAAGTTATCGATTCGATCTTTTAACACCCCCTGCTCTGGCATAATAAAAGACAGCCTCTGCCACGGCATTTCACTATGACTATGTTCATCAATAATAGACTTAAGCGGACAGTCCATCGTTGGACCAATAAACACTAATCTCGAACGGCCGATTGGCAAGTATTCTATGCCGTTCGATAGATGTTTTGGCTTCACCGCTACCGCGACATCTTCCTTACCACTAGCAACTTCTGCAATTGAATGCGCGGGGTCGCCGGTAATAAGATTTAACTCTACTTGCGGGTACAGATGGCGAAACTTGGAAAAAAGATCATAAATAAAACTGTAAGTCGCGGTCACGGAACAAAATAAACTCAGCTCACCAGTCAAAGGCTTATCATCATCAACGCATTCGCTCTTAAACTGCCGCCAGCTTGCCAACGTCGCTTGCGCGTAATGAACAAACGCTTTGCCTTGTTGAGTCAGCTCAACGGTACGATTGTCTCGTAGGAATAAAGGCGCGCCGACTTCTTCTTCTAACTGTTTAATTTGACGACTTAATGTCGGAGGGCTTACAAAGCAGCGTTCACTCGCCCGGGAAAAATGCAGCGTGTCTGCAAGTGCTAAAAAATATTTTAGTTGTTTGTGATTCATAGTATTTCACCTTTTGAAACACTATAGTTCAAATATATCATTTTACGCAATCAAAAGTTCGCCCTACTCTGACTTCAATCTATTTCTACAGAATCAGGAAATATCATGTCGAATTACTTTAATACTTTATCTTTACGTGAGCAATTAGCTCAGCTTTCTCAATGTGAATTCATGGATCCAAAAGAATTCGAACAAGGTGTCGACGTTCTGATTGGTAAAAAACTGGTCATCGTTGGTTGTGGTGCCCAAGGCTTGAACCAAGGTCTAAACTTAAGAGATTCTGGCTTGAACGTCAGTTACGCACTACGCCCTTCAGCAATTGAAGAAAAACGTCAATCGTTTCTTAATGCATCTGAAAACGGCTTTATTGTTGGCACCTATGAAGAACTCATTCCTGAAGCGGATTTGGTCCTAAACTTAACACCTGACAAACAACATACTTCAGTTGTAAACGCGGTAATGCCGTTAATGAAAAAAGGTGCAACACTCGCTTATTCTCACGGCTTCAACATTGTAGAAGAAGGGATGCAAGTGCGTGAAGATATCACCGTAATCATGGTTGCACCAAAATGTCCAGGCACAGAAGTACGTGAAGAGTACAAACGCGGCTTTGGTGTACCTACGCTAATTGCAGTTCACCCTGAAAACGACCCAGAGGGTAAAGGTCTCGCACAAGCTAAGGCATATGCGGCGGGAACTGGTGGTCATCGCGCTGGCGTATTGCAGTCATCATTTATTGCTGAGGTAAAGTCAGATCTAATGGGTGAGCAAACCATCCTATGTGGTATGTTGCAAACTGGCTCACTACTATGCTTTGACAAAATGGTAGAAGAAGGTATCGAACCTGGATATGCATCAAAGCTCGTACAATATGGCTGGGAGATCATCACCGAAGCGCTAAAACACGGTGGTATCACCAATATGATGGACAGACTGTCTAACCCCGCCAAGTTGCGTGCATTTGAACTAAGCGAGCAACTAAAAGACATCATGCGCCCGCTTTACAACAAGCATATGGACGACATCATCAGTGGTGAATTTTCAGAAGGTATGATGTCTGATTGGGCTGAAAACGACAATAAATTGCTTACATGGCGTGCAGAAACCGCACAAACCGCGTTTGAAAAGCAAGCGAATACGGATGCCGAAATTTCAGAGCAGACTTTCTTCGACCAAGGTATTCTAATGGTGGCTATGGTTAAAGCCGGTGTAGAGCTGGCGTTCGAAACCATGACAGCGGCAGGCATTATTGATGAATCAGCGTACTACGAATCTCTACACGAAACGCCGCTAATCGCGAATACCATTGCGCGCAAAAAGCTGTTCGAGATGAATCGTACTATTTCAGACACCGCAGAATATGGTTGTTACCTGTATAATCACGCATGCCTACCACTTTTGAAACCATTTATGGAATCAATCACAAAACGTGAGATTGGTGAAGGTTTGTTAGACAGTGACAACTATGCTGACAATCAAAAGCTCATCGCTGTAAACCGTGCGATCCGTAACCATCCGGTAGAAAAAATAGGTGAAATCCTTCGCGGTTACATGTCAGATATGAAAAAGATTGTTTAGTAAGTAGAAATAAATTTGCGTCAATAATATAGCAAACTAGTTCGCTTGTTAGTAACCAAGGCCACTTTCCACCCTGAGATTGTGGCCTTTTATCTCTGTTTCTCAACATACCCTCCCATTTAACTCAAATACAGTTAACACTAAATACTGAGATTAACTTTATTTTATAAACCAAAATTATTTTTTGTGACTTGGATTGTTACTTGTTCCGAGCTGGTTATTTACTATGCTAGAATAATCGGTTCCACGGGATTACACACACAAATCGAATGCAAAACACAGGTTTAACAATTACTCAAAGAATTACCCTTCTGGGTAGTCTCATTGCGATTGCTGTCGCTTGTTTAATCGGGTTTACCTCGCTTTACAGCGCCAAAACGCTCATTAATGAACGCATGATGCAATCTGAATTGCCAAGCAAGATAGAAAGTATCAATAAATCATTAAGCAAGCAGATAGACACGTTGAAAAATGCAGCCGAGCAGCTTTCAAGCAATTTATTAATCACCCACAGTGCCAAGGAAAATACTTTGGACGAAAAACTTCTTGTCAACGAACTCAAGCGTATTGCGGCGCAGTATGACTTAGTTACGGCTTCTTGGGCTAACCGCGAAACCAATCAATATTGGAATCAAAATGGCTTTCTGCGAGTACTAAATAGAGAGCAGGATGGTTGGTTTTTCGGCTTTACCACTAGTGGCTCGCCGTACTCTATTAGTATCTATCAAGAAGCGCCGGGCGATGTAAAAATGTTTGTAAACCATCAACAACTAAGCGGTGTTGGTTTGGCTGGACTTGCGAAAAGTATTGATGATATGCAGGCGATGCTTGCTAATATGAAAATCGAGCAAAGTGGCTTTGTTTTCGTCATTAATAGGCAAGGTACGGTGCAATTGCACCCAGATGCAAGCAAAGTCGCAAAGTCCTCGACTGAAGACTTTTATGGCCAGCACAGTCGCGACTTTACCTCCACACGTGGATTTATCGTTAAAGAGTTGGAAGTGGATGGCGAAACCAATTTAGTTGCAGCGAGCCCAATTCCAAACACAGATTTGCTTGTTATTGCCCAAGTGCCAACCAGTGAAATCAATAGTGGGATCACTTCTTTGCAGTGGCAAATCATTGGTTTTTCGCTGGTGATTGCGCTAGTGGCAAGCTTTTTTAGTATGCTGCTGGCTAAAAACTTAAGCGCGCCACTTAAAAAGATGGCAGATTTATTTGAACAGCTTGGCAGCGGCGACGCAAAACTCAATTATCGTTTACCAGACTCAGCACAACCTGAACTTCATGCTTTGGCTGGCGGCTTCAACCAGTTTATGGCTAAGATCGAAGAAGCTATCCACATGGTTGCACAAGAGAGCCGTTCAATTCGCGTGACGAGCGAAGCCGTGTTTAAACAGAGCCAGCAAAACTCTCAGTCTCTGGATGAACAAAAGTCTCAAACTATGTCTGTTGCCGCGGCAATCAATGAAATGGGTGCGACAGTACAAGAGATAGCGAGCAGCGCGACCAACACGGCAAAACTGACAGAAGAAAGTAAAGCGTCAACCAAACGCAGCCGTCAAGGTGTGCAAGAAAGCCAAGAAACACTTCACTTACTTGCTGGTGACATCGAAAATATGGCAGGTCAAGTCGCTACGTTGGCCGAAAAAACACAGTCCATTGCCAACATCGTTGATGTGATCAGAGGCATATCTGAGCAAACCAACTTGCTTGCACTCAATGCCGCAATTGAGTCTGCGCGTGCAGGTGAGCATGGTCGTGGGTTTGCCGTCGTTGCAGATGAGGTTAGAGCACTTGCGAGCCGTACATCACAATCTACCGACGAAATCCAAGCAACGATATCTGAATTAACTCAAGTGTCTGACGCTGTCGTAAACCAAATCCAACAATCCAGTGAACAAGCAGAGCAAAGTGTTCAAACGATGCAATCGTCAGTGGAGTTAATGTTGGAAATCTCGGAAACTGCAAATCAAATAAATGACATGACCGCGCTTATCGCAACAGCGACAGAAGAGCAAAGTAATGTCGTCGCGGACGTCGGCCGCAACATCGAGCAAATTAGCGAAATAAGCGATGCCGTGATGAACGAGCAACTTGACACGGAACAAGCAATTCAGCGCCTTGCTGCATCCGCCAAAACGCTTGATGATCTCGTCGCGAGTTTTTAACCTCTGTTCAACCATAGAGTAAGCCTGCACGTTTCGTCTTGCGGGCTTACTCTTTCACATTGTCTCTTTGTTACATGATGTAACAATCACACCGCGCAAGTTTTGCAATAATAGTCTAAATTCAATAGTAGTAAGGGCCAAAGGTAAGCAATTAAGCCATAACTAGAATTCAGCCGAATGCCCAATCTGGAGGTTGTATGAAGATAGTAATTCAGTTCTTTATTATTGTGCTTAGTGTTTTACTTAGTGCCTGTAATAGCACTCCCAAAGCAACGATAGACACGTCAATTCTCAATTCAAAGCATCAATTTAATATCCAACCTGTAGAGTCATACTCAGAGGTATTTCAGCTAAACAAGCAGATTAAAGCAGAACTCGCTCAATATTTTCATAACGACGAAATTGGCGTTAAACGCGCAAAAATGTTGATGGCGTTTTTGGTCAATAGTGGCGATGACTCAATGTCATATTTATCTGGCGCTAATCTCACTGCCAACCAAGCTTTTAGTAATATGAATGCCAATTGTCTTTCGCTCTCAATTTTAACCCATGCTATCGCGAGGCAAGTGGGTTTGAGAACGCAATTTCAGCGTGTACACATACCCGAATATTGGGACGAGAGCCAAGGCTACAGCTTACTTACTGGGCACGTAAATATAAAAATTTTTGAAGTGGATAACACCCAAGATTCGGTGAAAACACTGTACGTCAAACCCGCTTCCGTTACCGTAGACTTTGACCCTAATAGCCGAGCGCAACATTTTAGTACGTCAGCAATAGACACAAACACTATCTTATCTATGTTTTATAACAACAAAGGCGCCATGGAAATGATTAATGGCGACCTTGACATGGCCTACAGTTACTACAAAGCAGCGGTAGAGAGCGATCCCTATCACGATGGCGCATGGGGTAATCTAGGGATCCTATATCGTCTGACGCAACAGTACGACCTTGCTGAACGCGCATATAACCAAGCAATTGCCATTAATCACGACAATCGAAATGCCCTTGGTAACCTTGCAAAACTTTATTATCTCACTGAACGTGACCGTGAGGCAGAAATGATTGAAGCCAATATTCACAACTTAAGGAAGAACAATCCCTATTATATGCTAGTGTTGGGTAACGAAGCGTTTAAAAACGGAAACCTGGCTCGTGCCAAGCACTTTTATCAAAAAGCTCATCAACTTGATCGCAACATTCATGGTAGCTACTTTGGATTAGCAAAGGTTGCTTATGAACAAGGCGATAGAGAAAAAGCGGAGTATTACCTCAACAAGGCATACAAAACATCTGTCTTCGAGCACGACAAAGCACGCTATGAAGGTAAACTTGTCTTATTGAAAAGTGTTGCAAGCAACCAGCTAAATTCCATAACCAACGATGAGAGATAACAATAACAATGAAGAATCTCCATTTCAAAATATTTGGCATGATGCTGACCGCGATATATACCCCGAATGCAGTGGCGCAGGCGCAGTATCCACGTATTGCTAATGTTGATAATATATTGATGCAAGATTTACAAGCTCTCACAAGTGCTCGTCACCAAGGCCGTAAAAGTGGTGCTCAGTCACCCAATATCAGTGCTCAGTATATTTTTGCTGCTTTTGAGCAATTAGGTGGAAATCCGAGCTATCAGCACTTTACCTTTAGAGCCGGTATTTTTAGTAAAGACGCAGGTCACAACATCACAGCGACTTTGCCTTGCACCCAACCTCGTTGTGACAAGGCCATTGTTATCAGTGCGCATTACGACCATTTAGGAATCACAGGACAGAGACATTATCCTGGCGCCAATGATAATGCATCTGGCGTAGCTGCGATGTTACACATGGCTAGGCAACTCAGTAAAACAAATCGCGCTCGCGATATATTGTTTGTCGCAACCGATGCTGAAGAGCGCGGCTTACATGGTGCAAAATATTATGCCAAACACCTTAATCAGGAAGTTGAACTCAATATCAACCTCGATATGTTAGGGATAAATAACAACAACCGTTTATTCGCGTTGTTTTCACCGGGTTTTAAGGAATATAGAACTGAGCTCCAGAACAAGGTACAATCTCAAATCAAATTGACTATAGTATCGTCACAACGACAAATTGAGCGTTATACAAATAATCCAAGAATTGATTGGCACAAAGCAAGCGATCACTACGCCTTTTATCGCCAAGGGATCCCCTATATTTATTTCGGTATGGGTGAAGATAAACATCATCACACTACAAGAGATACACTGGATAATATGGATTTAAATAAGTATCAGGCAGTGGTAAATCTCATCAATGACTTTATTTTGTCATTAACTCGCTCACCACTTGACTCTACTAGCTGAATTTTTTGTGCTTTTGTAAGCTGCTTTACATGCCACTCAAGTTTTGCAGCTTGGGACTTAGTACCGACTCGATATTGGTATTTTAACGTTAAGGGCCCTTTACCTTTTAAATTTTTTGCCCCCTTCCCAGCCTGATGCTGCTTTATGCGCCGCTCTACATTAGTTGTTATTCCTGTGTACCAATGACCAAAGCGCGTTTCTAGGATATATAAGCTCCAAGTAGCTTGGTGATCCGTTTTATTGGGCTCGCTAAGTAACATTTTTCCTAGCACTTAGTGGTTCTCCTCAAGATCTTATCAACGATTTTTTTTGCACATAATGACTATTGCAACTTATGTACGAACTTTTTACACTTAGTGCAGTCCAATTCCGCTAAGAGACTTTACCTTCTCTGTGCAATCGGTATCATGCAAACAACTGATAATAAGGATACACAATTTCATGCTGTCTAATAAAACCCTTTCTGTTTGGCTCAGTGCTGTAGTTATGACGGTGTTTATGTCTGGCTGTTCAAGTTGGATTTATCGCATTAACGTGCCACAAGGTAATTTCTTAGAGCAGTCAGATGTAGATAAGCTTCGCGTCCAAATGACCAGAGAGCAAGTGCTCTATGTACTAGGTACACCACTTGCAAAAGACACTTTTAACAACAATGTCTGGCATTATCAATACGTATTTAATATTGACAGAGACTCCGAGGTCCGAAAGTCATTTAGTGTTTATTTCGAGAACGACAAACTAGTTCGCGTGAGCGGCGACTTCGAAGAGCCAGAAGAATTTAACACCCCTTTAGACTCATAGAGTCAAAAGGCACATATTATTTCGTAGTCAAAGGGGAAGGTATTTCCCCTTTTTAGTTATTCCTTACCTCCTAAAGAAACAGGTCGCCCACCAGTAACTTTGCTTGCACGACCTTCTTCTTTTGCTTTTTCCGCACGGCGTCTGCGTGCCTCTTTCGGGTCTGCGATTAATGGACGATAGATTTCGATTCTGTCACCATCACTGACTACTTGCTGTAATTTTACCGTACGGTTCCAGATCCCGAGCGTCAAATCATTCGCATCAATCTCTGGGCATTTTTCTATAATCCCTGACTGTAATACCGCTTGCTCAGCAGACGTCCCCTCAGGCACATCAACCGACAATGACATTGCGCTATCTGGCAATGCAAATACCACTTCAACCTTTATCATCATCTCGCTCCGTAAACAACTTTGGCTCGCTGAGTAAACGCAGACACCATATTCTTGGCCACTTCATTGAATAGCTTGCCAAACGCCATCTCAATTAACTTGCTCGCGAATTCAAATTCTAATTTCAAACTCACCTTACAAGCCTGTTCATCAAGCGCGGTAAATTCCCAATAACCATTTAAAGACTTAAATGGTCCATCTACTAGGCACATTTTTACTCGATTGCCGTCAAATTCATTTTTTGTGGTAAACCACTTTTTTAGGCCAGCTTTCGAAATTTCTAGACTCGCGGTCATCCCTTCATCATCACTTCTGAGCACTTTTGCATCTGAGCAATGCGGTAGAAATGCGGGATAAGCGTCAACATCATTGACCAATTCAAACATTTCTTTGGTGCTATACATCACCAAAGCACTTTTTTCTATCTGTGGCATAGACACTCCAAATCTTAATAAGAAGATTTTACCAAGGTTTTGCAGATTTATCTTGTTTGCAGCCACTGACTAAGTAAAAATACGGCACATTAATGAAAAAGCGCTGTCTTAAAACAGGATTTATAGGTAGACTAAGCCATTATGGCAAAGAAAAATTCAAGTAAATCAAATAGCAATACCATAGCGCTAAATAAAAAAGCGCGTCATGAGTATTCACTACATGAAAAGTTCGAAGCAGGTATCGAATTACAAGGCTGGGAAGTAAAGAGTATCCGCGCCGGTAAAGTCAATATCTCAGATACTTACATCCATATCAAAAACGGCGAAGCTTATTTGTTGGCTAGTCAAATTCAGCCGTTAAATAGTGCCTCAACACATGTGATATGCGATCCACTTCGTTATCGTAAACTGCTACTAAATAAACGTGAAATCTCACGTCTTATCGGTGCAACCGAGCGTGATGGATATTCTCTGATCGCCACAGCAATGTACTGGAAAAAGTGCTGGGTAAAACTCGAGTTCTATCTCGCGAAGGGTAAAAAGCAACACGATAAACGTGCTGATATTAAAGACCGTGATTGGTCACGTGATAAAGAGCGTTTGATGAAACACAATGTACGATAATTTATTTTAAGATACGAACAGAACAAAAAAGCAGGCTTAGCCTGCTTTTTTGTATTTGATATAAGGTTAAGTGTAAAACGCTTAACCTTTGTACTTTTGCATCACAAGTGTTGCGTTAGTACCACCAAAGCCAAAGCTGTTGGACATCACTGTGTTAAGCGGTCCATCACGGCGCTCGGTTACAATGTCTAGGCCTTGTGCTTGCTCATCTAGTTCATCAATGTTGATCGATGGTGCGATAAAGTCATTATCTAGCATCAGCAAAGAGTAAATCGCTTCATGCACGCCAGCCGCACCGAGTGCGTGGCCTGTCATTGCTTTAGTTGCACTAATAGCTGGGGAATTATCGCCAAACAACTCTTGAATAGCGCCTAACTCTTTCACGTCACCAACTGGTGTTGAAGTACCGTGTGTGTTTAGGTAGTCAATCGGTGCATCAAGACCTTGCATCGCTTGTTTCATACAACGCACAGCGCCTTCTCCAGATGGTGCTACCATATCGTAACCATCTGATGTTGCGCCATAACCAACAATTTCAGCATAAATGTGCGCGCCGCGAGCAAGTGCGTGTTCTAGCTCTTCAACTACCACAATACCACCACCGCCAGAGATTACGAAACCATCACGATTTGCATCATACGTACGTGATGCGCGCTCTGGCATTTCATTGTACTTGGTTGACAACGCACCCATGGCATCGAATTCCATCGCGAGCGTCCAGTGTAGCTCTTCACCACCACCAGCAAAGATAACATCTTGCTTTCCTAGTTGAATTTGTTCAACTGCATTGCCAATACAGTGTGCTGATGTTGCACATGCAGAGCTGATTGAATAGTTCACACCTTTAATTTTAAATGGTGTCGCTAAACACGCAGAAGTCGTGCTTGCCATTGTACGCGGAACCATATAAGGCCCAACACGTTTAACGCCTTTTTCGCGCAGAATATCAGCGGCTTCAACTTGGTATTTAGAAGAACCACCACCAGAGCCTACAATAAGACCTGTGCGTTCGTTTGATACTTGTTCTTCTGATAGCCCTGAATCTTCAATTGCTTGCGCCATCGAAATATAAGAAAACGCTGCCGCGTCCCCCATAAAACGATATGCCTTACGGTCAACGAGAGATTTTACGTCGATATCTATTTTACCAGACACTTGGCTACGTAGGTTGTAGTCTGCAAATTCTTGGTTAAAAGCAATACCGCTCTTACCTGCTTTTAATGACTCTAAAACTTCTTGCTTGTTGTTGCCGATGCTCGAAACAACACCGATCCCCGTAATAACGGCTCTTCTCATGGGTTTATTCCCTTCGATATTACAAATTATGCGTAGTATACGCTGAATTTTAGCGCCAAGTGGTCAGCTTTCCAGCGTACACATGTACTCTGAACCTAAATAACTAAAAATGCAACCAGACTATTGAGTCGAAAGACAGTAAAATAGTTCCCAAATAGTCGAACATAGAGTCTTTCATGATAAAAAACGCTCAAATACACTTCAACGATGCTGGTACCCCTGTTGCCGATAGTTTTGACGATGTCTATTTTTCCAACGATGATGGGTTAGCTGAGTCACATTACGTCTTTTATACTCAGAACCATATCGACGAGCGGTTACAAAATCATGGCAAAGACCGATTTGTCATCGCAGAAACTGGTTTTGGTACTGGATTAAACTTTCTCAACGCTTGGTATCACTTCAACCAGCGTAGCAAAGACGCATGCGTTAACCAACTCCACTTTGTCTCATTTGAGAAATATCCAATCCATATTGATGATTTAGTTAAAGCGCTACAAGCTTGGCCTACGCTAGCCCCGCTCGCCGAAAAACTCTGCCAACAATATCCGATGGCCCTTGAAGGATGCCATCGCCTAGAGTTTGATAATGGTCAAGTGACCTTAGATTTATGGTTTGGTGATATTCACGATAATTTACCACAACTAAGTTTCGAACAAGCCGGATTTGTCGATGCGTGGTTTTTAGATGGCTTTGCTCCGAGTAAAAACCCAGATATGTGGCAACAAAACTTATTTGATGCCATGGCCAATATGAGTAGAGATAGCGCCACTTTAGCAACATTTACCGCAGCGGGTTTTGTCCGCAGGGGACTACAAGACGCCGGCTTTGCATGCAAAAAAGTCAAAGGGTTTGGTCGCAAACGCGAAATGGTGGTCGGAACGCTGAGCCGTGCCAATAAAAATTACAATACTCCAGCGTATTACAGCACTGCACCGCGTAAGTTAGAGAGTATCGCTATTATTGGTGGCGGTATTGCCTCAAGTTGTTTGTTATATCACCTTAGTAAACGTAATCTTGGCGCAACACTTTTTTGCCAAGACGACGCGTTAGCCAAAGGCGCTTCTCACAATCGTCAAGGCGCGCTATACCCAAACCTGCAAGCAGATCACACGCCATCGAGCGAGCTATACGCTCACAGCTTTTTATATGCAAAGCGTCTTTATCAGCATATTGCAAATACAGGATATCACTTCGCACATGATTGGTGTGGCGTACTCTTGCAGTCCGTTAGTGAGGCCAAACGAGCGCAGCATCAAAACTTAGCTGAAAAAGCAACTTGGCCGCATGATTTAATTCATGCCGTTGACGCCAAACAAGCTTCAATTATAGCAAATACCACGCTGCCCTACGGTGGACTTTATATTCCTGAGGCTGGCTGGCTAAACCCTGCAGAGGTAACGCAAGCAGTGTTTGATGCAGCTCACGCGTTAAAAGCAGTTTCGACTTATTTTAATACTGACATACAAAAGCTCGAAAAAACCGAGAGCGGCTGGTTATTACACGGTGAAGATAATACGTTTGGTCCGTTTTCAGATGTCTTTGTCTGTGGCGGTGAGCATTCTGACCGATTCGAGCAAACCAAACATATTCCTATACACGGCGTTCGCGGTCAGGTCTCTCATGTTGATGCTGGAGAAGAATCACAAAAACTCAATACCGTACTTTGCCATAAAGGGTACTTTACTCCTGCAATGGATGGGCAACATTGTATGGGCGCGACATTTGAAAAAAACAGCAAAAGCCGAGAGGTAAAAGCCGAAGATGATGCAGTTAACCGTGCCCAGCTTGAACGCTTTTACAAAGATACGGATTTAGCTGCGAGTCTTGGCGAAATTACCTCTGCAAAAGCCGCTGTACGTTGTTGTTTTAACGATCATTTGCCTATGCTTGGTCAAGTCCAGCATAACGATGAGTTTTGCTCGGCGTTTGCCAATTTAAGAAAGGGAAAACACTACGGTTTTGGGAAGCCAGCACAACCCTATCAAGGTATTCATATTGTTACCGGTTTTGGGGCGCGAGGACTGTGCAGCGCTCCTCTTGCTACTGAGCATTTAGTTGCAACTCTACTTGGCGAAGCAAGACCTTTAAGCGAGCGTGTACATCAGGCAACCCACCCTGCCAGATTGCTCGTCAGAGATTTAATTAGAAGTAAAATCTAATAATGGCTAAGGCATAACATCACCTAGATCTAGATATTATGCCTTAGCGCTATACGCCCATTACACGGTAGAATCTCAATATCAATTGCTAACGGAGGAAAGCGCATAACAACTAGGCTTTCTCGGACAGCTTTTTCCTCGAGTACAAATCACCCGAACTGAGCCCTCAAGCCCTCGTTCAATCCACTGGATATTTAAAATCTTGGCAACACGGAGTAATTGGGTTTTCATATGATAGGGCACCACACTCGCGCCACCATGGCTAATACAAGCTTTTTGTAACTCTCCAATCAAGGCGACAGCATCAATCCCTTGTGCATTAATAGCAGGATTGAGATCAAGACCCGCACACAGCACCCTTGGACGATTCGCGACATCAACAATTTTTACTGACTCACAGCAATACAGACGCGGTTTGCCATTGACGTTCAGGATCGAAAGCTGAGCACTGGCACTATTGCTATCATCATGAAATTTACGAAATACGGCCCAGTGCTGACACGGATCGGCAACGCTACGCATATTGCCCCAAGGTAAAGGAATGCCATTTCCCCGATACACCGCCTTGAGTTTACCGGCTTGATAAGCATCAAAATAATGCCAATGTGGATAAGGTGAAACCGATGTCATTCTGCGCATTGCGACGGAAGCCGAAATACCAAGTTGCTCATGGACGCGCACATCGTAACCTCGGCTTTCGAGTAACTGCCGAAATGGTGTACGGGGACATAACAAGGCCCCTGCGAAGAAGCTCGATTCAAAATCCTGCCACGCGCTCAAAATATCTTGGGCATTTGGAGTATCATGATCGGGGTTATCGTTACTTTTACGACTTTCTCCAGTAGTGAGTACACATTCTAAACCCTCACTATTGTGAAGCACAGCATGGCCAATATGAACAGCTAAATCGTATTTCATTCTCGCGGGATGTGCGTGCAATGCGCGATTTATAAACACCATGTTTGGCTCTTTGAAATAAGAAGTGATCATCCCCTCACCGTCAGGTGAGGATTGCTCAAACCACTCCACTTTTCGGCCTTTTGCTATTAAAATTGCCATGAGGTCATCACAGCTGAGATAGAGATTTTTACCTCCCACTTCATCGGCTGCTCGCTCTAAATCAGGAAAGTGGTTTTGATGGTGTTCTTGATGGGCACGGATCAAAAGGTGCGCAAACTGCCTACCACTGATCCCCGCTTGGGATAGCATTTCTGGGATCGCAATTTGTAATATCTCTTTGGCAAATAGAAAGTTGGGCTCTAGAGCCATCCCCATTATCCCACCGAAATTGCCTTTATCTGGCGCTATCTCCGGTGCTTCAGGTTGACTGTCTAAAAACCACTCAATCGGCTTTTGAAAAACATTAGAGAAGTTTTCGAGCATCGCTTCGCTTGGCGTGCGCTGGCCTCTTTCAATCATTGACAGGTAGGAAACGGAAGGCGCGCTGGCTGGCTCTTGCTTAACGCATCGAGCCGATAAATCTTCTAAAGTCAGATGGTTACGCTTTCTTAGATTTCTTATTTTAGTACCCAAAAAGTGAGATTTTCTAATTAAGCTTGCAACTTTTGCCATGATTTCACACCCCATTTTTGTGAAATTCACACTGTGAAATTCTTTTTGTGAAATTATTTGAATATTTAACTTACACTCAAAATGTACACGAAACAACCAGAATATATTTCCCAATTTATGACAACATGAACAAGTGAGGTGGATCATGGCAGCGCAATTACAACCGCATACAGAGCAACCAATTGACAATACGAAAGCGCAACAATCAACGCTGGCAAAACAGTATCTTGATGAACAATGTCCTTTAGAGTTTGGCTCACACATGGAGGTGACAGACTATGTGGTTTACTACAATCACCTGCTTGCGTTTTTTGCCAACGGCACCCATTGTGGTTTAAAAAATTGTAGCCAATTCGTCGCGCTTTGCGGTCACCGCGAAACGCCAGAGGCTATTTTGTTAAAACAGGACGATGGCTTACATATTGAAATTACCTTCAATCGCACCGGAATGCTCGGCCAATTTGATAGCGCCCATATCGAAGATATTATCGTCGAAACACCACTGGCGTCTGTGGTTGGTAAAAAGACTAAAACCCAGCTACAAAAACTGTGGATGAGCTTTTATCACGGCGTGCAACAACCGGCAGGAAAAGCCTGTTACCGTGCCAAAAATGGGGATGATTATGAACTTTGAGTAAACACTCGATAATTTGTAATCAAATCGCTCAAACATTCAGTAAGTTTTAAGCTAAGCTAATTAAAATATCGCTCTTTTTTCGACTGAGCACATGACTAAATTGCTTAATTTTCTAAAAAACATTAACTGGATGCTTTGGGCGCTCATACTTGGCATTTTTGCTGGTTTAGTTTTCGGTGAACGGTTATCATTTTTAAAACCTATCGGTACAGGTTTTGTAAACCTGATGCAAATCACCATTCTCCCTTATATTGTCGTCAGCCTTATCGTGGGTTTAGGGAAATTTAATCCCGAACAGGTTAAAAGTATTCTTGCAAAAGCGGCGCTAGTCATGATCTCTATTTGGATAGTAGGTCTTGCTGTGATCTGGTGCTTTATTATGACATTACCAGCGCATGATGCCGGGACCTTTTTCTCCCCTGCACTGGTCGCCGCAGCGCCCGAAGTAGACTTCGTTAAACATTATATTCCCGCTAATCCTTTTGCTTCTATGGCTGAAGGTAATGTACCTGCCTTAGTCATATTTTGTATTGCGCTAGGTATGGCGCTTATTTCCAATCAAAAGAAAAACCGTTTACTCGATGTGTTAGAGGTCGTCGGACAAGGCCTGTCGGTTATTTCAAAGAAGATCATTGCCATCTTCCCTATCGGCATTTTTGCGATGACTGCAAGCACCGCTGGTACCATGAGCGCAGAAGAACTGTCTGAGTTACAAGTGTACTGGGTTGTCGTTTTATGTGTCGGCATGTATTTGATGCTAGTACTACTACCTATGCTTGTTGCTGCACTCACCCCTGTTAAGTACCGCGACCTCATCATGGTTATGCGCAATGCATGGATCACCGCATTTAGTACCGGCAACGTTTTTATTGTATTACCAGTGATCACCGAAGGGATCAAAGATCATTTACGCAAAATTAAGCAAAGCGACGAAAGCTCTGATCACATCGCTGAGGTATTAGTTCCTATCGCTTATACCTTTCCGAGTTTAGGAAAGCTTACTACCCTCATTTTTGTCTCTTTTGCGGCATGGCTTACCGGCAACCAAATCGGCATCGAACAAATTCCTAATGTGTCTTTATCGGCGATGTTAAGTTACTTTGCTAACGTACATATCGCTATTCCCTATTTACTCGATACCTTGCGTGTCCCGGCTGATACTTATCAATTATATTTATCAATGTCTGTACTTACCGCAAAAGTGGTTTCGCCGACCACTGTGGTATATATCTTCGCATTTGTGTTTTTATGTATTTTCATCAACCGCAGACAATTACACCTAAAACGCGTGCGTTCGGTTTATTATTTAACGCTACTATCTGCATTACTTCCAGCATTTATGTTGTTGAGCTTTACAGCAAATAATTACCTTGGTAAACAAACTAAATCGGCCGATGAGGCCATTACTAATATGGTGATATCAGATACCGTCCCTGCTCATGTGCTCAGCTATGTCCCTAAAGCATACCAAAGTGGTGAGTTGTCTTTAACAAATATCGATGTGATTAAAAAACGTAACCTGCTACGTATAGGATATCTGGTTGATAACGTACCATTTAGTTACTTTAATCAAAAAGATCAGTTAGTGGGTTTTGATATCAGCCTCGCACACAGGCTCGCATCCGACCTTGGGGTTAAAATCGAGTTTATTCCTTTTAAAAAGCCACAACTGGCGGAGTATCTCAACAAAGGCTATTTCGACATTGCAATGTCCGGCCTTGAAATTAATATTGCCGACTTACAAAACGTGCGTTTTAGTGACAAGGTGTTGGAACTGCAACTAGCGCTTTTGGCCAAAGATCATGATTTGAAGAAGTTTGCTGACAAATCAGCCCTACTTACGCTTGATAAGCTGAATTTAGCTCACGTTGAATATGCTCCGCTACTCAAACAATTGGCACAGCAAAACCCTAAGGTAAAAGTATCCAGTATTAATAATCTGCAAAGCTATTTTAAGTACCCAGAGAAATATGACGCCTTAGTGATCAGCGCAGAGGCAGGCTTTGCATGGAGCATGTTCTACCCTGAATTTGGTGTGGTGGTGCCGGAGGGGGCGAGTTTGAAATACCCTGTTGGATTTGCCGTCGCCAAGCGTAATCAAGATTTATTGAGCTATGTGAATGCTTGGCTGACCATCCAGCATACCAATGGCCGCATTGAAAAAACTTATGATTACTGGATCTTAGGAAAAGGCAGTGTGCAAAAGCAAACTCGTTGGTCGTTAATGGATGAACTTGAAATCGACCCTAACACACTTATTGATAAACTAAAGTTCTAATACCAACGGAATAAAAAACGCCGTCAGTTAACACGTTAACTGACGGCAAGTCTACTCACTGGGCGAGCTAGCTTTCAAGCTCACTTTAACCTTAGCCAAACCACAAAATAAAACAAGTTTTTAACAAAAAATTCATCATTTTGATAGCCGGCTTCGTAAACCACTACTGCGACTTACACTTCGATTCATACCCTGCACTAATACTTTATATTGCGCCACCAATTCAAACTGCTGTTTAGCTCGGGTGATCCCTGTATAAATAAGCTGGCGGTTTATCCCCTGCTGCGCACGTTGAATTGGTGGTAGTATCATTGCCGTGTAAGCAAACTCAGAGCCTTGCGATTTGTGGATAGTCATCACGTACACTCTATCAAAGCTCGGCAATCTGGCAGGATAAAAGCGCCTAATGCTGCCCTGTTCATCAATAAATGATGCCTGTAGCTCACCCTGTTCATCGCGTAAAATGATCCCGATATCGCCATTAAACAGTTTCAACTGGTAATCGTTTTGGGTGATCATAATGGGCATACCAACGTAAAAGCGCCCTGTCGGTTGTACCAATCCCATTTGACTAAGCTTAAGCTCTATTCTGCGATTTAACTCGTTCACACCGTAAGGGCCTTCTCTCACGGCCGCAAGCAATTGATAACTGGCAAACTCGCTATGAATTATGGCCTCACTCTCACCATGATGAATGGCAAGAAGGTATCGTTGGTATTGCTCCGCCGCTCTGGCAATTAGGGCATTGTAGGTTTCACTATTTAATTCATGATGCTGTATATCGCTATAACCTTGCCCCAGCACGCTGTCTAATTGCCGCTTATTGTTACTATTTACGGCAAATGCTAACTGACCAATCCCACTTCGACTGTCAAAACGGTGACTTTTTTGCAAAAATGCCAGATTATCTTCCAACATAAAGTCAGCGCTGGTATCACTCGATTCAGGCAAGTTTTGTTTACTCAACTCAGCTAACTTTGCTTTCAGTGCCTGACTGTAATGTGGTGCTTGCCCAAGCGTTAAGTTTTCACATAAGTCGCTAAGTACGTTACCGGTATCTACCGATGCGAGCTGATCTTTATCGCCGAGCAAAATAAGCCGTGCATGTTTTGGTAGGGCATCCACCAGCTTCGCCATAAGCGATAAGTCCACCATGGATGCTTCGTCAACAATCAGTACATCAACATGCAGCGGGTTGTCTTGATTGTGACGATAGTGAACGCTATTAGGGATAACGCCTAGCAAGCGATGAATAGTTTGCGCCTGCTCTGGCAGTAAATCAGCAAGCGCTGGCGACAGATTTAACTTCGCTTTCGCACCGATAATTGACTCACTGAGCCTCGCAGCCGCTTTGCCAGTTGGCGCAACTAGCTTGATGGTCAACGGCGCACTGTTATAAAGCGATTGTAAAATCGCAAGCAGTTTTGTGACCGTCGTGGTTTTTCCCGTACCTGGACCACCCGTGATGACACAAAATCGCTTAATGATAGCAAGTGTACAAGCCACTTTTTGCCAATCAATGTCTTCTTCACTGGCTGGAAAAAACGACGCCAACAGTGCACCCAGTTTTGCTTCATCCAGCGTAACATCGGCTTTTGCCAACATTTCAAAGTGTCCCGCAAGCCTTGCTTCATAATTTGCTAATCTCGCCAAGTAGAGCTTATTACCGTATAGCCGAAGCGGTTTATCTTCACCGATTGCAGGATGCTGTGCGAGCGCAGCAACGGCTATACCCGAGCTTGAAAATGGCGACAACTCTATAGATTCATCCGCAACCGCGTAGCTGAGCTCAAACGGATCCTGGTAATTAATACCGTCTAGCTCTAAACAACTATGCTGACGTCCATGAGCGATTAATAATAGTAAAAATACATAGTAGTGATCGTCATAGCCTTGCTGATTCAACAACTTGGCTAACGCGATATCGGCTTTACCAACTCGTTTGTGTTCAAGCAATAGCGCCGTGAAACCGTGATGGTCAAATGCCTCAAAGTCCATACTTAACTGGCTCATACAGACTCCTCAAATAATGCATCTAATTCTAATACCTGCTTTACGCTTAACTGATTGAAGAAAATCCCCTGATTGTCCGGTAATGCGCGTAAGAACAAATAGTAGTTTCCACCTAAATGCTGCTCAGGGTTATAGTCCGCAAGGCGCTGCTTTAACAAGCGGTGAAGTGCCACGGTATAAATCATATACTGTAAATGATACTGATGAGACGACATCGCGGCATTGAGGTTATCGTAGTGATAATCTTCTGGGTTATCGCCAAGGTAGTTGGACTTGTAATCGAGAACAAAAAACTGTCCTTGCCACTTGAAGATTAAGTCGATAAACCCTTTCAGCATGCCTTTCACATCATCAAAGTTTAAAAACGACTTTTGCCCAGTAATATCACTGAGGGCCTTGTTTAGCTTCACCGCGCAGAGTGGTTTTAGTGGTAAATAAAACTCCATTTCAACAATGCAGTCGTCTGGTGACAGCACACCAAGTTGTAAATGAGGATGTGGTGCAAGCGGTGCTGCCAAACAACTTGTTACCCAACGCTCTGCAGTCTCTTGCCATTCGGTCGCAATACCAAACTTATCCAAAGATTTAGTGACGGCTTCGGTCAGCGTAAACTTATCTTCGTTTTTGGGGGTATGCGGTGCGGTAAAATCAATGAGCTCAAAAATTTCGTGCAAACAGCTACCCGGCTTGGCGCCCTTAGGAAAAGTATAAGAGGCTTTTTCCCGCTCTTGACGCTGCTCAGGCAAGTCCAGTAAATGGTTTTCGTCCACAGCCCCTGCAGGTTTATCACCATGATGCGTGTGATAGCTTAGCTGGCTAAAGCTTGTGGTACGCCAGTGGCGTTCAATCTGACCCGTGAAAGTTTTCGCGGACAAAGCTAGAGGCTTGTCTTCAAGCGATATCTTTATCGCTTGCCGTGGCGCAGTGATTTCATCTAATTTTACACATTCCATTGCCGTATGTGTTTTACATAACTGGCTTAAGGCACTTTGCCAAGCCTCGGCACTGTCAAAAGTTTCCGTGCCAAACAAGGCAAATCCTAAAGCTGTTTTATGCAGCGCAGACTTTTTACTGCGCCCTTGTTGAATGTCGTAAAGCCCAAGCTCGCAATAATGCACCGCTCGCGTCAGTGCAACATAAAGTAAGCGAATATCCTCAGCCAGTCGTTCTTGCTCTGCTTTTTCTTTGGCGTCATCACTGGCTTCAAGGTCGACAACTAGCTTATCTCCTTGATGATAAACCAATGTATCAGGCTCACGAAACCCTAGTGCAAATGGCATAAAGACAATCGGATACTCCAAACCTTTTGATGCATGCATGGTCACGATTTTCACCAGATTAGCATCACTCTCTAAGCGAATTTGGCTGCTGCCACTCTGGGCGTTATTTAGCTGCGATAAAAACCAACGTAACACACGACCCGTACCATCAAGCTCTAATTGCTTATGCTGTAAAAGCTCAGCCAAATGACGAAAGTCAGTCAGCCAACGCTCCACTTCCATTCCCTGCTGCTGCCAAATCACTGGCAGCTCACAAGTTATCAATAAGTGTTCCAACATCGCCATTGCGCCAGAGCGATGCCACAACTGTGTTAACTCACTAAATAGCTGCAAATAACCTTGCCACAGCTGTTCATTAAACTGCAAGTCGTACAGTGCTTGGTTGTTTAAATAAAATAATGGTCCCGCAAGCACGCCTCTGAGCGCCGCTTCATCGTAACTCCCGTGTAGTACATCAAGCAGTTGATACAACGCGATTGCTAGCGGCTGCCTAAATACACTATCTCTGGCAAGGTACACACTGGCAATATCGAGTTGATTTAAGGCTCGTTTTATCAAGCTCGCTTCTATGCGGTCACGAACTAACACACAGATATCCGCTGGCACAACTGGATTNCGCAATCCCCGACTGCCCTTGCTCGATAAGTGCTGCAACTCGGCCGGCGAACGCCTGGCTTAGCCGCGCTTGCGCGGCGCTTTTGTTAAGCGCTTCATCCTCATTTGGTAATACACTAAAGCGCAGAGCTGACGACTTTTTAGACGCGATAGTAAATTGCGCATCCTCGGCTTTACCTTGCGCGCTCACCTCAACAAAAGGGATATCTTTGTTGTAGATAAAACTGTTGGGATGGCGAGTAAATATCGTATTCACTGCGGCAACCACGTCACTATCGGAGCGATAATTGGTTGCAAGCGTATATTGCTTGTCTTGTGTAACTCCTTGCTTTGCACCGATATAAGTAAAAATATCCGCTCCGCGAAAGCCGTAAATGGCTTGTTTTGGGTCGCCTATCAAGGTTAATGCCGTATTTTCCTTTGCGTAAACTCGGCTGAAGATCCCATATTGAATAGGATCGGTATCCTGAAACTCATCTATCATAGCAACCGGATATTGCAGTGCAATTTTTTCGGCTAAGCGCTCACCACTATCGCCCATCAGCGCTTGATACAGCTGCTTAAGTAAATCGTCGGGAGAGATCAAGCCATATTCTTCTTTGTGGGCGTGAAGCAAAGCTCTTACCTCAGTCACCGCTTGTTGCACTAACGCGATTTTAAGCCCACTCCCGACCAATTGGTGGAGCTCTGCCAAGGTATCAAAGTGACGAATAAGTTCATGCTCCAACGGCGTTGTATTCTTTTTATATTGAGCAACATCAGCAAGGCTTTCACTGCCCCAAAGCCCAAACGAGTGATTGCTGCTACCAAACTCAAACCACCACTGCTCACTGTGTACATAATTCTCAAGAGCTCGAAGGTTATCCTTTCGCCCTGGCGCACGATTACCTGCCAGTCCCGATTTCTTCAACACATTGATGTAGTCAGCTTTGACTATTTCGGCCTTTAACCACATTGCTAATGTTTGGTATTTTTCGCGAGCTGCAAACACCACATCTAAGGAAACTGAGGGTTTAATTTCGGCATTTTCTCTTGCTAATAAGGGCCTAACGTGCTTAGCCAGCGCATAAGGTGTGGCAAACTGCTCTATCACAGCCTGTGTTTTTTCTGTATCCAGTGGATAGACAAAACGTCGCCAATGATCTGCCATCGCGGCGTCAATCAACTCGCTTTCATCAAGAATAAACTCGAGGTTAAATGCAACCTTAGACTCAAAGGCATGTTGCTTCAGCATTCTTTGGCAAAAGCCATGAATGGTGAATATCGCGGCCTCATCCATTGACTTAGCGGCAGCATCAAGGAGATCAAAGGCGCGCTTTTTATCTTCAACTTGCGCCAAAATGGCATTGATCAGTTCATCTTTACAGACTTCACCTAGTAGCGCGTCTCGAGCTTGAATAATGCGTTTTCTCACGCGGTCTTTGATCTCTTGTGTTGCCGCTTCTGTGAAGGTTACCACTAAGATTTGTTCAACGCTTAACGGCTCATATTGTTGATCAGAAGTACGCAAGCCAAGTAAGTAGCGCAGATATAAACCAGTTATGGTGTAGGTTTTCCCCGTACCTGCACTGGCTTCAATTAGGTTTTGGCCACTTAAAGGCATAGTAATGGGGTTAAGCATCTCCATGACGTACCTCCTCAGCGGCATTAAGAATAGGTGTTAACAAAGTAAGGCTAAGCGCACAAAAATCCGCTTCATGAGCTGACAAATCGCTATAACATAGTTGAACATAGGGATCTTCTCCCTCTCCTCGACCAACATATTGCGGCTTAAATTTATATGTAGCCTTTTTAATATCCTGTGTCTTGGCGTATTCCATACTTGAACTTGGGAAAAATGCCACAGGTTCGCTCAACGCTTGTTTATAAAAAGCCAGCCACTGCTCCAAATATTGCTGAGCTTGTGACTGTGAAATAGCGGCAAAGTGCACGCTTTGATCTAGCCCAACAATATAAGTAGTGACTTCATGTCCCATTACGCAAGCCGCGCAGTGATGTAAAAACCCTTTAATTAAATCTTTCGCTTTAATACTGGCGCTACGATAGTACACTTGCCTGTTTTCATACACACAATCAAGCCAGCCAACCAGTAAATGCTCTGCAATACCAAGTTTTAGCTCTAGAGCTTCCTTTGGTTCATTAAGCAAAGGCGTTAGTACCTTAACCATAGGTTCAACGCGGGTAAGCAGCCCCTCTAGCTGTAGTTTGCCGATGTTCGCTTGTGGCAGCGAGCCTCGTTGTAATATCTGTTCAAGATTTAAGGGCCGTTGTTGTAGCTGAGCATCTAGCACTTCATCTAAATATTGATAGCGCTCCAATGCATCTAATGCGAAAGGCTCTTCATCAAGTGTTAATGCTTCTATTGGTTTGAGTTTAATACCCAGCGCTTGCTGATAAAATAACTTTTGCGGCTCACAAACACCTCGTAGCAAATCGCTAAACTCAATTTCTGCGTCTAAAACTGGTGCTAATGGTTTTATCTCCTCAGCTAGCGCCGCCCTATGCTGCCAAAGCCAAGTACGATTGTAGCTCTGTAGTGAGCCCACTTTAAAATGTTCGGGATTAAAAGGTTGTAATGGCAACTGTGAAGTTAATCGAGTAACAAGCGGCTGTTTTGGCATATCTTCAAAATAAAAGCTGCGATCTAGATATTCTGTCAATTCGCTGACTAAAACGGATGGCACTTGGGCTTCGTTGTTAAAACAAGAGCGGCCAATATAACTGATATACAAGTTTTCTCGAGCACTGAGTAACGCTTCTAAGAACAAGTATCTGTCGTCTAATTTTCGCGAACGGTCGCCTTTACGTCTCATGGAGTGGGCGACTAAATCAAAACCGATAGGCTGCACGGTACGAGGATAGTCCGCGTCATTTAGGCCAAGCATACACACCACTTTAAATGGAATCGCACGCATCGGCATCAGCGTACAAAAGTTTACCGCTCCGGCTAAAAAGCGCTGCCCAACCCCTTTTTCTCTGACGCCTTGCTTAACCAAATACGCTAATATTTTTGCTGAGACTGGCGCTTGAATATCGCCATTTTCATGGTGTTTTTCGATATTCTCTATAATCTGCTCAAGCTTAAGTAAATCCCAACTCTGTTCAGATTCTGACGAGTAAAATAAGGTCATGGTTTCACGTAAAATTGCTGCGAAACTCGTTAACGTCTTTTCGCTGCTGAGTTGTAGTTTTAACCAGATAAGCGCATCAACAAAGCCGATAAGCTTGTTAAGCACCGCCACCGACATACCTTCGACTTCATCAGCAGGATAAATGGAAGCAAACGGCGTCTGTTCGTCACTCGTTGCAACCCCCAAGAGCAAACGGTTGAGTCCATGCTGCCACGTATTTAGTGGTATTTTTGGCAAGCCATATTCGCTTTTATGGCTGTCGTTTAAGCCCCATTTAACACTGACCTGATCGAGCCAATAGCGAATTAAGTCAAACTCATGGCTTTCAAGGTTAAACTGTTCGGCGATCGGCGCAACGCCCAGCAAATCGAGAATATCCGACACGCAAAAACGGTTATTGGGTAAGTCTGTCAACGTCACGAAAGACGTTAAAATAGGCCGCTCTTGCTCAATTGCAAGATCGGAAATCGCATAGGGGATCCGCAGTGTATCTTCACTGCTGCCAAACACCGCTTTAATAAATGGCGAATAGGTACCCACATCAGGCATCATGACGATAATGTCTTTAGGCGTCAGGCTAGGGTTTTGTTCAAACAGATTAAGTAAATAATCATGGAGCCGCTCGACCTCACGCAGTGGCGTATGGCAATCCTGAAAAACGATACTGGTATCATCGGCCATAATGGGTAGCTTGCCCTGCTGCGAAACAAACCAATTTGGATCCGCGGTTAACGACTCTCCTTTAAATGCCAACTGGTAGATTTCTTGCTGTACCTGACCAAGCAGGCTGTCATCAAACGCGTCATCAAATCCGTCAATCCAACTGGCATCAAGCTGCAATAATTGCTCAAAATAGTCACGTCCGAGCTTTCCCCATGAAGAGAGGAGTGGATTGCCAATATAGTAATATTCGCCGTCTTTCGCTTCGAGTTCTGGCTTCTTAGCGTATTTTGCAGCAACTTTAGCTTGAGTCTTCTCATCGACTAAATCTCCCCAGTAGTGTGCACTGGGGTTAAAAAAGAATAAAAATACATTCGTTTTTTGGCCAAGCGCATGAAAAATATCAAGCTGACTGGTCGATATGGCCGACAGTCCAAATATACAGATCCGCTCGGGAATCTTGCCTTCTGGTGTATTGGCCAACCCTTGCAATAACTTATCGTGCATGTTGGCACGATGATATGGACTTTGTTCAAGCGCTGCAACATGACGGACTAAACGACGCCAGAGATCAGGCTGCCAAGGGGCAATAGCTTCAACATCCACATCATCCAGCGTATCTTGACCCTGCTCCCAAAGTTCAATCCACTGGGGCCGGTACATTAAATATTGGTCAAAAACGTCGGCAATTTTTTCACACAACGCAAAAAGTTTAATTCCTGACGGGTCGTCACCTAAATAATGCTTAAGCGCAATATATTGAGGCTTATCAATGCAGTCGGGTAATAGCGTAAATAGTTTCCAAGTCATATTGCTTTTATTAAAAGCGGATTCCTTGGGAACATCATCAATGAAATTTTGGTATAGCTTCCAAATGAAGCTAGAAGGTAATGGAAAGTCGACCTGTGCACTTATTCCTAAGTGTTGACTCATGCCCAGTTTGAGCCATTCAGACATACCAGGAGATTGTACTAACACCACTTCTTTTGCAAAAGGGTTAGCGAGCGGTGCTGATTTTATGAGTGTGCAGAGTTGTGCCTGCAAGATTTCCATTCGATTCGATTGGATGATGTGTAACATGTTGCCTGCCATGCAGTTTAACGCTGTATTAAGTGTATCTGAATCTCCTTGCGAGCGGTAGTCATTGAGGTAAATGCGAGTGTGCTTGAGTAGAAAATCGACAACCGCCGCTTCTCAGATAAACGGTTAGAACAAATCTATATCAGAGCTCTCTTCCAGCGCTTCAATTTTATGCTCAGACAACAACGCTTCGTAAAAACAAAGCATATCGCGACCGTTATCTTTTGCGTAATAAAGTGCCTTGTCTGCATTCTCAAGCACAGTAATGGGGAAATCATATGGACTAATGCGAGACATTCCGACACTGACGGTGAGCTTTTTTACAAATGGGAAGTGGGTATTTCGTACCAACTCCATAAACTCGTCCATCTTAGCTTTTATAGAATCGTAATCGGTTGGCTCAAAGACCAGTACAAACTCTTCACCACCAAAGCGAAACAATAAATCTGTGGAGCGAAAAAACTGACGCATACGCTGCGCTAACAACAGTAAAACCTCATCTCCGCATACATGTCCGTAGTTATCGTTCACTTTTTTAAAGTGATCGATATCCATGATCGCAAGCCACGAGGTTGCACCTTTATGCACCGAGCGCACATCACCATGCCATACCGTTTTATGTTGTTTGATAACTTGTTTTTCAATCAGTTGTTTCAAGCGCTTTTCAAACGTTTGACGATTGAGTAATCCGGTGAGTTTATCGCGCTCGTTTTCGTGGAGAATGGTGAGATAATTTTCAAAAATGCGGCAAAATGCATTGAGTAGCACTTGATCTGCACTAGACATACCTGTGCTTATAACTGCGATAGCACCAACGGGCTTTTCCTGAAGGCTGATTGGCACCCAACGATGCTCAATACCATCTTTAGCTTGCACCGTAATGATACAAGCTGACTGCAAGCAAGAAATTAATTCCTTATCGGGCTCTTTAACTAGACTTCGCTCTTCCCAATCAAATTCCTTATCGGACAATTTTCTTAGCAACAAGCTTCTCTCTATCGCGATCTCTCCAGGAACGAGCAGATCCTTATAAACAGCAACCTCTTTACAACCTATGAACTCTTGAATGGTAGACACTAAGCTGTATTCGAGAGAGTCAACATCTCTCGTTTTTGTTATTTTGATAACGGAATTTAGTAAATCTTCTTGCATGTTCGACGCACTCACAACTGCATTGCTGTCATATTATTACACACTTAGCGAACAAATAAACTCCAAAGCACTCCTTTATTCCTATCAATGTTAAAAAATAAGCTACAATCCAGTTGATTATTAATTAGCAAATACTTGAGGGTTAAACATTTAACTGCTCTCAAGCTTAATTGATAAAGATGACCGCTCTTGCATCAAAAGTTTTCGCTGTCCCACTGATGCCTGCTTTAAGCTTATGCAATGTACAAAAAAATGCCAAACTTAAGTGTTTGGCATTGCTATAAACCCATACTTATGGATTGGTTTTAGTTTAGCGTTGCGAGCATAGACTCATCATACTCTTTCACGACTTGGCCGGCTTGCACCCTCTCCACGTAATCAGGGTTAGCAATAAACGGCCTACCAATCGCCAATAAATCAAATTGTTGGTTTTGAATCGCTTCTGCGCCTGACGCTGCAGTGTAGCTCCCCACACCAACTAACGTTCCTTTATAGATGTTACGCAAATAAGCTGAGGCACTGCCGCCCAAATACTCAAACTCCATCGCGTCATCAAAGATACCCACGTGCAGATAGGCTAACTTACGACTGTTTAAGGCAGTGATTAAGAAATCAAATACCGCTCTGTCTCTTTGGTCACCATCCATGTTAAAATAAGCACCGGGTGATACTCTCAGACCCACTCTGTCGGCACCAATACGATCAGCGACAGCATCGGTGACTTCCAGAGCAAATCGACTCATATTTTCTGGTGTTTGACCATACTCATCGGTACGCTGATTCGCCGCGTAATGTAAAAATTGGTCAATTAAATAACCATTGGCGCCGTGAATCTCCACTCCATCAAAACCAGCCTCAATCGCGTTTGCCGCCGCTTGGGCATAATCGGCAACAAGTTGTGTGATTTCTTCCAGAGTTAGCGCTTTAGGAGTTTGATAGGTGAGTTCACGCATTCTTGGAACCGTACCCTCAACTCCAATAGCCGACGGTGCTATGACTTCTCCGTCAAAAAAATACGGGTGTGCAACACGCCCAACATGCCACAACTGCGCAAACATTTTGCCACCTTCGGCATGTACAGCATCTGTTACTTTTTTCCACCCTGCAATTTGTGCTTGTGTAAACAAACCAGGTGTATTCGGGTAGCCTTGCCCATCAGGACGAATAATCGTCGCTTCACTAATGATTAATCCTGCTTTGGCTCGCTTAGCGTAGTACTTCACCATGTCATCGGTAGGAACTAAATCATCGTCTGCCATACAGCGCGTCAATGGTGCCATCAAGATGCGATTATTGAGTGATATCGTATTATTTAGTTTAACATTTTCAAAAAGTACCTGTGGCATGCGTGTCTCTCCATATTTGAATATACATTCAAGATAGGGATTCTTGAATCATTATTCAAGTTAAACCTTTACATTTTTTTAATTGTTATCAAAAATAGGGATGAAGTATTGGTATAATGGCGACGTTTAAACCCATTTGATACACTTAGGAAATCGATGAGAACAGCAGAGTTTGATAGAGAAACCGTACTGAGAAATGCCATGCAAGCATTTATGACTTATGGCTATAACAAAACCAGTATGCCCAAACTGACCGAAGTAACCGGACTCCATCCTGGTTCTATCTACTGTGCGTTCAAAAATAAAAAAGGTTTGCTACTGGCCGCCATAGATCAATATCAAGCAGACCGACGAGTGCATTATCAAAAGCTGTTCGAAAACAGCACCAGCCTTCGTTGTGCACTTGAGCGATTCTTACAAGATCTTGTCGGTGAGTGTTTAGGCGACGAGTCAAAGAAAGTGTGTTTGCTCACCAAAACGCTTAATGAAATTGGCGAGCAGGATGCGGAAATTCAAACGGCACTCAGTGCTAACTTGCACCAATTTGAATCACTGATCAGGCAACAGTTTTTAATAGCTTGGCCCGATAGCGAAGCATTAAGTGAAGATGAAGCCACTAAGAGCGCGCGTTTCTTTATTATGTCTGTATATGGTATTCGAACTTATGCAGCGACGCAGTGCGATAGCTCACACCTCAATGCACTGGCGGATAGGTTATTGGAAGTCTCCGTTTAAAGCCGAGGGCTTCGCACTTGGTAAAATTGCTGTTTAAACGTATCGTGTAAACTCTTGTCTATGTATTCGAGATGCCAGTTAATAAAGCGCTCGTCCACAATCAAGTTCGCCAATTCAGAGTTAACCGCCGCTAAAAACCCGCGTGTAACGGGTGTATCCCGACAAGCGATATGCCCAGTAATAAATGGAGCAAAATCACTTACTGTAATTGGTACGGGTTTTTCTGGTGCACCTTTCGCGTGGTATGCAATAACCGAGGGATATTCAAGCAGCAACTCAAAGCGCTTATTCATCAACATAGAATACATTTGTGCTTCATTTTCACTACCTTCTTTCACGTAGAGCTGATCTGGTGGCGTTTGCCGTATCATGGCATCAGCAATATCACCATATGAGCGCTCTTTTTCTATGCCCAACAACCACTTGGGATGACTCGTTAACAATGCTTTTAGGTTTTGCTCGGTTTGTGTAGGCGACAATTGCGCAGAGGGTGCAGCAAAAACTTGTAGCCCCAAAAAATAAGTGGTCGGCTCAGAAAATAACAATATTTTACTGCGCGCTTTATTCACAACTAAGTTTCTAACGCACTCCCCTTCACCGCCCGCAATATTTTTAAGCGCGCGGTCAACACTGGCATCAGACTGCGTAATCACAAACTGAGTTAATTGGCTCTGCAGATAGGAAAATACACTACTTTCAGTTTGAACACCATGAGAAGGGTTATTGTAAACTGTGATTGCTTGTGGCTGGGGCTGAGCGATTGAATAGCTACAACAAAATAACAAACCAGATAGTATGCCAAGTCTATTCATTAATACGTCCCTTTATTTCCCGTTAAAACGTGCAACAAGCCGTTTGATTTATAATGCAGAGTATACAACGAGAACAAGCCCAAGATAAATGAATCAACGGAATTGATATCTATGGATGCTGTTCACACAACACTGTTACTTTTGATATTTTTCGTACAGGGAATCTATGGAGTATTCAAATAGCGCTTTTATATGATTTTTAGCCTCTGGGATTGAGACAAGCTCAAAATCGACGGAAACAGATTTACCACCAAATAGTCCAAAGGTAGCTGGCTTAGACACAACATCCAAAGTCAGTAATCCGCTATTATTTTCTATTGGTGTCAATTGGTATGAGGCGCACTTACCGCCTTCATCTCCAAGTATAAAAAAGAACCCGCCCCCTTCACCAAACTCCTCGAACAATTTCAATTCTTTGTCCCAAGGGTAATGATCAATAACATCGAAAGCTTCACGATAAGAACGTAGTTCTTTTTCATAATTGATGAGCTCTGTGCCACCGTCACGGTGTTGGTAATAAACTTTAACTCGTTTCACTAAACTTGCCTTATCCATTAACATCACATTTTTTAAGAATTTGCTGGCGTAGAAAAACCTTCAGCAACTTAGTTGACACACTCTACATTTGCGCGGCAAATACGTCATGTACTTTCTCTGGTGTTAGCTGGTTGAAATCACCGTCATAATAGCTTTCGACATATTCAATAAAAGCACTTGGGGTGGTAGTAATAGCTGACAGAAGCCAGCTCGAACCGTCATCTTTAACATTATTAAGCTCTACTGCTTCCCGAGACCAAATCGCTTCACTATCAAGTCGCCAAATGCAAAATGTGACCTCTTCTATTTCGAAAACCTCGTCATTCAGTACTTCCACCAGCTCCGTTGGTGCTCCATTGTACATCCCCGGCCATACACCGTACTCTTCTTGAGCATGAGGGCTAACTTCCGATTCATGATCGAACCCCTTGATAAGGATCGACTCGTCTTTGATCACGACAGCAATATTGTCGCCGCCTCCATTATCGTAAGTCGCGATATCAATACCAAAAACCCAATTTTCGGTATAAGTAAAACAGCGCAAATACGCATCATCTGAGATTTCAATATCTAATACCGCACTGGCCTTAAGAGCCAACTTCAATGCCTTATTTGATATTTTGTTGAGTTCCATCTCTTTCTCTATGTTGGAGGTGAGTTATTGAGCGCTTCATTGTTGCTTCAAGATTTCATTACTCAACTTTTCCTGAATTTTTTCAAAAAATACTGAGTACCGCATAAACTCTACTAAAATCACATTTTAAACAATGAGTTATAAGTCGCCATAGCCTAGAATTGTATTTGTCTGCACTAATAAACATAGCCCGTATTACGCTATGCTCTGGTATTACAACTCCTTTAAGGCTTAACTGCCAAACACGTGGTGCTCCCTTTGCCAAAACCAATTGCCTTTTGCTTTATCACACATCAAGTTATATAAATGGTCAACTAAAGTCGCTTATAATTCTTGATAGTAATGACCACCTTTCATTTGTTAGCATTAGTCGCAACATGCGAGGAATGTTATTTCGCTTTTGGAGAAAATGTTAGCACCGACCTACTTTTTATACAGAAAAAATTAATACGCGTTAGTTTGACAAGGAGACTAGATGAAAATACTTAAATTTATTTTGATCCTTTTGTGCATTACCACTTTTTTATCTATTTTCATTTTTAACAAGGAGGCACTTGCATGTGAAATTACACCGCTTATGGGATTTAAAGAAACTTACCCAGAGATTTATGCTGATGACTCTATGAAAAAAACAGAGCAAGAAAATTTTATTGAATTGGTGCAAAAAGCAAAAAAAAGAGTTGATGAAACTTTTGGTAAAATGAGCTCCAATCCAAGGTATATTGTGTCCAAAAACTCGGCATACTGGAAATTTGGTTTCAACCCAACAGGGATGGCGCGAAGTTCATTATTTAGGGAGTGTGTGTTTATTGGCCCCAAAGGCATTAATATTGATGTGATTGCACACGAGACAGCACATGCAGAGGTGTTCCATAGAGCTAACTTTTTTACTAAAAATTTTAAAATGAAACCTTGGCTACTTGAAGGCTCGGGTACTTATGTAGACTACAGACAACCACTACTACTAGAGAACATAAATATTGATAGTTCAAAAGTAAATCAAGTAATGGAATTATCAGACTTTTCTCCTCGAGAAATTTGGGCTTATCAAGCATCAAGAGTCGCGTTTGAAAGAATTGATCCTAAAAAACTCTACGAAGGCATAGATAGATTAAATTCAGGTGAAAACTTTGATACCGTGTTTGCAAAGTAAAGCTAAGCGATACTTAAATAAAGTGCATCAAAGCAGCCCTTTAACACTTTTCGCTACAATTTTAGCTAACTTTTATCTGTCAATTATGCAGACGTAAACTTTAAGCCTATCTGAAAACTTAGCGGCTTTTATAAAAATGAAAACAATTTTTGAACATACTCAATCTAGTGTTTTAGTGCTCCCCCAGGCTCTATTTGCGATCAAAGATGTGGCTGTTGTCAGTCATCATAAAAACTCCGTTATTTTTTATAAAAATCTTGAGCGGGACTTGGTAAACGTTGAGTTTTACATCAATACACCATGTTTGATATATATTGAAAGCGGGCGTGAGGTTATTACAAACCGTGATAACGACACGATTGAGTTGAAAGCGGGAAGCGCAATATTTCTCCCTCAAGGGCTAAAACTACAATCTGATTTCGTTAAAGAAACGGAGTCCTTAAAAGCTTACTTGGTATTTTTTGATGACAGTGTTGTTGTGGATTATTTGAGTAAACTTAAAAAGCCCTTAGATTGCCCCAATAGCGCGCCAGCCTTTTGCTTGTTGGAAGGTTGTAATGACTTCAGCGCTTTTTTTGATTCAATTATAGGTGATATAAAATCATCTTCTTATTTAAACATTAAGCTACAAGAGCTACTCCACCTTATTTCTTGGAAAGACAGCCACGCTATTTTTCATTCCGTACTATCCTCAAAAAGGCAGATCCCTCCTCAGCGAAATCTTACCCGACTATTAGAAACGCTTGATGTACTTCACCTCACTGTTAGTGATTTAGCGCATTTATCAGGGAGAAGTCTTTCTAGCTTTAATCGTGATTTCAAAGCGACTTACAAAGTTACACCACAAAAATGGTTGCGAGAAAAAAAACTATCTCAGGCTAAAACGTTGTTGGTAGAAAAAGAGTTGTCTGTGACACAAGTCGCTTTGACAGTGGGCTATGAAAATGTGTCAGCCTTTATCAAAGCGTTCAAGCTTCAATATGGTATAACTCCAAAACAAATAAAACGATGTAAATGACGGAAAATCGTTATTTTTGACATTCCTTGGGTAGTTGGTGCTCAGCAGGTTAGATAATCTGAGTGAAGATAACCATAAGGAGTAAAACAGATGAGTGTAAGAGTTACCCTAAACTGCCAAGTAAAGCCTGATCAATTTCAAGCCCTACTTCCCTTTTTGGAACACAACTTGCCCAACGTAAGAGGCTTTAAAGGAAACTTGCAGGTTAGCGTTTTATATGACGAAAAAAATGATGAAATGCTTTTGGATGAGGAATGGCTAACGGTAGAAAGTCATCGAGCATATTTGAATTTCATTAATAATAACGGTGTATTGGAAAAACTAAGTTCATTTCTCAGTGCTCCACCTGATATTAAGTATTTTAACAAGATAGAAGTTTAGTTATCCCAAGAATCGCTTGAGAAGCACTAAGCTACTTTTTATAAGACTATAAAATGTGGCTCGTTATGTAAGCTAATATTTGACATGAATCAGGCTATAAAATTAGTAAATAATTGAATACCTAGTCACTATCAAATTGCATAGAGAGCCTAATGTAACATTTTGTCTAATATTTTGAACAAAGCAGCATTAGCCGATGCAAAGAAACTAAAGCGACAACTCTATGCTGCTATCTAATCAAATTTACATGGAAAACATGATGAACAGTTGGATATTTTCTGCAGGTATCATCGCGCTATTGACGTCACTTATACATATCTTCGCAGGTCAACTAGATCCTATTAGGCCACTTCTTAAAAGTAATCTACCTGATATAGGTAAAGCTACTCTCTTAAGTTGCTGGCATCTAGTGTCAACTATTTTGGTCCTTTGCGGAGTGTCCTTAAGTATTATTGGCTGGTACGACTTAGATTCATTTCATCATTTAGTCATTGGGATCTCGATTTGCTTCATTATATTCTCTGTCGTTTTTATATTAGTTGGCTGGTATTTTTTTAAGTTACAAACGTTCATTAAATTACCACAATGGATTCTATTATTGCCAATTGGAATTTTGGGGAGTATTGGTATCATGTAAAGACAACAAGCCAATGCTCATAAAGCTATCCCCTGTAGTTAGAAATAGTGATGGGTTCCATATTCCATCAGCTCAGCTGTCGGACTTTCATTGCTATCGGCCACATCTGCGAGCTTTGCAGAATAAACTTCCGGAGCAGCTGAACTATGCTACTATTGAGCTTATAGTAAAACCTTAATAAAAACGCAGAAACTTCTCCTAATGCTTTGAGAGGTTTGACTATATCTAATGCCTAAGAGCGAATGTTTTTAGCACCAGTAATACATCAGTTAGTCCCAACTATAATAGAAGCAAACAGGAAGAAAAGTATTTATTTCTACTATTTTACCAACGAACTCTTACTTAACCCTTATATAAGAAAGGGTTAACATACCACAGGGACAGACAGTATGGATATATCAGATACCCGATGGCACACTAAAACCAAAGCTTCACCCGCTACCTCATTTCGTTCGAATACGGCCACCAACCAGAACAATACCAATACACAGGTGTCTGTTTCTTCATTGGCAGTGAGGCTAAAAGAAGCACAACAGGCGATTGACTCAGCCCGTTTAAATCAGCAATCATTTCTACAGAATAACAATGTATTAACGTGGCAATCGCAAAGCAATCAAGAAGAGATTAATTCGGCTAAGTGGGAGTTTGAGCAACTGTCCAAACCTCAACTGGAGACTATCGCCATGGATCCCAGTAATACCTTTTCAAAAGCAGAGAAGGCTGCTGCTTACGAAAAGTGGCATGCACTTGATCAACGAGCGCTGTCTGAGTTGAAGCGGAACGCCCTCAATGATGATAATGCAATGACATCATTTGAAGCAGCGCTATACACACATAGCCAGACATTCTCAGAACTCGGTAAAGCTATGCTCCCTGATGATTATCTTTCGCAAGCACAGTCACACTTCGAGTCAGCGCTCCAAGACATGAACTTATCAGCGCATACAATGAGCAATCAAGCTGAGCATTACTATAGCCTAATGGTTACAGATCTGTATGCAGGCAATGAACCTAAAGTGCACAATGGCGCTGAAGGGATGTCTTCACATAACTTAGAACGCAGCAACTATGACTTCTTGACTCATAAAGACAGATTTATGCTGGCTGATATGTATGAATATGCAGAGAAAAGTGGCATAGATTTCGAGTATATTCAAAAACTTGCTAGTGACATAGGAAACTACCGACGACATGATGACGGCAAATTACTCAGTAATTTCAACGAGGGGCATTTTAATACCGAAGGCCAAAAGCTCACTGTCGGATTTACGCAAAGAGATCAAGCCTCTATAGATCGCCTGATGAATAATGGTGCACTATCTTCCAGTGCTCTGGACGCGGGCTTTGTATCTTTTATCACAGACCCTGGCCTTGGCGCACTCTCTCACCAAGGCAGCTACCAGTTTCTGGCACATATAGCAGAAGTAACAGCCGGTATTGCGACCAGTGACTCAGCAACGCAATTTAAAACGTTCACCGAGGCAAGTAGCATCAACGAACGCTATGTCATGACCCAATCTGAAGAAAGTATTTCCCTCCCAGAACCGGATGTGACATGCAAAAACGGGGTCTGTGAGGTAACCGAAAAAGGACGGAAAAATGGCGTAACCTTAACGCAAAATACTCAAGTGCTCGCACCGCCTATTGAGTTCAAGCCCGCTCAATTTAATACCCTACTCCACCTACAAACCGACCCCAATACTCAGAAATCAGTCTGGTTCGAATGGCTTTTAGAAAAGTAATTTTTAAACTTAAAGTGGGCGTGGACACCTCTTCTAGACGTCTTAACCACCCTGCGTTGAAGCGTTGCATTATAAAGCGACTATGTATGTGATAATAGTAATGGACATTATCGTTTTCATTACTGTGAGGGAGTTTTGGGTCAGTAGAGTATAGTTGCCTTTTAACCTGCAGCACACAATTACAGATAATCGAGCGGTATTTTTAGCAAATAAAGCTCGGTACACCGCTAGCACTTAACTAAAACGCGTACCTATGTCACTCTGCATTCTGCAGTGACTCAAATAAATTGAAATCTTCTTTCAGAAAGCTAACTTCACTAGTTCTATCTTGTACACTTTTGGGTAACTGCTTAAAATCAACCTCAGCCTCAGCATAATCGTAATATACTGCGGACCCGACTCTATTTAAATTTGTAATAAACTCCAAGACTTCAGAATCTTTCTGTGAGGCTAAATTTACAGCAATAAGCTTCGCAAACTTATTGTACTCTGACTCCTCACACCTTTTTCGATTTAAGCCATAAAAATAGATTAGCACTGTATTGTAGTGCTCATTAGAAATCCCTAATCCGTGCAATTGCTCAGCTTTTATAACTCTACTCGAGTCACATTCTGATTTTTTGTAACCTAGCATAGAGACACTTTTCAACAAGTCTTCAAAAACTTGCCTTTGCACTTTATCCAACTTAGCTGTATCAAGTTTAATTAGCTCAGATTTATCAATTTTTCTGCTCTTGAATAGCTCTTCGTAGGTCGATGACGCAAATATTTGAGTAGCAGCTAATGTTGCCAGCAAACCAAAAGTAACTTTTTTCATTGTACTTTACACCCTTTAGCAATAGCCTTCCAAAACTGCTTCTCTTTACTATCTGAGACTTTACTCCAAGTTAGAACAGCTCTAGTATGAATTTTCTCTCTTACGATTAGCGAAACTCCATTCATAGCACTTGAAAACTGAATGAAATCTGTTGAAGCGACGTTTATCGAACTAACAGCAGCATTGTTGCCAACAAATATTGTAGCAACTTGTCCTGCAGCAACCGAATATGCTAGTAGCTCACCGACCTCTTTGATTTCTTTTATCTTTAGTATTGCTTTTTTGGAACGCTCAGAGAATTCTAAGCCTTTTATTTCTGGACATTTAATAATCATCTCCTTGATTTTTAAGTTAACAACTTAAAACATTTAGATGAACTCAAGGTTAATAAAATTTTGAAGTAAAAATTTCAGGCACCCATCATAAGTTTGTTACCATCAGTGATGGCGAAACCGTTTCACTACTTCGCTACCTCAAATTCGGATGGCTGTGCTGCCTGCAACTCCAACCGATAATCTAAAGCTAAATTGCACAAACAAAGATATTTTTAAATAGAAATGACGTAAACCAGAAGGGTTTTTGAAAATGCGCTGTATTTAGGAAATAAAAATAAAGTTTAGGGTTATCATAGCCCCAAATTGTCCCCAAAAGTACGAGCAGCTTTTAGTAGGTGATTGATTTGAATAAAGAAGGAATGGCGGAGAGAGAGGGAGTCGAACCCTCGATACGCTATAAACGTATACACGAGTTCCAGTCGTGCGCCTTAAGCCACTCAGCCATCTCTCCGCACTGAATTGCGGGGCTAATACTATGAAAAGCCTCGCACTTTATCAAGCAGTTTTTTGCTTTTAGGATCTATTTGTCTATTAATCCTACTATTTCTGCAAGGATGCAGAAAAATCTAGCATGCGATTGAGCGAACGTAGTGCGCCTTCACGCAATTCCATATCAACGAAGACTTCTTTACCTTGTGGACTAATGAGCGCTTCTTCAATTGCCTGTAGGCCGTTCATTGCCATCCAAGGGCAATGAGCACAGCTACGACATGTAGCGCCTTCACCAGCGGTTGGTGCTTCGAAGAACTCTTTCTCAGGGCAAAGTTGCTGCATTTTGTAGAAGATACCGCGATCGGTGGCAACGATAAACTTCTGATTATCCATTTCTTGCGCAGCTTTAATTAATTGACTCGTTGAGCCTACTGCATCCGCTAAGTCTACGATTTCCGCAGGAGACTCAGGGTGAACCAGTACCGCAGCGTCAGGATGTAGCTGCTTCATGTCTTTAAGGGCTTTGGTTTTAAATTCATCATGAACGATACACGCACCGTTCCACATGATCATATCGGCGCCCGTTTTCTTTTGGATATAAGAACCCAAGTGCTTATCCGGACCCCAGATGATTTTTTCGCCTTGTTCATCAAGGTGCTCAACAATCTCAAGCGCGCAAGAAGAGGTGACGATCCAATCCGCTCTTGCCTTTACCGCAGTTGAGGTATTGGCGTATACCACCACTTTTCTGTCTGGGTGTTGATCGCAAAACGCAGAAAATTCGTCGATAGGGCAGCCTACGTCCAACGAGCAAGTTGCTTCGAGTGTTGGCATCACAACGGTTTTGTGCGGTGTCAATATTTTTGCCGTTTCGCCCATAAAGCGCACGCCGGCGACGATGATCATGTCTTTGTCTTCTTGCTTAGCGCCAAAGCGTGCCATTTCTAATGAATCAGCAACACAGCCGCCTGTTTCTTCAGCAAGTGCTTGGATCTCAGGATCAGTATAATAATGGGCAACCAGTACCGCATTTTTTTCAACTAATAGCGCTTTGATACGCGTTTTATACTCTGCTTTTTCTTCAACGGTAAGAGGGGCAGGTTTTGGAGGAAAGATATAATCTTCCGGCATAATACGTTCAGCTAGACTCATTTCTCGACCACTAGTCCACATTGCATAATTAGGTAGAATTATACGAAAAATACAGGGGTAATCCTAGCGAATGTTTGGCTCAAAATGGCGAGATTAAGAAAGTATTTTGAATAATATATGAAGAATAAGAGGATGGTGGGTCATGATGGACTCGAACCATCGACCAATGGATTAAAAGTCCACTGCTCTACCAACTGAGCTAATGACCCGCTCAAGCATTAAAAGTGCCATTGATTCGTCCTGAAGAGGTGTTCCGGCTCGTCGTCCTGACTCGCGTTTAAAAGCTGTGAAGCCTTGCTTCGGCCTTTTTTCACCCAACTGAGTTAATGACTTGCTCAAAATGGAATTCGTATGCTTGTAAGTGGTGGGTCATGATGGACTCGAACCATCGACCAATGGATTAAAAGTCCACTGCTCTACCAACTGAGCTAATGACCCGCTCAAGCATTAAAAGTGCCATTAATTCATCCTGAAGAGGTGTTCCGGCTCGTCGTCCTGACTCGCGTTTAAAAAGCTGTGAAGCCTTGCTTCGGTCTTTTTTCACCCAACTGAGCTAATGACCCGCTCAAATATGAATTCTAAAGCTTGTAAAGTGGTGGGTCATGATGGACTCGAACCATCGACCAATGGATTAAAAGTCCACTGCTCTACCAACTGAGCTAATGACCCGCTCAAGTATTAAAAGTGCCATCAATTCATCCTGAAGAGGTGTTCCGGCTCGTCGTCCTGACTCGCGTTCAAAAAGCTGCGAAGCGA
>NZ_NSDG01000061.1:0-80735 GCF_002289345.1 Pseudoalteromonas sp. HM-SA03 | reverse complement strand
GGTCATGATGGACTCGAACCATCGACCAATGGATTAAAAGTCCACTGCTCTACCAACTGAGCTAATGACCCACTTAACGCAGCAGTTTTTTGTTACCAATCGCCTGCTGCGGGCGCTTATAATACTTATTTAAATTTTGAGTGCAACTGAAATAGCTAGTTTTTTTCACTTTTTATGACTAAGCGCCTAATTTTAAGGCACTCCGCTCAAAAAGTGATAATTACATTTTCGCTAAACGCTCTGTTGCCAATTTTGCAGGAGTCGTACTTGGATACTCTTTAATCAATTTATTAAGGAGTGTCTTCGCTTCTGCTACTTGTCCCTGTTTATGTAAAATAGTACCCAGCTTTAACATCGCTTCTGGACGTTTATTCGATTCAGGGAAATTATCAACAACGTTTGCAAAATGAGACTTAGCTTTACCATCGTCAGATTTTATTAAGAATAGCTGACCTAACCAGTAATGCGCGTTCGGCACATATACTGAGTTTGGATACTGCTGTAAAAAACTTTGAAACTCAGGGACCGCCGCATCATAGCGCTTATCCTTCATTATCATATTTACTGTACGGTCGTACGCTTCATTCTCAGACAGATTACTGCTGAATGCTTGTTCAGGCGTAACATCTGACGTTACCGCAGCGGTTGTTTTTGACTGGTCGTAAGCTTGGCTAACGCGATTTTCAATCTCTTGATACAGCTCACGTTGACGTTGTAGCACTTTTTCAAGCTTATAGCTTTGCTCTTCCGTCACACCACGCACTTGGCTTACTTCTTCTTGCAGCAGGTTAAGTTGTTGCTGTAGCTCAGCCTGTAGCAAATTGCGGGTTCTCATCATACTCTCAAGTTGAGAGACACGTTCTTCTAGTGTTTGATTTGAATTTGCAGCTTCCGAAACAGGAGCGGGAGCAGCCCAAACTTGGGCGCTCCCGCTCACGAGTAAGAATGCTGCCAAAATAGTATTCGGCTTCATAATAACTCTTTCTTAGTACACTAATACCGCGCGGCGGTTCTTAGCGAATGCTTCTTCTGTACGTGACTTCACTAAAGGTTTCTCTTCACCATAGCTCACTACAGAGATTTGACTGTCAGAAACACCAAGGCTTTGAAGATACTTAGCCACTGCTTTACCACGGCTTTCACCTAGCGCGATATTGTACTCTGGCGTACCACGCTCGTCTGCGTGACCTTCTACTAGTACTTTCACACTTGGGTTTTTCACTAGGAAATCCGCATGCGCTTGAAGTAATTCAGCGTACTTGCTCTGAATAGTAGATTTATCGAAATCGAAGTATACGATCTGTTCTTGACGTAGTGCTTCATATTTCTCACGTAGTTTTTCTTCCGCTGATTTCTCGCGAGAAATAGTGTTTACGTCAACAGTGTTATTATCTTGATTGGTTGCCGCTTGATTGCTTTCGCTCGCCGCGCCCTCGTCAACACTTGAAGATGAGCTACATGCTGCAAGTGTCATCACTGGCAACGCGACCATTAAGGCTTTTAGAGTTTTGTTAAGTTGCATCGAGTATATTCCTATATCTTTATAAATCTAACCAGCAAAATTACTGTAAAAACGGCGACCAGGCTGGTGCCTTAACTTGGCCATCCAAGACAGGTAACCTTGCCTTGAAGCGACCATCCATAGACACCAGTGCCAATACCTGCTTATTATTGTGCAAGGTGCTGTATATTATCATCGAGCCATTTGGTGCAATACTCGGAGACTCATCTAGTCTCGTACGAGTCAGCACTTGAAACAGCCCGGAATCTAATTCTTTTTTCGCAATGTGGTAACGGCCTAGCGTGCGGTTAACCATAATCAAACGTTTACCATCTGGCGTGATCGAACCCGCTAAGTTCATGTCACCGTCGAACGTCACTCGCTTAGACCTACCAGTTTTTAAATTTAACTTATAAATCTGAGCATTACCACCCCTTTCAGATGTATACACAATTTCTTGACCGTTTGGATGCCAAGAAGGCTCAGTATCTATACTACGATGACGAGTTAAGCGTGTTTCTTCACGAGTTTTCAGGTCAATTAGATAGACTTCTGTCGCACCACCTGAGTCCTTAGAGAGCACCGCTAGTAATTTAGTTCCATCAGGAGAAAACTGGGGCGCACCATTGATACCAGGATGACTCGTGACGAGTTCGCGTTTTCCAGTGTAAATATCTTGAACGTAGATTTGCGACTGGCGATTCTCAAAAGTCACGTAAGCAAGCTTATTTGCATCCGGTGACCAAGCAGGTGACATTAACGGTTCTTTTGAGCGCAGTAATACCTGTTCGTTGTAACCATCATAATCAGCAACAACTAATTGGTATGGCTTATCTTGCCCGTCACGTACGATGATGTAGGCAATCTTAGTTCTAAATGCGCCTCTTTCACCCGTTAAGGCTTCATATACTACATCGCTAATTTGGTGCGCATAGTTCCTAAAGCCTGTACTACTGACAATACTTTGACGTCCTTCAAGCACATGGTCGTCGCTTTGCATTAAACGACCATTTGACATAATGCGAGTTTCACCACCGGTCAGCTGTGCTCTGATAACGTCAATCAGTTCATACTTTACCAAGTAGCGTCCAGCAGATTGCTGAGTCACGGTGCCTACAACTAGCGCTTCAACTCCCGCATCAACCCATGCAGCGTAGTCGATTTCCGAGTCAGTTGTTGGTAATTGAGGCATGTCAGCCTCGGCAACGGGCTTAAATTTACCGCTACGCATCAAGTCTGCAGAAATAACGTCACTTAAACTCGACGGCATTTCACCAGTGCCATTATATTTGAATGGTACAATTGCGATGGGTCTAGCACTGTCTACCCCTTCTGTTATCACAATTTCAAGTGCGGCTTGCGCAAACTGTGAAACACCCAGAGTAAAAACCAGCAATAAGGTTGTGAACTTCTTTAGCATGTTCGTCCTTTAAAAATTTGGTTTAATTGTTAAATTGATATTCTTAAGCTGCTCAAACACGTCTTTATCTTTAGAAACAGGTAAAGTATCTGCCATTTTCACAGCACGGATAGCCGCTTCACAAACTAGTTTGTCGCCGCCCAATGACTCTACATGCGTCACAAGGCCGTTAAAGGCTAGACGGATGTTCACTCGGCATTGTTTACCTTTCATTGTTTCATCGATAAGCAAGTTTGCTTGAATGCGTTGCATGATAAGTGCTTTAAACTTATCCACTTCGCTCAATACTTGCTGTTGACGGATCTTAGCTCTTGCTGCCTGCTCTTTGGCAAGCTGGTCACGCAGCATTTGTTCTTCAAGTGCCTTTTGACGTTGACGCTCCGCTTCTTTCGCTTTTCGTTTTTCCTCAGCTTCGCGACGTTTCCTCGCCTCTTCGGCCTTCCTTAAGCGATCTTCTTCAGCTTGGCGCTGGGCTGCCGCTTTTTTAGCAGCCTCTTCCGCAGCGGCTTTTTCAGCTCTCGCTTTATCAGCCTGCTCACGTTGCTTTTTCTCTATTGCTCGAGCCCGTTTGGCTTGCGCTTCAGCTTGGCGAGTCTCTTCCAGCTTTGCTTGACGCTCTTGCTCTAGCTTTTTAATGCGCCGCGCTTCAGCTTCACGGTCTTTCCTGGCTTGCTGGGCGCGTCGCTCAAGATCTCGAATACGGCGATCCTCAGCAGCTTGTTTTTCTTCTTCACGCTTTTTTAAATCTGCAATCTTTTTCTCTACAGCTTGCTGGTCAACCGACACAGCAGAAACCGCCCTTTCAGGCTTTTGATCGTTCTGCTGTGGATTTAAGGTGACTTCCATCACAGTAGGTGTTTCAACTTGGAAATTTGCCGTAGCAAATAGCAGACCGCCAATCGCGCTATGAAGCAATACTGACTTAACTACGCTGCTAGATAATGAACTCATTACTCATCCTCAAATGATTTAGTCATTAGGCCAACAGAAGGAACACCCGCTTTTTTCAGAAAATCCATTAAATAGAGAACTTCTTGATACGACACTCTGCCTGAACCTTTAATCATTACAGGGGTATCTGGGTTTTGTTCTAACTTAAGTTTTATCACCGCCGCCACTTCCACGGCATCCATTGGTGCCTCAGGGTCGGTACCAACAGTCACAAAATAGCGACCTTCAGCATCAATGGTGGCAATAATTGGTGGCGAGTCTTTGGTTTCAACCAATTCAGACTCCTCCATCTGGGGTAAATCTACTTTTACGCCGTGCTGGATAAGTGGAGCCGTTGCCATAAAGATGATCAAAAGCACCAACATAACATCAATATAAGGAACGACGTTGATCTCCGCGACGGGACGACGTCTCTTACGCTGATACATTTTGTTTTGCCTCTAATTGTGTTGCAGCCTGACGATAAAGGATATTAGCGAACTCTTCCATAAAGTTAATGTACTGAGTTTCTAGCTTTTCTACATTTTTGGCAAATCGGTTATACGCCATAACCGCTGGAATTGCCGCAAACAACCCCATCGCTGTCGCAATCAAAGCTTCAGCAATACCTGGCGCAACCATTTGCAGTGTCGCTTGTTTCACTTCGCCGAGCGCGATGAAAGCATTCATGATCCCCCAAACGGTACCAAATAGACCGATATAAGGACTGATAGAGCCAACTGTTGCTAAAAAAGAAAGGCTCGATTCTAACTTTTCAATTTCACGAGAAAGCGCGACACGCATTGAACGATGAGTACCTTCAATAACAATTGAAGGTGATTGGATATTGCCTTTTTTATGTTTTGCAAACTCTTTAAAGCCGGATACAAATAGCGCTTCTAGTCCTGAGGCACTACCAGTCCTTGCAGCTATTTCATTATATAGTTTGCTAAGATCCATACCGGACCAAAATTTTTGCTCGAAATTTTTTGATTGGCTTTGGGCTTGAGAAATGACAGTTTTACGTTGAAAAATAATTGCCCAAGAAGCAATAGACAATCCCACCAGGGTCAACATAACAAGTTGCACCAAAAAACTGGCTTTTAAAATTAGATCGACAAAATTTAGTCCCGATTCCACGTTATTATACTCCCAAAAGTGTTTCGGCAATGGTAGCCATTTATATTCTTGCGCTCTACCGAGCAATATCTAGAGATAGACTAGATTTACTACCAAAAGGTTCAGCTAGTTTAACCACACTACAAATACCTTACAATCTCAATACTGCGAATTCATTGTATTTGACGATAAATAGACCAAAACAGTGTAACTCCCTTTGCTTTACCCAAACTTAAGTAAATTCGACAATCTCCACCACAGCCTCTAAATATGACTGAAAACTGCATAAAATAGGAGTTTTATGCACAAATAGAGAATAAAACCTCAGAAAACAGATTGGTATTACCAATTAACAACAGATTATCTAATATTTACATTTTGCGCATTTAACATACAAACCTATATTTTACATAAACTTATAAAAATACATCATCACGTTTAAGCTCACTTTTTAACCTAGAAAAAAACTTTGATATTAGTTTTTTTTATCTGAAAAAAGAATTTTTCTAGTTTGATGAAAAGCCAAAACCTCTTTAATATACACCCTGTACTGAGCGAGCAGCTGAAGTTTCAGCAAAGCACAGTTACTTGCAATAGGATTCTGATTTTTCGTATTGCTTAGATGACGCATTTTGTGGATAAAACCCAAAGTAAGTCATCTTGTTCCCTGGATTACTTCCTTCAACTTGTTGTTTTGCCCGCATTATTTGCGGGCTTTTTTTTGCCTAAAATTTGGTGCAGGCTCCGTATTGCGTTCCAGCCTTTCTTTAACACTTGATCATCTTGCGATTTTTATCTAGCGTTTGGTTTAAAGGACGAGACAATCTACAAATAGTTTAAGCAACGTATAGCCCACACAGGTCGAGATAAATTTACCTGAGGTTTAGATAAGAAAGGTTCTCACTCCTTGTTGTTAAGGGGCAACTTAATTTACCTCCTTGCCTAGCCAGAAAGTTTTAGGGGGAAACTAGGCGAATTTACGCACCAATAGCTGGCTATTGGAAGNTGGAAGTGAATTCAACGCAGTTAGCGCTAAAACTGGCTGCTAGAAAGGCATTAATTATCCGAAGCTCAGGTAAATTACTTAAGCAGTTATGAATCTTGCTTGAATTGAGCTGATACAAAATAATGGATTTATGCAAACGTGATTTGCAATACGCAAGTGTAGAAATGAAATAGCCGAGTGAATACTCGGCTATTATGACGAATAAAGGTGTTTATTACCCAACTTAGATCATTCTGGCTTGCTTAGCTCAAAATGCATATAGGCTTTGTCAGAGACAATACGTCCTCTTGGCGTGCGTTGAATAAAACCTTGTTGGATCAAAAATGGTTCAATTACGTCTTCGATAGTTTCTTTTTCTTCTCCGATTGCAGCAGCAAGGTTATCAAGACCAACCGGGCCACCGGTAAACTTTTCTATGATTGCCAGCAGATATTTGCGGTCCATATAATCGAAGCCACATTTATCAACATCGACCATATCCAGCGCTAAGTGTGCAATCTCTTCAGTGATAGAGCCATCGCCCTTCACTTCAGCAAAGTCTCTTACCCTGCGTAGTAAACGGTTTGCTATTCTTGGTGTACCGCGAGCTCGACGCGCCACTTCAGTTGCACCCGACTCGCTGATCTCTAGATTTAAATGATACGCTGAGCGAGTCACAATCGAAGACAAGTCCGCAACCGAGTAAAACTCCAAACGCTGCACAATCCCAAAACGGTCTCGTAATGGTGAGGTTAATGAGCCAGCACGTGTCGTTGCGCCAACCAAAGTAAAAGGCGGTAAATCCAGTTTAATCGAGCGTGCAGCTGGGCCTTCACCAATCATGATGTCTAATTGGTAGTCTTCCATAGCAGGATAGAGAATTTCTTCCACCTGAGGGCTTAAACGATGGATCTCATCAATAAATAACACATCCCCTTCTTCAAGGTTAGTGAGCAATGCGGCCAAGTCTCCCGCTTTTTCAAGCACAGGTCCCGAGGTGGTTTTAATATTAACCTCAAGCTCGTTTGCAACAATGTTCGCAAGCGTGGTTTTACCTAAGCCCGGCGGGCCAAATATCAACAAGTGATCTAAGGCTTCCTGTCTTGAACGTGCCGCCGCTATAAAAATTTCCATTTGCTTTTTGACATGCGGCTGACCGGTATAATCATTTAGTAATTTAGGTCTAATCGCCCTATCAACTAAATCTTCATTACCTTGGATCTCAGGTTCAATTAATCTATCTGCTTCAATCATAGTTACATCATCGATTTAAGAGCATCTTTAATGATACTCTCGGTCGTCATGCCTTCTCTGTTTACGGCTTTTACCGCTTTTTGTGCTTGAACTTGTTTATACCCTAATGCCATTAAGGCTGCAATCGCTTCATCTGCTGGGGTATCACTTACCGTCGGATGCTCTTGCGGCGCAAGTACAGCGGCATCGCTAAACGGTGTGAGTAAGTCATTGCCAAAGTCTTTTAGCTTATCTTTCATTTCAAGTACTAAACGCTCAGCGGTTTTTTTACCAACTCCAGGGATCTTAACCAAAGTAGTTGCATCGCCATGATTCACGCAGCTAACAAATTGCTCTGCAGACATACCCGACAAAATTGCAAGTCCGAGCTTTGGACCGACTCCGTTTGCTTTAATTAACGTTCTAAACAATGCACGTGCGATCTTGGTATTAAAACCAAACAGTAACTGCGCATCTTCACGCACCACAAAGTGGGTAAATACTGATACCGGCTCGCCCACGCTCGGTAATTCATAAAAACAGGTCATAGGCATTTGTACTTCATAACCTACACCTGCAACATCAATTAATATCTCTGGTGGCTGCTTTTCTAACAGTGTTCCGCTTAATTTTCCTATCATGGTTATCTCAACCTTCCTCTTACGGTTTTACGCGCTGCGCCTGCCATTTTTATTAAGTTTTGCCTTGAGTGCGCGTGACAAATCGCCACCGCCAACGCATCTGCTGCATCAGCTTGGGGTGTACCAGGCAATTTTAATATGCGCTTTACCATTTCCTGTACTTGGGCTTTATCTGCACCACCAGTACCCGCAACGGCTTGTTTAACTTGCCTTGCCGAATATTCACTCACAACCACTGACTGCATGGTCGCGGCAACTATAGCCGCACCTCGCGCTTGACCAAGTTTTAAGGCTGAACTTGGATTATGCGCAACGAACACTTGCTCAATCGCAAAGTCGCTCGGCGAAAACTGCTCTATAAGCTGTGTGATCCCTTGATAAATCATTTTTAATCGAGTGGGAAAGTCATGTTCACCAACTTTAATACAACCGCTCCCTAAATATTGGAACTTTGCACCTTGGTGAGCAATCACACCATAGCCTGTAAATCTTGACCCCGGATCAATTCCTAAAATGACAGCCAAACGCATCGTCTCTTGATTTTTTGGTTATAATGCCAAAATACTGTATGAATTACCAGTTATAAGCTAGCTCATCTGATCAAAAAAGGCGACCTAAGTCGCCTCTTTTACATCAGGTTGACGAACTCACTCGCCTTCACCTTGCTCTGCTAACTGCTTTTCTATTGAGATAGCAAGCTCTTTTAGCGCATCTGGGTTTGCAAGGCTTGGTGCATCAGTCATCAAGCACGATGCTTGCGTTGTTTTCGGGAACGCAATAACGTCACGGATGTTGTCAGTGCCACATAGTAGCATCACCAAACGGTCAAGACCGAATGCTAAACCTGCGTGTGGAGGCGTGCCATACTTCAGAGCATCGAGTAAGAAACCAAACTTCTCTTGCTGCTCAGACTCTTCAATACCTAGGATCCTGAACGCTGCCTGTTGCATTTCGTTGTTGTGAATACGAACCGAACCGCCGCCTACTTCGTAGCCGTTAAGTACCATATCGTAAGCATCAGAAAGTGTACCTGCTGGATTTGCTTCAAGTTCCGCAGCACTTACGTCTTTAGGCGCAGTAAACGGGTGGTGTACCGCGTGTAGATTACCTTCGTCGTCTTCTTCGAACATCGGGAAGTCAACAACCCAAAGTGGTGCCCACTTAGTTAGATCTGTGATTTCTAAATCAAGACCAATCTTCAGACGCAGCGCGCCCATCGCTTCATTTACGGTATTACGCTTGTCTGCACCGAATAGAATAATGTCACCTGTGTTTGCGCCTGTGCGCTCAAGTAGTGCATTGATCACTTCTTCATTCAAGAACTTAGCGATTGGTGACTGTACGCCTTCGCTACCCGCATCACGATCATTCACTTTCATCCAAGCAAGGCCTTTCGCACCGTAAATACCTACAAACTTAGTATATTCATCGATTTGCTTACGTGAAAGTTGTGCGCCACCAGGCACTGACAGTACTGCAACACGACCTTTTTCGTCGTTCGCAGGGCCGCTTAGTACTTTAAATTCAACGTCTTTTACGATGTCTGCAACGTCGATAAGCTCAAGCGGGTTACGTAGGTCTGGTTTATCTGAACCATATTTGCTCATCGCTTCGCTGTATGGCATCACAGGGAACTCACCCAAATCAACGTCTAGGAAAGACTGCCACATTTCGCGGATCATTTTTTCTGTCACGCCACGCACTTGATCTGAGCTCATAAATGACGTTTCGATATCTATCTGAGTGAACTCTGGCTGGCGATCGGCACGTAAGTCTTCATCACGGAAACACTTTACGATTTGATAGTAGCGGTCAAAACCAGACATCATTAGTAGCTGCTTAAATAGCTGCGGCGACTGCGGTAGCGCATAGAAACTGCCTTTGTGAACACGACTTGGTACTAGATAGTCGCGTGCACCTTCAGGTGTCGCTTTCGTTAGTACTGGCGTTTCAATGTCTAAGAATGCATTTTCATCCAAGAAACGACGCACAAAGCTACTCGCTTTAGCACGCATCTTAATGCGATCGCTCATTTCTAGACGGCGTAGGTCTAAATAACGGTATTTAAGACGACGCTCTTCAGAGTTTTGCTGATTGAAGTCAAGCGGTAATGGTTCTGAACGGTTGATAATGGTTAAGCCAGTGCCTAAGATCTCAACTTCACCGGTTGCCATGTCTTTGTTAACTTGGCTTTCAGGACGCGCACGGACAACACCTTTGATCTGAACACAGAACTCTTGGCGCAACGTATTCGCTTTATCCATTAAGCCTTCCACTTCAGGATCGAATACCACTTGCACAAGCCCTTCTCTATCTCTTAAATCGACAAAGATTAGGCCGCCAAGGTCACGACGTTTATTGATCCAACCACATAGTTCAACTTCCTGATCTACATGGCTCTTATTTAGTTTTCCGCAGTATATAGAGCGCATAAAATTCCTGTCAGTCCAGTTTGCTCTTACGACTAATCACTTCTCACCACACAATATGAATTCACAGTATTGGTAAGCCAGTCGCTAAGACTCATTTTCAATAACCGCCAATTATATAAAAATACGCTGCATTGTCATCCTCAATCTAAGGATCTGATACACTATTCACACATTTAATCGTTGTTTTGATCACTATGTTGTATCTGGGTTGCCCACAATGGAGTAGCACACACTGGAAAGGTCGAGTATTTTCCAGCCATTGTAGTGCCACAAATATGCTCAAAGAGTATGGCCAAATTTTTAATAGCGTTGAAGGTAATACGACTTTTTATGCCGATCCAAATCCGCAGACCGTATTAAAATGGCTAGAACAAGTGCCCGATGACTTTCGCTTTACGTTTAAAGTTCCTAAGCGCTTTAGTCATGAAATGGCACTTAGCCACTGCCAAGATGAATTATTGGCTTGGTGTAAAAATATGGCACCGCTGTTTCCTAAATTAGGCGTATTAATGCTGCAATTACCTGCGCAGTTTGCGCCTGAACATATAAATAAAATGCGACAATTTTTATCTTGGTTGCCCAAAGCGCTAACTGTTGGTGTTGAAGTACGGCATTGGGACTTTTATCGCAAAGGCGATGCTGAGCGCAGATACAACCAGTATTTAATCGAAAATAACTACAACCGCATCGTGATGGATACTCGCGCACTCTTCAGCGAACCTGCCAGTACCCCTGCGATAGTAGATGCACAGCAAAAAAAGCCGCGATTACCTGTGCATGCAATTGCCACTGGAGACAGCCCTATTCTGCGATTTGTTGGTTGCTCTCAGCTGGAGTCTAATAGAGACTTTTATCAACCTTGGTTAACTAAACTCAATCAATGGCTCAGCGAAGGTAAATCACCTTATGTGTTTTTCCATACCGCAGACAATTTTGATGCGCCATTTTTAGCAAGACAATTTATCGCTGATTTAGAGATACATCATCAAGTAAGCAATCCATTCCCCGCTGAAAAAGAAGCAAAGCAAGAGGCGCTGTTTTAATGTCTCATCCCTATTTTTTAAACTACTCCGAACAAGTCCAAACTCAAGTCACTCAATTAATAGAGAGCAAACGACTCAGTGCCTTTTTCAAAAGTCGCTATCCTGAACCGCATCAGATAAAAAGTGATAAGCTACTTTACGAATATGTGGAAGGATTAAGGCAACAGTACCTAAAAAATACTCCACGGGTATCGCAGGCCAAGTTTGAGAAGCGCAACAATATGGTATTGAATGCGTTAGGAACACATACATTCAAAACCACACGACACGGGAAAAAACAAAAAACGTCGCACCAAATACACATCGCAGCACAGTTAAAACACGCTCCCGAGGCTGTGTTACGAACATTGGTTGTACACGAGCTAGCGCACTTTAAAGAGAAAGACCATAACAAGGCTTTTTACAAGCTTTGTCTGCATATGGAACCCCACTATCATCAACTTGAGCTAGAGTTACGGCTATTTATGCTGATGTGTGAAACGGAAGGCAACACCAATTACACTTAACTGTAGTGTAATTGGTGTTTTGAGAAATTAGCGTTTACAGCTTGGTGCAAAACCACCCGCACGCGCTTTATTCGCGGTTGCTTTGGCTGTTGTCATGTTGGCTTGTAATTGCTTAATTCGGTTTTCTGGCGCAGGGTGCGTCGACATAAATTCTGGTGGACGCTGTTCGCTCATTTTCGCCATATTTTGCCAAAGCGCAACAGAGCCTTCCGGATTAAAGCCTGCCTTAGCCATTAGATCTAAGCCGATAACATCTGCTTCGCTTTCATGAGAGCGGCTAAATGGCAGTGCCACACCGTACTGCGCACCAAGACCTAACCCCTGCATAATGGCATTGCGATATTCGGTATTATTCATTTCAAGCACCGCCGCCCCCGCTTGCAGGCCAAACTGCAACACACTGTTTTGTGATACACGTTCATTAGCGTGTTCAGCAATAACATGCCCTACTTCATGACCCATAACCGCAGCAAGTTGATCTTGGTTTTCTGCAACTTTGAGAATCCCCGTATGAACTCCGATTTTACCACCGGGTAGCGCAAATGCATTGGCAGAGTCATCTTCAAATACTACGACTTCCCATTGCTGGTTTGCGTAGTTTGCCGGGAGTTGTGCTATTAAGGCATTTGCAATACACTTAACGTAGCGATTGGTTTTAGCATCAGTATCGACTTTTTGCTCTTGCTTCATTTGTTCAAAGCTTGCAACACCCATTTGGTCCATTTGCTGATCGGAATAGAGTGCTAATTGAGTGCGTCCGGTAGGCGATGTTTTGCAGCCAGCAAGCGTTGCTGCCACAGCTATCGCGAGAACCAGTTTTTTCATAACTTGTTCCTTTTCTTATTTTATAACTTAAGTTTCTCTAAGTTTACCGCAATTTCGTCACTTAACGAGACTAACTTAGTACAATATAAAAAATTTTTCATGAACTTCTGCTGATCAGAACGCCGCCTTTTCGTTGCTCTACTCTAGTGCACCGAGTTCCGTCTCCATATAAGCGTCTCTGATTGGTGTATATATTCTGCTTAACATTAACAAGGTAACAATACCAACCTATGAAGTCATCAACACTCCCCGCAATATTATTACCACTATTGGCTAGTATTGTCGCGATAACGCCCTTAGCCATCGACTTGTATCTCCCCGCGATGCTTGCGATTGCAGACAGCTTGAATAGCCCGCTTGAGCAAGTGCAGGTTTCTCTTAGTAGCTATTTGGCAGGCTATGCTGTCGGCATGATGGTGTTTGGCCCCCTTGCAGATAGATTCTCAAGGCAGACATTAGCTATTTGGGGCTTAGTCGGGTTTACCGCATCGTCAATTGGGCTTGCACTAACAAATGACATTGATATGTTTTGCGTCTTACGTGTCGTTCAAGCATTTTGTGGTGCCGCAGCAACGGTCGTTGTACCAGGCGTGATCCGCTATTATTACAAAGAGCACACAGCCAAAGGGATGTCTTATGTGTCGATGATCATGATGATCGCGCCACTAATTGCTCCCTCTCTTGGTGCGTTGATCCTGTTGTACTTTGATTGGCACGCCATTTTTTGGTTTTTAGCGATATATGCGATACTGGTAATAATCGCATTACAGTTTTTCTGTATCGCAATTCCAACCAAAGCCGATGTCCCACTTAGCTTATCGTTTTTCTTAAAAAACTATCGCATTGTGTTAATACAAAAAAAGGCCCGCTACGATATTCTTTCTTCGATGCTGGCATCATTTGCATTCTTTTGCTTTTTAACTTCAGTTTCATTTATTTATCTTGAGTATTATGGCGTGTCGGAGCAGCTGTTTGGAGTGTTATTCGCCATGAATGTGATTGCATTGATGCTCGGTAACTTTGCCAACACGCGTTTAGTGCCAAGGCTTGGTTCTAGGAAAATGCTCAATATCGGTCTTACTATTGGTATCGTCTTCGCGACGCTACTGGTGATACTTAGCAGCCAATCAGTCTCGGTTTGGGTACTCGCATCAGCCATTGCGCCTTTGATGATGAGTTTAGGGATCATTGCCAGCAATGCTGATGCGCTGATATTATTGGGCTTTGAGCATCAAACCGGTACCGCTACCGCGGTGATAGGCACGCTACGATTTGGTAGCGGCGCTTTGGTCGGCCCTTTGCTTGCGCTCGCGGCCCCGGAATCCCCCATGCCGTTCTCAAGCTTTATGCTCGCAGCCATTGTGCTGACCATTGTATGCCAGCTGTTAAATAGGCGTTTTGAAAAAAGTCTCAACGCTACAGAAATCAAAGAGTAATACATAAAAAGCCCCGACACATGCGGGGCTTTTCTATAAAATCGTTATTAGATCATCTTAATTTAGTTCTTTATCTTTCCAGAATTTAGTGCCTTTTACTGTTGCTTGCAGTGCCAAGCCACTTTCAGTAAAGGTGTACACAGTAACATCACCATAATAGGCCTCGCCTTCCACCGACGCTCCTTTTTTAGCAGCTTTCGCTGCAGCATCTGCATTTCCGCCAAATGTCCAGCCTGAAGTAACAAACTTATTCATTGCTTCAGGAGTATGAAATACCATCACAATACGATAATCTTTTACACCTAAACCAAGGCCTACACCACCTTCAGCCATATTCATATAGGTGTTATTTCCTACCGCGTTATCGTGTACGACACCGTAACCTGTTCCAGCTGCAACAAATAGCAGATTAATATTGGCATTAGAAAAAACAGCATAACCAGGCGCAGCCGCAATTTGCGAGCGCGTATCTGGCTTTTTGCTGTAAAGCTGAGTAAGTACATCGTTTTTCATATCTAGGATGGCACGTTGCTTTTCAACTCTGTCGCCCTCGCCCATTGAAGCACATGCACTAAGCATGACGGCCAAAAATCCAGCCATTAAGTGTTTAACGTTTACCATAGGTTTTTCCTATCCCGCATTAATTGAAAATAACACTACCTATCATAACCGCTTAGTTTGAATGCTAGATTAATTTAGTCGTTAAGGCGTGTTTCAAGCCTTGCCAAACCAGCGGCAAAGTTGCGCTTACCCGTTCCTAAACGAAAGTGGCACTCGCTTTCCAATAGAAATAACTTTGCGGGTAATAATAGCGTGTTCGAGGTCTCTATAAATAGGCGTGACCACTTTTCGGAATCCCTTACTGAATGAATCTTCAGCAATGACAACACCCCGCCATGCGGCTCAACCCAAGCAACTTTTTGCGAGTATAAACTGACAAATTCACGCATCAATTGGACGTTGTTTGCAATGATGTTCGCATTATGCGCTAAGATAGTTTCGCTTTGCTGCAATGCAGCCGTCGCCAATAGGTCATCCACTTTACTGCCACAAATACTTAAGTAGCTTTTACCGGCCAGTAGCGCATCAGCTAGTGCTTTCGAACCGCAAATTGCCCACCCTACTCGGATGCCAGGCAAGCCTATACTTTTGGATAATACACCTAGCGTAATCGACCGCGGATAAGCCGAAAAGCGCCCACTTACGGCGCGATCATCGCCATGGTTCTGTGCTGATACTTCATCACTTAAAATGTAAGCACCACACTGCTCTGCCAATAGCTGTATTTGCTCTACCTCTTTGTCAGTCAAGCCAACGCCTGTTGGGTTGTGAGGGGCATTGACGATAATGAGTTTGGTTTTTGTCGTCATTGTGCTTTTGAGTCTTTCTATATCAAACTGCCAGTTGTCCTCTTCTCGCAATGGTACTGTGTTGACGATAGCGCCAAACTGTTTGGGGAGTGTTGCAAGCGATGGATAACTTGGTGTGCAGACCACCACCTCATCTTGTGGGTTTAGTAATTGCGCCATCGTAGTGAAAATAGCTTCTTGAGCACCGCTAAATGTCACGATTTGATTAAGATCCACACATGCTGTCGTTGGTAGATGATAAGCTTTAATCGCCGCTCTTAGTCCTTCACTGCCCGCAATCGGATTGTAACCCAGTTCAATGTCTGGCATTTTGCCGCCACTAAGCTCAATAAGTTCACCGAGCGTGACGCCTTGAGCGCAGGAATCACTCAAGTTGATATCGATGGGAGCAACCAAGCTTTGACTAAACTGAATGTGATCGGGTAATACTAATTCCATTCTTTAACCTAAAAAATCATGCCAGCATTTTTGCTGGCATGTGTATCAAAGACTATTTAAGACGCCATAGCGTAAGTTGGCATCGCTCTAGTTCAACTTTACGTGCGTTTTTGCTTATGGCTGACATCACTTCGTCTTCTGCCAACAGTTCAAAATCTCGTCCCAGTAAAATTTCTAAACCATCACGGCCCGTCACATTCTCGCCACTGACCTTATAACCACCCAACCAGTTTTGTGCTTGGGTTAGCGCTTTGTCCCACTGATAGGCTGAGCTTATCGCAAGGATCCCTCCAGCATTCAAACGCGATTTAATTTGGTTTAAAAAGGTTTTTGGTGAATATAAGTGTTCCACAACACGATGACATAAGATTAAGTCATATTCTACGAATTGTGGTTTAAGGTTATGCCCATCCCCTTGACAAAAATGAATACGCTCGCTGAGTTCATTAAAACCTAATTGCGAAGTAGACACTTCGTGGAAGTCCACAATTTCACCTTCAATCTCGGTGGCAAAACGTACCGGCGTGCCTTCTTTTAAGGCCAACGCGTGTTGAATGTTGCGCGCAGTAAAATCAATGCCGTCTACTTGTGTAAAGTGTTTGGCTAATTCAAAACTTGCGCGACCGACCGAACAACCTAAGTCCAGCGCTTTATTTGTATTACCTTGATAATGCGTCATTAACTTTGAAACAACGCTTTGCAATGGATTACCAAAATGCATAACAGGCTTGCCGTAATGGCTATGTAGCGCATTGGCAACGTCAGCATCCATTTCACACAGGTTGACCTTTTGCACCGGCACTTGTGGACTCTCACTTACGATGTATCTAAATCCTGCATGTTGGAAGAAGTGGCGTCTAAAAGCATAACGAGAATCTCGCACCGCTTCGTTGCCTGTAGAAATCCAAGAGCCACCTTTGATCAGATTGTGTTTACCGTCAAAAGTAGGCGTTGAGAAATCATCGTATAGTGGGTGCACTTTAAAGCCGCTGTATGCGTCGATCGGACTTTCTGTCCATTGCCAAACATTGCCGATGATGTCGAATAAGCCTTCAGTTTCAAAACGATTAACCGGACAGCTTGAAGCATATACCTCAAGGTTGATGTTCCCCGGCGCTTCACTCCATGTCGGCAAGTCAACATCGAGCTTATCGCGCAGCACTTGCCACTCTGCTTCTGTCGGTAAGCGCACAAAGTGCTCACTTTGCTCAGACTTCCAATTACAAAAAGCCTTCGCTTCAAGGTAATTAACCTCAACTGGCCAATTGAGTGGTAATGGGATTTCTTCGGCTAAGTTTCGTTGCCAAAAGCCTGTGTCTTTTTTTACCCAAAAACGCGGCATGGTTGATTTAGTTGAAGCCAGCCAAGCTTGACCTTCAGCCGTCCAAAACTCAGGCTGATTGTAGCCACCAGCTTCGACAAAGGTTAAAAACTCTTGGTTTGAGACCACATATTTACTGGCCTTGAATGGCGTCACATTGACATCTTGTACACCATATTCGTTATCCCAACCGTAGGTTTGATTTGACTCAGGTTTGCCAAGCCGAACATCGCAACCGCTTACTAGAATTAGGTTGTTTTCAGGTGCATCACCGTACTCATCACACGCTTCCCAACCGCGTTGTAAAGTCAAGTCAGCCAGCGGCAGCATCCGCATTATCACAGAAGAGGTTTCTAGGTGGATACGTTCGTGTTCAATACCCATCAAAACAACCCACGCAAGGCTATCTTGAGTGATTGGTAGGGTAATATCCATCTCATCGATTAACCCGTTAATAAGCACATTCACTTGTTGGCGATAAGCACGCACTTCTGGCACTGTTGGCCAATCGTAATTATTGCTATCAAGGTCGTCCCAAGACATTTCGTCTACGCCAACAGCGCAGGTAGATTCAATATGTGGATTAACGCGTTGAGTGATGTATTTTCCTAACATCAACTTATTAACGTAAAAACAAGCGGTATGACCGAAATAGAAAATGAGAGGGTGCCGTAACCGCTCAGCCTTCAAAAAATAGGCATCGTCATTGTTGATATTGCTAAATAATGATTCGTACTGCTGCCAGCTATTGTTGAAGTATGCTTTGATCTCAGCGCGCTTTTTCTCTACATCGCCACCTGAAAGCCAGATTGGCTTTAATGTATTTGGTCTTTCCATACAATTATCTTCTTTAAACTTGCTACTTCGATACATACACCATTTCAATGCATGCAGCTTTTAAACTTTGCTCACTTTGCCACTTAATGCCAATGGCATCCTGCTGTATACGTTTGATAATCTAGCTTAGACCACTGATATCAACTTTTTATGACCTTAACTTATTCACATTTAATTTTCACTGCCGACAGGACTATTTTCAGAAAAAACTTCACCTGGCATATGTGATAAAAATAAAAAGAGCGCAACTCAGGTTACGCTCTTTTGGCAGCAGAGCTGCATCACAATGAAATTTACACGACAGCTGGCTCTATAGACTCAGCCGAGCTGGACTCCAATGTCAAAAACACCAGCACCATGATATTGGCGATAAACCACAAGTCTTTAATCACAAATTGTCCCAAACCACCAAGCAAGCTCATGTCGCTAAACGCACCGGCTGCGGTAAACAAAAAGCTTTGTGTCATAACAAATACCGCAAGGCACCCAAGGCTTGCAACGCCAATCAAGACTCGCTGATTAAACCAAATGCCAATGCCGAGCAAGCCTGCCATCAAAACGTCATAGACGCCTATAACATTTGAGGCTTCTTGCACGGAAAACAACTCATACATCCAAGACATAAACGGTGAAGTTTCCACTAGCGGCACGATTGCCTTTGCTTCGAGTTCGAGAAATTTCATTCCGCCAATCCAGACTAAAACCAATGCCACCGGGAAATAGTTCGCCCACACTAGCGTTCGCGTGTTGGTATGATGACGACAGTATAGAAATAGTGCGATGGGTACTAACGCAAAATACTTGATGATCCCTTGCCCAGAACCAATAACGGGAAAGCCGCCATGAGCTGCTATCCAGCGGTTTTCGGCAAACAACGTCAATAAAGTAAATAAACTAATGATGGCGATTAAGGCAAGCGGCCATGCCGCAGGAATAATCTTACATTGCTGTAAAATGACTAGACCCGCAGCGACCATTAACGCAAAGCCAAATACAATGCCAAGTGTGGCAACAGGCACCCACTCTGTTAACCCGTAAAAGCTAAAGGTACCGGAAATGGTACTTGGCCCAGCGCCAAACAAAAATGAAATGCCAAGCAGTAATAAGCTCACTGCTAACACGCCTGAAATAGAATAATCGATAGTTCTGAACGACATATCTAACCTCTTAATATGCTATTGACTATAAGACCCGAGGTTTTAGAAAGTTCATTCAGCATTTACGAAGTTTATACCCATTGCAAGGTATGCTGAGTCGTTAGGTCGACAGCTCAGTTCAACGCCAGTGCGTCGCAAAGTCAATAAGTCGCGTTAATATTGGGCTTTGAAATTTATCTTTACGCGTCACCAGCCAAAACTGCCTCGGTGCGGCTTTTAAACCAGAAAGTGCCTTAATACGTTGCTGTGCTATGGCATGTTCAGCGGAGTATTTTGAGATACACGCTAAACCGAGCCCTGCCGCAACACCATTTATAATCGCCTCAGTGGAATTTAACTCAAACGCGGTTCGCCACGACGTAAGCTGCGCTGCAATATTCGCTAAGAAAAATTCTCGACTGCCGGAGCCTTGTTCCCGCAACAGCCAACGAGATTGACTTTGTATCAGCATTTGAAAGTCAGTTACCGCAAAGTCCATTGCACTCACGATACACATTTCATCTTCAAACCAAGGCATGATGTCTAAACCTTCGCCTATCACTCGGCCTTCAACAAAACCAATGTCTAATTCGTAATCACGAAGCATAGCGCACACCTTCGCCGTATTGGTGATAAACAACTGCTGCTGCGTATGCCCTGTTTGCTGCTGAAAAGCCGCTAACATGGGAGGCAGCAAATGATTGCCTAAGGTATCGCTGGCACCAATTTTAATTTCGCCATGTAGCCTCTCGCTTTCTTTAAATAGGGACTCTAAGAAGCGACATCTATCAAGCACTTGATGCGCATGCGGTAGTAATAACTCTCCGGCTGGATTTATCATTAATCGATTATTTACACGATCGAATAATGGTTGTTCGAGGTGACGCTCTAACTCCGCCAGAGCCATGCTAACAGCAGCCTTAGTTAAACATAGCTTATCCGCTGCGGCCGTGATCGAACGCTCTTGCACGATTACCGTAAATACATTGAGTTGCTTAAGGGTTATCATTGACGTTAAGAATTATTGAACACTAATTTAAATATATTCAGATATTCTTAATTAAAGCGCAAGCGTATTATGCCCTCATCGAACAATTATTGTGAAATTACGCATGGCTACTCTTCATTCTTGTAGTAAAAAACTCACCGCCAATATCCCCACCCCGATGTCTGGTCTTGCTCTTGGGCTGGCTAGTTTAGGATGGTGTATCAGTAATCTCTTTCCCGCACTTTTTGTGTTAAAACCCTTAAGTGCACTTCTGGCTGGCTTTATTTTATTGCTGTTAGTGCTTAAGTTTATTCATCAGCCTGCTCTATTAAGAGCAGATCTCGCAGATCCAATAGTTGGGAGTGTATTACCAACCACTGCCATGACAATTATGGTGATTTCTCATAGCATCGCGGCCTATTCTCATCTTATTGCAACTGTGGTTTGGCTACTTGCCATTGTGCTTCACCTAGGGTTGCTAGCCAGCTTTGTGTATTTTCGCAGCCGCAATTTTGAGCTTAACCAGCTAGTGCCAAGTTGGTTTATTCCCCCTGTGGGGTTTGTCGTTGCCGATGTCACCTTTAACGGCATGGCAGCGTTGCAACCTTTGGCGATGGGGCTTTGGTACTTGGGAGTGATATTTTATCTGCTGCTGCTACCGTTCATGATTTACCGTTTATGTAGAGGCAGTGCCATACCACAGCAAACCCAGCCCACAATTGCAGTCATGGCAGCGCCTGCAAGTCTATGTTTGGCAGGATATTTAAGTGTCCATCCAATGCCAGCGGCTGGCGTGGTGTTTGCCCTACTCAGCATTGCTATTATTATGACCCTAGCAATATACCTTGCTTTTATTCAGCTTCTACGCCTGCCATTTAGTCCCGCCTTTGCGGCATATACCTTTCCATTGGTCATTGGCGTCACCGCCATTAGTAAAGTCGTCACTTGGCCCGGCAGCGAACACTTAAGCTTAGGCTGGTTAAGTGTGTTGCAGTACCTAGTTTGGTTTGAACTTGTTGTTGCGATCGCTGTAATTAGCCATGTTTGTATTCACTATACGCGATTCTTACTAAAAATAAGCACCGCCAATTCAGAGAGTTAAAGCTAATATTGCAATAACCTAAACACACACTATTTACTTAGCATGCTAACTAATCTAGAATACTTAGCATGCTAAGTAAATATATCTTAAGTTATGTCGTCACTTCCATTTCATGAAACGCTCGATCTCAGCCTCTGTGGCAAGTTAGGCCGAGTCCATAGAATTTGCCGTCAAGCCGTAACCCAAGCTGTGGAGCCACTCGGTTTTACCCAGCCACGCTGGACCGCCATGATGCATATTCACCATTTGGGTGAAGGTTGCACACAACACCAATTGGCGTGCAGTTTAGATATCGAAATGCCGAGCCTTACTCGCACGATGAAACAGTTAGAAGAAAATAACGTGATAGAGCGCCGCATTGATAAGCAAGACAAACGCTGTCGTAAAATCTACTTCACCGAACACGGGCAAGCCCAGTTAGCGCAGCTAAAGATGCGGATCAGTGAAGTGAAAGCACTTTTATATCATGGGCTTAGCGATGACGAGCTCAATGCTATCGCACATGCGTTGGTCAAACTTGAGAACAATGCTCAGCAATGTTGTGACAATATTTCTGAAAATGGGAGTACCAGTGAGTAAACTTAGTCCAGATCAGCAATTTTCCCGCTACGTAAAGGTTTCAATCGCCCTTTTTGCACTCTGCTTTAGCTATTTTATCTTTGCTGATCTCTACATACCAATGACGCCCCAGGCACGTGTGTATCATCAAGTAACCAAAGTGACGCCCAAAGTCAGTGGTGAAGTGCTTGCCGTGAATGTCAGCAATAATCAAAGAGTTCAGCAAGGGCAACTACTACTTACTATCGATGACGCGCCGTATCGTTTAGCATTAGCTAAGGCTGAGCTCGCTTTGGCAGAAGTTAATCAACAGAACAAACAATTAGAAGCACAGATGGTTGCGCAGCNGAGGCTGCTGTAGCCAAGTATGATGAGCAACAGCGACTTTATAAACGCAGCCAATCTTTGCTGTCACAACACGCAATTTCAACGCAGGAATCAGATCAAATTCAAGCAAATTTTGCGACGGCTAAGTCACAGCTCAGTGCACTCAAAGCTAATCTACATGCGCTTGAAGTAAAGCGTGGTGCAACCGACGAACAGAATATTGCACTAATGCAAGCACGAAATGCCGTAGAGCAGGCTAAATTGCAACTCAGCTACACCGAAGTCCGCGCGCCCCATGATGGCATCATTAGTAACTTACAGATCACCACGGGAACCTATGCTCGCACGGGTGTGAGTCTAACCAGTTTGGTTTCGGACAATGTTGACTTAGCTGCGGATTTCAGAGAAAAGTCGCTTTACCACGTCAAACTTGGCGAACAAGCGCTAGTGAGCTTTGATGCGTTACCGGGCAAAGTCTATCCTGCCGTGATCCATGAATTTTCTGCAGGGGTCAGTGATGGACAACTCAATGCCGACGGCCAATTGGCTGCCGTTGAGACCTCCAACCGCTGGGTGCGAGATGCGCAGCGTCAACGCGTTCATTTAGCATTTGATGAGCCATTACCTATTCTAGCAAGTGGTGCCAGAGCGACAGTTCAAGTCCTGCCTGAAAGCACTTTGCTTGCAACCCTTGCACAAGCGCAAATCAAATTCGTCAGTCTACTTCACTACGTTTATTGATATGAAAGTTGCACTAAACGCCAATGACCTAAGACAGATGCTGCGTATTGCAACTGGGAGTACGCTAGGCTTTGCACTAAGCAAACTGCTCAACTGGCCGTACGGTATCTTTTTTACCGTATATCCCATGCTGCTACTTGGGTTAGTACCAATGTTAAACGCACACATAGTGCGCCAGTTTATCTTAAGTGGGTTGGTCTGTGCCTTTTCGGTATTGGTGATACAAGGGCTATTTGGCTTCCACCCTGCGTTAATGTCCTTACTCACCTTTGCCTTATTTGCCTTTTTGTTTTTGCAAATGAGCAAAGGCGTTAACTTCTTATTTGGTGCAATGAGTGTGGTGGGACTATCAATCCAACTTCATTTTGCCAGTTATGCTTCAACCAGTGGTGGCTTATATTCACTCATAGCCAGTAACTCTCTGGCTATTATCATTAGTATCGCAACCGCATATGTAATGCATTGGTTATTTCCGGATGTTACTGTGCGTCAATTACCGCCGCGGCCAGCGAAAGACGCGGCAAGTATTCGCCATGAAGTCCTACTGTGCGCCACCGTAGCCACACTCTCATTTATGGTATTCCAAATCCTAGATTTACAAGATTCTGTTTCCGCCCAAGCGGCATCAATACTAATCCTCTTTCCACTGAGCTGGAAAGCGGCGGGCACAGCAGGCTGGCAACGTGCAGTTGGCACGCTTATAGGTTGTAACTTGGCATTAGCAGCGCAAATTCTACTGCAAACCTATAGCCAAATTTTACTTTTTCCAATTTTTATTTTATGGATCTTAGTCTTCATTTTTAGTCGCTACCACTTGTTAAGTGGTGGTGCTCCTGGGATTGGCTTTGGTATTATTACCACTTTTGGGATCTTGTTTGGCCAGTCTCTCGCACCAAATCAAGATTTGATCTACAGCGCACTGTATCGCTTCAGTTCAGTGAGTGTTGCAATTACGGTAAGTCTCTGTGCAATCTACCTTATTCATCGCCTACTTAACCACTTTAGTGCAACGCGCCACCATACCTACGCCTGAATAAAAGGAATCCACTTGAAGCTTGGAAAACGCTTACAGACTTTGCATGATGTTGTTACTGAAGACTATCAACATATTTGGGACTGCTGCTGCGATCATGGCCAGCTTGGCGCACAGTTTTTAGATTCGAGCCAAGCGCACATACACTTTGTTGATGTAGTCCCAGCGCTTATCGCGAAAGTGAAACTGGATCTCTCACGCTTCTTTCCAGAAGCCGAAACGCGCTATAGCCTTTACACTCAAGACGTTGCGAAGCTCCCGCTTGCACAATACTCAGGCAGGCAGTTAGTGATCATCGCAGGTGTTGGTGGCGACTTAACCGCAGAACTGATGACAAGTCTTTGCTGCAATTTACCTGACGAGGTCGATTTCTTGCTTTGCCCAGTTCATCATCATTATACCTTGAGGCAAACCTTGCAATCTTTACCACTTAAGCTGATCCATGAATCACTGGTTGAAGAAAATCGACGTATTTATGAAGTACTCTATCTTACTTCAAGTAAGGCTGGTACTGCCATAACCCCGTTGGGCGAAGCGATTTGGCAACAAGGCACGCTGTCCAAACGCTATTTAGAGAAAACGCTGGATCATTATGCACGAGTTGCCAAAGGCAAACCCGAAGCGCAAGCCATTTTATCTGCTTATCAACACCTTACACTATAAAACTCAGCGCACTCAGCCAGACTAGCTGAGCGCCATAACTTAATCGTTGATAGAGCCCACTGTTACGCTTTTGCTTGTAAGCATTGGCAAGCTGATAGCTAAAACCGATACAAACAAGTACACAAGCAGTAGAAAACCAAGCAAATAGCGAGCTTAAGGGGCTTACAAACCAAACCAATAAAGGAGCGATAAGTAAACTTAATAGCATTACCATGCCCGCGAAAGAATGAATATTACAGGCTCGACTTGGCGAGGTTGTGTATGGATCGGGATCCATAGGAAAGAAACCTGCAACAGCGGTTGCTAGACCATGACAAACAATCAAACTGCCAATAACACCTAACGCCCAGTTCCCTTCGGGTACCAAGATGATATAAAAACCAAAACAACAAAATAGCAGGGCTAAGGGGTAATTATTAACAGCAGGAGACAATCGCTCTGTTGGGCTACCACTGGCACCTAACTCACTACAAAATTGATTTTTGTGACTATAATTTGGATAACGCTTGGCAACAACATATACTCCCACCAGCATCCATATACTTGCTAGTATGCCAAAATAACTCACCAACTCTTGCAACATCATGCCTATCCTTAATGCGCTAAATTTATGTGTATACACTTTATACTAATTCAGGAACATACGAAACCAAGCTTCTGTATTCAATTTAGTGTATTTTCCAGCGCTCCAAAATAGCTTGTTGCTGACCACTTTGACTTAATTCCGCTAGTGCATGCTGCAGCCGGTTCGCAAGCTCATTGGGAAATTCTGCATTCACCGCCAGAGCCAGCTCACTTGGGAAATGTTCAAGAAGTAACTTGTGCTCAATTGCTTTTGGGTCCAGCTTAAGCGCATTTAGTTCTTTCTCAAGTGTTAGCGTATTGGTTAGTACAAATTCAATCCGACCCTTAAACAATAAATTCCAAAGACTTTGGTAGTTTGACACTAATACCAACTCATAGCCTTCAGAAAAGCCAGCTTGTTTGAGAAAGGTTTCACTATAATAACCGCGTATGGTTCCGGTGCGATAGCGCTTTGCAGCGTCAAGATTGTTTATTGCCATTTGAGATTGTTTCAAGCCAATGAGTGATGCGGACGTATGGCACATAGTCCCCAAAAAGCGGAAATAGACTTCCCGAGTTGGTGTTTTTAGCCAAGATAACAGCACCACATTAGGTTTAGTTTCTAATTCGTGTAACACCCGTGCCATCGGCATTATTTCAATTTTAGCAGCAACATTTGCTTTATCTGCTACCGCTTGGGCAAGCTCAACCAGGCCACCATTCACTTCACCTTGGCCATTAATAAAATGATAGGGAGGCAAATCTTCCGCAACAAAATGCACCGTTTCTTGCGGCGAAGCAATTATTTTAGTTGATGCAAGTAGCGCTATAAGGAATAAAATTTTCCAAATCATTTTATCTCAATAAATTAAATAATCATTCGGTCAGTGTGCCCGTACTTGCATTGCAATTCAATCCGCAGCAATGGCTATATTGCCTCAAAAGTATTTCATTTGATAATCAAGTACATCATGTAGTAATGGTGTTACCTCGCCATGGGTACAGTTAGCTACTTATTATCTGCGTTTACCGCTGCCAGACCTTGCCAATCTTCTAAATCTTGTTCTGGCTTTTCAGTACGAAATTGTTGATACAATACGATACCTTGCTCGTCTTCTAAAATATCGACCTGTACGCCCTTGCTTTCAAGTAACGGCTCATTGCCTGAAGCATTAGTGATATCCCCCACCACGACTCGCTGAAAACCACGCATGTAGAGTAATGTTGCGCATACGTCGCAAGGACTTAGGCTGGTATACAAAGTGGTTTTACTAAAATCAATCCGTCCCGCATCTCGAATCGCAGAGGTTTCACCGTGGTTATATGGGTGGCTCTCTTGTACTAACGTATTATGTCCTTTACCTACAATTTGGTTGGTTTCGTTATCAACAATAACCGCACCAATTGGGCAACCGCCCTCTTCATAACCCTTTTTTGCCAGCAATACAGCAATGCGCATAAAGTCTTTATCGCAAAGCTTACGCGTAAAGTTGCTATCGAGTAATACGCCAAGACTCTTGGTTGGCATATGTGCAATGGCATTGAGCGCTTCGCTATTTACTTGGGTTTCTGCGTTGAGTAATACAGTCATTTTTTAATTCCTTGTTGTATTATATGAACCGAGCTTAACACTATAATTTGGCGCAATTATGAAGTACCCAATTACATAGCTTATCTAACCAAGGTTTTGCCGCTTCAAGCGGCCAACCGCAATTGATCCGCAGATGATCTTGATACAACTCACGACTTGTAAATAAGCTGCCTTGGCGAATCTCAACCCCAAGTTCAGCGAGCCGTAAAGCGAGTGCATCACAGTCAATATTAGGCAGTTTCAGCCATAATGCCATTCCGCCCTGAGGGGAAGATATTTTACAGCCCTTTGGTAAACGCGCTTTCAAATAGCTTTGGTAAGCGAAGCAGTGTGCCGCTAAGGTGCGATTAAGTGTCCGTAAATGGCGCTGGTAATGTCCTGTCTCAATAAAGCGTGATACCGCCATTTGTAAACATTGGTTTGGCATGCCGTGAAATGCCTGCATGAGCGCGGCCACTTGGCTTTGATAACGCCCAGCTTCACACCATCCAACTTGCAAGCCCGGCGCTAACGTCTTAGACACTGAGCTACACCAAATTACATATCCGGTTTTATCCCACGCCTTTATCGGTAAAGGCATCGTGTGATTATGGCTCAGCTCCCCAAAGACGTCGTCTTCAATAATCGCCACTTGATACTGCGCAGCAAAATCCGCAAGCCACGCTTTTTGTTGCACAGATAGACTGTGCCCTGTTGGATTTTGATGGTTTGCCGTAAGCAAACACACTGATACCCTTTGCGTTGTCACTACCTGTTCTAAGGCTTCTAGGTCAAGTCCTTCGGGCATCGTTGGGATTTCAATCACCTTGAGCTGTAGCGTCGCAAGCAGTTGCAATAAACCTTGATAACATGGTGACGGCACCACCACACAATCTCCCGCTTTTGTAACAGCCTGCAGTCCCGCCATCACGGCTTGAATACAACCGCCCGTCACCGCGAGATTATCAGGATTCAGCGCCAACCCCTTCTGTTTAAAGTGCTTGGTTAGATTCTCTCTAAGCGACCTCAGTCCCATCGCGCTTGGATAATGAAAATGGTGATACTGAGGAGAGTCGAACGCTTGCTTTATAAACTTAGTCAGGCGACTTATGGGCATCAACTCAGGTGCTACTTGCACCGTCGATAACATCGTATTGAGCCCTGCGACAGAGGGTCTTAACGCACTTTTAGGAGATTTCACTTCACTCGTAAACGTAGCAAAGTCAATGTCACTATTTTTCGCTTTCGGTTTACAAATATAAAAACCAGATTTCTCTTGAGAAGCTAAAAAGCCATTATCCTGTAATTCCTCGTAGGTTCTAATTGCAGTACTCATGCTTACGCCATGCTGCTTGGCAAAGATCCTAAGTGAAGTCATTTTTTCACCGTATTGACGTTCACCGGCGTTTATCTCTGCAATCACCTGCTCACTTAATGTAATAAACTTCCTCGCCATCTGTACCCTTAACAACCAACAATTCTGTATCTGTACTGCATTTTTACCGAAGTTACACTGTAATTCCAGTATTCGTTCACAAATAGGATTGGCACATGACCATGACACACAACCAATGGCAAGCATTACCCCAATTGCTCACTGAATTTTCTAAACTTACCGAGGCGTTTATACAGTCTAGCAATAGCCGCCCAGTCGCAGGTCGAGATGTTGCTCCGCCCAACCTAACACTCTCAGAATCAGGGGTTGAATTTGAATCACTGATAGAGATCTTTAGTAAACAAGTAGTGCCTAACTTAAGCACCAGTATTGGACCTAGGTATTGGGGATTTGTCACCGGCGGCGCAACGCCTGTTGCCACTTTTGCCGATTGGCTCGTGTCAACCTATGACCAAAATGTCTCAAAGGGCGATGGCTCCATTGCGACCAGTATAGAGCGGCAGACCATTCGCTGGCTAACCGAATTATTCGACCTACCAGCAAGCTTTGATGGTCTTTTTACTACAGGGGCCACAGCGGCAAATTACTTAGGTGCAGTCATAGCACGCCAGTTTGCAGGACATCAACAAGGGATCAATGTGGCAGAGGATGGAGCCTTCGGTCTGGAAGTTGAAGTTTTTTGCGCGACGCCCCACGCGAGTATGATTAAGGCGCTTGGTCTTGCAGGCCTTGGCCGCAACCAAATCACTAGAATCGCAACGCAAGTAGGCAATGAAGCTACGGATATTGCAGCGCTTGAGTCAGCGCTTACAACAAGTAACGCCAAAGGAAAAATTGTCATCGCCAGTGCCGCCACGGTTACTGGCACTAATTTTGATGATTTAATTCAGATCCGCCATTTATGCGATAAACACCAAGCTTGGTTGCATGTTGATGCTGCATTTGGCATTTTCGAGCGTCTGGTTTCCGGTTCTCAAGGTCGCACTAAGGGGCTAGAGTTAGCCGATAGTATCACCTTGGATGCACACAAATGGCTCAATGTGCCATACGACTGTGGGATCTTTCTCACTCGTCATTTGCACTACTTGGTTGAAAGCTGCGACGTTCCAGCGCCTTACTTAGTCACATCAAAAGCCGACCCCGACTTTTTTTCGATGGGTGTAGAAAACTCTCGTCGATTTAGGGCACTACCCGTTTGGATGTCATTACTTGCCTATGGTAAAGACGGGATCCGTCAATGGGTAAGCAAAAATATTGCGCAAACTAAACAGCTTGCAGACTGGTTTACTGATTCTCCAGACTATGATTTAGTCTACTACGGAGAGCTGAACGTAGTACTTTTCAAGCCAAGTGGCAAAGACGACGCAGCAACAACCGCCCTCCTTCATGCCATTAATGCAGACGGCCGTATATTTGTCAGCCCTGGGAGTTGGCAAGGACAGAAAGTGATCCGTGCTGCGCTCAGTAATTGGCAAACGGAGCAAGTTGATTTAGACATAGCAAAAAGCGCATTAACCGAATTAGCTAAGGCGCTTTAAGATTATAATACTTGAAGTTAGCTAACGCTGTTATTAGGAGTAATACTTTGCGCCAATTTGCGACTGTATTCCTCAAAATCGATATTGCTTTGCTCACCAAGTCCAGCCACCGCATGAGAAATAAACTGCGGTGGTACAAATAGATAAGTACGTTTTTTAAATTTCCAATGACGCACGATGTGCTTGGGCTGATGCTTGTCTTCATCTAACCCAGCCAACGAAAATAAATCTCGCCAATCACTCTCTGTATCGCCCGTCGACTGGGCAACGCTTTGTGGTTCAATACTGAGCAAAATTGCCGACGTTTGTGGCACACCCATCAACAGCTCACCAATAAAAAAGATGCTACCACTGCGGCACAACTGCTGCTGCGCTTCCGTCATCTCAGATTGCTCTGCCATCTTCGCCCTTTGATATTGCATCCCATTAAACATAGACTTGGCAAAAGGCAGCTGCTTTTCAGAAAACTCTCGATTTAAGACATGCTGAAACAGCGCTTTACCGAGCGTATTACCTACGCCATCGTGACTAAAAGTGCCTTCTTCCACATTGGTTTCAATGAAAAGCCCTGACTCTACCAAAATATTTTTCACGGCTTGGTAGTTAAATATTGAAAACGGCTTCCCCGTCACCGGATTTATTGTCGATGTCACCGCTTTTGTCATCGCAGCAAAAAACACACTAATATCAACGAATGCACTTTTTAAGTCAGTGTCGAAGCTCTGAATGCTATCCGCCGTAGCACACAACATGATATTACCCGTTTCATTAAACACATAATGTTTAGTAATTGGGGTATATATTGGCTGTGATTGCAGTTTTGACGGTTTATCTTGCTTGCTAAACCAAGTTGAGAACATTGTTTACTCCCAACATTAACTGTCCTTTTTAGTCGTTTTACTGGCCGCTGTGGTTTGCGGCGGTGCGGCTATGACACTTCGCATTGATTCAATCAGATTATTAAACTCTGGATCTGACATCGCCTCATTGAGCGACGCTGCTTGCTTAACAAAAGCAGGAGGAACGAATAAATAAACAGACTTACAAAGTGTAAGTTGTATCTCCGTATGACCCCCTTTTAAACAAGGGCCTGCTTGCCACACCGATTTGACATCATTGGCATCCGCTGAGATAACAATTGGCGCAATAGAAATAGCACCGAGTAAATATTCGCAAACAAAAATGATGGTGCCGACCTTTTTGTCTTGGCTGTCGGAACTCGCACTAATACTTACCGAGGCTTGCCCCATACCAGCGATCATATCCATCAATGATTTTCCTATGGAGGCTAAATTACCACTGAGCCCTAGTAAAGTTTGAATCAACTGGCTCGATAGTGTGACCCCTGTCTGTTTACTCTCAAACTGAATATTACTCTCTGTCACTTTGACAAAAAGACCTGAGCTTGAGACTAATTTATTGAGCGCGTCATAGTCATATAAACTCGTGCCTGACTCTGCCATCGCCTTGGTTAAAGCAGCAAAAAATACACTCACTTCACCAAACGCATTTTCAGCTTCTTGCGGCAATACACTTCCACCTGCGGTACTATTTAGCGTACTTGCGATAAATAAGTTGCCGGTGGCATTCACTACAAATTGTTTAGTCGCTGGCACTTCATTGCTGTTTGTCGTCGTTAAATTAGCGGCTCTGGTTTGTGCATTGCTCACTACAGTGCCCGGTTGAGGTGTTGGCATACTCGTTCCTTAGATCTTAAATCTAGCAGATATTCTTCTTATGTCGATTTAGTGTAGTCGCATTTTTAATTACTTAAAATTTACTTTTGTAATTTTTTTACAACCCAACCTATGTAGTAAAAACAGCACTAAAATAAACTGGTGGACGTGCTTTCAATGCGTTACACCAAAACTGGCTAAGGCTGTTTATCAAATACGATGACGCCCTCTGGGATGGTATACCAGTCTTGCTTTTCACTAACCCATGCATGGGCCGTCGGTTGAATAAGGCGAGTATCGTCCAAATTACTTGGTTTGAGTTTAATTGAATTCGGCTCTGCTGGATTAAAGTGGTAAATGCGATTGCCGCAAGTTGGGCAAAACTTAGCTCCGCTAACGTTACCGCTGTCAGCTGGGCGTCGCCATTCCTTCATCGGACCCGAAAATTCAATATCGTCTTTATCAACAATGGCTGTAATGCTAAATGCGCTGGTTGACAGTTTTTGGCAAGCCTTACAATGACAGGCGACCACCATTTTAGGTGCTGCTTTTAACGTGTAGCTTACTTCACCACATTGGCATGAGCCATTAATTGGAAATGTCATAAAATATCCTTGCTTAAGTTCGGTCTAACTTCATTGGAACAAATCTAATACCGTTTTTCTGTGCTTCTTGCCCTGTCGCCTGAAAACCTAGCGCAAGATAAAACGATACTGCATTAAGCGATGAACATAGCGAGATTTGAGCTGCGGATGTACTCGCTAACACAGTATCTAATAACTGCCGACCAACCCCTTTACCTTGAGCTGACTTGGCAACAAATAAATGGGTGAGGTAGTTACCATCTCTTAATAAAGCAAATCCAATCAGCTCACCGTTTAATAACGCCTTGGCACCGACAAAGTTAGCATTGCACATCACCTGAGTCACTTCAGGTATTATTCCGTTTAGATAAGTCTCTTTGCCAAGCTGCGAAAAATTTGGTAAGACGTCAGCCTCTGAGACTTCACGCATTAACCTTTCGATGGCATCCGCATCCTCGCCCTGAATCGCATTGATGGTAATCTTCACTTATGACCTTTTGATTTATTGCGTGCTTACATTTCTGGCAAACGTTATCCCAAAAAAGCAATGCATTGCAGCTAGGCTAAATATTAACTTACTTAAACTGGCATCGAAAAACCAAATGCCAATAGCAAATACAGGATGCATAGCAACCATTACCCACCAGCACACGCGGCCAATGTTGTAGAGTGGGTCGCCATGTTTGTTTTGGAAATTTAATAACCCAAACGCCCAAGGCAACAAAGTCCAGACGAGTGACATACAAAGCAACAGCGTTACAACAACCTTAATTAATACCTCCCCGAGCATCTATAACCCCTCAAGTGAGGTACGCAAAACCTCTTGAGGTTTAATATTGAGCCCATCGCGTCCAAACGCAAAACTATCTCGCTTATAGCGGGGGAAAATATGCAGGTGATAGTGGCTCAATTCGTTAAAGTGCCCGTTGTTTTGCACCAGCGTAATCCCATCTGGGGAAAATTTACGCTCAATTCGCACATAAAGGTCACGCGCAACGCGGTGGATTTCAGCCAGTATGGATTCAGGGACCTGAAGAAGCGTTTCATAAGGGGATTTGGGGCAAATTAAGATATGACCAAAGTTTATGGGGTCGTGATCGGCGAACGCAATCACCTGCTCTGATTCATATACAATAACCGCTTCAATATCTCTAGCAACTATCTGTTCTACAATCGTCATCAGCTACTTCTCCTTAACCTGATTACATAGAGTAATGTACCTGAGCGACTCTCTTCCTGCCAGTGATATATTCTATTTTCTCCTTTGTTAAGTGAATAATTTTCAAGCCCAAATTCACTCACAACCCATTTGAACCAGTTACATTATTCAATGAATAACCCTACAAGGAATACAACATGTTAAAAACGTTAGTTACGGTGGCTTTATTAGCTTTTGGAAGCGTAGCCAGTGCCGCAAATCACGCAGCGACCCATCATGCAATTCATTATGAAGGACGCGTCAGTAAAAACTATGCCGATGGCAGTGTGAGTTTTAATTGGCCGGGTAGCCAGCTGCATACCAAGCTCACCGGCCGTGCCTTTCATATCGAGTTGATGGGCTATGGCGATCAATTCGATGTATTGATTGATGGCAAATTTACAAAAAAGCTAAAGACCAACGCCAATGGAGTCGCAGAGACCTTCACACTATTTGAAAGTACAAAGGCAGAAACCGTCACAATTGAACTCGTGAAACGCTGGGAGCACTACGAACACAATACCCAGATCCTAAGTGTTAATGTGGACGGAAAATTAGACTCAATCCAGCAGCCACAGCCCCATATCTTATTTATTGGCGATTCAATTAGCGCAGGCTTTGGCAGTGAGTCTACCCAAAGACAGTGTGAATGGAGTGAAATTCTTGATTTAAGTAACGCGCGTAAAGCATTTCCGTATATGAGCGCGCAACAGCTGGGAGCCAGTTTTACCCAAGTTTCATACTCAGGTTTAGGCTTAATTCGAAATTGGGGCGGCAATCAACCACATCATACGTTGCGTAGTTACTACGATAAAATGTCAGCAGTATTTACCGACAATACTGACTTTGAAGACAAGTTTCCACAGCTTATCGTCATTGAAGTAGGCACCAATGACTTTAGTACCGATCCAACCCCTGCAGAGCCTTGGCAAACTATTGATGAAGTCAAAACGCAGTGGGTAAAAACGATGGTCGGTTTCACCAAACAGCTGCGTGCAAGATATCCTGCGGTTCCCATTATTTATATGCCTCGTCCGGCATATCCATATAACTTCATTATTCCAGCAACTCACGATGCAATTGCAAGGCTTAATCAGCAAGATATCAGTAAACTATACAGTCATACATTCAACTCACCATTAGAAGGCTGTGTGTGGCATCCAACCGCTTCGGAACATCAAGACATTGCCGAGAAACTCGTTACCTTTATCAAGCAGCAAACACTTCTCTAAGCATATGTTCGGCGTTATTCAGTGAGATTAAGCTCGATGTACTGAATAACACGCAAACCATTTACAAACTTTCACATTGTTTTTTATACAAAAATTCACAACAAAAAATCAACTCACCCGCTTTAAAAACAAATTAATGAGAACGATTTTTATTTGTAAACATAATACTTGTTGAGATTTATACTTTTTCAACACGTAAAGCCGGTACTTTGAACGACCTACATTAATTACACTTTTCACAACAAAAATCACCAAGGATAACCTTTTGGCAATAACTCCCCTCTTTTCAAGCACGCAAAAACATGATTAAGATCGTTACGTTATAACATTTTTAAAAATAATCATTTGTATCGAACAAATGATGGTTCTTTTCACATTCGTTTTTGCAGTTGGAATAACAAAATGACAAGGTCACTCCTGACAGTTAGCGTGCTTAGCAGTTTATATTCTTCACTTAGTGTTGCCGAACAATCCATTGAAACAATTAACGTACAAGGCACTCGCGCGCCTCTTTACAGCACAAGAGACGTGAACGCTTCGGCATTGGGGATGAAAGATCCGCAGCTTCTCCCTATTTCCATTCAATCATTTTCTGAAGAACTGATCAGCAATCAAAGAGTAAAAACGCTAGGCGAAGTCCTTGCCAACGATGCTTCTGTTCAAAATACCTCAATTGGTACGGTTTTCGACTTTGTGAGTCTGCGTGGCTTTCAACTAGATTGGACTAACGGTCTAAGACGCGACGGTTTAGCGCTTGCCCCCTACCAAGATGTACCGCTAGAGAATATTCAGCGCATTGATATCGTTAAAGGCCCGTCAAGTCTAGTATCAGGCTTTAACAACCCCGGCGGTACCATCAACTATGTGACAAAGCGCCCAACCATGGACGCCTTTTTGGATGTCACTACAGAAGTACGTAGCCGTGGAGGAAAGTATTTACACATCGACCTCGGTGGGCCAATTTCCGAAGAGCAAACACTCGGCTATCGTATTAATGCCGCAGCAGAGAAAAACGGTGACTTTACCGGTGGTGATGACTTAGAGCGCTATTTCTTTAGTGCAGCACTAGATTGGCAAGTCTCAGACCGCCTATTTATCCGATTAGACGGCGATTACCAAGACAAAAGCACTGTATCACAGCCTTTGATAGGACTTGCCAGCGACCCCAATGATCCTGACCATAAAATCTTACCGCCCTATGTCGACACCAGTGATGTCTTGCTCGGACAACCTTGGGCAAAGTATCAAACCGAGTCATATAACCTTGCCGCACGTGCTGATTTTTGGTTGAACGACACCTGGCAATGGGTAAACCAAGCTGCACTTTCTGGTAATGATAGGTTTACCGTTTTTCCTGATATCTACTCGGTTGATACACAAGGTAATGTGCTGTCTGCCGCTATCCACATTACCCCAGACGAAACGTATGACACACTCTCCGCACATAGTTTTGTCAGCGGTCAACTTACCACCGCTGCGATTGAACATGAGCTAGTCGTCGGCGTTAGCATTCGTGATTATGAGTCAAAGGATGGGCGTTGGTTTGAGTTAACCAACCCCGTTGGCAATATTTTCAATCCAATTCATAGCAGTAAACCGCAGTTCCCTGATTATCCAGAACCAACCAAAACTGAAGCCTCTGAAAGCGCTTTTTTTATCACAGATACCTTGCACTTTAACGATGTATTCTATGCCACCTTAGGGCTGCGTCATATTCAATACAAAAAAGAGCAAACTCTACCTAGCCAAACTAAAACCACGCTAGACGACCGAACTTTTAATACTCCCATCATAGGTCTTAACTACAACCCAAGCGATCAACTCGCGTTTTATGCCAGTTACTCAGAAGGTGCGGGGGAAGGCGGCGTTGCAGTCATCGGCAGCGGTGCAATAAACGAGGGCGAATCACTCGGCCCACAAGAAAGCGAACAAATTGAAGCTGGCATAAAATACCAAACGGACACCATGAACTACTCGATAGCCGTTTTCGAAATAGAAAAAATGTTGGAGTACCACAATCACATTACTAACTATTTCGTGCAAGACGGTGTCCAGTCACATAAAGGTATTGAGCTCAATGCTAGTGGTTCATTAGCTCACGGTCTTGCAACCGTAGCATCCATCACCTTGATGGACCCCAGCTTAGATAAACTCGACGGCGAGCCCGCGCTTAATGGCAACACCCCAGCCAATGTGCCTGAATTTCAAGCAAATCTCTATGTCGACTATCAGCTGCCATTTTGGGAGGCGTTAAGCATCAATGCGGGTATTTTCCATGTTGGTGAGCGCGAACAAAACGTCAATAACACCCTAAAATTACCAGCCTACACGCGCTTCGATTTAGGCGCTAAATACCACTTTACTGACATTAACACCACGCTACGACTCAAAGCCGAAAACCTGTTCGACAAAGAATATTGGCTATCTGGCGGTGCCAAAGGCATAGATTGGGGAGTCGCTCCTGGTCGCGGCCGCACCTTTATCGCCTCATTAAGCGTGAGCTTTTAAGGATAATTCATGACTACACCTGTTATTCAAATCAATAACCTGCAAAAGCGCTTTGGTGAATACCAAGCGTTACAGGGATTAAACTTGAGCGTACATCAAGGTGAAATTCTAGCGCTGCTAGGCCCAAATGGTGCAGGTAAAACCACCACGATTAATTGCTTACTGGGTTTTTTACAACCGGATGCTGGGGAAATCACCATCGCTGGAATTAATCCACAACATGACGTAGTAACGGCAAGGCAGCAACTGGCTTATATTCCTGAACAAGTCGCGCTCTATCCGCGACTTAGCGGACTTGAGAATCTCGCGTATTTCAGCAAAATGGCCAGCATAGAAAAGACCGACGAAGCCTTTCGCACACTGCTCAGTGAAGTAAAACTGCCAAGTCACGCTGTAGACAAACCCGTTGCAACCTATTCAAAAGGGATGCGGCAAAAAGTGGGCATAGCCATTGCCCTCGCAAAACAAGCCAAGGCATTGATCTTAGATGAGCCTACATCAGGTCTTGATCCTTCAGCCAGCCATGAATTTAGCCAGCTCATTCAGTCATTAGCAAAGCAAGGCGTTGCGATTTTAATGGCGACCCACGACTTATACCGCGCTCAAGAAGATGCTCATCGCGTGGCAATTATTAATCAAGGGCAATTAGTCGATACCTTAGTCTATGAACAACTGCAAGAAGTTCAACTTGAATCCGTTTACCTCAAACATATCAAGGTGGGTGTCTGATGTTTCAAACGACATTAAAAAAGGAATGGCTCGATACCCAGCGGCAGGGACAAGCGCTTTGGCTTGGGGGCATTGCAATATTACTACTCTTGCTTGCCTGCTTGACCGGTTTTAAAAGCCACCAAAACTATCAGCAAGCCGTCACGGAAGTGTCCCAATCAGAGCAATTACGCTGGCTAAATCAAGGTGAAAAAGGTCCCCATTCCGCCGCCCACTACGGTATTTATGTGGTCAAACCCACCACCCCATTGGCTGCACTCGACGCGGGATTACAAGCATATCAAGGGAATGTGTTGAGACTTGAGGCCCATATTCGTAACGATAGCATGTTTCGAAGTGCGCAAGATATCTTACCGATGTCACGTTTTGGCAGCTTATCGCCCGCCTTTGTGCTGCAAGTGTTACTACCGCTATTGATTATATTAATTGGCTACCCACTACTTGCCCGAGAGCGTGAGCAAGGCACCCTAAAACAACTGCTCGCATCGGGCGCAAGCCCTGCAAAGTTGTTTATTGCCAAATGTGCGCTGCTTTTTGCTATTTCTTGCTTATTTTTATTGCCTGTCGCGCTTTTTTTACTTTATAGCCAAGTAACAAGCACGGAGCCTCATACACTCAGAAGTGGACTATTTTTACTATTTTATTTGGTTTACCTATTACTTTGGTCGTTACTCACCACCACGCTTTCAAGTTTACTGCCAACGGCAAGGCGCGCATTGGTAGCGCTATTAACCATTTGGGCCCTTACAACACTTTTACTACCAAAACTGGCGATGAATATCGCAACCACCATTCATCCGCAAGGTTCAGGTCAAGCGTTTCAAGCTAAGCTTGAAAGTGAGGTTTATACCGAGGCACGAGTTGAAGCAATCGCAAAGTTCAAACAACAAACATTGACTCAATATGGTGTTAGCAATGTGGAAGACTTGCCCTTTGACTATGCCGGAGCGCAACTCCAATTTGGTGAACAATACGCAGATAAAATCTTTGACCGCTTATTTTCAGCGCGTTTAGCTCAACTAGAAGCGCAATCACAAAGCTATCAACTTGCAGGAATGTTAACGCCGTTTATCGCGATACAAACGCTGTCGATGGCCACCGCCGCCAGCGACTTTACTCACCAGCAAGCATTTGAGAATGCGGCAGAGCAGCACCGCCGCCTGATGCAAGAGGTGCTTAACTTTAATCAAAGAGATCACGGTCACAAGGCGGACGGACATTACACCGCGGGCGAGGAATTATGGCAGCAGATCCCAAAGTTCGCATTCCAATACCCCAATTTCATTCGTTACCTGCCTCACTACGTTATCAGCCTGTTTAGCCTGAGCTTTTGGTTGATTGCGCTGGTGTTATTGAGTTTCTTCGCGATTAAAAAACTGCGCTTGGAGGAGCAAAGATGAAACGCTTAATGTTAGCTACCGAGTTTAAAAACCTCTGGCGAGAAAAACTCGTACTCGCGCTGTTTGTGACCACTACCATGCTTGCACTAGTGGCATTTTTTAACGCCCATTACTTTGCTAAAAAACAGCATGACGTGGTACTTGCCGCACAGCAAATGCAGCAACAGGCCATCCAAGATGCCAAAGCTGGATTACCCGAAAGACTCGCCAGCACAGCAGACTATAAGTGGTGGGAAGACCCATACGACCTGCGCGGACAGGCTTTTTACTTGATGCAGAATTACGCCACCAAAGCCCCGCTTGCAACGTCACCAATCGCAACAGGGCAAGCCGACGTATTACCTTACTATTTTAAGATGCTAATCAAAGAAAAACAGCACATCGTTCATCAATATGATTATGTTCACCCACTATCTCTGTTGTTAGGTCAGTTCGATTTAAGTTTTGTGATTGTCTACTTACTGCCATTGCTCATTATTGGCATTTGCTTTAATGCCTTGGCAAGTGAACGCCAAGGTGGACAGCTAAGACTACTGATGCTTCAAGGAGGCAGTGCAACCCGTCTTCTAACCTATCAATTATTGCTGCGAAGCGCGTTACTTGTGCTGCCATTTTTAAGTATTAGTAGCCTGCTTTTAGTCACAATACGAGAGCAGCTAGGGGTGATTGAACTGCTGAGCTATAACCTTATCGCACTATGTTATTCTGGGTTTTGGATTGCCTTAACCGCTTGGGTAAATAGCAGAGCTAAAAGTGCAGCAAACAACGCAGCTACCTTAGTCACCTGTTGGCTTGCCTTGGTGATTGTGGTTCCAGCTTTGGTCAATACCAGCATCGCTTTGCTTGACCCAACCCCTTCACGAATTCACTATATAGATAGCCTCCGTGCCGCTAGCGACGATGCCCAAAAAGCGAGTGAAAAGACCTTAGCTCAGTATTTTCAAGATCATCCAGAACTTGCGAAGAATGGCAGTGGTTCCAGCGATTACGCAACCAAAAAAATCGCCACCATTAATTCTGTTGAACGCGCAATGGCGGCTGAAGATTTACGCTTTTTAACTGCGCAACAAGCACAGCAACATAATGCACAAAAGCTACAGTATCTCTCCCCCGCACTCATCGCACAAACACTGCTGGTTGATTTAGCGGGCAATGGATTAGCACGTCATCACGCCTTTATGGAAGAAGTTGAAGCTCATCATCAAGCACTACAAGGTTTCTTTGCCAACGAAATTGCCAAAGCCAACCAACGAGGAGACTTTGCTCCTTGTGAGGGTTGTAGCGCAAAGCCAACGCTCACGGACTTAGCTGATATTCCTCAATTTAGCAGTGACTTTGTCACACCAGAGAACAACTACACGCCATTAATCTGGTTGCTGCTACTAGCAGTCGGCCTGCTTCTTATAGCAAAACGCCGTGTCAACAAGATAGACAGTGCAAACAACAAAGAGGTGTTAGTCGTATGAGTGATGCCTTCACTGCAAAATTGCATCCGCAAACGCAGAGCCTGCTATCGGAGCACCAAGCCAAGTTATTTGAATGGGCGGCTGCATTGGGAGCGCCGCTACATTTAGTGTTTCCTCAGCGTTTTGCGGAAAATATCGAAACATTGCAAGCCAACTTTATAAAGCTCGGGCTTGAGCATGAGATTTATTTTGCAAAAAAAGCCAACAAAGCCCAATGTTTTACTCAAGTCGCGTCCAATCACGATATAGGAATAGACGTGGCTAGTGTGCAAGAGTTTGAACTTGCCCTAAGCGGTGGTATTCAAGGTGTAAAAATTGGTGTATCTGGTCCGCATAAATCAGATGCACTACTTAGCTTGGCGCTTGTGCATCAAGCACTTGTCGCCATAGATTCAAGTGCTGAGTTAAGCTCCATCATTACACTGGCCCGCCAGCGAAAGCGCCCAGCGCGAGTGCTACTGCGTTTACAAACACAACCAACTAAAGCCTCACGCTTTGGTAGTTCACTGTGCCAGCTTATGCCGCTATTAGCACAGTGCCGAGAATACAAGGAATGGGTAAGCTTAGAAGGATTTAGCTGCCACTTAAGCGGGTACTGCCCACAAGCACGTGGCGAGAGTATCCATACTTTAGTCGGTGCAATAGACGAGGCCAAGCAAATGGGACTGTCGCCATCAAAAGTGAATATTGGCGGTGGCCTGCCCGTCTCCTACTTACAGAATGAGCAGTGGCAACAAGCCTTGGACTTTGAATGCTTTTTTGCAGATAAAACCTTTGCAGGATTTTATCCCTACCATAACAAACAAAGCCCTGCGGACACCTTACACGCTATTTTGGCAGTGAAGAACGCGCATGGACAAACCGCATTAGCGGCATTACGCCAAAGGAACCTTACATTGATGCTTGAACCTGGGCGCGCACTGCTCGACGAGGCTGGCATTAGCTTGTTTAAAGTGCAAGGGACAAAGCCGCACCTAGGCACATCAGACTGCCATATCGCCACACTTTCGGGCTCAAGCTTATCACTGTCAGAACAGTGGTTTGAAAGCGAATACTTGCCGAGTCCGCTGTTACTCACGGCACATTCAAACCGCAAACAAGGAACGTATCGCGTTGCTTTTGGCGGCGCAACCTGCCTAGATAACGACATGATAAGCTGGCGGTTTATCCCCTTGTCGCAACTACCGCAGCGCGATGACCTAATGGTTTACCTCAACACTGCAGGATATCAAATGGATTCAAATGAATCTGAATTTCACTCTATGCCATTGCCACGAAAAATCGCCGTAACGTGGGAGCACAACAGACTTTCTTGGCAACTACTTAGCTAGAAAAACCCCAACAACACAACGTAAAGGAGCCTATTTATGAACATAAATGTGCAGCATTCACTCGCCTCGACATTATCCCTAACCCCCTATTTAAGGGTTTCGCAAAGTATTGGTAATACCCCGCTAATGCAGTTTTTAAGTCTACCAAACGGTAGCAAACTGTTCCTTAAACTTGAGCAATTTAACCCCACTGGTAGCACTAAGATCCGAATGGCGAAGTCTATGTTAGATGAAGCAGAAGCCAGTGGCCAACTGAAGCCGGGGGGCTGGGTCGTTGAGTCAACCTCTGGCAATACCGGCGTTGGCCTTGCGCTGCTTGCAGCTGAGCGTGGCTATCGCTTTACCGCACTTGTGGATAACCATGCGGCAAAAGAGAAAATTAGTAATATGAAAGCCTTTGGCGCGGAAGTGATCTGCGTTAGCGAAGCTGGAGACGACAGCCTATCTACTGATATTCGCGATGCAATGGCCGCGAAGCTGGCACAAGAGCAAGGCGCATTTTGGACCGCCCAACACAATAATTTTGCCAATAGCCGCGGTTATACAGGACTTGCGCAAGAGGTCTTTCATGAACTTGGTGAACACATTACTCACCTTGTCGGTGCGGTTGGCACAGGTGGGTCGCTATGCGGCACAACAAGGGCTTTGCGCGACTTAGGTTGTCATCACCTCACAACGATTGGAGTTGAACCTGTAGGGTCTGTGATTTTTGGTGGACCAGGACTGAATTATCATCAGTCAGGAACGGGGACGCCGGAAGGCGCTGAGATAGGTCCTGTAATTGAGTATGAACTTATCGACAAAGGCGTGAAGGTATCTGACAAAAAAGCGTTTAATACCGCCAGGTACCTTGCCAAGCACTACGCCCTAATGGTCGGTGGCTCGGCAGGTGGGGTTATATACGAAGCGCTACAGGCGTTAAAAACCGCCCCCGCCGATAGCTTATTTGTAGTGCTCGTTTGTGACGGTGGCGAGAAATATCTCGATACCGTATTCAATGATGATTGGATGGCAAAACACGACCTTATCGACATTAACATCGAGCAAGAGCTCGATGACCTATTAACGCAATATAAACCTGCCGCGAGAGCCTAACCATGACCCAACAAACTGTTCTGCCGATACTAAATGAAGCCCAATTGGCGCAACTTGATTTTCCCTATAGTAAAGTCATTGAGGTGGTGGAAAATGCCTTTCGCTCACTGCATCACCCTGACTCTGCCAACCCACTCAAAGTGATTATGACGCCACAAGATGGCCGCTCCATTGCCTATAGTATGGCTGGCCGCGATGCTGCAAGTAATACCGTAGGGTTTAAGGTGGTCTACGAATACGATCCTGACAGAAGCCGTAACCAATATCAGTTTTACTCTTTTATCTTCCTTTGCGATGATGCCACAGGCCACCCTGTGGCCCTCATGGATGTAAAAGAACTAGGTCCTATGCGCACGTCAGCCACCTCCGCTTTGTTTGCAAAATATGCCGTTCATTCAGATGCTAAAAATGCGTTGGTTGTAGGCACAGGTGTTCAAGGGCAAATCGCTTTACCTATGCTCGTCACGGCATTACCACAACTCACACATCTAACCGTCCACGGCAGCTATCAAACAGGTTTGGAAGCGGTTCAGCAAAAACTAAAGGAGCATCACCCACAGCGACAAGTTGCGGTATCACAAGACTTAGAAGCTTCAGTAAGACAAGCCGATGTGATCCTTGCCGTTACTGGGTTGTCCGCCAAAGAGAACATTAAATATGAATGGTTAAAACCCGGCGCTGTGGTGATTTTAGTTGGTTATGGGATCGAAAAGCCAGTGCTACACCGAGCTGATAGATTGCTCACAACGGATGCAGAACAAATGAAGGTCACCGGAGACGATTTATTAGACGAGAACGGTAAACTACCCGCCGTTGATGCGACATTGACGGAAATACTAAATGGTGAAAAGCCGGCACGAACCCACCCTGATGAAATTATCTTTGTCTATAACAGCGGCATGATCATTACTGACGTGGCACTAGGACGAGCGGTTGCAGACTTTGCCATCACACAAGAAAGCGTGGAGGAAGTAACGTTATGGTAGCTTCAGCGCGCGCCGATATTTTTAAAGTAAGCCAGCTCGCAGGGCCACTTATTCTGACCAATCTACTCTACGTGGCAATTGCAACGATAGATCTTATCATGCTCGGTATGTTGAGCCCGTTAGAGCTGGCTGCTGGCGGCCTCGCCATTGGTATTTTTAATCAATTTAGAACCATGGGAACGGGCGTAGTCACGGCAACGGGTAATTTGGTGTCTGATGCAATCGGCAAGGCTAAACTAGATCTGATCACTCCTCTTTTTAACGCCAGCATGCTTATCGGAACATTTTTGGGTCTGCTATTCGCCGCCGCGATGTTTGCCATAGAGCCATTTTTAAGGTTTATCGGTACATCCGAGGCGATTGCCAATTTGACGACCCAATATTTAACCGTTGTCGCTTTGGGCTTATTACCCTGTTTTTGGTTTCAAAGCGTGCGGCATTTTAGTGTTGGATTGAAAAGACCAGGGCCATTGATGTTAATAACGGGTGTATCTGTTGTACTCACTATCGTGCTCAATTACGGTCTAATTTTTGGTCAGTTTGGCCTACCACAACTCGGCTTTGTGGGGGTTGCAGCCGCCACGTGTATCGTGCTGTATTTATCGTTTTTACTGTTTGTACTATTTGCCAAGCGCGATGACGTACTAAGCCCCTACCTCACTATAAAGTTTTGGCAAACCGACCGTGAAGCACTTAGTAAAACATGGAAAATGGGCGTGCCAATTGGCGCAACTTACGGGCTTGAAGCTGGTTTTTTCACCGTGCTTGCGTTATTTGTGGCAACACTCGGCGTAAATGCCTTAGCCGCCCACAACGTGGTAAGCCAAATGGTGTACATCGTATTTATGGTATCTGCCGGCATTTCATCTGCTTGTTCTATTTACATCAGCGAAGCCAATGCTGCGGGGGACTTTCACCATGCGAAACGCATCGGCAATTTGGGCATTATTTGCGGTGCAGCGGTCATGTCTGTTTTCGCCTTAATCTATTTATTCACACCCGAATTTGTGCTGCTGCCATTTTTAAGTGCAGAAGAATTACAAAACTCCGACGTCGTTGTTATCGCTATAGAGCTACTCGTTATTGCCGCCTTTTTGCAATTTTTTGACGCATGGCAAAATATCGGGCTCGGTATCTTGCGTGGACTTGGCGATGTTAAAAGCACCCTAATGCTGTCTTTAATTGGTTATTGGTGCATTGGTCTTCCCGGTGCGTGGTTATTTCAAGAGTTTTTCTCTTTGGGGATTTTGGGTGTTTGGTACGCCTTAATGTTAGGACTTGCGGTCACAGCGCTATCTGAGATTTGGCTTTTTAATCATAGGGCTAACCGTTTGCTTGAGCCCACATCACTCAAGGAGCAAAACGCATGACAACGACAATGCCAAACCCAGCCCGCAAAGAAGTCATTGCACTGCCGTCCTATGGTGCAGGACAAACCATTGAGCAAGCAACAGCGCGTAATCTCCACCCCAATATGATAAACCTCTCAGTGAATGAAAACCCTTTAGGGCCAAGTCCTGCAGCGCTTAATGCTTTTAAAGCACAACTGCATACCGCTAGCTGCTATCCAGACAGCCAATGCACAGAGCTAAACGAGCAGCTGGCAACTAAACTTAACATTGCCAGAGAACAAATTGTACTCGGCAATGGCTCTGAGGATGTACTCTCAATGCTCTGTAAAGCCTTCCTCAGTCAAGGCGATAAAGTGTTAGTGGCCAAGCCTACCTTTGCGCTTCATGGGATTTACGCCAATATGATGGGGGCAAAGGTCCTAGAAGTGCCGATGCAAAGCGATTTGTCCTATCGAATTGATGATTGGCTCGATGCTATCGCACATCACCCAGACTTAAAAATGCTTATGCTTGCTAACCCATCCAACCCCATAGGTTGTACGTTTGATGCCAATAATTTGCAGCGCCTCATTGATGCCTGTCCGCTCAATACGGTTATCGTCATTGATGAAGCGTACTGCGAATATGCCCAAGGCCATAAACAGTTTGTCGATAGCTTAACACTACTTCAAACACAGCCTCGTCCCTACGCGGTATTACGGACTTTTTCCAAAGCCTATGGTCTTGCAGGGCTTAGAGTGGGCTACGGCGTAATGGCAAATGCACAATTGGCGGATTATCTGCACCGCGTACGTACACCGTACAATGTAAATCGACTAGCACAACTTGCAGCGATCGCGGTACTACAAGATCCCTCCTATTTGGCAGACACGGTCACGCAAACGAATCGCGAAAGGGAAAAACTCAGCGCCGCTCTCACCGAGCTGGGTTATTTTGTCGCGCCAAGTCTAGCCAACTTTTTATTTATTGATGTCAAGCAGCCGTCTGCGCATGTCGCATCTTTGCTGCTGCAACAAGGAATAATGATAAAACCTTGGCTAGAATCAGGTTTTGATCATTTTGTAAGAGTAAGCATCGGACTGCCGGAGCAAAACCTTAGGGTGCTTGAAGCCTTTAAACAGTTGTAAGTATCGCCCTCTACGAGGGCTTTTAAGCACAAGCTGCCTGCTGATTTAAATGGTAAAGTACTTGGCTGTCGGCCTTATGCGTAAATAAGGTCGACTTTTCTGGAAAGTACTTGCCTGCTTTGGCAGCAGCAAAGATGTCTTCAATTATGGGGGCGCGACAGATGGCGGTTACAATATGAGCGTCATCACTTAGCTCAACTTTATTTTTAGACCACAGCTCCTCAAACGCTGGCATTGCCTGCAGTGCTCTACGCAACTGGGTCTGAATAAGATAAGAATCGCTTGTCGCGCGTTGGAGAGCAAAACATAAAGCAGCTTTCCCCAACCAAATAGTATAATCGCCCTCAGTCTCCGAGGATTCACAGATATCAAAATCGCTAAGGTGCTGTTTGAATTTAGTAACATCTACAGCTTGTGTGTAAGATGCCTGCACCGCGAAACTCGTTATCACCGCATCTTGCTGTGGAACTAACCATGCCATCATCCGAGATTGAGGCGCGTGACGTTGGCTGGCAGCAAACATCCTGTGATGTCCATCAGCAATTAGCCATTGTTGGTGCATTGAGATCTGCTGTCTGAATTCTTGTAGCACGTGACGATTTTCAACAACATAGAGGCGATGAGTACACTCACCGCAATCACTGTGCCACTGCGCAGTTTCAACACATTCCGCTTGCCATCGCACCTTGTCCAAATTAAGTTTTCCGACCAAAAGACACGGGGGTAAGAGCAACTTCTCGAGCTGAACACGCTTTTTCAGCGCCATAGCATGGGTAACCGAAACCGACTCGTGAGGCAGAATCGCTTGCTCAGGTAACGCTGAAACGTCAAGCTCGGCCAAAATGCCAGTAACCAAAATACCACCTTGCTCCACTTGGTAAAGATGAAGTGGTCCATCCGTTATTGTGATCATAAAATAAACCTTGCACCATTTTAGATACAATATAACATACCAGAAATTAAGTAACATCAAGTTTACATGACAATTTATACTGACTTGTTTAGTGTGGTTATTTCTTTGCCTCAATAATCAGAAAAAATTCAGTAAGTTTGCTTTAACTTACTGAGCTTTTTGTATTACAGATTTGGTGACAACGAGAGTTGATAATCATCAAAGTGTACTTCAGCCTGTTTTTGATGTTGAACCGTAACACTAGGGGAAGCGATAAGAACTTGACCCTCAGAAGATAAGCTGTAAATCTCGGTCACTATTTTCACTTGGTTTTCTTGTTCAATGGCTGAGGTGAGGCGAATTTACTTCCAATAGCTGGCTATTTGGCTATTGGAAGTAAATTCAACGCAGTTAGCGCTAAAACTGGCAGCTAGAAAGGCATTAATTATCCAATTAGCTACAAACATCCACCGCCAGCGCTAATTTCTCAATACCATGTGCGGGCAGCCAGCGTTTGTACTCAACAAAACCATGCTTATTATACAATTTTATCGCAGGTACATTTGCGGTCGCAGTTTCAACAATCACTTTTCCAGCATCAAACTCCGTTAAAGCAAAATGTAGTAATTTACCCGCAATCCCTTTGCGAAAATAACTGGGATCAACGGTCAGGCTATCTATTTCTAGCGTTTTCTCAACAATGACAATTTCAATGACAGCGGCAAGATTTTGATTTTCAAAATATCCATAAAAGTGACTCGTCGCACCGCATATATCTTCTATCGTTCGAGATAAAGGCGGAAAATAACTCGCCCCAATTAACTCTGCTTCTACTTTGTATGAGCGTTGAAATACATTGAAAATCTCTCTCGCCACCAACGCATCGCAATTGTTTAATTTTTGGATCATATATTCCGCTTCCTAAAAGCGTTCCCACAATTTTACCAATTGGTAATCAAAAAAGTACCAATCTATTGGTCAAAACACAACGCAACCAATTGAAAAATTTCCAAATTTCACGGAAATACGATATAAATGGATCAGGATCATTGCTTTTATTAATATCAAGGAGGTGCCCTATGTCGTTAGCTAAACACACACTCGATTTATCACTCACGGATAAAGTGTGGTTCAAATATGTGACTCTAAAAAACAAAAATGAATTGAACGATAACTCTCAAGTATCACTCAAATCTATCGCAGCGCTGGGCATGCTTTCCGGTGGCGCTGAGTTTTTATTTGCATTATTAGTCTTCGCCTTAGCTATCACAGCGTCGTTTATTGATGGCGAGTACCCACGCTATATCGCTTTTCCTGCTTGTTTAATCGCATTTTTAATTATCTTTTTCACTAAAAGAGTCATGCTGTACAAAAAATTTGGCTTTGGCTCTCAATGGGTGATGGACGTGTCGAAAAACCAATTAACCATTTCGCCCAAAGCAATAAAAACAAAGGTAACTGGTACGCAAAAAATTGCTAGAGAAGACATTACTGAAATCACCTTTCATTACTTACTATTAAAAGACCGCAAAGGCGGAAGAATAAAAACCACGGCCAATTTATGCTTTGCCGAAATCTTATTAAAAGATGGTACAAAAGTAGAACTCAATGGCACTCGGATCGGTTTTTTTGACTTACTCTACTTACTTATATTCTTTGACTATCCCTTAGTTTATCGAAATACGTCTGCAGGCGGCAGCTCTGATATTGCCATCATTTTACTCAGGTTACTCTCCCTTTCTGCTATTGCCGCCGGTCTTGCTAAGCTTGCGCTGAATTAAAAAAGTTCGCGCTTATTCTCGTGTAAATTGAGTAATAAGCGCTTCTCCTTTGTCGCCATTAATTTTCTCAATAGCCTCGAGCATTTCAATGATCCGTTGACGGTCAAATGGGTTAGTGATGGTATTGCGCACATCGTCGATGATGGCCTCTAGGTAATTAAACAAACTTGCCGTCGCTTGTTGATCCGCACTTGAGCGAAACAGTATATTTTTAAACGCTTCCAACACATTAACCATGACATAGCCATCGGTCTTTGCATAGTTTCTTATCGGAGTAAAATTATCATGCAGTAATTCATCAAAAGACGCTTCGTGAATATATAAAAGCGGCTCATTTTTAGCGTGTTTAAAGGAGTAGTTCACATCGCAAATATCCAAACGCTGGATAAGTAAAATACTCAGCATATCAATCGCCTTTACCGCAGTACCGGGGTCATTAATCCCTGGGCTCATGGCCTTCACTGCAATCTCCGAGATTTGTGTTAAGCCATAGCGATAATGGTCGCTGATGTACTCTTCAACATAAAAAATAAAACAGCTAAGTAACGCATCCTGTAGCGCCTCATCTTCACTAAGATCCTTATTACACTTAAGAAATGGATAGCCTCTAACGGTAAAAAACCCTTGTTTAACTGCAATATATATTTTTAAGTCATGTTGCTCGCACAACCCGCACAGTTTGTCACTGTATACTCCCTTAAAATATCCCTCTTCTGTGCTGGGTAGGTTATGCCAACTCGAGAAGTCGGGAAAGTTATCAAAAGGCTGCTCTTGCTGTTTGGTGATAATATTCTTCATCTCATTTTTGGTGTTGTTAAACAGGTCATTTAGCACATTATCGACCTGTATGGCGCGGGAGATTGAATGGATAAAAAATACAAAAAAGCCTAATGAGATCAGTCCAAACACCAGCGAAAATAAAACCCCTAACGCCGGGATCCCAGTTTCACCATTGCCCACACCACGAATGTTTATCAGCATAATGATGGCATAAATGATACTGCCGAGATAAAACCCCAATACCAGCTGGTGTGACTTTCTGGTGATAAGACCCGGCAGCACTCTAGGTGACAACCCAGCGCTGGCATTATTCAGCACAATCATCACCATTGAAAAACTAAATACCGTCAATGAGATGATACTACCCACGAGCGTGCTTAAGATGGTTCGTGCGTTCTCTTCACTGTCGACCAGTACAATCGCTATAAGCTCCTTAAAGTTGCTGATAGGAGCTGCATATTCAAGTGCCGTGGTTATGAGCGCGAAAATAAAAAATGCAACTGCAAGTAAAGAGGGGTAGAAACCGATACTACTTATCAGTTCGCGATAATTTTCGGCCAACTTGCGAGGTGTGAACATTGCTATCCTTACACTTTGAGAATCTGATTATATAGCCTAGCAAGACTTGAGCAATAGAGTAATGTATTTTAGAAAGTTAGCTTCGAAGGGTTAGCAAAACTAACCCCAAAAACTTACTTGCGATTATGCAATGAACAAGAAGCCAACAAAGGCGATAGCAGCCGCAATCAACGCATAAGGTAGCTGAGTGATGGCGTGACTGACTAAGTTACAATCTGAGCCTTGAGCTGCCAATACTGTAGAATCCGAGTAGAAACACGCTTGACTACCAAATGATGATGCCGACAACAATGCACCTATCACCAGAGGAATATTAGCATCTACAGCAACGGCCAATGGCATCACGATAGGAATAGTCACAGCGAAAATTCCCCAACTAGAGCCTGTTGCAAAGGCCAAAATAGCCATAGATAAAAACACCATCGCAGGCAGCAAACCGGCCGTCATATAAGGACTCAGCGCATTTATCACATATTGTGGCAATAGCAGCTGATCGCACACATCCTTAAAGATAAATGCGGCGATAACCGTTCCTATCGCGGGTAGCATGCATTTAAAACCATTGATCATTTGCTCAAGCATGTCTGCAAGCGGCATCAACCTTTGCACCATATAAAATGGGATAGTCACAGCCAAAGTCGCTAACAAGCCTTTCCATACATCAATGTCAAAATACACCGTAAACGCCACCAACAAACCAATGGGCACCAAAAAGTTAACCAGCTTGCCTTGCGTGTCGGCTTGTTCAAATTCCTGCTCAATGGCTTTTGCAGCATAGTGATCCGGCGTATGTACTTCTTCCAAGTCAACCTGCTCAAGCGCAGGCTGTCCTTGTTTAGCTGCAAGCTCTGCTTTTTTCATTGGGCCGAATAGTGGAACAATACCAAATATCACCATTGGCACCATAATTACAGCCACCCAAGCATACAGCATGTAAGGAATGGCCTGAATATACGTGCTGATCCCCTGTCCTTCACCCGCGACACCGTTATCAACCAACAAACCGCCGAAGAACACCGCCCAAGTCGAAAGCGGTACTAAAACACAGATAGGCGCAGCGGTTGAATCCACTACATAGGCAAGCATTTCCCTAGAAATCTTAAACTTATCGGTAACACGACGCATCGTCTCACCAACCGTCAGCGCATTAAGATAGTCATCAATAAAAATGATCACACCCAAAAAATAAGTCATAAGCAAAGACGACTTTGGCCCTTTTGCCATTTTCAGTGCATTGCGGCCAAATGCTAAGGCACCGCCCGTATGCACTAGCAGCGCTATCAAGGCACCAAACGTACCACATACCAGAATAAGCCAGCCGATGGTTTCATCGCCCATCACTTTTAGCGAAGCATCAGCAAAATTTGCCAATACGGTGGCAGGGTCTAACAATGTGAGTCCTACAAGCGCCCCTAAAACAAGGGACAAGATTGGACGACGTAAGATAATTGCAAGTGTCAATACGACGACTGGAGGAATGATGCTAATTGCACTTGGCTCAGCCATGCGAATTTCCCAAATCAAAGGAATTTGAGCAGCGGAAAAAAGGGACGCAACATCGGCTGTAAACAGCGGTTGATGCAGTCTTGTCCGTTTCCCAAATTCAGAACAAAAGGTTAAAATCACAGGCACTTAATGCGTGTGAGGATCTGCCTAATATTGGGTTGACGAGTTGACTGTATGGCCCTCATTGAAACATCGCGGAGAAAATATACAGAATTTGACTTTGCGTCAATTTATTTTTTGTCTAATGCTAGTTTTGCCATGTGCTTATTTACTTGCTCTATCTCTTCAGCGGTCAATTCGGCGTAACGTCTAGGATAAGACCACCCGTACCCCCAACGAAATGGCGTAGGTAAATAAGGAAGCCCACCAAGTCGCACCCCCACTAACATCAAGGTTGCCACTTCTTCTTGACCTACCGCAGCAACACATTTTTGCAAGGCAATGTCGGCATTTTCGCGCTCTATAGCGGTACCACCTTTCCAGTAGGCAAGGTCGTGTGCCGTGCAACAACTTAACCACAGTTCATTTTGCGACAAAGTACCATCAGGAAATACACTGCAACCATCGCTTGTGAATGGCTTTAATTCATCGGCACTGCCGTGACTAGATGCAAACAGCAGCGAGAATATAATTACTCTTTTTTTAATCATCTTAGATTACCGTATGGCTACTTTCATGACTTCCAAGCTTAGCTGGCGCACCTTACACTTTCATTTCCATCAGCTGCGCATCTTCACCATAACTTTTGCATACCTTAATTGGCTTTGGAACATCAACCAAAACCCTACGCTATTTTGAACAGCCACGAGTCGAATGCGACAGTACCCCATTTGGGTCGCCAACTCAACTAAGCGTTTAATCATCAAGGCACCAATCCCCTGCCCTGATAAGGCTTGTGAAACAACTAGGTCATGTAGAAACAACGACGAACTAGCCGGTTGTTCAGGAAGTAATACCAATTTGCTGAATTAAGTGCTCTATTTTGAGGCAAGAAAATCTTGTCGATAACAAGGCAAAAATTTTGCTATTTAGTTGTTCTAAATAAGAAGTTTTTAACACAGTTAGCGTCAGATTTGCTCCTTCAAATTGAGCAAGTATTTAGGTAGATTGGTATAATGTAAACAGACTCGGCGGTTTTTCATCGTACCAAGGGTGCGCCAGTAAATAGGCATCCACGGCTCGATGCTGTTTAAAAACAAAACAACTTTTTGGCGAGCGTATCCATTTACTTTTTAGGATATCCACAGTTTCCGGCGCAACATCATGATACGCCTGATTTTGTAGCGTTAGGATCTCAGGCCACGACGCATCTTCGATAGCATAATAAGTCATAATTTACTCACATACAGCACAGAGACTAATTGCATCCTATACACCACCATTTTGGCCTTCTTGAAATATAAGAATGGGATTTGGGTTCTAGGGTTTTACGACTATTAGCATCAAAAACGCCGAGCACTAATGCAATGACAGGTGCGTCATCTATTGCACCTAATGTGCTACCACACTCAGGGCAAAAAGCGCGCGATGAATAATCCGATGAACGCCACACCTTAGGAGCACCGCCAGGCCCATCCCAGCTTACCTCTTCACTTGCGAACTCTACCCAAGCAACGGTTAGTGCACCGCTATGTCTTTGGCATATTTTACATGAGCAGGTATGGGGGTTATGAGGTACTCCGGTTGCAGTAAAACGGATCTGTCCACATAAACATCCTCCAACAAAATTGACAGCCATCCTTGTGTTTCCTTAGTATTTCGCAATTATCTAAATTAAGTACGATAGCTAATTACCGTGCCCATTGAAGTTCCAAGTGAAACACAAAACTGAACACTAAACCACTGAATTTATGAAGCATTAGTTAGGTGTCTCGTAGTTAGGCATTTTTACTATCGAAGTTATCGTGGGGCTCGCCGGTAAGTTCATACTTCAATACTCCAAGCTCCTGATAATAATGCAGGATATCGATAAAAGATTCGTATTCTCTTTGCGGTGAAACCGTCAACGCAAAGCACCCATGATCAAATTGCTCGCTCTCCACACCAGATAGGGTAAGCTCTTGAAGTAGCTCTATGTTTTTGGCACTTTCTAACTCGTTTGTAAAGCGGATCCGCAAAGAGTGATACTCACTTCGAGCCACTATATCGATAACTTCTAAAGAACCTTCGGTATCTGGTGCAACCAAAACGTGGTCGTCATAGTTAACACCAAAAGCAAAAAGCGGTGCACCTTTTATCTGATAAATGTTATCGCCTACTGCCATAGCAATAATAAATTCTTCAGCACATCCTTGAGGATGGTTTTTAAAAGTAAACCGTACTTTGTCAGTAACTAAATCATTCATATGGATACAAACCGCCTTTACATGGACTGATCTCGTTTTATCTAACCGACCGTAAGTCCAGCAAATAAAAGTTACCCACAATTACAATGTGTTACTTGTATATGGGCTTAGATTGCCAACATGATGCAGTAGCGAAACTGAAGAGAAAATTAAGCGACGACCTATAGAAAACAAAGTGGTTAATCACCAGCTAATTTTAGCTTTGAGATCGACTGTGCGATCTTTCTTTTTATAATTTCCTGTTCAATATATAAAGAGACTCCCACTCCTATCATAGCGGTGATAAGCATCACTAACCAAAAGGACAAATTGTCGTAAGACAATAACCCAGAAACGGCAAGGTAGACGTTAAACGGTACTACAATAAACAATACACCAAGCACTTTGAACAGCTCATTTAAGGTTGCCGAATCTGCTTTCGCTGCTGTAATTACCTCATGCAATATCTGATCGTCTATCAGCTCGATTTTCGTGAAATTATTCCTTATCCATCGTAAGTAATCCAATTTACCTTTGCCTCCAAATTTCGGTTTTATATATAACGTAAACAACTTGGGAACAGGGCGCTCTGAGACACAAAGTGGCATGCTAACGTTTGCCCCAAAGCACATCAATTTCTTTACCGTCTTTAACAAACTCTAGCTTCACCGTCACTTTGGTACCATTTTGTGCCTGAGGAAAAGTGCGCGTACATTGCAATACATAATGAGCGAAAAAGCGGTTATAAAATCCATGTTCGCCCATGTCATCAAAAAGATTAAATGCTTTTTCAAGCACAGAATAATCCCCTTCTTGGTGATAAGCGAGGTTAAGTTGTGCAAAACCATCGCATAGGTTTTTAATGTCGTGCAAAATCCGCGGATGCAACTCGACTATTCCTGCAAGGGTTTGGAATTTACTCGCACCTAGCCTGCGCCAATCCCGCTCTTTACGTGCAAGTTTTCGACATCCCTTTGCTTTGAGATATTGATATGTCGCCAGAGCCACTTCGTTGTGAGTGTTAAGTTGCGAATTTAACAATGCCCCAAAAATCGCATCGTATAATTTCACTCGATTTTCTATAGTTGCCCGCTCAGGAAGTATCTTGTGATTAATGGGTAATGCAGCGGCAAGCGAGATGGCCAGTCTTCGACTATCAAACTGACCTAATAAAGGTAGTAGCTGAACAAACGCGTCATGGTCAAGGTGTAAGGACTTAACGATTCGCACATTATCGGCATCTTTGAGTATCTCGCTCAATCGGTGTTTTGTATCCTCAGAGTCAAACTCTGGGATCATACCCCATACCGATAAATCATCGACCAAGTGGTCCAGCTCGTTACTGGTCACACTCGCCTCTTGCTGTTTATGTACGAGCGTCAGACCCAACGTAAACTCGTTTAGCTTAGGCGGCGTTGATGTTGAAAAGGCCACCATCTGAGCATCAAAGCTGAGATAGTAATGACGTTTATCGCCATTAATATCATCTTGATAACCACGCATTCCAAGCGTAGCAAGTTGCACTCTATTTAGCTTGTCTCTCGTTTCAATGGATTTAAATGAATAGCTGTTACGGCTCATGGCCGACCAAGCACCAAAGCCTAAATTGAACCCATAGGCTTGCTTGATTTCAGTACTGGTTTGAAAGAAGAAGCGCTCTATCTCGATTTCATCTTGGTAACTAGGCTGAGTGATAGTACCAACCCGCCCAAATAACGCATCAAGATGCACCTGCTCTAGGCCTTTGGTAGTTAATTTCGCTTCAAGCAGCGATTGATGACTGGATAAACGCGTATATTCAAACTTAACACTTAGCTCGGCTTTTAACTTTGCAGCCGTTTCAATATTTGCTAGCACCGTTTTTTTAATGGTCAGCAGCTCGCTCTGAAGTCGTTCTAAACCGTCTGTTAGTGGATCAAGCTGTAAGCGATCTTTTAACCCTAAGATCAAGTCGTTTTGTGCTTCATCGGGAGAGTCTGTTGCGACAAGCGAAAGGACTTCTTCCACCTTATCCAAAGGTGCATTAAATATCCCCGTCAAAATACTCGAATAAGCTTGCTTAAATCCGGCTTGGTCGGCAAACTTGGCGTTCACTCCCCCAGTGATGGTTAAAGCGGTATTCGACAATGTCGATTTTTTAATTGCGAGGAAAGTATGGTGTGGTTTATCCAAGCGTTTAGAAAAGACAACACGAAAGCCACCACGGATCTCGATATTAAGGTCCGCATTCAAAGCCGAATCAAGGTTAACATCAAGTAATTCTCCTTGGTCCAACCAGCGGCTAAACATATCGAGATTTTGCGCGATTATATCTGACCACCTAAAATTGGCGCTCACCGTTAACGCCCCTGCCGTTTCCATCATTAATGCATTGTTAGGTGCAAGTGACTTAACATCCTCAACATCGAAAATAACTGGCATAGTCGCAAGGTCGCGGCCTAAGGCAAGACCCACAGCTTCATGTGGTTGATGGCAAAGGTAGGCTGCTAGTTTACATTGTGCCTGCCCATCTGTATTGATGCCAAGCAGCCCCGCTTTGGAGGCATCGGTGAGATCAAAATCAATCTGTGTGCTGTATTTTATCCAGCACACCTCATCACTATAGGTAAGTGTTGTGGTAGGTTCGAGATCTGCATTAACCTCTTTTTGCTCACCAATAATACCGTCTTCATTGATGACAGTGCTCGCGTTTATGAGCTCTACCTTAGCGTCACCAGTAACACTTGCGATTATCCCCTCCAATGCGAAGCTATGGCTTTCTACCATTTCCCCGCGCCAAGGTAACAAATCACCATGATAGTCTTTAAGTGGTGTGAGGGTAGTCTCGACAAGCGTTTGTAAGCCCGTCATATTCAGTTCAATCGTCATCGAATTTCCTTTTCATCTGAAGTGGAATTATCTAACCTAAGCGCCGATTAACTATAGCTGTAATTTAACCCTGAGAGGATAATTTTAGACCAATAATCCCGATCACTATCAACAGCAAACTGAGTAGCTTAAGTGATGACAACGGCTCTTTAAAATAGACAAAGCCAACAATAATCGACCCTAGCATACCAATCCCAACCCAGACAGAATAAGCAACGCTAAGCGGTAAAGTTCGTAGTGCAACACTGAGAAAGTAGAAACTTGCGGCCATCGCCACTAAAGTAATAATTGAGGGAACAGGCTTCGTAAAACCGTTGGTAAATTTCAAACCAATAGCCCAAACGACTTCCAATAAACCTGCAAAAACAAGTAGCAACCAGCTCATGACAACTCCAAAATGGGGTCGTCCCCGCCAGTAAAAGAAAGCTCTGGAGGTCGTCCACCAGAGCGAGAGAAAATTAGCACGCCCGTGAAGCTAATTCAAGCTTCACGGCACATAAATTAAAATTGTAAAAGAACTAGGTCCTAATATAACCTAAAAAATCGCAGTTAGCCGTGACAGACCGCACCTTCCAACCACCTTGCTCTATCTGCTCAATCTCTTGGTTGAGTGAGTTAACGTCTGGTCGTGGCCACAAAAATGCTTTTTCTTATTAAATATTACAACTCTTCTCATGCATCCTCCATACGCAATTATCAAACCGACTAAGTACACAGCACAACAAAAAAGTACAAAGGCAAGTAATGGCTGCGATTATATGATGATTTATCACTGTTTTAGTGTGGATAAGACTGCTACAAGTTTTGTTATTCATCATTTACAGCGCAACAGACGTAATACCAAAGAAGGCAAATCACATTACTCACATGTACTCTTTGTGATATTACTTTGCATGTTGGCGTACAAAGCTATCAAGCGCCGCAACCGACTTAATCACATAGAGTGTTTTGGTTTGCGAGCTTTGCTCTAACTGCGATAAGAACTCTTCATTCCAAAATTGCGGACAACGCCTTAACGTTTTAATACTGGCAATTGTCCCTTTAAACACTGAGCTACCATCTGGCCAGCCTTCAGGCTTAGTGAGCATGCTTTTTAAAAGACGTTTTATCACAAACCAATAACTCACTCGATATGGTAAGTCGATGTAGATTAAGGTATCTGCCGCATCTAAGCGCTGCTTAAATGCTCCTAACGGACCAAAGCCGTCAATGATCCACGCATCAGTATTCAATATGTTTTGATGTGCCTCGTCAAAAGCAACTCTGTCAACAAACTCGCCATTTGCTTGGTAGAGTATTGAGTCTAATTGATATAACGGGATGTGTACTGCTGCGGCCAGTCCTTTACTTATCGTAGACTTACCACTTCCCGGCTTACCAAAAACTGCTATTTTCTTCATATAACCTCCTTGATGTGACCCCACAAGGCAGATACAAAAAACCCACCTTACTTTGGTGGGTTCATTAAAAAAGCGCACAAAACCACCACTCCTAAGGAATGGTAATAATTCGTGTACTTGTGAGAAATAGTTTTATATTCATACCGATACTTTCACGCAATGATTAATTATTGTCAAGCACGCGCAAGGCCAGATGAGTGAATTGAGAAGTAGCATCACTTTGTGGGCTGGCGAGTCACTAACTTTGGCATCGCTACTGTCGACTCAACAGTAAGTTGCCGCCAGATAGCGCCAAAAATGAAGCACATGCACGATTAAAACGTTTAACCAATTTAGGTTTACTAAACCACTGCCTTAGATATAGCCCAATAACAGCGTACATAGCGATAGCCACTATTTCCAGAACGAGAAAAGTAGCTCCCAATAGTGAAAATTGCTCTGTCACATTTTTTGCAACGTCGACAAACTGAGGGAGAAAAGCGGTAAATATCAAAATTGCTTTTGGATTACCCGCTGCAAGGGCGAACTCTTGTTTCATCAGTCCGATAATGCTCAGATTGCGGACATCATCTGAAACTGGACTAACATCTGAGCGCCATAAATTATAAGCAATCCATAATAAATAGAGCGCGCCACAAATCTTAATGGCTAGAAACAATATTTCCGACGTATACAGCACAACTGCAAGGCCTGAAGCGGCAAGCGCTATCATCACACAAAATGCGGCGAGCCTTCCAAACCCTGCAAGTAGAGCTATACGAAAACCATAGCGACGAGCATTATTTAGCGCTAAAAGATTATTTGGCCCTGGAGCCATATTCAAGGCAAAGCACGCTGGGATAAATAAAAGTAGTGTCCAGATGTCCATAGTCTTTCCTCTAAAAAATATTGGCTCAGCGATTAAATTCTGACTTTAATAACCCAAAGCACGTTAGGTCGTGAAATTGTTCTTTCCAATATCCACTTTGTCGTCTAACCCCCTCAGCTTTAAAACCTAGCTTTTCTAACACAGTCTCTGACGCATGATTTCCCGGCACCGTATCTCCTTGAATTCGATTCAGTGCGCCACATGCTAGTAAACCACCAAACGCGGCGGAGATAATTTGGTGTAATGCTTCAGTGGTATAACCCTTTCCCCAAAATTTCGGCATCAAATCATAACCGATAACTGCATTTTTCATCGCTGAGTTCCATGAGTTAAAACCACACGTACCTATAAGCTGCTCAGTGTCTTTTAATCGGATAGCCCAACGGATCCCAACACCACTATCAAATCGAGAATGAAAGAAATCTATGAGTTTTTCAGCTTGTAATCGCTCACTAAACGCCTCTAAATCGTAGTATTTCACTACCTCTCGGTTTGAAAATAGTTCAAAAATAGCATTACTGTCGCATTTGGATAGCGCCGTAAGCTTCAAGCGTGGTGTTTCAAATTCTGGAAATTGCATATTGATCTCCTTAACATTCAAAGCGCAACACAGAGATAACTTCAAATCGCGATAAATGGTATGGTGAAGGTTATTTATACTGCGCGAAATAGCACTTTGACCGCATCTAAAAAATGACCGGATTGCGGTTGTTTAGTATTAAAACTTCTACCACCATCGTCTTCGACCACAATACTGTAATTACCTGACTCAAGTTCAGCGGTATACCACTGCATAAACTCAGAGAACGACTTAGCAATCACAAACTTTTCGTCTTCATCACGACCAAAGTTTATCACTTGTCCAACAGTGCCATTTTCGGCCGGATCAAAATCTAAACCAAGGTAGTTGCCAGCCCAATCATGGGCAAACGGTACCCACTTTTTATTGGCATAAACTTCTTTGATAAACCCAGGAACGTGAGAAGTTGAAAACATGCTCAGCTCTTTCATTCCCTCTTCACCTTGTGAATCGATGATTTCAGCCCACGAACACCATTCTTCATAAACTCTGTTCAAAGGTAAAAAATTGAGTCCGTAAAATAAACCAGTATTGATCTCATCTTTCTGGCCGTTATGTTCGAGATACATCGCTTTCAATCGCTCAGGCAGTTCAACACCGAGCTTATTCTCTAGACTTGCTATTTCACTCGCTGTCGCCGGCTGATTAAGATCACACATGAGCTCAGGCAATGTTGCCTGTACCCATTCCATCAAGTTCATTTTAATTACTTCCTTATCACTTAAATCTAAGAGTTAATTCCATTGATATCTAAAATACGCGTGTTTGCTCATCCGCCTTCAACCAAACCGAGCATGCCAATCATTGAATCGGTTCAGCAACTCTGCGCTATTTAGCTTACGATTTGCTGCGCTTTCAAGTTCCAACATATGCTCGCTTGGATCTGTACTTAGCACTGACAGAAAAACATTTTTGGCAAAGACGCCTTCTTGCCTCAACTCTAAAAGCGCCAATACAAAAGCGTTGAAAGTGGGGTTGATAATTTCTTCAAGATAATTTTCATAGAGCTTTGCATCTTCCAGTTCAAGGCGAGCTGCGAGTAAAGTAGCAACACCTTTAAAATGCACATCCCTATCGCTTAAATCCCACTCAACGGGAGAGAACTCAAACTCAGTATTATCATCTTGTGAAAGCCATTGTTGTGTCATGGCAACGTGATAGAGCGTCATTACACTGTCATCAGTACATAAGGCATAACCGAGCAACTCATCTGGCTGGTGTATACGTTGGAGGTTTGTAAAAGTAGTTTTTACGGCATCTTTGACGAGACTTTTCAACTTATCAAAGTCAATCAAATCTGACATGGCACAACCTCCATACACTACACTCTGGATAACACACCAAACAGATCCGCAGGCTTATTTATCTGCTAATGACATCGACCCAACTATTTTGCCATTTTCGATTAAAAAGAGCCTATTTGCGATAGGTGCGTTACCGTAACTATCATCGTTCCAAGCTTCGCTATGTAAATAAATAAACTTATCCAATAAATCGTGCGATGCATCTCTGGATACCACCATTAATCCGGTACGTCTCGCTATTGAGACAAGTAGCTGTTCGGCATCTAGCATTTCGTGCGCTTTCAGCATTTGCGTTTGAGATAAAATCGCTTCACTACTAAAAGACTCTCCGCTGGCAGTTAATACTTGGTTGTTTAGCACTGCGGACGGGACAAAGGTTACATCTAAAGCATCAATATTTTGAAAAGCCTGTGGAACTACCACATTTAAATCGATCTCTTGACCATCTTGATGTGTTAAAAAAACGAAGTTATCTGGGGTATCATAACCAAAACCAATCACGACTTCTGGGTCATCTTCTGGGCCAATTAATACTGAATAAACCGCACCGTATTGAATACCAGGCCAATCTCCTGCCTTAATAATGGGATAAATTGTTCTATCCTTTAAGTCCATTGCTATTTCCTTATCTAAGTTGTTTGGTAAAGTAGTTTCTATTGGCATGTCTGCAACAACATCTCCCGAAAACGCAGCTACCAATAACAGTATTAAAAAGACCTTCATAAGAATTTAAGCCTCAATCATGTAAGACGTACTGCGTAATTGTCGGTTCGAATGTGTTCGTACTTATGCTGACGGTTGTAAGGGAGATAAATAGACGCACTAGATTTTTGGATTTATTTTGCGATATCCATATCATGCTTCTAAATACGATACTATTCTCAGCAATTCCTGGCAGTACCCATGCTTTTTTATTAAATCACCTTTGTTCCTTTTTTCAAGGTAATTTTATTAGACCATTAATAAAAAAATTCAGTGATGTAGAAAAAGGCATGCTTGCATGCATGCCGTTTAGTCTAGGTTTTTAGTGGTAGTATAACCGAGAATAATTGAGTGCTAGCGTGTTGGTCTCAGCGTTTCAATAACCTTCGCATCCATCCAGTATGGATTACCTTCCCTGTAACTGGAGCCGTCTTTTCTGACTTTTTTGTCACCTCGCCAAAAGAATAAATACTTTCCGTCTGGTGATACTTTAGGTCGTTGCTCGTACGCAGCCGTATTAATCGTATCTCCCATGTTTATTGCGTTTGTCCATGTGCCATCTTGGTTACGAAAACTAATGTAGATATCAGGCGTGTTTTCACCTTCCTTTTCAGCATCCCACATAATATAAGACTCATCTGGCGCGATGTAGGGGTGAGCAATGTACTTTCCTTGGTTAATTGCCTTACTCATTTTGTGCGGTGTTTCATATTTGCCATCAACAAGCCGTGAATAACTCAAATGCCCACTGCCGTCTTTCAAATCTAAGACATAAAAGTAGTGTGTCCCTTTTGCTGAGGTGGTATAACCTCTGATTGGAATATCTTTAAAAGGCTCGATGTTTTTTATGTGTGAAACCGGTGGGCTAAATTGCTCCTGATATGCATTTATGTCTGCTTCGGGTATTGATTTTTCAATCCATTGATTGTTTTTATATTGCATCACAATCCATGTTGGTTTTTGATATTCTCCACCAGAGCGAGTAAAAGAAAGCTCTGACATATCTGGCAAAAACAACACTTCAGTCTCGCGGTGCTCATCCGTAGAAACAACACCTGGAGCAAATAATTCGGGTGTTAATCCCGGTGGCTTTTGTCCTAAACCGTAATTGTTTTGGGCATAACTTTTATCGCAAATTATTAAACTACAAAACATAGCAATTAGAATGCTCATCTGCTTCATAAACTATCCTTTTATTAGAGCCTTTAGTTTTCAAGTAAATATAATTGCACTAGGAAACAGACAAATCCAAGCACCTTTACAAAACCTGACAATAACACCAGTTTGTCTTTATACTTGCTCAATTTGAAGGAGCAAATCTGACGCTAACTGTGTTAAAGATTTCTTATTTAGAATAACTAAATAACCTGAGCTGCGGATAATTAATGCCTTTCTAGCAGCAAGTTTTAGCGCTAACTGCGTTGAATTCACTTCCAATAGTCAGCTATTGGTGCGTAAATTCGCCTTGCCTACAGGATGTAGGTACCTTAGCGAGAGCAGGACGCGGAAGCGGTGTTTTCCCTAAAACTTGCTGGCTAGACAAGGAAAAAACTAAGTTGTGCTTTAGCAACAATGAGTTGGAACATTCCTTATCCAAACCTCAGGTTAAATAGCAAAATCTTTGTCTTGTTATCGACAAGATTTTCTCGCCTCAAAATAGAGCACTTAATTAAGCAAATTGATGTTACACCGCAAAGCCTCGCCATTGCGGCATCAAAAGGCCTGCAATAAACCAAGGAACTTGTAGTACGAGAATACACAGTGCATACAAACGCAACTGCTCAGCAGTCCATAGCGCAGCAAACCACCCTATGATAAAGAACGACTTCCATCCTTCCATTTTTGCAGCTCCGCCAAAATTCAAAATCCAAAGCCAAAATGCCGCAAGTGTGACATGAGAGAGTATCCATGTAAGTAAACTCATACCTAACTCCTTGTCTCTAAGTTCGTACCCGATCCAGCTTTCGCTTCAGAAAGTAAGCTAATGAAGCTGATATTAAACCACTTTAATCAATTGCATATTTTTTAACTTCTTGAATCCGGAATTTTCATTGTCTTTTTACCGCTTAGCGTGCTCATACTTTTCAACAATCGCATTGGCAATAAATATTCCTAACTTCTGCTTTGGATAAAGCGCAAGCCAAGTGGAAGTACCTATAGAGCCTCCACTGTGATAGAACATAGGATTAGCTGAGTGATACTCGTATGTATTCCAAAAAAATGCATGGCCATGTTCACTGCTGGTTTCTGTTAATAAGGTGCGCGACAACAGCACTTCTTCTGCTTGGGTGCTGAATAAATACTGCATATAATCGGCAATCGAAGCTGCAGTGGATGTTAGTCCACCTTCAGCGAACGAGTGTGGACTGAGTAACGGTGCAATTTTGCCGTTTCTATCTACCCCTCTCGTTATTTTACTTATCTCACTGGGCTCTAAACGAAACCTTGTGTGTTCTTCACCCGATTGTTCCGTGATCAATTGCGCAACAAGTGTAGATAATGGTCGGTTATACACGTTTTCCAAAATATACCCAGTTAGATTTGCGCCAACATTGGAGTATTGAAATGTCTGACCAGGCGTTGAGGTAAGTTGGTACTGAGCTAAATCTTCAAAAAACTTCGCTTTTGAATAGTTAGAGAACAGCTCAAAAGCCTTGCCAGACTTTATATCTGCGCTTGTATATGCAAAATCTTGCGGTAAACCACTTCTGTGAGTCGCGAGATGACGCAAAGTGATAGGTTTGCCTAGATGTTGCAGGTTTTGATAATCCCCCCCCCTGCAAGTACACCCTAATATCTGCATCTAATTGCACTTTTTTATCTACTACCGCCTTGGCAAGCAACAACCCGGTATAAGTTTTAGTGATGGATGCAATTTCATACACGGTATCATGGTGTGGCTTTGTACCATCAGGAAACTCGCCAAATTGCTTTTGATAGTTAAGCCTATCATTCACAATAGCGATGGAAGCAATTTGTGCATTTTCCTCAATCAGAAAATCTGTTAGTTTTTTCTCAACAAACGCGTCAAAGTCTAGTTTGCTATCGTTGTTGCAGGCGGTTAAGAGCATCAAACAAAGTAGGGTTAATGATTTCACTGAACGTAGCAACATATTTACTCTGGCGCCTCGGTTAATTGATTGATGTATGCCAATAGAAGGCTTTTATTTACTTCATTATCAACCAATCGCACGGCTATTTTGGCGTTTTTCAGTGCTTGTAAGTTATCCTCATTCGCCTCAAATGCCTTTGCTAATGACTCATAGGCTTGCCAAGACTTAGGTTGATATTCGGTGTAACGTTCTGCGACTTCTATCGCTTCTATGACTCGGCCTTGTCTAATCAAATACGTACTAATGAAGCCGAGCCTATTAACACTATTCCAACGCGTTGATCTTGGCAATATAGTAAAACCATAACGCTCACTTAGTTGGTCGTAGTAGTTATCAATATTTTGTAGAGCATTACCAGGTTTAGTCACAATATCGCGATACTTTGCTGACCAAAGTGACTTCGGGTATTTTATTTCTATCACATCCAGCATCGTTTTTAGCAATGCATCATAATGTCCCTCGTTATCATAAATTTTGAGGACAAAAGGTAGGTCTTTTATACTCTTCAGGCGGCTCTTGAGTTTATTCACATTGCTTTGATACTTCTTTTCCTTTTTTAGGTCGTCTCCAGCTACAGCAAAGTAAATAAGGGGGCCATTTTTAGGGTCTTCAGATACTCTTTCAACTAGACTATCTACCATAGTTTTATTTGGCGTGTATCCCATCCCTATGATATCAGCCGCAGCTAAAAACACGTATGTATCAAATAACTGTTTTTCATGGATGAGATTATTTAATGGAAAGAAACTACTCGTTGAAATTGCAATCACTGTACGTTTTTCATTAGCCCGATAATGTGCTTTTAAAAACGGAAACAGCTCATTTTGATAAAAATCATGATATTTTTTAGGCTCCCCCCATGATGGCCACTTTTTATTCGACTGACCACCAAACATGTCATTATGGTAAATATCTGGTGAAGGGCTTCCTCCATTGATACTAACAACAATGGTTTCAGGCATCCGCTCTACATCAGCTAAGTGTTTTACGATACCACTGAGCGCATGGAAGAACTCACTACCATGTTTACCAACTAAAAAGATCACGGGATAAGTATGAAGTTTCGAAGAAAGATCAAAGTTGCTAGGAAGCGCAATATTGAGTGGGATTTCATTATTTAAAATTTCAGACTTCAATACCAGTGTATTACCTATCACCACAGGGTCTTGCTGCGTCACCGTCACAGCTGTACTACCACAAGCTGGGAAAAATAAAAAAGCATAAAGAACAAGGGTTTTCAATCCTTTTGGCGCTGTCATTAATACCTCCTAATCTTTAAGTCAGCCAGCAATATTCGTTATATTAAATATGAATCGTATAATGGTCATTGAAATAGTCTCAATACCGCTTTATCTGAACATCTATGCCATTTACTGTCAGCGCACAGGCCTACTGGCGCTCACTTGTTTTCTTTAACTTTTTTAGCGTTTCTTGGTCAAGGCCTGGCACAACTGTCGCTTGCGAGCTGTTTTGAAGTATTTTTTTGATAGACGTGCCATCCACATTTATAGAAAAGACATCATAAAAGCCAAACACATTCTCTGAAGCGAAATACACCTTTGTGCCGTCTGGAGACCAAGATGGATCCCACTCTTGAATGTCATTACGAGTCAGTCGCTTCTTATTGGTTCCATCAATATCCATGACATATACTTCCTGATTCCCATCTCTATTAGATAGATAGGCTATTTTTGTGCCATCTGGGGAAATTTGAGGAGACATGTTATCAGTGTCGTCTTGAGTGAGTTGAATAACCTCACTGCCATCCAAATTGGCAATGCTAATTTGGCTTGGGCTGGCTTTAGATTGATATAGTAATCGACCATCTGGCATAAATTCTGGAGCACGACCTTCGAGATTTTTAATTTGGCGCTGTTCACTACCATCAGCATTCATTAACCAAATTTCTTCCTGCCAAACACCTTCCTTATTTTCATATTCTCTAGCAAACGCTATCGTCATTCCATCCAAAGACCAAGCAGGTGCACTATCCCAAACATATTTTTTACTGGTTAATCTTTTCAGATTTAGGCCTGTAATATCAACGGTATGAATTGACCATGTTTTAAAGTTATCGTATTTACCGTAAAAGGTTACTTTGTCTCCTGATGGTGAGACAGCAGGATAGCCATCACTTGACGTGGCTTTCACGATCTTTACTGGCGATTTACCATCTTGGTCACTTAGGTAAATCGCTTTGCTATTACCACCTTTAAAACTATATGTAATACCATACGACTCTGCTGATGATTCGCTATATGATTGAGCTTCATGAATAAAAAGCAACATAATGGTGGATAAACAAGCCAGCTTTAAGACACCAATTTTTTTAACAAGCATTAATCCGTTTCCTTTTTTGTAGTTGTGTATCTAATTGGAAGACTACAAAAGTCTATCTACCAAAAGCATGATGTTTTATTGACTTTTCACTGAATTACACCTTTTGTGCTATCTTGCTGTAACAGAATGCAGTTGTTGCCATAAACCCTTCCATTTATTGCGTAAAACAAATCAATCACCCCAAAAACCACCTTATCATAACTCATTGATATTCATAGTTAATGAACCATTCATGAATAAATTTACCAAAAACCACGTTATTTTCTTGATGTTTTTTCACTTTTGCCTGTATTTTAGCTTTGATAATCTGAATTTTTTAGCTAACTTAACCCTATTTAGCAACAACATTGAAACAAGGTAATTCATGAAAAGAACACTTGCTGCCACTCTTATTGCTAGCGTGACTACTATTCCAACGGTAAGCGCTATCGAGATATTCAAAGATGAAAAGAATAGTGTTACGGTTGGCGGCTTTATCGATGCTCGAGTTATTAACACTCAAGACGAGACTGAGTTAGTAAACGGTGCATCGCGTATTAACTTTGACTTTAAACGTCAGTTGAAAAACAACTGGCAGGCTTTCGCACTCCTTGAATGGGGTGTAAACCCTGTTGGTAGTAGTGATATTGTTTACAGCAACCGCTTCGAATCAATACAAGATGAGTTTTTATATAACCGACTCGGTTATGTTGGGGTTAAGCATGATAAATACGGCCAAATTACCCTAGGAAAACAATGGGGCGCATGGTACGACGTGGTATACAGCACCAACTACAGCCTAGTTTGGGATGGTAATGCTGCTGGTGTTTACACCTATAACAAAGACGACGGCGCGATCAATGGTACTGGTCGTGGTGATAAAGTGCTGCAATACCGTAATCAATTTGGCAAGCTCAGCTTTGCGGTACAAGCTCAGCTAAAATCTGATGATTTTTATACTTGTGATGTCGTTGATATTTCGAACAGCTCCTGCGAAACCCAGTTTAATCAAGGGAACAACGCGGCACAAAAAGTAGAGTTTAATTCAACTTATGGTGCCTCACTTACCTATGCTGCGACCGAAGACTTAACCCTCACAGCCGGCATTAACCGCGGCGCGTTTGATATTGTGTACGCTGGTGGCCGAAATCAATCGGTTAAAGATTTAATTTATGGCGTCGGTATTACCTATGGCGATTTCTCTAAGCCAGGTTGGTATGCAGCTGCAAACATCAATAAAAACGAAAACCACGATACAGATAACTTAGGCCGCTTAATCAAGGATGCCGTTGGATTAGAGTCGCTTGTTAGCTACCGTTTTGACAATGACGTGCGTACATTTATCGCTTACAACGTATTTGATGCGGGCGATGATTATGTGATCCAACCAAACTTTAATGCTGATCCTAATGATGTTTTTAAGCGTCAGTTTGCCGTTATAGGTACACACTATTTTATGTCTGAAGACACCATTTTGTACATTGAAGCGCGTAAGGACTTTAGCGACTTCTCTAGCGCCGATGCAGTGCAAGAAGCACAAATGTCACAAACCGAAGACGACGGTATCGCCATCGGTTTCCATTACACACTGTAAGACTAAGCACTGTAATAACAACTTCAAGTGCATCAAAGCTCATGGCTTTCGTGATCTTTGATGCACAAATTGATTTCAACATTCTGCCTGTAGCTGTATCTGGCCAAAATATACGATATTGAAAACTTACAAATTTACAGTGAGCTTAAAAATGCCAACACGGTTGATTTATCATTAAACAGCCCCAGTGTTCAACCACTAAAACACAGATCCCTTTAATCACTTCATAAACCACAGAAATTTGAGCGCTTATATCAACAAGAAAATAACGACAACTGTAATATTTTTTACTTTTATCAATTGATGGACTAACGACAAATCGAGCGCTGCGACCAAAGCACACTCAGGGAAATAAAAGTCAAACCGCTGAGGTCAACAGGTACGATGGATCTCATACTCAAAGAAAAGTGGACTGCTTTCATCATGCAAATGCTGTGAAAATCCCAGCTTTTTGAGCAACTGAATGGACGCATGGTTGGATTGATCCACTCCCGCAATTAGGGTACTCCAAAGCTCTACATTGGTAACTGCATGGATAAACCCTTGCAGCAATTCACTGGCGTAACCTTTGCCCCAGTGTTCTTCAGCCAATAAGTAACCGATATGCGCATCACTTTCGTTTTCAACGTAAACAAACAAAAAGCCAATTGTCTCATGCTGCCCAAGCTTAACTTGCAGTAAGCGGCTCTCTGAACACATGCGCTGAAACCAGTTTTCGGCCTGTTTTGTTGAATCAATACCATGAAAATAAGGGGGAAGGTTTTCAACCACGTTAGAACTCAGGATATGGGGAATTTGCTCTATCAGCCGTTCACGATCGAGTGCCGGAAAATCGTCGTTAACCTCAATAATATGCAACCTTAAGGTCTGAAATGATAATGCCATTATCTCCTCTACTTTTTATCAACTCGATTGTGATTCTAACTTGGATACTAGCATTACTTCTTTTAATGTGTAAGGCGCACGCAGCTATTGCTGCAACAATTGATCGAATATAGGTTGCACAATCAACAAAATTGATATGCACAAAAATTGAAACGCATTATTTAACAGATAAGTACTTAAAAATAGGTATTTATCTACATTACCGAATAATCAAAGATAACAAAATAACTGGATACAACGTGAAACTGAAAAAAGTAAAATTAAAAAGCCTTAACGCAAATAAAGCGATAGATGCTAAACAAACGAAAGAAATAGCAGGTGGAACCGGCGCTTACAGTAAAAACTACGGCGCATGTTATACCGCTCCTGAATTTTGCCCAACAGTTTACATTTGCTAAGTAACCTGAGCTGCGGATAATTAATGCCTTTCTAGCAGCCAGTTTTAACGCTAACTGCGTTGAATTCACTTCCAATAGCCAGCTATTGGTGCGTAAATTCGCCTTGCCTAAAGGGTGTAGGTACCTTAGCGAGAGCAGGACGCGGAAGCGGTGTTTTCCCCTAAAACTCTCTGGCTAGAAAAGGAAAAAACTAAGCTGTTCTTTAGAAACAATGAGTTGGAACATTCCTTATCCAAACCTCAGGTTAAGTATGTCAAGCTCAGCAACTAGCTGGGCTTAGTTTTAAGTAAAAAGTAATTGAGAAAAATATAGCGATAATAAAACATTAATCGTGTTAGCTACTCCCCTGATCAAACGAGCTAGTAACGCAACAACATTAAGATGTAACTCTATAAGATACTTGCAGTTTCACCATGGCGTTTTGGCAAAATAGTGAGACAAATAGTCTATCAATGCCCTCACGGTTGGAGACATATACTTTCTCGAAGAATAGAGCACGTATATATTCATATCGCTTGGCTTCCAATCAGGCAATACCGACTTAAGCTCACCAGATTTGATGTAGCGGTTAACCAAATAAGTGGGTTGAATTGCCAGACCAGCCCCATTTAACGCTGCGTGCAATAAGGCCGTTGCTTCGTTCGCAGTTAAACGGCAGTTTACGGCTACCGACTGCTGTGAGTTACCTTTGCGCAAATGCCAAATATGCTGCTGAAAATTCTTATACCCAAGGCACGAGTGCTCAGCTAGGTCATCTGGTTTTTTGATTTCACTTGCATTCGCAAGGTATTGCGGCGACGCCACGATTACTGAGCTACATACTGCAATTGATTTACCAATCAAAGAAGGGTCCGGTACAGAGGCAATACGGATAGCCAGATCTATCTGACTCTCAGTGAGATCGGCCACAGAATCTTGCAAATCAATGTCAATATTTACGTCAGGATGTGCTGACATAAACTGTTGAATAGCGGGCACAAGTTGAGAAAAGCCAAAAGACATACTGGTTGCTAGTCGAACCGTACCAGACAGTTTTCCGCTAGTATTCGCCAAGCCGGTTATGGTGTCAGCTTGCCTCAGCCACTGTCTTACTTCTTCCAAGCAGGACTCCCCTGCTGTCGTTAAAGACACTTTTCTCGTGGTGCGATGTAATAAACGAATGTTTAGCCAGCTCTCCATTGCTTCAATGTACCGAGTTACCATAGGGCGAGACATATCTAGCCTATCAGCCGTCGCGGTAAAACTGCCCGTGATTGCAACGTCGGCAAAGACCTTAGCAGCGATGAGTCTATCCATTTATTTGTTCGATTTATGAAACAATGATGTTTAGTTTGGCATGTTTTTCTGAGCCTATCAATTTCATATCATCTGCTCCGTACTAAACCTATTGAGGCAAAAGATATGAAACACCTAACGTTGATAGCAGCATCGATTTTATTAGCAAGCAATGCGATGGCAGCAAACACCGCCCCACTTACACTGGATGTTTATAACGCTGACAAAAACAGCTTCCACGTTAACTCAACACTGGTGATTGGTGAGAGTGAAGTAATGGTCGTAGATACAGGTTTTACCAAAGCGGATGCTCTACGCATAGCAGCCAAAGTACTCGACAGCGGCAAAACCTTAAAGACGATTTTTATCAGCCAAGCCGATCCGGACTATTATTTTGGCGCAGAAGTGCTACATGCTTTGTTCCCAGAAGCTAAGATCCTAACCACAGCTGCCGTAAAAGCAGTGATTGAAGAAAAACTCGCGGGTAAATTAGCATTCTGGACACCAAAAATGGGGGAAAATGCACCTGTTAAGCCATACATCCCAACAGTTGTAGAGGGAAACACACTCTTTGTAGATGGGCACAAAATAGAGATCCACGGCACGCAATCTGAGCTGGCACACCGCCCCTACTTATGGATCCCGTCAAGTAAAGCGGTTCTGGGCAATGTTGCAGTCTACGGTAATGTGCACTTATGGATGGCCGATGCGCAATCCCAACGCAGTCAGCAAGCGTGGAGTCGCCAATTAAAAGAGTTAAAAGCACTGAAGCCAGAGGTTGTAATACCTGGTCACATGAAAGCAGGCACCAAACTTGATTCAAGTACCATAAGCTACTCGCAGCAGTATTTAAGCGACTTTAGTCAGGCAAAAAGCAGCAGCAAAAATAGCGCTGAACTGATTGATAGTATCTCTGCTCGCTACCCTGATGCAGGATTACCTATGGCGTTGGGTATTGGTGCTAAGGTACATATGGGAGAGATGAAATGGTAAAAGTGCACTGCTTCTTCGACCCCATGTGTGGCTGGTGTTACGGTGCGACTTCACTGTTGGATGCGATTGCAGCCAACAGTGACCTCAAGCTTGAACTGCATCCTGGAGGTATGATTGCCAACCAATCTATAGAGAAAGCGTTCCGCAACCACATTCTCACAAGCGATACGCGTATAGCCAGCATAACAGGCGCGCAGTTTGGCAAAGGTTACATCCAAAGGGTGAATAGTAACGAGTCGATGATCCTTGACTCATACATCACCGCTCGTGCCATCATAACCGCTGAGCAATTGGGCATAGCGCCACTTAACATGCTTAAAACTATTCAGCACGCACACTATGTAGAGGGCAAACAGGTTAACCGAGCTGAGGCTATAGAGGAGCTAGCCGTTGAGCTTGGGCTAGATAAAAACCACTGGCAACGAGCTATGCTGGCAAATCAAGGTGCTGAGCAAACAAAAATCGTGCAAAGCCGTCTATTAATGCAAAAGCTTCAAGTTACTGGCTACCCCACCCTTATCCTTGAAAAGCATGAGAAACAGATAAAGCTTCCGCATACTGCCTATTACGGTAAGCCCGATGCTTGGCGCCAGCTAATTGATGACTATATACAGTAGTTACAAGCTTTGGGGTTGATGGATAGAAAAACACCCACCCTGCCAGCGAGTAAAAACAGTCTGAACTTTATTTTCTCCGCAATTAGATACATTTAAGCAAGCAAGATAACAATTTTGATGGGGTAAGGCCTGACATTCATGCTTAACACTGAGCGTTGTGCAAACGGTTAGACTTACCCAACCTATTCGATACTCAATTACACATTTATGTTAATTCTAGGATATATTGCCTCGTTCATTTTCATTGCAAACAGCATTGGGTGGCTATTCACTTTTTCCTCAAGTGTATGATAATCCTGACCAAAGCCCGTATCATGGAATTGGTTTTCGAAGCTTTTACTTAACTCATTCAACCTAATATTGCCATAAAGGTCCTTTGCTTCGATGCCTTGCCGATCTGCACCAGAGAATCGAACAATTTGTGCAAGTCCTTCATGTACCTGTTCATAGGCATTTTTTAGCTTATTGTTTTCGTTAATTATAGACTCAAGATCCTCACGCAATTTATCGTCTACACTTCCACCAACGAGCTTTAGTGTGCCATCTTCCTCTTGCGATAAATCTAAAGAACTCAAATCAATTCCTGGATTTAAGCTAATTTGTTCTTTTTTAAATTTTTCAAACTCGCTTAAGGTGGTTGCAAACGCCTCTTGCGTCTCTCCCATCACTTTATAATTTTGTTTACTAATCTCAAAAGTTTCTTGTTTTAATTTTTGGATTTCTTCTTCAGTTAATACTGGCGTATTTTCGGCTGACAATGCCGCAGCGTTCATCTCCTTCTCTGGTGCTTGAGGTTCGATGTTATGCGTCTTAGCCTCCTTTTTAGCGGTTAAGTTACTGGTTAAATTGACCTGTGAATTAACTAGTGGTGAATTAATCTTCACTATTTCAGTCCTTGATAGCGGTAAATACCTAATTTAGAAAACATTAACATTTGTGCTGATTTTCTCAAGGAGAAAAGAAAACAACATTTGTAACCGCCTTTAAAAGACTAAAATACTGTATAAAACATATTGGCATAGAGAAAGCTAACTCTATGCCACTTTAATGAGGAAGTTAAGGTATAGGTCAGTTATGATATTTTCACTACACAAACCAGATTTTGGTGACAAAAAACTACCTTACTCTTTTCAATATTAACGGCTAGACAATTAAGAAATTAATTCTTCGTAATTCGTCATCATTGGGCGAACTTCTATATCCCATTGCTGACACATCTATTTCGCTTTGGTTTGCATTTACTGCAAGGCTCTTTACGCCTTCTTGAGGATCTTTAATACTCAATATTTCCAAAGTACCGAGTACGTTACCACTGTCTCCGCCAATAAAGTCAATATCTAACTCACCATGGTGGCCTGTTTTGGCGACCACCTGAAAGACGCCATGTTCACCTCGAGGGATGACTTTACCATCAATTGAACTGCCATCACCCTCAACCCAAGAGTCTCGAGTGACTTTCGTAGTAATTGATTGATTTGTTCTATTCTTAATTGTGACATTCGCTGGACTGGACATAAACAAACTCCTTCTTTCGAACTTGTGCTTGAAGGCCTTCCCTCAAGCTGCGCACAAAGTATAGAAACGAAAAATGAGTAAGGACATTACAGCGCATTACAAAAAGTACTGATGGGATTTGCCATATTTTTACCCAGTGACAAACGCATAACAAATGATTGAAATAATTTACTGGCGTCTGAAAATAACCCTGTGTTGGCTTCCATGTACTCGAGTAACAGTTGGCAAGCAAACGTAATGCGATTCATCCATGGCAAACTTTTAATGTGCGACTGGNCTTATAACGTAATCAAGTAAGGGATCGAATACACCATATTCGCTAAGCAACACAGGTACTTCAATCAATNAAGCCTGAATTATCTGTTTTAACTTGCGCAAGAACTTTGACTAACACGGTAACTAAACCAATTAGTGCTGATTAGTTTTAGTAGATTAATATAAGAAGTACTATTGATCTAATGAACTGAGAATTAGTTTTTAATTGGATTTATAAAGGAATTAGTACAGATTAGTATAGTTTTGGTAACTATTAATAAGACTTACACTTCAAACAACAACAATGGTGGAGTTTGTAGTGTAAGTTAAATTTATAGTGAAAAGTGTACTAAATCTAGAAAAAACAAAGAAAACAATAAAGTACAATCATAAAATTTTAATAACCTGAATTAACAGGTTAAAAACATGGCCTTCGACTATATTGGCCATACTGACTTTCCGATGTACCAAAACGAACATTCGGCGGCCCAGCTACATTGGCTTGTTATATGCTGCCTTTTCTAAAAATAGCATTTAACTTAAACTTGTCTGACTCTAGAATAGTTGGGTTGGACTCAAGCACTAGACTTGATTCTGAGTAGCCTTTTGATCTAGTTCCATTTTTGATGTTCGGATAATTTTTGAACTTGATTTTGTTATAGTCTGGATCAAACCTATTAATCAACATGGCTTCAACTTCATTCGTTAGCTCTTGATCACTAAATTCCACCAGTGGCTTATGGAAGTTCATATATGACTCAACATCATCGTCATCCCCTAGATCATGTAAAATAGGGGTTGTATTCGAGCTAAGTTGCCAAGGTTGAAAAGGAAGAAATTGTGCTTCACTAAAGCCAACGATTTCGAGCAAAATAAGTGATATTTCGAGCGAATTTCTGTTGCTCAGGCTATCAATCGCAGCCTCCCTAGTTAAAATTGATTGCATTTTTTCGTGGCCTGTTAATCTCGACCAGATGTCCTGACTAAAAGCTTGGCCGACATAATGGACTCTATAGTCAATATAGTCGTATAAGTTTCCTGATATTTTATAACCTGGACTATTTAAAGATGACAAGTGAATTACTTTCTGAGGGGTAATACTGGCTAAATGCTCTGAGGACTCCGTTTCTATAAAAAAGCAAGCCGCGTAATCTACAGACTTATTTTCTTTGACCTCACCTTTATAAAGATGAAAGCTAAATGAATAACTTTCTCCTTCCTTAGCCAGCCCGCTTTCATAAGGATCAAGTGTTCCAGTCAGAGGCTCATTTCCCCTCATATCGGATATTTCAAAGTTTACAACGCCTTGGTCATTTATCCTAAGGTTATTAAAGTACATCAATGGTCGCTGAACTATTAAGTAAATGGTACTTTCACGCCATAAATGGTGAACTTCTGGAAGTTCTTTAAGAATTTCAAATTCATATGCGCTAATTACAGGATAACTTCCACTTACCTGAATATTTATATTCTTTACACCTTTCAAACTTTCTTCGTTACTCACATAAACCCTTTAACTCTATCAAAGTATAATTACACTAAAAATCTTATTGGAAAATAGCTTAGTGCCTGTTTTTTTAAATTTATAACTACTAACTCACGTCCCAAATAGTTTTATCCATTAGAGACTTAACAGCTCTACATGCCAATAACGTATTTATGTTTGTACCGTGTTTGGGATGCTCTTTAGGATGAGCTGCTGAAGTCATTTCATTAAAAACAAACTGTAGTGGAGCCAAGTTCCACCAATCTATTTCAGAGCCATTAGTAATAGAGACCCATTCAAATGACTCTTGAGTGTCCGAATTTTTAGAAGTGTATTTATTGGCAAGGTATTCACCATCCTCATATTTCAACTCTATAGCTCGCAAATGAGTTGCGCCTGACACCTCCTTGGACTCTGTGACTGGAGAACCATTCACACAAATGAGCACGATTTGATTGAAAAATATAACCTGTTCACGAAGATCTTTAATTAGATTACCATTCCATGTTTGCCTGTATTTAACTTCGACTAAATGAGATTTCGTTTGATCTTTATTCATCACGACCAGATCAGGTAACTTTCTAAGAGCATCTGCAAAAGATAAGTTCAAATACTCTTGACGGCCAAGACAAGATACTTCTCTAATCATATGCTCAATACCACTATCAACGACGCGATACCCCTCATCCACCAATAGAGCTTTTACTATAGTTTCAGTGATATTTCCTTTGATTCTATTTTCAAAATTCATGTTTTTTGTCTCGCTACAAACGGGCATTGATAGCCCCCTGCTGCAGCCTAAATAATTCGTTTATCATTATGATTCAGCAAGGAGAAAACGTAACAATTTAGTATTTCTAGGTTATATTGTCTTCCACACAATAGTTTATTGGACTGACGCTATACACACTTGGATTGTTTCATGCTGTGGGTATTTGCTTTTTATTTTTCTATTACAACTAATTAATGTTTAATGAGCAAATTTTTCAAACCTCGCATCAACACTATATCAAAAGCAGTATAATTCATTGATTTTGTAAAGCATATATACACTTAAAACTCTTTCGAAATAGAAAAAAAAGAATGAACTTCCTGATTCATAACATAGTAACGTAAGTTCCACATTCCGCCCCCTGACTACATTTCTATCTATTTTGAAGCCTATTCACTATCCATCTATAGCTGCATGGTTTTAGCTCACTTAAATCAGCTTCACGCCTTTCAGCATTAAGCTTCTCAAGCTGCCCTAAAAACAGATCATACACCTTCTGATACCTCACCACCGTATGCGTGCGCAGGTATTCATTGATCACTTCATCAATTAAGTCATGTACTTCTTGAGGCAGTTGCTTGGTTCGATTGCCTTTGGCTTTATGTTTGGGCACCAGTGCTTGTTTATCCCAGCCGCTTTCCACAAAGGTTTTGTTCCAATAGGCTAGCGTGCGCCATGACGGTGGGCTGCTGTCGTTTATCTCCCCCGCCTTTTGAGTAATAAATGGGGTTAACCATTTCTCAGTATAAGCTGGAACGCTTTGCTCAATTGCGCCTTGCACATACTTGTAGCGTCGCTGCATTTCTTTTTTGGATTCAACATCTTCCGTAGTTTCAGCTTTTGGCGTTTTAACGTTACTGAGTGGTTTAAAGGTTAACTTGGTCGGTAGCTCACGCCGCGCGATGGTTCTGAGCTGGCCGTTTGAAAGCAGTTGTTCAAGCTTTGGCTTTTCAAAATTGAACCTCCCACCGCTTTCAATATCCGTCAACACCACATCACTCCCCACAATACTCTCAACCGCAAAGTAGGAGCATGAATGCTCCGATAGGCGTTTTACTAAAATCAGGTCGGGGTTTTGCAAGTCCATTGTGGTGGCGTTTCCTAAAACGACGGTAAAGCATAAGTTCAAATAGCGTATACCCTAGTTGAACATCACCAATACCGATTAAAAGTGTTCATTTAGGGTGGTTTAAGGCGTTAGTACGCACTATGATTATTCAGTCTAGATGCTAAATGAACAATTGCCATGAGTAAGATTGGATATGCGCGAGTTTCGACTACTGATCAATCTTTAGAAATACAGATAGCCAAACTTGAAAAAGCGGGCTGTGACAAGGTGTTTACCGATATGGCATCAGCGTCGAATACCAAACGCGATGGGTTTCAAGCCCTACTTAGCTACCTTCGTGTTGGCGACACCTTAATAGTGACTCGAGTCGACCGCATCGCTCGCTCCGTACTCGACTTACAAACCTTAGTGAACCACCTAAAATCCAACGATATTCAACTACAAGCGCTAGAGCAACCCATCTCAACCGAATCAGCTTCAGGTAAAGCCTTTTTAGATATGCTCGCCGTATTTGCTGAATTTGAACTCAATATCAGAAAAGAGCGCCAGCTTGAAGGGATCGAAGCCGCTAAAAAAGCGGGTAAATACAAAGGCCGCAAGCCAATATCCGACAACACCAAACAAAGCATTTTATCGCTACGCGCAAAAGCTACACCAGTCAGCCAAATAGCAAGCACGGTGAACGTTTCAAGAAACACGGTTTATAAAGTTATCAATCAAGATATTAACAAATGAATTAACTAGGTATAACATATTGAGCTTTGCTATCTGCTTGTGAAAAGGAATAACAGTGGAAGTATTGATACCATTTGCTAAAGATAAAAATGGCTCTCTCGCATTTGTCGATGAAGTAGAAAACGGTTTAGAGTGCAATTGTTTTTGCATCAGCTGCGATATGCCTCTTTCCGCGCACAAGTATAAAACGAACATAAGACGCGATCACTTCAAACATGCACCGAAGGTAAACTCCAAAGATAAGCCATGTGAGATAAGTTATAAACGCGCTATTTTTTGGTTGTGCCGTAATATACTTGCTACCAATTCTAGCATTCGTCTTCCTAGATATATCGGTTATCCAAACAGTGATAAATCCGATGAGGGCGTGTTGATCACTGAAGAAAAGGTATACGAATATCAATCTAAAGTAACATTGAATCCAGCCATTGAAAGCGCGCAAAACGAAATTGCTATCCTACACACCAATGACTTCGACATCACCCTTGTTTTAACACTAGAAAGTAGTGCTTACCAATTTAGCTCAACATACAACCAAAAGTCCGCCATTGTAGTTGTCGACGTTGAGGATTTTAGAAAGTATGTTGAAGGCAAAGTAAATGGCTACAGAAATCAAGTTGAATCTGAATTACTTGAGAAGTTAAGCATCAAGCATTGGCATTTCCACCCACAGCAAACACAAAGGTTTACAGAGTTTTATCGTAGTAAAAATCAAAAAATACAACTCGCTAAAAAGGAACAAGCACAACGTAAGTGGGAGGAACAACAGCAATTGGCAGCAGAGACCGAGCCGTTATATGACCCTGTTTTTGGGTTTCAGCAAAGCCCTCGCTATAAAAGAAAACCGACACGTGCTTTTAGGGAAATTATTGATCTAAACCCCGCACCAAAACAATACGAAACAAGGTGGTTTAGATGTGAATACTGTACGAATATGTGGCAACGCTCAAGTACAGAAGCTCCTTACTCAGTTGATGAAACGACATGCCCATCTTGCGGTCAACTTATTAAAATTGGTTAAGGCAAACAATATGATTAGCGACAAATCAAAAAAACTTCTTGAACAAATGAGAATTGACTCTGATGAATACTTTAATAGCTTACATAAAAAGTTTGGTGATGACTATAAGGTATTCGCGGACATTTTAGATAACTTTGATTGCAAGTCAAAAACGGAGCCAAAATCCGCTTTTGGAGATTTTTGGCAACAAAAGTACGCTTCTTACCCCATAGAATCAGAACTGTGTAATTCGGCTTTTGAGCTTTTTAACAATTTAAAACGGTTTTACTCAGGAGGTGTATTTGAACTATTCAAAACCAAGCAGGTTGAGTGGGGAGCACCACCAATCAGAATTAAACGCGAAGACGTACCTCCTAACTCAGATATTGAAATGCTTGAAGAAGAAGTAACAATATATCGTGGTTTATCACCAGATGAGTTTGCAAGTAAAAACTTCGCACAGTCTTGGACTATAGACTTAGAAACAGCTAGACGATTTGCTCATGAAATATATAAAGATAAGATTAAAGGCATAGTTGTTAAAACTGTTGTTTCAAGAGACAAAGTTATCTACTTTGATGCTTCGGACAATGAGCGAGAAGTAATCATCGAATATGGTGCAGTAAGAACGGTTAAGAAAATGGGTTGAACACAAGTTTCCACTGAGAACTATAAATTCTGACGTCAAATGGCTGAACTTTGTTTAAAGTAAATTTAACTGTAGTGGTCAACTAATTCCGGACAGTGAATTAAGTTTTTCTTCTGCTACTGCTGGAGCTTGCATATCG
>NZ_NSDG01000060.1 GCF_002289345.1 Pseudoalteromonas sp. HM-SA03 | reverse complement strand
TAAACTCACTACGCTTATTAGATCAAAGGGCTAGATCTGTGTCCAGCCCTTTTTCAACAGTCTGAAAAGCCAGATAAAATCTGGCTTTTTAGTCTTTAAGCTACGTTACGTTGCTCAAATGTACTGCTTGTAAAATATTACTCATTTTCCAACGCTTTGTTCATGCAAACTCATATCAAGAAAAGTCTGGCCTCAAAATCTCTCGCATTTCTTTGATTTTTGCGGATTTAATTGCCCATCTATTTGGATCATCGAACTCAAAATCAATTTTTATACGGCCAGTTGCCTTTTCCATTTGGATGAGAAGTTGTATAAATCCATAACCCGTTTCATCTTGGACTTTCTCACGTAAACCAAATATTTTATCTCGAAATAGTAGCGGTTCGCCATCAATGCTAGCACAAGTTGGCAAAATTCCATCTCTCATATAAAGAAAGCCCGAGTTAGATGTGTGGCCTTCATTAACATCATAAACTATAGATACTGATTCCCATTCGTTTTCTAGCATATCTTCACAACGTAAAAGCAATTGCCCTATTTCTGTTATATATTTATCATCAATATTCATAATTTACTCTCTAAAAGACTCCATATCCGATTTAAGCACTCTGTCAAATGGCGCTAACACAGACACCCACTGAAGATTAAACGGAAAGTTAACCGTGACATATGGACGCTCTGCTGCTGTCAAGTAATACTCATCCAACAAGGTTGTTTTAACAGCCTTGTTGCTTCTTTTATTTATCTCTCATTTACTATTTGTATGTATTGATAAACAGTCACTTTGAGTCACCCTAAATAAGGTGACACTCTGACATATATTCGGGCTTAACTGACTTTCAGTATAGGACTGACACCCACCACAATTCGAATCTATATTATGATGGGTGTCTGCTATCCACTATTCGTGAGCTAGGAGGCTACGCTGATAGTTTTTGTAACCCTTGCAAACGGCTTCATTGCTAAAATCGTAGAAGATCTCACAAGCAACTTATTTCCCCTTCCATCACACCCGAAAAGCATAAGCTGATATGCAATGTGCCGACAGGATGTCGGCCAAGCCTTGTCTGGCACAGGGACGTGCCTTACAAGGTGGTTGCGATACCAATTGTATTAGGTAAATGAGCAATTTGAAGCGGAGAAATAGCTGTAGTAGCTCCANCTCTCGCGTCCTGCTACCGCCNNAAGGTACCTATATCCATATAGGCAAGGCAAAAATTTTGCTATTTAGTTGTTCTAAATGAGAAATTTTTAACTACACTAATATGGTATTTCACCCTTCAAATTAATTGGAGACTTAGTGCAATTGGTATTATACATCAGCTTAGGATTTGAGGATTAAGTGTGATGTTGGGGCGACGTTTTCTTGGTTCGTTCTTTTGCGTCGTTTCAAAAGAATGAACGAGGAGCGCATGGATGTGCTTTAATATTAAACATGGAGGTTTATGTTGCTAACGGCTGGTAACTCGAAATTTATCGTGAAGTCAGCCCGTCCTCCTAACAGGTTTCAACGCCCATCCAAGGGCTACGACTTACGATTCTTTGATGCCCAAAGAATCGTTGCGCAAAAGAAAAGGCACTCCCTCATCACCTGAAAAACATACTTCTCGGCGGGTGAACCGCCTTATATGGACTCCTCCAATTGTACAAGCCATTTTTAGCATTATTGGTGTGATTGCGTGCTTATATCCGGGCTCTTGATGAGGTGCTACCTCGGCCTCTTTGATGTATTCGCGCCCNTTGTGCCTTCTCTCCCACGCGGTATTTGTATACACCTGCGGTTTAACAGGCTCTCAAGGGTGGGTCTCACCACAGGGCTAACACAGACACCTACTATAATTTGTACTATGTTATGGTGACTCTCTGTTATCTGCATCTGCCATTTGCACAAACCGGTGGTGGGTGTCAGTGATTTAATTTATTAAACACCAATAACGATACCTTCGAGATAGGAAAAAGAGTTTAAATAACTCAGCTTTATCGGCTTTTATTTTATGGTGAACAACCTTGTTACCGAGTTCATCAAGAACACAAACATATAAAATGTGTGCATGAAGGTATATTCCACAACTATATTGATGAAAATTAGTATAAAATATCTTTGAACTTTCTCCTTTAGGTTTGATCGCCTTGAAGTTTAGCTGTCCGCTAAACTTCGGAGAGAAGTTTCCAAAAATATCACACACTTTCACTAAATAGGACCAAAAAAATAGCAGACTTACGCCCCTTAGACGCTAATTTTAGCCTGCTATTTTACGCTGATTAAGCGAGACATCAGGTAAAAGGAAGAATAGATGGGAAAAGAACTTACAGAAAGTAAAATCATGCAAGCCTTAGATTGGGCTTATGAGAAAGCCGTAAATGGCGTGCCTGGTTTAGATTCAGCAAGCGAGTTAGCCGAAGATTATTTGGCTAGTGATGATGATCTTATTAACCAAGTCAATTCGTTAATTCGCTGGCAAAATACTAAAGCAGGAACGTCTGGGTTTTTAACGGGCCTTGGTGGAATTGTGACTATGCCTGTAGCGATTCCAGCCAATATTACTAGCGTTATGTATGTTCAGGTTAGGATGATTGCAGCTATCGCACATATGGGCGGGCATGACTTGCACGATGATCGAGTTAAAACCCTCGTTTATGCCTGCCTTACTGGTAACGCTGGAAAAGATATTTTAAAAGATATGGGTATTGTCGTTGGTACAAAGCTCACAACCAACGCCATTAGAAATATTTCTGGTAAGACAATCACGGCTATTAATCAAAAGGTAGGGTTTCGCCTTCTCACCAAATTTGGAGAGAAAGGAGTTATAAATCTAGGCAAAGCAGTTCCATTGGTTGGTGGTATAATCGGCGGAACATTCGACACCATTGCGACTAATACAGTTGGTAATATTGCTAGGGATACATTTGTTAACAATAGCGAGTATACCTAAAAAATCGTGCCTCCAGCAGCTGATGCGGGCGTAACCTACGCCCACTTTTGGGTGCCTTACACAGACACAATTCGCATCTATATAATGATGGGTGTCTGTTATCCGCTTCGTTTATTTTAAAAACAACAACTTAAACAGTATTTTGATATTTAAAAATACTTTACCCATCGCGCTGATGTTTTCCGTTTATAACCTGCAAACCATTTACATAATGGGTATAAAAGCACGCTTAAAAACATTGCGAATAGCCATATCTGCCAAACATGATAAAAGCCAAAATATGCAATTTGACTGCTACCATAGTGCTGATTCGCACCAAATAGCCATTGTGCCAATATACTAAGAACAAGTAGTGCGTATAGGTGCGTAATGTAGAAAAACATCGGCGCTGACCCTAATACTCGAACCGGCTCTAATACTCTGATCGCATTAGTCTCTAAAAACGCTAATACGAATGCACCAACTCCCAAGGTAAGTAAAATAAAATCGAGAGATGGCGGGTATTTAGTAAAGTTAAAAAAGTCCATCGTGGTGAGAAGTGTTGTTGCCTGTTGAGACCAATCAAGCGTTTCTCCGTATAGATTTAACCCTCTTAAAACCACTAAACCAGTTAACAGAGCTGTCCCACTTTGCAATAAAATGGTTTTACGTGCTTGCGATGACACTGAGCCTGAAAATAAAGGTCCTACCGCATAGCCGCACAAGATAACGCCAATCCAAGGTAAAACCGGATAAGACGCTTTTACGTTAACAACAGCATCTGCGACTAAATAACCTCGGTCATGCAGAATCGTCCAAACGGTATAGCCTATTTCGTTCGGTGCAAACTCGATGGGCGACAATAAATTATGACCAGCCACAATACTTACACCCAATATTGCTATCACACTACGAGGTAAAGCGACCATCAGTGCCAATACCACCATACTTACGCCAATTGCCCAAATAACTTGCAAGTACAGTGTTTGATACGCGCCAAACCAAGAAAAATTAACCAGTGTCATTTCAAGTAAAATTAAAAATAGGCCACGCTTTAAAAGAAATGACTGGGCCGACCGCTTCGCACTGCTTGCGGGGTTTTCATACAACCAAGCCGATAAACCTGTCAAAAAGACAAAAATAGGCGCACAAAAATGGGCACTTAAACGGGTAAAATACAACTCTGGACTCGTGGTATGAATGTCCATTGGATCAAGAACTGGTACATGCAAGAAAAACCGCTCTCTCACATGGTCAACCAACATAAATAACATCACGATGCCACGCAGTATATCGATAGAAGACAACCGTGTTTTACTGTTTTGAAGATTATTCATTACACTCTTTCTCGTGTTAAAAACGAAAAAACAGTCCAATTAAAATGACTCAGACTGTTACTCTCTCGACAAGCAGAAGACTTAAAATATGCTAAGACTTTACGCTCGTATTAGGGATCAAAACTGATACTTCACACTTGCGCTGTATGTTGTAGGTGATCCCGGCATGGTCCATAGTTTGTGATAGGAGTTTTCAAAATAGGTCTTATCAAATAGGTTGTTGATGTCCAGTTTCACACTTACCTTGTCATTTAATTCAACCGATGCCGATAAATTAACTAGCGTATAGGATGGCAAAATGAAGTTTGCGTCTGTTGTTTCGCCCAGACGATCACCCACATAATTCACGGTTGCCCCAAGATAAGATTCTTTTCCTAAAAGTGTGGTGTAATGCTTTAGTGAAACATGACCAATATGGTCTGCAACATTAATCAAACGTGAGCCTTTGGGAATAGGCACGCCCCAGTCTGCATTAATCACATCATTTGCGGTTTTTGCGTCGGTATAAGCATAAGCAAGCGCGAGCACAGTATCGTCGGTTAATTCAGTCGTTAATTGAAATTCAATACCTTGGCTTTCTACTTCACCCAAGGTTGCCGATAAGCCGGTGTCAGGTTCAGCGGTAAGCATATTGGTTTTTTGCGCATCAAAAAGTGCAATGCTACCCGAGAAACGATCCGCAACACCTTGCCATTTAGCGCCGATTTCAAAAGATTTAGTTTCTTCTGGTTCAAACGCATTACGATTAGAATCTAAACCTGGGTTTGGCCTAAACCCTTCTGCGTAACTTGTGTACAGATTAACTTTGTCATTCGCGTTATAAATAAAACCCAAGCGTGGCGTAAACTCGGTTTGCTTTTGGCTTTGCGCTTCATCACTACGAAGGTTAAGAATATCTTGCTCAAATTTATCAACACGGACACCCACTAATACTTTCGATTTTCCGGTCAGTTCGATCAAGTTTTGAGCATAAATACCGAGACCTTTTTGGTTTTCTTCGGTCAACGTTTTTAATACAGGTTCTGGTTGTGTTTGCGTGTAGTCTGGGTTATTTGGGTTAATGCTATAGGTGGTATCACCCGACCCCCATGCCGTACGCCATACTTTATAGTCAGTATCAATGTCAAAATTATAGTGATCAACGCCCACTAGAATGTTGTGCTTTACACTGCCAAATTCAATTTCACCACTGAGTTCAATGCGCGCAGAAACATCCAAAGCCTGGTAGTCTCGAGCACGTCTTTGACGAGAAAGTAGGCTCGCGTCTGTGTATATCAGCTGTCGTCCATCTGATAATTCAGTATCTGAAGATACACCTTCAAATGAAGAATCTCGATAAGCAAACCCAGTGAGTATGTGCCAATCATCGCTTACCTTATGATTTAACACTAACTGATGACCTAAGGCTTCAACTTGGTGCACACCATCACGAATATCACTGTAAAAAGCGCCCGTGTTAACGTCATCAAAGTTATTATTTAGAATATACACACCTCTATCCAACGGCTTTTTCTGATCGAGTACTTCCATTTCATAGCTCAGACTCGTGTCATCAGAAATATTCCACAGTATCGACGGCGATAAGTGCAAGCTTTTGATTGAAACATGGTTCCTATGTGTGTCTGAATCTTCATATGCGCCATTTAGTCGATAAGCAGTTTCTTTGGTAGCTGAGTTTGTGTAATCAAATTCAAACTGTTTTTTACTGTAATTACCAAACGTTGCTTGAATATAACCTTGCTCTTCGAACTGAGGCTTTTTGGTAATGATATTGATAGTGCCACCGGGCTCCCCTTGCCCATATAACGCAGAGCCTGGACCTTTCATGACTTCAATGGTTTCGATATTGGCTGTACTTCTATTGCCGTTGTAGCCTCGAGAATTAAAACCATTGACAAGATAACCTGATGGATTATTTTCATCACCCGAGAAACCACGGATAGCAAAGCTATCAAACATGCCTCCAGAGTTATTTTGCCTAACAACACTCGGTGTGAGCTCTAACGCTTCCATAAAGCGAGTAATACTTTCGCTTTCAAGCAGTTCTGAACTAAGAGTATCAACTGCTTGAGGCGTTTGAACTAAAGGTACATTACCACGATAGGGCTGCCGAAACTGTTTAATCTCTATACGTTCTATTTCCCTGCTTGGGCTATGATTTGAAGCTGATTCTTGCGCAGTGGTGCCATTAGCCACCAAAATGAGTGAGAGTAGTAATTTTTTGTTCACTGGTATCTCTATTTTTTGGAATTGAAAATTTCGATACACTATAACATATCACAAACAATTATTGTTATTTGATAAATTGTCAATTGACGCTTTTTTGTGTTTTTGGTCGTAAGCTCTCACTTGCTTGAGAGTGTTCGCTAATAAAACTGAGCTGTATTTATCTGAATTCGCTCTGAGCGGTGTGATTAACAAGGAATATTAACGGTATAAGTGCCTAGCAGTTTTGCACATTCATACTCGTACTGAGTATTTATTCTCCAGTACACATGGACTTTATACGTTAATTTAGTCGGATAGGTTAAAAATTACAGTTTTCTCGGCTCACATTACCCTGTCAAAATAGTAAACTTTTCGACTATATCCTTATCAATCTCCTTAATCAGCGTATGTGACAAACCTAAGTTTTTGGCTTCGTTGCGAAACGAGCGAGTTATTTCGAAGATTTCTTCAGCCATCACCATAATCGCTTTCTTTGAAGATAACCCAGACTGAGCAGCTAACTGGTCTAGCGCGCGCTTTGGCGTTCGGCCATCCCCGCCAAATGCCGTCATATGCTCTTTGTAAGGGCTGGGGCTATAAACAATGTCGTAGAAAGGCGATAGTGTCCAGTTATCGTTGTCACTGGCCAGAAAGCTAAAGTTCTTACTGTGATCATCTTGGTTAACCGTTAGGTAATTAAAAATGCAGCGCTTAACAAGCTTTTGAGACTCAGTAACACTGCACATGATACGCGTAGCTTTAACTAAATCCACGTAGTCTAAAGAGGGCTCTCGAAACTGTGCATCTAACAACCCACACGCTGAAATCATATGGATCCGACCACCTGGCTCAGTACAATCAAATCGTTTCTGCTCTAGCCAAAAGCGGCCATTACTCGCATCAATTAAATTAAAGTCAGGAACTTCAATGCCGACATTACGGGCCATCTGCATGTAGCAATATTCGACTAATGACTCAGAGTGCTTCAACTCAAACCTTTCAGATGTCAGCTTGACGATAAGCTTTGTACCCGGTTCGTTATCTAATGTTGTATATTCACCATTCGATAAACGTGTAACGTTCATTTTTGGCCTAGCACCACCCGAACCACCCGTTTTCATCAAATGCTCGAGCAAAGTAGATTCAGTCCCTTCAAACTCTTCAGTCGCTGCTCGTCCGAGAGTAATGATATCAATCGACTCCTTGGACTCATCAAGTAAATCTAATTCTGGCTCATAGCTCAACGCCCCCATACACCTGTCACCTAGGTAAGCCAAGCGCTCCATAGCGGTAATTTCATTTGGGTTATGACCGTGCAGCCTAAATACACGATCCATAAGATAAAGCCCCCAGCCATCAGGCAGGCTATCTCCAAAAACCCCATGAATACCGTAATGTGGCTCTCTAGGTGCAGCTTGGAGGCTTGTATCAGCCGCTAAATTGAACGGAGCCAGGGAAGTTGGGTGAGCACCTAAATAAGTCTCATCAAATTGAAAGAAACTGTGCTTACTATTTTCAGCGAGCTTGCCGACAATTACCTTTTCACCTGTGCTAAGCGTTCGCTTTACGGTTAGGGCTGATTTAAGCATGTCGAAGCACATCCTCTATAGTTTTATATTCAGGCTCAGATAACTTTGTCAGCTCTTTCATTTTTTTCAAGTCACCGACAGTCTCATAAAGCATAAGAAACTGCCGCAATGAGATGTTACCAGATGACTCAAACTTTCGGATCGTAGCATAAGGCACGCCAGAGAGATCGGCCATCTTCTGAACACTGAGTTTATCTTTTTTCCGAGCGGATTTGATAAACTCTTTGAGTTCCATTTGCATATCATAAGCGGTATAAAGAGATAGCATAAACGCCCCAAAAAAACTGTCACTATAGTATCAATTATAGCATCTATGATGATTTTTTTGCTATTATGATAGCAGATACAGAGTATCTCACCGATATTTGCCATCATAGTAGCAGAAACTAAAGCAAGACTGACATCCTTCGGATATAGAAAAAGAGGTAGTAAGACATGTTGCCCAATGTGCCAACTATTGAGAAAAAGGCGATTGAACTCTAGAGTATTAGCGGTGACCCCACCGTTATTTGTTACCTAGTATATGGTTTTCAGTGCCATATGGAATTTACCAAAGATATCGTCGCATTACTGATTGAAAATGACGACATCAGTGTCGCTTTACAGTATCGATTTGTAGATGAGCCAGAGGTTTTACTGAACCATAACTATGACAAAATGAACCAAAACTGTATGGTTTTTTAGATAAGTTAGAAAGCTTTTATAAATCAAAACACTGAGTGTTAATTATACTATTAACACTTGAGTTTGGATAAAGTGTGCGCTGGCAAATCTAAGATGTAATAAAGCATATTTTACTATAAGCAAGTTGTAAACAATGTTCAAAGCAGAACGAACGAGCAAAAATCTAAGTTTTATAAATAAAATAAACCACTTGGCACACTTAATCACTCAGGCTAGCAACCTCTATACTTATAAAAAATATAATTGCCTATCTCGCCAAATTTAGGTGTAATGAGCACATAATAAACGCTGAGCAATGCAGGGAAAGCTTAATTTATAATAGATTAGCTGTTCAAACTAGCTAGGAGCGCTAAAGCCTCCAAAAAGTCTATTTTTTCTAAGTAAGCCCACAGCATAACCAACTCTGACACACCGAGCAGGTAGCGGCTCAGTCCGACCAGCGATTATGCAATACAAACTGCGTGTCGCATAAATACTAAATTGTTATACAACAACGGATAGCCCTGAGTATGCCCAATCCTTTTATTTCTGAATCGTTCCAGCCTCCGACGTTTTTTGATAGTGAAAATTTTCATTTCAGAGTGCTTGAAGAAGAAGTTGCTGAGTTAGACTTTGAAGCAGTAATGTCCAGTCAAAAAAGGCTACAAGGATTATTTGGCCCTGAAACTGAGTGGCCTACAGTTAATATGACCCTCGAAGAAAATATAGAAAGCTTAAAGGTTCATAAACAAGAATTTGAATCAAGGGATGCTTTTGCATATTCCATATTTAACAATTCAAAGGAAAAATGCCTAGGCTCTGTTTATATAGATCCAAGCCGATCACTAAATTATGACTGCGAAGTCTACTTGTGGATTCGAGATGATAGTATTGCGTTAGAAAAAATACTTTATCAGACTGTCTTAAACTGGCTTCGAACAGTGTGGCCCTTCTCAAAAATAGCATTACCGGGCAAATCGATTTCATGGAAAGATTGGACTCATGAGTTAAAAGTTGTATAACAAAACATGTCATACCATTTGCTGAACTAATCGCCCACCAACACTAAGTTTACTTATTTTTTTGGGGATTTAGCTATACCAAGATGAAGCCATTATTTAGATTCCTAATATTGTTCGAAGTTATCCTATGTTTTGGGCCAGCTACTATTATGCTGGCTATGAGTTTCATATTCGTACCTGCAATTTTCTTCAGTCCTACTCCGTTTGAGCCTGAAGCAATGTTTTATCTATTGCCTACTATTGGCGGGTGCTTAGGGCTTACAGCACTCATATGTTTAGTTTTGCATTTGTTTAACCCTACACAAGTCTATATTGCACCAGCAAAAATGCGGCTATTTATAATGTCGGGTATTGCTGCAATAATCTTAACCTGTACCTTATTGAGCTCTAACGAATACGGCTTGATTTTCTATTTACTACCAATTTTAGCCACTGTACATGTAGTGTATCTTGGCCGAACATATGTATTCAGGTATAGCTAACAAAATAAAGAATAACACAGATACCCACCACAATTTGCATCTATGCTATAGTCGGTATCTGCCATCAATCGTTAGTGTCTACACTTGTGTAAAGGTAAGCCAACTCTTGTCGCGAGGTAAAATACCGATTAAATTGCTATGAATTATCAATTTGATTTGTAGTTGGCATGCCAAACCTATTATCCATTCGCTCTTACAGTGCAAACCCGGTTTCCCACTCGCATGAGTTCAATCAAGTTGTTTTGCCATTGCGAGGAGTCATTAACATACAAGTTGGCAATTTTAGTGGTAAGGTCTCGCCGCGAGAGTGCGTAGTTATTCGTGCCAATGAGAAGCATTTGTTTGCGGCAGAGCGCCAGGCACGGTTTATTGTTGCTGATATGCGCTGTCTACCCAACAATCTTATTTCATCGCAACAGGTTGTTTTTGAGATAAATAAGCCTCTGCTAACCTATCTACTTTTTATTGAGAGTCAATTAGAAAATCAAATTAACCCACTCATTGAGCAGTCAATGTATGAAACATTTTACGTATTGTTAGAAAGCCAGCACTTGCTCCCTAAACTGGATGCTAGAGTTAACAATGTGCTGCTTTACATTACTGAAAACATTGCCGAACCACTAAATATTACGACACTGGCTGAAGTCGCTTATTTAAGCCCTACTCAATTTAAAAAAGTATTTAAAGCGCAATTGGGCGCAACTGTGCTAGAGCATATAACACAACTTAGAATGGAAAAAGCGCAAGCATTACTGACACATACAGACTACTCACTACAGATAGTTGGCGAGAAAGTTGGTTATAAAGATTTATCGACATTTAGCCGTAAATTCAAACAGTATTTTGGCTTGTCTCCCAAAAATTTCAAAAGTTAATGTCTGCCCAAATTGATAAGCATTCCGTCCGAATAGTCAAAAATAGACCCATTTAATAACATATTATCTAACTCTCAAATGATAATCTGTAAGGTAATTATGTTACTTAGTTCTGAAACTATTAAAGGCATTTTAGCTGTTGTTATTGCCAGTTTACTTTGGGGAACAACAGGTACTGCTGCAAGCTTATCAAGCGATGTAAGTCCACTAGCAATAGGCGCATTTTCGATGGGCGTTGGTGGCTTAATGATGGCACTGACCAACATTCGCAGTCTATTCGTAAACTATCGGCTGCTTATCAAACGAAAGAGTCTATTTGCTATTGGCACTTTATCAGTTGCAATATACCCTCTGGCATTTTATTCCTCCATGTATTTGTCTGGCGTTGCAATCGGTACTATTGTATCAATAGCTACTGCGCCTATATTTGCAGCCGTTCTAGAGCGTCTCTTTAATCAAAAACCATTCTCAAAAAAATGGAGCATAAGTTGTACATTTGGTGTGATTGGTGTCATTTTGCTAACGACCGCTAAAGAGCCTACATCTGACGAAACATCTAATTTATTTCTAAATACTTTAGGAATTATATTAGGATGTATCGCTGGATTAACTTACGCGTGCTATTCGTGGGTCGCAAGATCCTTTATAGAAAAAGGCATTGACTCCAAAACCGCCATATCGGGGCTGTTCGGAGGAGCAGCAATTCTGCTGTTACCTTCTCTATTATTTACAGGTGAAAATTTGTTTTTAAACGTCACCAATAGCGCAATTTCACTCTATATGGCAATTGTTCCTATGTTTCTGGGATATTTATTATTTGCATATGGCTTAACATTTATTGAAGCAAGCAATGCAACACTGATAACTTTGCTAGAACCTTTAATGGCAACAGTATTGGCAGTTTTGCTGCTGGGAGAAAGTTTTAAATTAATAGCTTGGGTGGGCGCACTATTAGTTTTACTTTGCTTGATTGTTCAATCCATTAATCTGACAAAAATTAACATTAGCTTCAGCCTTCAAAGCCGCACTGAGCGATAAAATGGTCTTGAAGCTGCTATTTTTATAAATTCGAATGATTACAATCAGCATACCTCATAATATTCTGATAGGCGGCTTCGAGTTTCAAATATTAAAAGGCACAAAGCATGAGAATATTGGTAACTGGCTCTGCGGGGAGAATCGGGCGTGCTATTTATATCAAATTGATGAAGAATCATGACGTGGTAGGTTTGGACAAAGCTCCTTGCTCAACGGTCGACTTTATCGGTGATATTTGCGATGGCGAGTTAATTTCTACAGCTCTTGAAGGAGTGGATGCAGTTGTTCATACGGCGGCACTTCATGCTCCACATGTTGGACTATTAGCTGATGAGGAGTTTTTAGCGATCAATGTCGATGCAACCGAACAGCTTGCCTTAGCTGGGATCAAAGCGGGAATTCAGCACTTTGTCTTTACCAGTACAACCGCACTTTATGGTTACGCTTCATCTTCTGAAGGTGCAACTAGTTGGATAACGGAGCAGGTCGAACCTCAACCTAAGTCTATCTACCATAAAAGTAAAATACTTGCAGAAAACAAACTTAATGAAATTTCAAACCTTTTCGACCTTCCGGTTACAGTATTGCAAATCTCTAGGTGTTTTCCAGAGCCAGCAGACTTAATGGCAATATACCGCCTTACTCGCGGTATAGATGTCCGTGATGTCGCTAATGCTCATTCATGTGCCATAGTTAAGCGCTTAAACGGTTTTAATCGTTTCATTATCTCTGGTTCTACACCATTTAGCCTCAATGACTGCGAACACCTTTATAATAATGCAAGTGCAGTTCTCAAGGAAAAATGCCCTGAGATAGCTACCGCTTTTGAGCAGAGAGGGTGGTCGTTGCCAGCGCGCTTGGACCGCGTGTATGATTCCTCCGTAGGGCAAAACGAGCTAGGTTGGCTACCAAGCCATAGCTTCGCTAGTGTGCTGGATATGTTAGATAACGAAATAGCAGAGGTGCTACCCGTTTTAAAACGAAGCTAGGAAGCAATTTACTTGTGAATGATTTAAGTGTCTGAGTTTAACATTAGAAAGTCAAAAGGCTCGTTTATTGAGCCCTTTTCAATATAGCTGATTGTAGAAGATAGCTTTTCTATAGCTCAAGTATTACGCCGCAACCCGTCCTTTATGGATCAATCGCTCACATNCCCCTGCCACTCATCGGTTTGTTTTTTGCCTTCAATTCGGCGGCCAAACAGCGTTAATACCGTCTCGCGATTGGCATCAAAAAACTCAATAGAAGTGACCACAGTATTGCCGTTATCCGTTGGTTTTCTGACTACAAATGCGCGCGTTAGTTCGTCAACTTTTACATGCAGGTTAAACTCAGGATCTAATACGTTAAACCAAGGGCCAACTTGTTTGAGGTTTTCAACCTTTCCAGAGAAGATCTGTACGGTACCTTGGTTGCCAACAAATGCCATAATCTCCTGCTTAAACGTTTTTGCTTGCTGAAATATATCCGCAAGATTAAAGCTTTGTAGCTCAAAACTCCATGGTGAGCCGACGAGTTCAAGGGCCTGCAAGCGTTCAAGGTTGTATGTCTCTAAAAGCTTTGGAAAATGATGGACATCATTTAACTCACCCCACTGTGACCTAAAATCATCTAGTTGCGCAGTACTCAACTCTTTAATATTAGTATCTAGGACTTCAAATGGCGTTACATCCAACTCATGACCATGCGTTAACTGGTAGCGTGCTTTAAGGTTTACAAACTCGTTAAAGTCGGCGTCTGCGGTCATGTATACCTTATGTACAGCGCGACCATTTTCATCGAAAAATTGAAAACTAGTATGCTTATCCGTTTCAACAAGAAATACACTTTTCCATTTGTGCAAGAAAAGCCGCAGATCAATCCCTCCTGGATTGATGGCCACGGCACTAAGTTTGTTACTGTGCCCTGTAACATAGAGCTTTTCATACAAACCAGTTATCTCGCTCACCACAGAGCCATTTCTAGTCAAAGCCATCACTTTTCCAAGCTTTTTAAATCCTTTTAATAAATCCGCGATTTTATGCTCATCTAATCTGGTAACTCGAGACGTAACAGGCTCATCCAGCTGTGCGTTTAGCAACTCAGCTTCACTCACACCTAGCTGCATAGCCGCAACAATGGGCCTAATGTTAGGCTCTCCGATTAGTAGCATTTTATAATCTTGAATAAGTTGTTCCATATTTCCTCCACAAGGAACCTAGCTTAACCACCCATTTGACAAAGGAAGAAGACAAGTTGTTGATTTACCGTGCTCAGATATATAGACGCAACATCATCCGATCAAACCATGTACCAACTTTGCAAATACCATGAAACCCAAAGCAAATGAAAATGAGAATTAATATCAAAAATGATACTAGCAATTTATTTCGTCTAATGAAAGTCCACACAGATTAAAACATTTCTACTCAATCAAAAGCACTCGTGTTCAATTGAATATGCAGGCTGGCATACCAACTCGCTTAATTCAGCTTCCAATTTTGAGGCGAGAGAATCTTGTCGATAACACCGCTAACGCGTCCTGCTATCGCTAAGATGCCTACATCCATGTAGGCAAGGCGAAAGTTTTGCTATTTAGTTGTTCTAAATGAGAAATTCTTAACGCCGTTAGTGTCAGATTTGCTCCTTAAAATTGAACATGTATTAAGACTAATTGGTACTAGTTACCTCCTAAATTGATGCGCTTTTTACGGGGCGTAAACACAAAATGGCAAGACTAAACAAAATAATAGCAAGCAGCGCCATCGCAGCCGCACCAAGGCTGTAAGCAAAACCCGCGACGGCAGACCAAATCGCCACACCAATGTGCATCATGCTCATGGCCAGTGAGATAAGTACACCACGATGTGCAGGCGAAAGTTCTGAAATATATGCCTGTAATGCCGGAGCCCCAATGCCACCAGCTAATGCCCAAAGTGTCATCAAAAAGTATAACGGTATGAGAGAGATACCTTGATACCAATAAAGACCGCTACTGGCAATGAGGCAAACGACCAATGACGCACGCATGACCTGCCGCCCACTTTCAAAGTGGGTTGCGAGTTTTGGCATCATCAGGTTTCCAGCAACACTCACTAAGCCTAATAAGGCATACAGTACACCAATAAACCACACTGACAGTCCTTGTGTATCTCTTAAATGCTGCCCAACCAAATTGAACAAACCAATACCACCACCTAAACCAATACACATGCTAAGTAACGCGCCAACAACACCGGGGATTTGCCATAGCTTGACTGATATCTTGGTGCCTTCAACAGCTTTGTCATTTGGGATCGCACGGCGGTTTACAGTAAGTAATAACACCACAACCCAAGTGGCGATCCCGAGTGCAACAAAAGCCGCTCGCCACGACATTAAATGCGTTAAAAACGCGCCAAACGCAGGACTTGAGATCATGCCAAGAGTTAAGCCTGCTTGCACCCAACCGATCCGTTTGAGCGCATCTCCACCTGAGCTTGCCGCGATGGCAAATGCAATCGGTAGCATGCCAGCACTGGCAATACCTGTGATCACACGAGCAACCAACCCCCACTCAAATGAAGTGACAAGCCCTGTCGCGATGGAGGCACCACCAAAAACCACGATTGCAGGCAAGATGATAGCTCGGTGCCCTACTTTATCTGAGAGCGCCCCAAATAAGGGAGCCACAATAGCTAGGGCAACGCTGTAAGTGGTGATAAACAGTGTAACTCGCTCAGGCTTTACACCTAATTCGAGTCCAATAGGCTCAAGAATAGGCCCAAGCATCAGCTCATCGGCCCCGACTAAAAACGCAATAAAGGCGAGTAATAAAGTCAATAACATCTCATTACCCCTTTTTTGCGCAGCAAACGTTTACCTTGCTATTAATGAGCAAAGCATAAGAAATAAAGCCAATATTAAGTTGGTCTTTGTTTAGGTTAATGCCTGACATTATCAGGCCTTTTAAAATCAAGTTCATTAAATTACATCCATAAAAAACGGGAGATCGGCTGTGATACTGACCTCCCGTTTCAAAAAATTTCGAAAACGTGTGCCACTGAATTTCGGGCACAAAAAAGCCGGCGATGAAGTATCATCGCCGGCTTCGTCTTTCCAATCATCAGATACACTGCCGCTGCCCACCTTTATTCAAGTAGTCGCCAATGTCTCTGATGAAGATTTAGAAAGTAAGCTCCGAGCAACACTTCATCGTGTTAATGCGCGGAGCAAAGCCTTCTAACAAAATTCTTAAATAGGATGTAAAACATCGTGGAAAGATCCAAATTAAAATCGCGCGCCAATTTATACGATGTCGATTAAGTAGTCAATAATCCAAACCAAGATACGTCAACACAACGGTGTGCTACCCCTTATCCCTAAGCGCAAAGCGGTAAACACCAGCAATTAGCAAACAGATGGTTATAGGTAACCACAGCGCCTGAAAGTGAAACTTGTTATAAAGCCAAGCGCCCAACACGCCACCTGCCACAAACCCTGAAATGATCAACACAAACAGTTTTGTTTTTCTGGTATCCAAAGGCTCGCCTCTAAACAATGCCCCAATCATCAGCCCTGAGTCGGTGAATATTCCTGTTACATGGGTTGTCCTCACCACAGCTCCACTGTACGTGGTGGCTAATGCGTTTTGTAGTCCACAAGCCGCGGAGGCAAAAAAATGACCATAAAATGAGCCTTGCATCAGTAAGACGAGAGACACGGTAAGCAACATGGCTTCGATCACCAACGCGGTATCGTAATGTTTGCCAAGCCTTAACGTGGTGCCATGCAGCAAAAACCCTGCAAGTGCAGAGCCAAGCAAGAACGCGAGTAACACTCCAAATAAGTGCAGGGTTTCTTTAAGGCTGCCACCTAAAAAACTAGTTCCGAGCATAGTCGCAGTGCCGGATAAATGAGAAACGGATTGGTGCTCAAAGCTAAGTAGGCCGATTGCATTCACAAATCCTGCGACGAGCGCCAATATAAAAGCGCCGATCTCAACCCATTTTGGTAACTTTGAGATCACCTCTTTGCCATAGGATGATCAGGATTTAACTGCAATAAGTCCCAGCGGTTGCCATAGAGATCTTCAAATACAGCAACCGTGCCATAATCTTGCTCTTGCGGCTCGCGAATAAACCGAATGCCAATAGATGTCATGCGCTCATAATCACGCCAGAAATCATCGGTATTTAAAAATAAAAATACCCGCCCACCTGCTTGATCACCAATAAACTCCTGCTGCTCTGGCGTAGAAGCTCTGGCAAGTAGTAACGCAGTACCATGTGAATTAGGCGGTGCTACCACCACCCAGCGTTTATCTTGCTCGGGTTGGTAGGTGTCTTCTATTAATTCAAAACCTAGTTTATTGACGTAGAAGTCGATGGCTTCATCGTAGTCTTTGACGACGAGCGCAATATTGACAATATTTTGTTTCATGATGAGAGCAACCCGTAGCCTCTTGCCATAAGTGCAGCAAGTAGCGGTAAAACTAAAAGTAACAGCATTTCTAGCCTTTTAATGACGATAATACGCTGGGGCACAAATAAATTATCTTTTGTTGTATTACGGTGCTTCAATAAAAACACAGTCGGAATGATAGACAGCAAAGCGATTAACAAAAATAGTCCGACTTTGGCATGGAAAATCGGATTTTTAGTGTAGAACTCACTGGGCTTGCCAACTGCAAACCATAGCGTTAATCCTGCGCCAAGGGTTACCAGCGCACTAACACCATACAAGCCATCAACTACCGCTAACCGCTTAATGCTCTGACTACTCATTGATTTAGAGAGTAACACGTTTTCAATCGCGAGCGTCGATGCCAAAAATAAAATACCGAGAAAGTGAATATATCTAACGACTATTTCTTCCATGCTGTGCCCCAATTGCTATTTTAGCCTTGATAAAGTGTGTTATTTTCTTCTAAAAAGTTCACCAAAGGCAAAAATAGGGGCTGCGGCAATTCATCAAGCGAAAACCACTGCCATTGTTTGCATTTATTTGGCTCTTTAACTTCTGCATCATGAGTATCGCACCTTGCCATGACAAACAGCGTGACATAATGTTTCTGCTCATTGGCAAAATAATCATTAGTAAAACCAAGCTTTTCAACGTTTACAACATGTAGCCCCGTTTCTTCATGCACCTCTCTTATCGCGCATGCCTCAATGTCCTCTCCATACTCTAAATGGCCACCCGGCGTTGCCCAAGTATGTGCGCCATGAGCACCAATGCGCTCACCAAGCAAAATTTTATTATCGTGCATTATTACCACGCCAACCCCGACGCGTACGACTTGATCCATTATTTTTCCTTTAACTGTTACTGCAAATATTGACTCGCTGAACTTATTATTCAGGGTAATTTAAACACCCCAAGCTCAGCAAGTTTAGCTTCTAGTACCTTAGTGCTTTCATTTTCATGACGGAGCGCCTTTTTATCAACCCCTTTAGCATGTGCAATTGCTGCAACTCGACCTTGCTTGGTAAAGCTGAAACTCGGGTTATACTGGTTCGCAATATCGTCCGTATACGCTTCCTGTGGAGAAATGATTGTCCACCCTTTTGCCCGAATATAAGCAATAAGATCCCCTAAAAACAGCGCCGCGGTTTCATTCTCATGCAGTAGCAACACATGCTTGGAAGACCGCCCTAACGTCTGCAGGGCAATCTCGTCATAAAATTCGATATTCTGCCATAACGTTTCCACATAAAACTGCTTTAATTTTTGATAATCGATAGTCTTACCTTGACGATGCGCCGCAACTAACTCCGCGTTGATATACCAGTCAAAGTTATCCACGGTCACATACCCAATTTTTTGCGCTAATTGCTGCAGATTTTCTGAAATGGTCGTTCGAGCTTGATGAGTTTCGCCATAATGAAGGTAAGGAAAACGGTGAAAGTTGAGCACGTTATCAAAATCTTGCAATGCCAAATGTGCTTGATAAAAATCGATTAAGTAGTTTTTTACCTCAGTTTTGTTGGCTGAAAGATGGCTATAGCTATGATTAGCAAGATGAAATCCAGCCTGCGTATAGCGCTGTAACCTGAGTTTGGCGTCTTCAGAATTAATGTTATTCGTGGTCACAAAAAATAGCGCATCAGGCACTTTATTTTCTTTTAATGCTGTAATAATGCGCGTTGTTTTTTCCTCACCTGACATCAACTCACTCCCCGGCAATGGAGCGTCATCAAAGGTCAGCGCTATTTCTTTCGCCCCGACATATAAAGGCAAAATAAGTAGAGAAAAGGTACACAACCAAATCGTTTTCAACTTTCGTTCCTTGTAAATTTTTAACTCGCAGTGTACCGCAAACATTCTCTTAAGTACTACCTTCACACTCCTACTTTTACGTTAAGGTAGCTTGATGTTTTCGCCCTAAATGGAACGCACCGAGGCTCTTATATAGTGGGTGTCCTAAAAAGTCCTAAAAAGTGCTTTCATCCTAAAAAGTGCTTTCAAGAGTCCAGCGCTATTCAACATATACATATCAAATACAAAACCCAACAATTGAATCACAATAAAAAAACATAAACTCATAAAATTGACATTGCTGTAAAATTATGAAAATGTACGTTTGCCCATTACAGGAACTCTGGGTAAAAAAATTATTAGAACATACTGACAACTAAGGAATAAGTAATGAAATTAACGATAAAGAAATCAAGTTTGAAATCGCTTTCATCTCAATCACTACAACTTAATCTTGCTCAAACACCAAATATCGCTGGCGGTAACAAAGAGTATAACAACCGCCCTCAAGCTGCCGGAACCCGTATAGATTGCGCATCTATTGCGGTTAACCTTCCTTGTGTGATCATGTAAGGTACGATTTTTATACTTTTGTATAGAAACTGACAAGGCCGCTGCCGCGGCCTATCTATAATCGTTTTTAAAATCAGCGCTGTAACCCAAGCTACTTGCAGAGGACCAACTAAGACGATGTTAAGCTTGCCAAGATCTCAAGTGCATGTTTTCTATCACTTAGCTCATATAAATCGTTGGTAAAAATAAACTCATTGACCGCTAACTCACGTTTAATCATGCTGAGTTTATGGTGGATAGTCGCGGGGCTTCCAACCACAGATAGGCCTAAAAAGCTTTCAACTTGCATTTGCTCTTGGGCATTCCATAGACCCTCCATCGAATCAACGGGGGGTTTCAACCATAACGCCTGACCTCGCATCAACGCTAGGATACGTTGCTTTGACGTAGTAGCTAAATACTGCGCTTGCTCGTCGGTATCGGCTGCAACTACTGGTAAGCCAAGCATTACATAAGGTTTATCTAACACCTTTGATGGTTGGAAATCGCGGCGATAAAGCGCAATAGCATCATGCACGAATCGTGGCGCAAAGTGACCCGCAAATGCATAAGGTAAACCTCGCTTTGCGGCGAGCTGGGCACTATAAAGACTCGAACCAAGCAACCAGACTGGTACCTTGGTGTTTTCGCCCGGAATAGCGCGCACCGGGGATTTACCATCATAAGGCCCGAGCAAGGTTTGTAATTCCGCGACTTCGTCATCAAATTGTTCTGCACGTCTGTCATCGCGACGCAGTGCTCGGCTGGTAATCGGATCGCTACCAGGCGCGCGCCCTAATCCCAAATCAATGCGTCCAGGATAGAGGTTTTCTAAGGTGCCAAACTGCTCAGCGACGACTAACGGTGGATGGTTTGGCAACATCACGCCACCCGCCCCTACCCGAATATTGCGAGTGTGTCCGGCAATATGTCCTATCAATACGGAGGTTGCTGCGCAGACAATGCCACGCATATTATGATGCTCAGCCATCCAAAAGCGTTTAAAGCCAAGTTCATCCGCTTTTTGCGCATAAGTCACGGTGTTGGCGAGGGTTTGTGAAACGGTATCTTGCTCTGTCATTGGGCTTAATTCGAGCAAAGAAAATGGCATGTTGGCAAGTGAAGTCATAACAATCCTTAACGCTTTGAGTTACACCATAGAGTAAGGGTTGCAGCACCCATTTCAATCTGAAATTCTGCACTACATTGTTGCTGATTTTCGACTGGTTATGAACAATCAAGCCATTAGCCTTACGTCAAAAAGCCTGATTTCCATGGATCCACGTTTGCATAACTTTGGTCGCTTTTATTTCTTCGAATGTTATATTGAATAGATTTTGGTCTAACACAATAAAGTCAGCAAGCTTTCCAACCTCAAGGCTTCCAACAATGTCTTCTTGTCGCATCGCGTACGCAGCATTTATTGTGTAGGCCGCAATTGCTTGTTCTAATGAGATTGCTTCAGGCTGTCGAGTAACTGCATTCGCGATACCGATAAAAGGATTGAGCGTACTCACATTCCAATCGCTGCTCAGCGTGAGCATCGCACCATTTTCACTTAGGCTTTTAATTGGAACCAAATGATCAGCCCGCTCGCGGCCTAACAGTGGTTGCATTTCTTGCCAATGATGCGGTTGAGTAAATTCTCCTGCGACTTGTGCATCTGCTATCACACCCAGCACAGAAAACCTCTTGTAATCTTCAGGATCAACCACTTCTACATGTGTAAGACGATGCCGAGCAGCTCCTTTAGAGGCCGCTTCAATGGCATTTAATGCTTCATGTATTCCTCTGTCGCCAATTGCATGAATGTTAAAGTCAAAGCCACTAGGCTCCAATGCTTTTATATATTTCTCTAATCGAGCTTGGGTAAAATAATTCACTCCACGGTTACCATCGAGCTTAAGCCAATCTACTTTATAAGGCTCTTTCATTGCCGCAGTGGTATTCACCAAAATACCATCCATGTAAAACTTTATTTGGTCGACTTTTAATAAGCTATTTGGCGTCGTATTATAAAACGATTTAAGCGCTCTAATTTGGCTTTCATCACTTGCTTCTGGATAAGCCCATAAGCCCAAGCTGACTCGCATCTTCAAAACACCATCCGCTTGTAGTTTTTGCCAAGTATCTAATTGGCCGCGTTGCCAATATACGCAAGCATCACTAATAGATGTTATTCCGTGGCTTAAAAGCATAGGCTGAGTATATTCAACAAAGCCATAGCTAATTGGCAACTAACCTCTAGTCAGACTGAGTTCACGTTCAGTTTGAAGCTCACTAAACTATAAAATGATGCGCTTAGCTGCTGAATCATGATAGCTCACCCAGCAGCAGCAATTTGGCCAAGACAACTGTTACTACAGCGAATTTTTCGTACTTACAGGCGTTTCTAGACTCGCTAGTTGCTTCTTTGCAGATTCGAGGTTAGGGTCAAGTACCATTGCCTGTTTTAAAATCGCCTTTGCACGTTTTAGTTGATTATCGGCAATCAGTGCCTCTGCGAGACTATCTAACCCATTGGCTGAACCAGGGAATGCTTCAACATTTAGCTCAAATGCAGCAATAGCAGCGGCATTTTTCTCTTCTCCCCAAAGCGCATATCCCAAGTCATTCAACTGCGCTTCTGAAAAATCATAATCGTTATACCTATCGGCCTTGAGGCGATTATATTGACGTCTCGCCTCAGCAAGTTCCTCTTGGGTAAACATCTTATAAAGAACTGCTGAAATAGGTTGTTTCACTTGAGAGTATGGTTTCATCGCTAAAATGGCTTCTACCGCTTTTTCATTCTCATCAACAACGTCATCTTGAGCATTATTTGTTAATAGAATAATCGTTCTATTATCATCCAATTGATGGCTGTAAATCGACTTAAAACCTCGCCAGTGGCCACTGTGGCCAAACTTTGGATGATCATAGGCATCAGCCTTTAACATGAATCCATAACCGTACTGTTTGGTGTTGTTGTCTAATGTTGTAGTCGGCTGCAGCGCTTGCAGCCAAGTTTCCTTCGAAATAAGTTTATTATTGCTTAACGCTAAGTGCCACTTATACAAGTCCTGAGTCGTTGAATAGATCCCGCCCATCCCCTCGACATCAAAGAAAGGAATTTGATCAAAGGCGCGCTTCTTGTCATTTAAGTGACGACGAAATCCATATGCACGAGTTGTTATTTTCTTTTCCGTCAACTTGGTTCGACTAACTGTATAATGCATACCAAGGGGTGAAAATACTTGCTGTTGAAGAAACAGGCTATACGGCATTCTAGATACTGACTCAATGACTTTTGCAAGTACAACATAACCAGTATTACTGTATTTAAATTGTTCACCCGGTTTAAACATTAATGCTGGTTGCTCACTCAGCAGCACACTCAATAAAAAACTTTGATCAAGGCTGGAGTCCACTTTTCCTTGACGATATAAGTCCGAGATATAAGGCATCATATCTGGCACACCAGAAGTGTGGTTTAATAGCTGATTGATTTTAATATCTTTATATGGAAAGTTAGGAATATATAAATAAACGGGATCTTCAAATTTCAGTTTGCCTTGCTCTTTAAGCATCATGATCGCGATAGCAGTAAACTGCTTTGAAATAGAACCAATATCAAACTGATGTTGAGTCCCTAGCTGCTCTTCACTAGCGTGACTAACCTCTCCCATCGTTTTTTGGAAAAGTATGGAGTCATTTTCTGCAACTAAGACACTGCCATTACATAACTTTATTTGTTCGCAGTGTGTAAAGTAAGCTTCTAACAATTGTACTCGGTCATCTTCAAAGCTTTGCACATTCACGCTATTCAACATTAATACGGTAGAAGTAATGGCAGACAAGACAAACTTTTTCATAATTAATCCTTGTTGTTTTTATACATGTAGAGTCAATCAACTTACATGCCAAAATATATAACGATAAAAAACAATAGGTTAAATACAGATTTCTTCAACCATTACGTTGATGGTGTATCGAAAGTGGGACATTCTTATAAGACTTGTAGCACTTCCGGAACACCGCAAAATACACTTTACAAGCCTTCCAGACGGTGCGTAAGCGCAACATAGCAAGTACATAATAACCCACATAAAACCAGCTTTTGCCTGCCAGACTCATAAAAAACTGATTTGGAGCAATATCTTATGAGAACCGCTATCCTGTTTATTTTATTTACTTTTAGTAGCCAGTTAGTGACAGAAACGGACACAACTAAAATCAACAAACTGTTCGACAGCTACATGAGTAAATACAACCATTATCTGCAAACTGGTGATTTACCAACCAGTCCTCAACTGTACACAGATACGCTTATGTTAATGTCATCAAGTTCAAAGCCAAACGTGATCACACAAACGCAAATAAATAGGTGCAAGTATTCCTAACACACCTGAAGGAAGAAGGTGTCAGTCACGTAAAGTGGAGCGAAGTCAGTATTCATTTTCTTGATAAAAATATTGCGTTAGTGAGCAACATCGCTGAGCGATACACCCAATCAGGCGCACTTTTTAATAAAGTAGGCGCAAGCTATTACGTCTATTTAGTTGATGGTGAATGGAAAATATCTGCGTTCGCTGTACATGATGTGAAAAACACTTTACTTTAATTGCATCTAAACTTTGGTGTTGTAGGCATGGAAAACTGGGACGACTTTCAATTACTGCTTGCATTAAAGCGTGCCAATACACTCAGAGGTGCGGCCAAAGTTCTAGGCGTAAACCACACGACGGTATCTCGTAGGCTACATGCTTTAAATCAACGCTTTAGTCTTAATATATGCATGCTTTCGCAAGGCAAAGTCTCGTTTTTGAATTGGGACTGTAGCTGCTCAGGGCCGCTGAAAACATGGAAGCCTGCCTTGCCCCCTCACTTAAGCCAAATTAACACTTCGGTTAAGCAGTTAAAGCAACAAATAAACTTATCTATCCCCCAGCAATTTTGCAGTTTGTCTTGTTAGACGAATTACATGAGTTTCAGCAAAACAATCCTTACCTCACACTGTCGATTAATACTACCTATGCACTTTCCGATCTAGAGAAATCAGAAGCCGATGTCGTGATCCGAGCTTCTCACACTCCGGATGAGCACTTAATTGGTCACCGGCTATTTCCGATTTCACTTGGTTACTTCATGCATAAAGACCATCTCGATAATCGCACGCGTGAAAGCCTTTCTTGGATAGCCGCCAGCGTAACAGAAAGACCGACTTGGCTACTTGATACGCCCTATCCAAACGCCCAACTTCTCTATCAATTGAAGATTTAGTGCTGCGTCATCAGGCTGCATCCGAAGGGCTTGATATGATCAGAAGGGCCCACGATATTGCAAGGCATTTCCCTAATTTAATTGAATGTGCGCCAGCGAGTGAGCACTATGTGCAGTAAACAAATACTGATCGACTGCGCAAAATAACATTCGCAACGTTAGTTTAGAGCCCGTCCACTTTAATCAGCCAACCATTTGTACATTATATAGCTATCAACCAAGCCCAGTTTCCCGTGTTTATATGCCTTGGGAATGGTGCCGATAATGGTAAAGCCAAGCTTTTGCCATAATTTAATCGCCACTTCATTAGTCGACACCACACTATTAAATTGCATGGCTTCGAACCCCAGCGCTAACGCTTGCTGCGGGGAATGTTCACACATCAGCCGTGCAACTCCTTTACCGCGAGCCAAACTCGACACCATGTCACCACAGTTACATATGTGGCTACTCGGACCCATCGCATTTTGTCGCAAATAAAAGAACTCATTACCAGCGCTCGCTTTTTAATTCACCACCATATTCACAGCCATCACTAACAGCAGCACAGCAAATACCTTTTTAATCGTGGCAACAGGCAAGTGATGCGTGGCTTTAGCCCCCATTGGAGCGGTGAACCAAGACGTGCACACAATTCCTAACAGGGCTGGCAAATAAACAAATCCGGCGAAACCATCCGAAAGTGCAAAGTGCGCACTGCCCGAGCTAATGTAGCCAACAGAACCAAAGAGCGCGATAACAATGCCACATGCAGAAGCGCATCCTATGGCCTTTTTCATATCAACAGAGAAAAACGTCAACAGCGGTACCAAAAGCGCTCCACCGCCAATGCCTATCATGGCAGATAAACCACCTGTGATCGTCGTTAATACCGTAAGTATGCCTTTATTTGGCAGCTGCCTTTGGGTTGTGCTCTCATTTTTGCTGCTATAAAACATTTTTATTGCTATCAATACCACACTTACAGCAAATACAATGCGCACTGCGTTTTCGGGTAATAGCGCAGCCAAAAAACCACTGATCAGCGCGCCTAGTGCAACGCCCGTCATTATCCACGGTGCTAAATCCCACGGTACATTACCATTTTTATGATGCGCGATTGCCGATGAGGTAGAAGTAAATAAAATGGATGCCAACGATGTCGCCACGGCGGCTATGACCACTTGCTCCGGTGGTAACACGTTAAAGTACAATAAAATACTGCTCAGCACCGGAACAATAACCAGCCCACCACCAATACCTAACAACCCGGCTAAAAAGCCGACAACACTACCGAGTAGTGCACAATACACAAACAACAATATCAACTCACTCATTCCACTTATCTCTTCTTTTCATTGAGGCGCAATCACCTAAGTGAGCAATATGGGCGTTGCTTTTAGCCTTTCTGCCACCTAAGCGCTGGCGAGTATAACAACATAACGCTTTGCTATTGGTGATTTTGACTTAGATAAGCCTTGAATATTCCTCACGTTTTACTTGAAACAAATGCAACTTAGACATTTAGCAGTCTAGACTTTCGGATTTCCAAAGGGTTTTACTCTACAATTGCTCATATTTTCTGCATATGCGACTCAATAAGCGGCATCTATTTTTGTAACTCATGAATCAGACTCATGTTTTATGTGAAATAAAACCGTTTTTCTTCATCTTATGATCCACGTATAAATCTCACATCACTTAATGTTCGGCACTCTCACTGCGTCCCCGTGGATATCTGTTTATCGCAGTGAAACGTAATTACCGAGCGCGTTAGCATTAGAATTGGATACCTGAAGAACATGAATAACGAGTTTACTTTCACTATTAAGAGCATTCGTCTTGACGAGAATTACCATCCGTCAAACAGCACGCGGATCACCACCAACTTTGCTAACTTAGCAAGAGGCGAAAGCCGCCAACAAAACTTACGCAATGCCCTAAAGATGATTGATAATCGCTTTAACGCATTGGCTAACTGGGATAACCCAAAAGGCGACCGCTATTCTGTTGAGCTTGAGATAGTCTCGGTTGATATGGATATTGCAGGCAGTGGGCAAACTTTCCCGTCAATTGAGGTGTTAAAAACCAATATTGTTGACCACAAAACCAATGAACGCATTGAGGGAATTGTTGGTAACAACTTCTCATCTTACGTACGTGACTATGATTTTAGCGTGCTATTGCTTGATCATAATAAAGATCAACCTAAATTCAGCATCCCAGCTAACTTTGGCGACTTACACGGTAAGCTATTTAAATACTTTGTCGATTCAGAAGCTTACAATAGTCACTTTAGTAAGCCACCGGTGATTTGCCTAAGTGTATCGGATAACAAAACCTATCACCGCACTGAAAATCAGCACCCTGTGCTTGGCTTTGAATATCAGCCAAATGAGTCATCATTAACTGAGCAATATTTCAAAAAGATGGGCTTACAGGTGCGCTACTTTATGCCACCAAATAGCGTTGCACCTTTGGCTTTTTACTTCTTTGGTGACTTACTGAATGACTACACCAATCTGGAGTTGATCAGCACCATCAGCACCATGGAAACATTCCAAAAGATCTACCGCCCCGAGATTTACAACGCCAATGCGGTTGCGGGCAAATGCTATCAGCCAAACTTGAAAAACCTAGACCACTCATTAACGCAGATTGTTTATGACCGCGAAGAGCGCAGCCAGTTGGCGATTGCACAAGGTCGATTTGCCGAAGAGCATTTTATCAAGCCTTACCAAACCGTGCTTGAACAGTGGTCTGCAAATTACGCTTTATAATCAACGGGAATATGGAACAGCATTTATTATGAAAACACTATTACCAACGTCTACTGCTGGCAGTTTACCTAAGCCCGCTTGGCTTGCTCAGCCAGAAACCCTATGGTCACCTTGGAAACTAGAGGGCGACGAACTTATTGATGGCAAAAACGATGCGCTACGTATTGCTTTGCAAGAGCAACGACTTGCAGGGATTGATATCGTGAGTGACGGCGAACAAACCCGTCAGCACTTTGTAACCACTTTTATTGAACACCTAAGCGGTGTGGATTTTGAGAAGCGTCAAACGGTAAAAATTCGCGACCGCTATGATGCCAGTGTTCCAACCGTGGTTGGCCCTGTATCTCGCCAAAAGTCTGTTTTTGTTGAAGATGCCAAGTTTTTACGCAGCCAAACAGACAAACCTATCAAATGGGCATTGCCAGGTCCGATGACGATGATAGATACGCTGTATGATGGCCACTACAAAAGCCGTGAAAAGCTAGCGTGGGAATTTGCTAAGATCCTTAATCAAGAAGCCAAAGAGCTGGAAGCTGCTGGAGTCGATATCATTCAATTCGACGAACCGGCGTTTAATGTATTCTTTGATGAGGTCAACGACTGGGGCATTGCGGCGCTTGAACGTGCGATTGAAGGACTCAAATGCGAAACCGCAGTGCATATCTGCTACGGCTACGGCATTAAAGCCAACACCGATTGGAAAAAGACCTTAGGATCAGAATGGCGTCAATATGAAGAGGCATTTCCTAAGCTACAAAAATCCAATATCGATATCATCTCTTTAGAGTGCCATAACTCTCACGTGCCAATCGACTTGTTAGCGTTGATCCGTGGTAAAAAAGTGATGGTTGGTGCGATTGATGTTGCAACCAACACCATCGAAACGCCAGAAGAAGTTGCCAATACGCTACGCAAAGCGCTTGAGTTTGTTGACGCCGACAAACTCTACCCATGCACTAACTGCGGTATGGCACCACTTTCTCGTGAAGTGGCAAGAGGTAAGCTCGCTGCATTGAGCGCAGGGGCTGAACTTGTGCGCCAAGAGCTATTAGCCAAAAAATCAGCTTGATAAATACTGAATTAACAACAATGTTAGCTGCTAAATAAAACCTAAATTATGTGCCGCCTTCAAGGAATGATAGTGGCGCAGCTTGGGCGGCTTGCCATTATTGGTGAACACTCATTTTTTCAGATAACTTACGGACGCGACTAATTTACGGACACCTAATTTACGGACACCCACTCCAAACATTATCAATTTTCATGCGCACAAAACCGTCGTATTCTCCGCCATGCATTTGACACATCGAGTTTTTATTTCGTTCTATCGCGTATTAGGTGACATTGAATTGCACCTGAATAACTATGTAGCCCTACAAAAAATTATATAGAGGGTGGCATTATGCCTTTTGGATTGAAACGGACGATCATTTGCACTTTACTGACTTGCGTTGCATTGCCAACAGTTGCACAGACTGAGGTGGGATTGCAGGCTAAAGACATTTTTGAACTGGAATATGCAAACGACCCGAAAATATCCCCAGATGGTACTCAAGTTGTTTATGTGCGTAACAGCAATGATGTAATGAAGGATGCTAAGCGACAAAACCTGTGGCTGGTCGATATTAAGTCAGGCGCACAATCGCCACTCTTCTCTGATGAAAACAATTACAGCCAACCTCGTTGGTCGCCAGATGGTAGCAAAATCGCCTTTGTGAGCAATGTATCCGGTAGCACACAAATTCATGTGCATTATCTTGCTCAAAACCGTACGGCACTACTTACACAGTTGCAATCTGGGATCAGTGGCTTAACTTGGTCACCAGATGGCAAATGGCTGGCTTTTAGCCAAAAGGTTGCAGAAAAGCCAGCAGTCATTGCCAAGATGCCAGAAAAACCAAAAGACGCGAAGTGGTCCGATTCTGCCATTGTTATCGACAAAGCCTACTATCAAGCTGATGGCAGTGGCCTTATCAAACCCGGCTATCGCCAGATCTTCGTGTTACCGAGTGAAGGCGGTACGCCACGCCAATTAACCTCTGGTAATTATCACCATAGTGGGAAACTTGCGTGGCGAGCAGACGCAAAGGCGATTGTGTTTTCAGCAAACCGCATTGCAGACTGGGAATACAAGCGCCTAGAGGGCGACTTATTCGAAGTTGATTTTAACCGTAATATCACCCAGCTTACATCGGCTCCTGGTCGTGAGTACGCACCTAGCTTTTCCGAAAATGGTAAACAACTGGCTTATCTTAGTGCATCGAACGCGCTAAACCCTTACCGTAATAGCAAACTGAATATTATGGATTGGCAGGACAAAACCTCCCACATGATTGCCAAAGACTTCGACCGCTCAATCCAAGACCCAACTTGGATTGGCAGTGATAGACTGGCGATGACTTACGATGACCACGGCAAGCGAAAGCTCGCGAGCATCACCACAAAAGGCAAAATTACCGACATCACAGATACGCTCTCAGGCACAACCCTTGGTCGCCCTTATCTAAGCGGTGAATTTAGCGCTAACTTTGATGGAGAAATTGCCTTTACGCAAGGTTCGAGTGAGCGCCCTGCAGACATCGCTATCACAACAAGAAAAGGCAAAGTAACGCAATTAACCCGCCTTAACGAAGACCTACTTGCACATAAAACCCTTGGTAAAGTGCATGAGATCACGTATAGCTCGTCGTTCGACGGGGAGAAAATTCAGGGCTGGTATGTTACGCCACCAAATTTTGACCCAAACAAAAAATATCCATTACTACTAGAAATTCACGGTGGTCCACACTTAGCCTACGGCCCCCATTTCTCAGCAGAATTACAGCGTTATGCCGCTGAAGGTTATGTGGTATTTTACGACAATCACAGAGGCAGCAGCTCTTACGGCGAGCGCTTTGCGATGTTGCTCAAGTACAAATACAGCTCGAAAGAAGACTTTGCCGATCATAACTCAGGGGTAGACGCTATGCTTGAGAAAGGCTTTATCGACAAAGATAATCTGTTTATTGCTGGCGGTTCTGCAGGTGGTATAGCAACAGCCTACGCGATTGGCTTAACTAATCGTTTCAACGCTGCTGTTGTCGTAAAGCCTGTGATCAACTGGCTGAGTAAAGTGCTTACCGCTGACAGTGGCCTTGGTCAAATTCCAACGCAATTCCCGGGTATGCCATGGGAGCACATGNCTATTGGCAGCGCTCACCGCTTTCGCTTGTTGGCAACGTAACCACACCAACCATGCTAATGACGGGTGAAGAAGACTTGCGCACGCCAATGGCCGAAACCGAACAGTTCTACCAAGCACTTAAGCTACGTAAAATTGACTCTGTACTGGTCAAAATTCCAGGTGCGCCACATGGAATTGCAGGCCGTCCTTCTCGGATGATCAGCAAAATAGAGCATACGCTCGCTTGGTTTGAAAAGTACAAGAAGTAAACGTAATTCACTTATTTCGATAATCTAGCTTTAGGTCTATAGGCCACATTACTCATGTATCCTGTAGACCCCTCCCTCTGAAAAATGACACTATTTTAGAGAGACATAAAAACACTTAGTCTCATCTTGTATGCTTGCTCCGCTTAAAATTAATGTGGTGGGTGTTTGTTATTTCTCTCTCTTTGTTATTTCTCTAAGTGTGTGATGATGCTTATTGTAACGGCTTAAAAAATTGCGATGCGCAATCAGATCATAAAATACCAATAGTCGTCAATTCAAAGTTCGATCCCGCCATGCCAAGGAGATAGCTAGCGAAGGTTCTGAGTTAATGTGTAGAGAAGGTGATGATCTCATAGCATACCCGCGCGATGCGGCAATAGTTTCGCCAGAGCTAGTGCCAAATATGCAGTCAATAAAGCTGAATAAGTGCTATAAATATATAATGTATGAAATAGAGACGGCTTTATGTATAAACAGACCAAGTTGCTCTTAGACTCGGATTTTTAACCATTATGTTCAGCTTTCTTGCGTACGCATTACCTCTTGCAATGGCAGTTCTTGGTATTCTTGCTGGCTCTTATGAGTGTTGGAACAAGGAGCGCCACAGACCTACTAAGCTCGGAATTGTACTTCTTTCCTCGATCCTATTAATTACGTTCGCGCAGATAGTTATTTCACACGCCCAAGAAGAAAACAAAAATAGGGTGCATATATCTGCGCAGATAGCTCTCGCCAACCTTCAAAATGTATTCGATTTCTACAGCAAACGTTGCTTTGAAGCAATGCAAGGCAATTACTACTTCTACGAGGGAGACAAAGATGCTTTTATGCAAGCTTTACGTTTAGCCCCTTACTCCATCGCAGAGGAAATCAAAGACAATAAAAAGGCGCTGATAGCGGCTGGAATGAATTCCGGGATGGCTGATGACTTTGAAGGAATTTTCACACATACCTACCAAGATTATCAGACAATTCCGGATGACGAACTTCCCAGAAGCTTGGAATACATGATTAGAATTTCACGCGAGCGGCTTTTTAAGGAGCTACTAAAAGGCAAGCTGGCAAGTAATTCTTATGACTAACTACACAATCAATTTTACGTTCAACCTGATATCTCCCTCATTTTGAAACATTCCACTAATTTTAGTTTAGTGTAACCGCATGTAAAAATACTGAAATATTACGACACAACGAGCCGTTTGTGAGCTAAATCCACACAGTACAATTAGCTCACCAATTAACTAGGTGTGTGTTGTATGCGAGCCACTTTAGCACTATCAGAAGCTGTTATTAGCGTGACGATAATGGCTGACACCCACAACAAACATCCACCATTTTTGGCTGTATCTTTGAGGTGGGTGTCTTAATCTTCTTTGGTCTACTATCGTTCTTTATTTTTTCAGCGTGCTTGCACCCGATATCGAACCTTATTGCTCGTTCCAACATTATTCGTTAATTGTAATATGCCTTTTGTTATACCAGTTGGTATCGTAAATGTAAGACTAGATGGTGTATGAGTTGAAGGAACAAGTGTTTTATTTCCCATTATGATGCGGGTTTTATCATCAAACCCCACTCCCTTAAGCTCATATTGCTCACCTTCTTGAACTTTGATTGAGGCATATCCAAATATTAACGGTGAGCCCGCTTTGTATGGGCTTAATCGCACTTCATTAGAACGCTTATTTCGAGTGTAAATGAATGCCTTATATTTACGAAATGGTAGATTGAGCTCAAAGATTAGCTCTGAGTTAGTGTGCGATGTTGGCGCGATATTATAAATTTCTTCACCGTTATAGATAACCACTTTTGGGTTCTCCAGCCCGGCAAAGTCATCACCAGTAAATACAACACTATCGCCGATACGATAAATTCGAGGTAATGAATAGCCATTGTAATAACCGGCTTGAGAGGATATTTGTACACTTGGTGAGTCGCTTAATCTAAAGCCTCGTACTCGCTCATACGGCTCGGCGTCATAAATATCTAACACTTTGTCGCCATCATTATCGAGATCGATAAAATCCTCAACCCCGTCTTTGTCAGAGTCTTCAGGCCATCCTTTCGCGTTGAATTTTTCGTCGGCATCCGCTATGCCGTCATTATCAGAATCAAGATCCAAAAAGTTTAATTTATCATCTTGATCTGCATTTCCTGAGCCTTCGCGCTCATCACTAATGCCGTCGCCATCACTGTCTAAGTCTAATAAGTTAATTACCCCGTTATTGTCCTCATCGAGTGTAGCGCCTTGCTTTACATAATACTCATAGAAGTCATGGATAGAGTCTCTATCGGTATCAATACGAGTTGGTTCAACACCAATTGCATATTCTGCATGATCATCAATACCGTCGGTGTCATTATCTTTAAATACGTAAATTTCATAGGAATAGTCCGGCGCGCCACCCGAAAAATCATCAATGACGCTCAAATTGAATTTTCCGTCATGGGGTATTTTAGTCAGGATATGCGCCATTTTGAGTGCGCTATGTGTATGGATCTGCGATGAGTTGATCACAAAACCACCTTGCTCAGAAAAATACACTTTGGGCTTAAAATTATCTGAGCTATAGATAATGCGAGCTGAGATATAGTCGCCCTTTTTTGCGCTAAACTGGTACAAATCACCATTATCACCCGCATTTGAAATAACCCCTTTTACTTTAAACGGAAGTTGATGCGCAACTTTTACCGCATTACTAGGGTTATCATTAGGTTCAATCTCGACGATTTCGGGATAACGAGCGCGTTGACCATCGAATGGAAACTCATCATGCTCGTCTAACACACCATCACCATCTTCATCTTTGTTTTGCCAAGTTCCCTTAGCTGGGTCAAGCGAGCCATTATGTGGAGTTGCAAACACAATTGTACTAACCAGTGCAAGTGCCAATAAAATGCATCGTGATATCATAAACAATCCTTATTAATGTTGTTTTTTAATTAAAATCTTTCAAATGTTTTACCCTGCGACCCGCTTCATACTTGCACTCTTTCACTAATGATTTTGAATGTATTACGCTGGGTGTCTTTGTTACTTTCTGTCTGTTACTTTTATCTTTGCTACTTTTATCTTTGCTACTTTCAGCACTCAACCTCCACCACGCTCTACGCTAAAGCTGACTTTTGCACCACCGCTTGGGTTATTGCCTAGTTTGAGTTGTCCGCCATGGTTTTCAATAATGATACGAGAGAGCATTAGGCCTATGCCGTTGCCATCGGCTTTGGTGGTGTAAAATGCTTCTGCGGCTTCGTTTAGGTTAGAGAAACCGGGGCCAGTGTCTGTGACCGAGAATGTTAATTTGTCAGCATCGGGGGTGATGCTGAGTGTGACTTCTGGCGGAGGCGTACATGCTTCTTGGGCATTATTAATGAGGTGGCAAAGCACCTGTTTGATTTGGCTCGTATCAAAAAAACCGAGCAGGTCGGCTGTGCTTTCTACCTTTAGTCGCGTGTAGATACTTTGTAGCTGAGCGCAAAACTCACTGAGCGCGACAATTTGCTTATGCGCTGGAGGCAGTTTGGCAAGGGAGGCATAGTTACCCATAAAAGATTTAAGGTAATTGGCGCGCTCGTTGATGAGTGACAGTCCACTGCTAAACCTTTCTATATTTAACTCACCGTTTAGGCGCTTGGTAAGGCTGCGCGCTACCGTGCCGATCGGCGCTAAGGTGTTATTGATCTCGTGACTTAAAATACGGACAAACCGCTGTAAGGCGTCTTTTTCTTGTTGATATAAAATACTATCGAGCTGTTTCAAAACCAGTAAAGTGTGAGGTTTGTTGGCAATGTAGCAGCTGTCGTGTTCAAGCAAAAAAGCATGCTCAGTCCCCTCTAGCATCACCGAAACCTTTCCTTGTTTTTGCTGAGCTTGTAATGACTGAAACCAGCGCCAAGCATCGTCTTTGTAGCAGTCAACAAAGGTGCGCTCAGCGTAGCTGTTGGCGAATGCAACGCTTTGTTTGTCAAACACGATAAGCGCACAATCTAGCTTTTCAATAATTTGCTTTAGCAGGTCGCTTTGCTCTGCCAGCGCTCGCTGATCGGCTTGCATGGTTTGCGCAAGCGCATTTAAGTGTTCCACCGTTGAATATAATTGTGCGTCTTTGCCATGTGCCGCTCTTAGGGCATAATCGCCTTGGCGAAGCGATATCAACAAGGTATCAATGAGATTAATGGTGTTTTGTCTTGTAGAGCTATATTTATAAGTGAGCAGTGCAAAACACAGCGCAAATACCAAATCTAGCAACATAACGAGTGCAACCGGGTAATTGTGCACAAGGAGCAGAACGTTAGCAATAACGAGTAGTAATGCACTTAACAGCCAGTGTCCAAATCGATAAAACAAGTTTGCTTATCTCCTACTCATATTTGTCCATTTTGCGATACCACGCACTGCGCGATAGTCCCAAGCTCTTCGCCGCTTTTGATACGTTACCACCGTGAAATTCCAGTCTTTTAAAGAGTGCTTGCTCAATAATTTCATCCAGCGTTAAATCATGATTTTCTGGCGCGCTCACAGTAGCAGTGTTCATCGATTGCGACGCTGAGTGCGGTGTAGCGTTGAGCGCCAAATCGCAGGCCAATAACTGAGCGTTTGAACAAGTAAACACCGCGCGTTCCATCATATGCTTAAGCTCTCTCACATTACCTGGAAAGTCATATACACTCAGCGCTTTAGCAGCACAAGGCATAATACTCGGTGGTGGTTTTTTATAATCATGACTAAAGCGCATTAAAAAGCGCTCTGCTAATGGCAAGATATCCTCTGGACACGCTCTTAATGGCGGTATTTCTACTTCTATAGTATTTAATCGATAATATAAGTCTTGGCGAAACTGACTATTGGCAATCGCTTCACTTAGTTGGCAGTTAGTAGCAGAAATAATCCTCGCAGTATTGTCCAAGACTTTGTGACTGCCAACCGCCGCGTACTTTCTCTCTTCTAGCACTTGAAGCAATTTTGCTTGAGACTGCAAAGATAAATTGGCAATTTCATCTAAAAACAACGAGCCATTACTTGCGAGTGTAAATGCCCCCACTCGATCTGCTTTCGCATCAGTAAATGCCCCCTTTTTATGGCCAAATAACTCAGAGTTAAATAGATCTTCGCTCACCGCTCCCATATTAATCGAGATAAAACTGCCACCAGCACGACTTGAGTGCTCGTGTATATATTGCGCGTAATAGCTCTTTCCTGTGCCATTTTCACCGGTCAGCAAGATGTTCATATCGCTTTGTGCCAACTGGGTAAGCTGTGTCAGCACACGCTGCTTTTTCTCACTTTGCGTAACAAAGTTGATCGTTTGTTGTGGCTTTTTAAGACGTTCGTTTTCAGCAGATAGCCGCGCTAAATGTTGTCTGTCAGCTCGTTTCTCGATTTGTACTTTGATGCTATGAGCAAGGCGCTCATCATCCCAGGGCTTTTCAATGAAATCGGCCGCCCCTTGCTTGAGGGCTGCAACAGCAAGGTCTAACGTCGCCCAGCCAGTCATCACCACAATAGGTAAAAGCGGATCGATTTGAATAAGCTTAGCAATCGCCATCAGTCCTTCTTTACCACTGGTAGTGTCTTGGGTAAAGTTCATATCCAATAGCACCAAGTCCACTTCCTGTGTACTGACATAATTAAATGCTGCCTCTGGTGTCACCACACCGTGACAAGCGTAGCCTTCATCCTCAAGTAAAAACTTCAGACTCGCTTGAATATCAAGCGAGTCGTCTACTATTAACACCTTTTTCAAATTATTATTCCATTCTTAAGCTAACCGCAGGTTGGACTTTTATGCTGCGTTTCACCGGGATATAAAGCGCAAGACATACCGCAGCAAATACCAGTAGTAAAGTGATACTACCCGCACCAAACATAACACTAAACGGCACAATACCGCGAAAAAAGTCTACAGCAAGATAACACAAGATATAGAAAATTAATGCAGAAATAGTCAGTCCTGTAACGGTATGAGTTAAATTCTTCTTGATAAATAACAACATGATCTGGCGATCTTTGGAACCGAGCGCACGGCGAATGCCTATTTCATAGCTAGATTTGTTGATATTGCTCAGGCCCATGGCATAAATGCCAATTAAAGAAAGCGTCAAAGCAAATCCACCCACAAGCAAAAACACATATATGATACTGGTGAACGCTCCCATCATAGAGCGATGGTTGTCGTAGTGATCAAAAATATAGCTGGTTTCGAGCTTACTTGAGAGCCTACCTAACACGCGATAGAAGGCTTCATAACTTTGGCTTGGCGGCAATTCAGTGATGAACTTAACCGCCATTGCGTTTTCCCTTGGCGCATACTGTCGAAAGCTAAAATAGACTTCATGACGACGATCGCTGGCAACAACGCTCATCTCATCCACTGCAATACCAACTATTTTAGCGCTTGGCCATTTTGCATCACGTAACATCAGTGAGTGCCCCAATACTTCCTCACTGCCAAACAGCGCGTGTGCGAGAGACTGGCTAATGATCACTACGGGCGCAGCTTCTGTGTTGTCTTGTGCCGTGAAGTTCCTGCCGCTTTGCAGTTCGCGCTTAAAAAGATGAGATACCGCTTCAATATTTATGATTTTATCGGTATAAACTTCACCTTCGCTTGTTAGCACATCAAGCTCCATATCACGTTGATACACGCGCCCTTCTTTAAAGGCAGGATCCAATGTCATTCCCACAACCAATGCGCTTGCCATTTCGACCGCTTTATCACTCGAAAACTCGCTTTCAGTTTGAAATTGCAGCTCAGTTGAGTACACCCCTTTGAGTGTCTCGCCGTCAATATTTCCAGCCATAGAATACATCACATAGCCTATGGTGCTCGACGCCATCAGCATAAAGCTCACTAAGGTCACCTGCAAAGACAGTAGGCGTTTTGACATCAATCCCGCTTGTTTTCCGGTTGCGCCTCGTGTGCCGTCTCGCAGTACATCATTGATGTTAAAGTTAGCGGTTTTCACCGCAGGTAACAGCACTGCAATAGCAAATACGAAGCTTATCAGCAATAGTGACACCAAAATGGTGATTGTATTTAGCTGCCAATACCACCAGTACGGCATTTTGCCACCAAACATCATATTCATAAAAAAGTTCAGCGCTCGCAAGCCGAGATCTGTTAATAATAGCGCCACGACCCAACTGCTAACGCAGTAGACCAAGCCCTCGCAAGCATGCTGCTGAACCACCCTTAATTTTTTCGCGCCAATCGCGGCCCGAATAGCCGACTCTTTTTGTCTCTCGATGATTTTGGCAAAAAGTAGGTTACCAATATTGATTGAGGAAATAAGCAAAATAAGTACGATACCGGCCATAAACAGGGTAAATATAAATACTACTTCACCGTCGGTGTTGTATTCCACCAAGGTCATAGATTCAACACGAACGGCTTTATCTACCTCAAGTTCTGACTGGCTAATACGCTGCTGTGCATAATCAGTGAAGAATAAACTTAAACGCTGCTCAAGCTTTGCCTCTACCACCTCGTTTGGCATCTTATAAATAATATCGATGGCATCTGCAGGTGCTGTGTTATTGCCTTTAAGTGGCAGCCAAAGTTTAGAAAATATCGGGAAGTTATTGTGTTTGGGCATCACACCGATTATCTCGTAAGACTTTTGGTCAACGACCATCGTGCGCCCTATGACGTCTTTGCTACCTTGAAATAGATGCAACCAGAGATAGTCTGAAATCACGACCACATTTTGGGCAGCTCCCACAAAGTCCTCAGCAGTATAAAATCGCCCAAGTGCAGGTTTAATGTCCAGAAACTGAAAAAAGCGTTCATCAACATAGGAGCCTCGATAATGATTGCCTCGCTCAGCGTCACTTACCCAAACACTCGCTGGCGCAATATAAAGCCACTCCTCAAGTTGTTTAACTTCATCAAGTTCTCGTAGTTGTGGCAGCATGCTGTATTCAAAGCGATTTTGCATGCTGATAGGGTTACGAACCTTAAAGATCCTGATCTCTGGGCTGCCACTACCCACTTGGCTATGTGAAAATGCCACCGTATAAATATAGTTAAAACCAATCAAAGATATGGTCAAACTGCCAACCATAATAAACATCATCAATAACGTAAAGCGCATTGATTTGGCGATGTTTCTCAGTGCGTAACGAAAGTCTAAAAGTAATCCCATACTAAGCTCCAACGACTTTGCTTGCGTGCTCAAGCTGCTTTTTGTCTCTTAAAATTGTGCCATCTAGCATAGAGATAACACGGCTAGCGTAAGTCGTAGATTCGATATCATGCGTTACCATACAAATCGTTTTACCAGCAGCATGAAGCTCGCTTAATAACCCTAGCACTTGCTGCGCATTATTTGAGTCCAAGTTACCGGTCGGCTCATCGGCGAGAATGAGGTCTGGGGAGTTAATCAAGGCTCTTGCCACAGCAGCACGCTGCTGCTGACCGCCTGAAAGCTGAGAAGGAAAATGATTGATGCGGTTTTCTAATCCCACCATCGCCAGCGCGTCTTTGGCTTTTTGCTCCATTTCTTTTTGGCTCATGCCGCCGATATAAGTCAGCGGTAACATGACATTTTCGAGCACGTTTAAATCACTGATAAGATTAAAAGCCTGAAAAATAAAACCGATATGATTAGCACGAATATGAGCACGCTCGTCCGAGCTTAAATTAAATGCTTGGTTACCACTGATAAAGTACTCACCGTTACTTGGCTCATCAATCAAGCCCAAAATTGACAGTAACGTTGACTTGCCGCACCCTGAAGGTCCCGTGATAGCCACAAACTCGCCGGGCTCTACTACGAGATTAATGCCGTCTAGCGCTTGAGTTGCAATTTCGTCCGTCTGAAACCGCTTTTCGATGTTATTAAGTTGAATGACTGAGTTCATAATGATGTCCTGTTAACGCACTAGCACCTGGCTATCTTGAGTATACTTTTCCATATCGGAAATAATGATAGTTTGATTTTTATTAAGGCCTTCAAGCACTTCGATGTAGTTTACCGAACGCTGACCAAATTTAACCGTTTTTTTCGTGGCAAGATGTTCATCAACAACAAACACGCTCGCTTGATTATTTGCAACAGCATTCGCTGGCATGGCGACGAATATCGCTTCGGGCTTATGGCTCGTTACAATAACCCCTTCAATGTTGAGTTTATCTCTGGCTTCTCTTGGCAAAGTGCCTTCAATGCTCAGCTCTACCTCAACTTGGCTATTGGTGACTTTTGGGGAAACGCGTTTTACGATGGCGTTAAAACGCGAAGTGTAAGTATCGATTGTAGCCGACTGCCCAACTTGTACATGCGGTGCATCTAGTTCTGCGATGTTTATCTTAGCAACTAGCAAACGCGGATCTGCCACCTCTGCAACCGAGCTGGTATTAGACAATTGCATGCCCACTTCAATCAGCACATCCTGAATTTGTCCAGTAATTGGCGAGCGCACATCAAGTGCTGCAATATTCTCTTCAAGTAGCTTTATTTCGGAACGTAGACTTGCTTGCTCAGCCAGCTGCGCTTTGGCTTTTGCCTGTTGCACTTGTTGCTGAGTGGCAACCCTAGCTTGCTGTAACTCCACTTGCTTTTGACTACGCTGCATTGCAAACTCGCTGCGTTGATGATCAAGCATAGAGATAGTGCTATTGCCCTTTTCTATTAAGGTTTTTTGCGCCTGCCACTGAATCTTGTCGGCTTTATAAGCCAATAAAGCATCATGGTGTGCGGTATGGGTCTCTTGCACTTTAGCCTTTAATTCTGCAAGTTCAGCCTCATGCTGAGCTGAAATTTTAGTAAGTTGGCTATGTTTTTGAATGAGCGCTTCGCGCAGTGATGGGTTTTCAAGCCGGGCAAGTAGCGTACCTTGAGTGACCATTTCACCCGGTTTGACCAACACTTCAACCACTTTGCCACCACTACTACTGGTAACCAAATGGCGTTTTTCCAATGCAAGACTGCCAAGTCCCTTAACACTGAGTTCAAACTCGCCCTGTTGGACTTTAGCAACGATTAACTCTTCTTGGAAAACCACGTTTGATGCACTTTGGGTATATGCTTTGGCAAAAAACACCAAACCAACTACAAGTAACACAATAACAAGCAATGCGAGCTTCTTAAGCGGCATACGCTTTGTTTTCACCAGTTTTATATCCATACTCTGTACTCCACTTTGAGAATACAGATGATGAATCAAATTTCAGGCCAAGTATTTTTTATATTAAAATCAATAAAATACAATAAGACCAAGTTTGTGTTCGATAAAATATGTGTCGAAGTCGAGACACTAACACCTTAATAACTGTGTCGAAAGCGAAACAAAAGCTAAGTGACTTCTACTTTGTTATGATTGAGACGTCAATTCCTATTATATTTCTGAGCATGTTGCTGTTTGCGCCTCGTACAATGCGCTAAGACTTTGCGCTTTTCATCTTCGCTGTAACTTGTCCAGCAGGTGATTTCATTCAACGTTCTAAAGCAGCCTAAGCACACATCTTTATCATCCAAACAACACTTTCTGATGCAAGGGGACTGGACTAAATTACAACTAGAGTGTGACATCGCTGCTCCTTCATACAGATTTACTCAAAATAGCTTGCCGGAAAACAAGACTCTCTCTTTTTGCCTTTAAAATGATGGCAGACCTCTCCCGTCTCGGTATTAACTAAAAAGGAATAGTCAATATCCTTAAAGTAAAACCAAATGAACTCCATGTCTTCTTCTAAGAAATGTTGTTCAAAAGTGAGCTCACCAAAATGCACCGCTAGCGCCTCAATATCTGTTATTTCATCGTAACTAACGGCATAGACAGCTAGGCTCGTGAACGTGGCTAAAACAAAAAATACCTTAACTAGGCCAATGTGCATTTTAATACCTTTAGTCATTTTATTGGACGAAATACACCATCTTCGTCAATCAATATACAAACTGGGTGGGGCTATCCCCACCACATACGCACGACCTGTTGCGCATCGTTTACTTCAATATTGAATCGCTGAGGTTGGTGGTCTTGGGTCAGCATATCTCCAGATTGGTACACTCTAATTACTTTACCAACGATTGTTTGTAGAGATTTTGAATAATCAATATCTTGCACCATTTTATCCTTATTTATACTGGAAGTTTAAAGCCAACGACGCACTCTACCTCGATAGCGTAAATAGGCATCTCCAAAAGTTTGTTCCATCATCTTTTCTTCAAATCGAATGTACCATCTGTCGGCAATAAGTAAAAAAGCGATCACAAACAAAAATGACTCGAGTGCACCACCGATTAATACAGCATAGCCTAGTAATGCAATGACAAAGCCTAGGTACATGGGGTTGCGGGTATATTGAAATACCCCGGCCTCCACCAATTTATCAGGCTTATTGAAAGTCATAATATTGGTTTCTTCCTTTGCAAATGTCGTGCTGCCCGACTTGGCCAGTACAAACCCCAAAGCAATCGGTACTAACCCTAACAGATTGAAAGGGTAATAAATAAAATGTGGTGCAACAGTCAACCAACACACCACAGGCATCAATACGACAAATAAAAACAGTAAAATAGGAGGCAGTAGCTTTTTCATGATGTTATTCCTTACGATTAAGACAAAAATGTAGAGATAAGGTAATGCGAATTCTGTTGCTGCGCCTTAACCTATGTTAAGCCAAGCTCTTTTCTAATTCTCGACAGCGATACATCAGTGATCCCGAGATACATCGCGATATGGCGCAATGCAATCGAGCGGCTTAATGCTTGATTTTCTGTGGTAAAGCGTAAGTACCTTTCCTTTGCACTTAACTGGAGTAACGCCGCTTCGCGTTTCTCTTTTTTAAGCGCCAACTGTTCATAAATTTTGCGTACAAACCGCCCCCAGTTGAGGTTTTGCTCAGATACAGTGACTAAGTCAGCATAGCGAATTTCGGCAATAACACAGTCTGTTAGCGCTTGCGTTGAAAATGGACTCGGCTTTGCTTCCAGGTAACAAGATAAACATGAGAATGCCCCGCCCTTTTGTAGCAGAGATTTATTCCGTTCATTACCCTTTTCATCTAGGTAAAAATAACGTCCATATCCATCTAATAAGAAGTAAACACTCGAGGTTTTCTCACCTTGTTCGAATAGCATCGTATCGGCTGTGATATGACCGATTTTAATATGCGGAGCCATAAGTAGCCAATCCTCAAGTGAGAAGTCAACTAGCCGCCCGTATACAGCTAACCATTTTTGATAATTTTCGTTATTTGATTTAGACATTAGTGTAAGTGCTTTTCGAATAGTAACAGGATTTTATTGTCATAAGGCATCGCATCGAGCTGCTGATCTCCAAACTCCTACTATATGTGCTTCGCTCGCGTATTAGCTGCAAATACATCTAGCCAAATGTGCGTTATACGCAACTTCTCTAACACGTATTTTTCCATCAGTTTTATCGCTACTTGTCTTATTCCCAATCCTTTTTAGCAACCACAATACGGCGAAATTCACACTTTTCAGCTCTGCTTCAACAACTAAAATAATAAAGCCAACTATTTCACTGCCTGATTGGATTGTTAAATAGTGTATGTTGGGTTCAGAAAATAACCGCTGATGAGCAAGCAGCGAATTACTCAAGATAAACTCCTTATTATCATCCGCATTATTCATTTTGCTCAAAGCTGGAAGTCGTGTAAAAAACCCCTTGAAATAATGTGGGCATCTCATTCGCTTTTGTAGTTAAGTAAGAGTTTTGAATTAAGTTCATTAATGAAAAGGTTATCCTGTAACCTCGATTCTTGCTCGATCAGCCATGCTTCAAAAAATTCTAATGTAGCTGACTGATAAAGTTGCGATAGCCAATCTTGGAGTGATATATCACAAGCCTCACATAAAGCTTGCTGACATAACCAAATATTTTCAGGCATTGCCACATTCTTACCATACTTGATGAGCTGAGAATGCTGAAAAGCACTTTTTATTCCAACAAGTCCAAGCTTCCCCTGTTCATCTATGGGTGCAAGGTGATTATCTTGCACAAAACGCGGCGATGCTGGGAAATCAAATACGAACTCAGGAGACTCATAATTGGTGTACTCATATTTGACAATAGCACCAGCAGACAAATTTGTCGCTTCACATGGAATAGTGAAAGGAATATTGAGGCTGCATTCATTTTCACCAAGCACATAATGACCATAAACTATAATATCCGTTTGCAACTTAAAGCCATCTCCAGGCTGATGGCTATCTGGGATAATCAACTCCCCACGTAATAGCGTATCGTCACCACGGCTGAGCTTCTGTACCGAAGATTTCTGTAAGTTAAAAAATTCTCCAACGTGTATTTGCTTCCCTTTTCTATTTAATGTTGCCGATAACGCGATAGACTCAGGGATCAAAATACCGTCTTCTTTGAGGTAGGGAAATAGATGCTTGAAGATCCAAACTTGTGGCTCTCTTTTTAGTAGTGCCGTCATCGTCTCGGAAATCACGATATCAAAGCTACATTTTTCTTCATCCTGCCATTTTAATGCATCACAACAAATCAACCGCTCGATGCAGTGCTCGACATCAAAAGTATCAATTAATTTTTTCACTGCGACGACATTTTCTGGGTGTATATCAATTAGAGTAGCTCTTATAGGAAGGCTGGGATGTAGTGCTAACAATGGAAGCAGTAGCGTGGCGTAAGGGCCTGTGCCCGCATATAAAATATGAACTTCGGATAAACCTTCACTCAGTTTATCTTCGATAGCTGCTTTTACACCTTGCATAAAAATCAAACTGCGCCGCAGTTCTTGAGAGCATTTAGCTGCCTGCACAGGAGAAATAGCAACACCATATTCAGTATGAACACTACTCCAATCATTCATATCAAACCGAGTATCAACGCCACTCAATTTACCAAAGAATTTGATGAACTCATCAAACAACGTTGTCAGTTCAGGAGATTCCTTATTTGCAGCAAAAATTCCTGTTAAACACCTGCTTTTAAAGCTATTTAGATCCATATGCTTTCCCATGATATAAGACGCTGTCGTGTTAAGTACTTATTCTTATTAAAGTATCATTTAAAGATAGAGTGTATATATTTGCAATAAAAACCTTAAATCAACTCACCGTGATCATTTTTCTAGTTTGAATCAACAATATAAAGTAGCGCTTAATTCACCATTTCGACAGCACCTACACCTGATCCAACACCAAAATCTTCTAGTGGTTCATTATTTTGGTTATTATTAGCTGCACCACTTACGCTGTTGCGTAGAAGAAAGTAATTACTTACTTTTTATAACTAATTAATGATATGTGAGCATTGTGTTCGCCATTTTTGTTTACTCTCATCTTATTCATTGTTTCGGATCAAATTGTTTCTAGTTATAGCTGCTAAGCTACTATCGATTCAATCAAGGAGCAAAAAGATGAAAGCAGCGTTAGTGCACCAATTTAAACAACCGTTAGAAATTCAAGAAATTGAGAAACCGCAACTTACTCAAGGATCGGTCATCGTTGAAATAGCCGCCTGTGGTGTTTGTCACACCGACTTACACGCCTGCCATGGTGACTGGCCAGTTAAGCCTAAATTACCACTAGTGCCTGGTCACGAAGGTGTGGGTATTGTTATCGCAAAAGCAGACGATGTTAAACACCTAGCCGTTGGTGATAGAGTGGGTGTACCTTGGCTTCATAGCGCCTGCGGTCATTGTGAACACTGCCTAAAAGGCGACGAAAACTTATGCCCAGAGCAGTTAAATAGTGGCTATTCCGTCGACGGCGGTTACGCACAGTACTGTAAAGCCGATGCCAACTACGTGGTAAAAATCCCCGAAGGCTTGTCATTTGTCGATGCCGCACCTCTATTCTGCGCGGGCGTCACCACCTATAAAGCACTAAAAGTATCGAAAGCCAAACCCGGTGAATGGGTTGCCATTATTGGTGTAGGGGGCCTTGGTCACTTAGCAGTGCAATACGCCAAAGCAATGGGGCTGAATGTAGTTGCGGTTGACACTGGCGAATCAAAGTTAGCACTGGCAAAAGATCTTGGCGCCGATTTATGTATCGACTTTAAGCACAACGATCCCGCAAAGTTGATGCAAAATAAGCTAGGTGGAGTCCAAGCCGTAGTTTGTACCGCGGTCTCAAAACCAGCATTTACGACGTCATTTAACAGCGTGAAGCGAGGTGGTACTTGCGTACTCGTTGGTCTACCACCGGAGGAAATGCCTATTCCTATCTTTGATACCGTTCTTAAAGGTATTAGTGTTGTTGGTAGCATCGTTGGTACCCGTCAAGACCTCACTGAATGCTTGCAGTTTGCCGCTGAGGGCAAAGTAAAGGCCATTATTGAAACCAAACCACTTGAGCAAATCAACGATATATTTGACGATATGCTCAATAGCGACATTAACGGCAGAATCGTACTTACTTTCGACTAGACCCATCAAGCAGCCAAATACTTGATAACCATTTGGCTGCTTTCTTACTTCGGCAAAGTGACAAAAGCCAAGAGCAAGTTGTTCTCTTGCAGCTGTTATCCCTTACTACTGCATTAGATTTGCTTGCAATAGGCCAGCTATTGACGCACAAATTTACCTTGTATTAAGAAATAACTTCTGGCTGGAGTGATATTACGCTTTTGAACTTAGGTACTTTAGTGAATTAACTCACTTCTTATCCCAAGTTCAGGTTCAAAAGTTTAATGCGACTACTGCTATAGAGCGGATCTTTACACTTAAATTCACCGCCTAACTTCGCCCGCTTTAACACAATATTTAGCCTGAAATGTTTCCCTGAAACGACTTTATCGGTGTGCGGTGGTACTTCGCATCCAGTCGGAAACTTCAGTAAATACATATCAAACTTAACTGGCCACATCGCGGTTACGAGTAACATTTTTGATAACCCGACTGTTGCCTGCCAAGTTGCCAACGAACATACGTTGGTTTACTTTCCATCAATGCACACTCTAAGCTTCATTATTATTGCGGCAGCGCTTTGTAAATAGAATACAGAGGAACAACACACTGCCACTCTTCCTGAGAAATAGAGTACACAGCAAGGTTGAAGCACTCGTTCCGATAAACACCTGCGCGACGTAATATGCCATCAAAGTGCGCACCAAGTTGCTCAACCAACCGGCGTACTAAATCATTACGCTCGTTGACTCTAAATTCAACCAAAGCGAAGCCTAGCGTATTCAAATACTCTGTCACGAATAAACCAAACACCTTGTCGAACAGAGTATCGTGGATAACCCAACTCTCTTCTACCAATACTTTTTTGGCCGCTGAGTCATCGACTGTAATTAAGATCATGCCAAGCATTTCGCGCGTTTGAGTTTGTCGAACACAAATACAGTGCTTTGATTTATCTTCAGCTGCTTGTAAAAAAGGTACTAGCACTCTTTGTTGTCGTAACTGTAATAATTCTTGAGCCTCATATTCATCACCATACCTGAGCGAAAACAGACCCTCCAATCGTTGATATTCACCCGCTCTTAACGTTCTCAAAGCAAACGCTGAGTCCGAAAATTCAACACGGATATCACTTATGGGGACGTTACTTTCACCTGATGGGACGATTATTGGCTTTTCTGAGTGACTAATGCGTGACTCAAATTATCACACCTATTCAAGTCTAAAAGCTATGCCTGTGACTTCCCATTAAACTCAAACAACAAATAAGCCGTAAAGAACAAGCACAACCAAAGTCAACGCAAAACCAACTCGGATCCGCTTGAGTACAGTCTCATCATTCAGTGTTTTAAAAATCACACCACCTAATACCAACCACATCGTGTCAACCCCTATCGCCACCACGTAGCACACGCTAGCGGCAAGTAGCGTAGCAACTAGGTTTGAACTTGCTGGCACCGAAGCCGTCGCAAAAATAGCGATACAAGCCGCATAGGCTTTGGGATTGAGGAGGTTAAGAATAAACCCATCTTTAAAGCTCGGTAGCTGCACACCTGCACTGCCAAGTGCAGCGTTATTTGCTGCAATTTTATAGGCGACGTAAATTAAGTAGGCGGCTGCAAGCCATTTAAGCACGAGCGTCACTTGGGGCTGACTCACCAGTAACCCTGCAACCCCAGTGGCTGCGAAGATCACCGCGACAAGCAATCCTGCCAAAATACCAGCTAAAAACGGGAAACCTTTTTTAACACCTTGACTCGCCCCCGTCGCAGCCAGTGCTAGTGGCGCGGGACCGGGTGAGCCAAGTAACACCGCGGTTGTGATTGCCACAGAAAGTAAAGCTTCAAACATCATATCGTCCTTATGAATTACAAGTCTGCATGGTGGAAATCAAAGAAGAAGCCGAATGGCAGGCACACCTTCAAGACCAAGCAACAACTCGGGAGTTTTATTATGTAGAGAATAAGGCTCTTGAGAACAGAGCCTTTAATTTAGTATGGCGCTACGCCTCTGGGANCTCGGCCTTCCATTAGCACGCGAGCGCTGCGGCTCATGACGGCTTTTTTGGCTTGCCAGCGGCCAGACTCCTGCAGTGCTTCCGCGCCAACTTTTAAGGTGCCTGATGGGTGTCCAAAAGTCACGGAATTAAGATCACCGCCACCTGCTGCTTCGTTAACTAGGGTGCCAGAAATTGCCGCCGCGGTTGCTATCGCCACAGCAGCAGTTCCCATCATCGCATGGTGCAACTTACCCATAGATAAGGCGCGAACGTTTAAGTCGATGGTATTGGCTTCCACTGCTTTACCGCTCGATGCTGCATAAGATTTAGCAGGTGCAACGAAGGCAATTTTTGGGGTATGTTGGCGAACTTTCGCTTCGTCAATATGACCTATTAAACCCATTTTAACTGCGCCATAAGCACGGATCTTTTCAAATCGCTCTAGTGCAGCTGAGTCTCCATTAATCGCATCTTGTAACTCTGTACCTTCATAACCTAAATCAGAAGCACGGAAGAAAAGCGTTGGGATCCCGGCACTTATCATGGTCACTTCAAAGGTGCCTTCATCAGGCACAGTTAACGTATCGACGAGATTGCCCGACGGAAACATATCAACATCTGGGTCGCTTGGATCCATAAACTCAACCACCACTTCTGCTGCTGGGAAAGTTACGCCATCCAGTTCAAAGTCGCCCGTCTCTTGCACTTCTCCATTTCTGATTGGAACATGCGCCACTATGGTTTTGCTAATATTTGCCTGCCAGATTTTAACGACAGCAACACCGTTCACTGGCACTTTATTCGCGTCGACTAAGCCATTGCTGATTGCAAATGCGCCCACCGCAGCAGTTAAATTGCCACAGTTTCCGCTCCAATCAATAAATGGTTTGTCGATAGCAACCTGACCAAAAAGATAATTCACGTCATGGTCGGCTTTGTCGCTTTTACTTAAGATCACCGTTTTACTGGTACTGGAAGTTGCACCGCCCATGCCATCGGTATGTTTACCATAGGGATCTGGGCTGCCAATCACACGTAGCAGCAAGTTATCTCGCGCTTCACCCGGTTGCTGCGCGTACTCGGGTAAATCTGTTAAATTAAAGAACACCCCTTTAGAGGTGCCGCCACGCATATAAGTGGCGGGAATTTTAATTTGCGGCTTAAATTGACTCATGTTTATACGCCTTCCGCTTCGAGGAAGTCTTGAGCAAAGCGTTGTAACACGCCGCCAGCAGAGTAAATAGATACTTCTTCAAAGGTATCTAATCGACAAGTCACAGGCACCTCTACACGCTCACCACTTTGACGATTAATCACAAGAGTTAAAGTAGCGCCTGGTGCCGGTTCACCCTCAACGTCATAGGTTTCTGTACCGTCAAGTTCAAGCGTTTTACGGGTCGTGCCCGCTTTAAACTCAAGCGGTAATACTCCCATACCGATTAAGTTGGTACGGTGAATACGTTCAAAGCCTTCCGCTGCGATAACTTCAACTCCAGCTAATCGAACACCTTTTGCAGCCCAGTCACGAGACGAACCTTGGCCGTAATCTGCGCCAGCAACGATGATCAGCGGTTGTTTACGCTCCATATAGGTTTCGATGGCTTCCCACATTCTGGTGACTTTGCCTTCAGGCTCAACACGCGCCAGTGACCCTTGTACTACTTCACCGTTTTCTACCACCATTTCGTTTAACAGTTTGGGGTTGGCGAATGTCGCACGCTGCGCCGTTAAGTGATCACCTCGGTGTGTCGCGTATGAGTTGAAATCTTCCTCTGGTAAGCCCATTTTGGCCAGATATTCACCCGCCGCACTGCTTGCTAAAATCGCATTCGATGGCGATAAATGGTCAGTCGTGATGTTGTCACCTAAAATCGCTAATGGACGCATGCCTCTCATGGTACGCTCGCTCGCGAGTGCCCCTTCCCAATAAGGAGGGCGACGAATATAGGTACTCGTTGGACGCCACTGATAAAGTGGGTCGTTGTCTTCACCATAGTCTACCGTGAGGTCAAACATTGGCTCATAAACGGCGCGGAACTGCTCTGGTTTAACACTTTCTTTGATCACCGCATCGATTTCTTCATCGCTTGGCCAGATATCTTTAAGCGTGACCGGATTGCCCTCTTGATCGCGACCTAAAACACCATTTTCAATATCAAAGCGCACGGTGCCTGCAATTGCATAAGCCACAACCAACGGTGGTGAAGCTAAGAAGGCTTGTTTTGCGTAAGGGTGAATTCGACCGTCAAAGTTACGGTTACCCGATAACACTGCCGTTGAGTATAAATCACGGTCAATCACTTCTTGTTGAATTTTTGGATCAAGTGCGCCACTCATGCCATTACAAGTCGTACAAGCAAAGGCTACAACACCAAAACCGAGCTGTTCAAGCTCAGGTAGGAGCTTTGCCTCTTCCATATAAGAACGTACCGCTTTTGATCCCGGTGCAAAAGACGTTTTCACCCAAGGTTTACGAGCAAGACCTAATTTATTGGCATTACGTGCGAGCAAGCCAGCAGCAACTACGTTGCGTGGATTACTGGTATTCGTACAGCTGGTGATAGCAGCGATGATCACCGCGCCATCTGGCATCAAGCCATCTTTTGGCGCTTCAATCTCTTTAACGATACCTTGATTAGCAAGGTCGTTAGTTGCAACTCGGCGATGGGGATTTGAAGGACCGGCAATATTACGCGTCACCGTCGACAAATCGAACTTAAGTACACGCTCGTACTGTACGTTTTGTAAAGAATCAGCCCAAAGCCCTGTTAGCTTAGCGTATTTTTCCACCAACTTGATTTGCTCGTCATCACGGCCGGTGAGCTTCAAGTAATCAATGGTTTGCTCATCGATGTAGAACATGGCCGCGGTTGCACCATACTCTGGTGTCATGTTTGAAATTGTCGCACGGTCACCTAAATTAAGATCTTGCGTACCTTCACCAAAGAATTCTAAGTAGCTAGAAACTACCCGTTCTTTACGCAAAAACTCAGTGATCGCCAGGACGATATCCGTTGCGGTGATCCCTGGTTGGCGTTTGCCAATGATTTCAACACCAACAATATCCGGCAATCGCATGTATGAAGCACGGCCAAGCATCACGCTTTCTGCTTCAAGGCCACCCACACCAACGGCAATAACACCGAGTGCATCAACGTGTGGCGTGTGGCTGTCGGTGCCAACAAGCGTATCAGGGAAAGCAACACCGTCGCGCGCTTGAATAACTGGCGACATTTTTTCCAAATTGATTTGGTGCAAAATACCGTTGCCTGGCGGGATCACATCAACGTTTTTAAATGCCGTTTTGGTCCAGTTGATAAAGTGAAAACGGTCGTCATTTCGACGGTCTTCAATCGCGCGGTTTTTCTCAAATGCATCTTCTTCATAACCGGCGTGCTCTACAGCCAAGCTGTGATCCACAATCAGTTGAGTCGGTACGACTGGGTTGACTTTAGCCGGATCGCCGCCTTTTTCAGCGATAGCATCACGTAAACCCGCAAGGTCGACTAGTGCTGTTTGGCCCAAAATATCATGGCAAACCACGCGAGCAGGAAACCACGGGAAGTCCAAATCGCGACGACGCTCGATGATCTGTTCAAGATAATCATTGAGTTTTTCAGGCTCAGCGCGGCGTACTAAGTTTTCAGCAAGAACGCGTGAAGTATAAGGTAAAGTCTCGTAGCTACCTGGTTTAATAGCTTCTACCGCTTCTTTTGTATCGTAATAGCAAAGCTCAGAATCAGGTAAACGTTTACGGAATTGAGTATTCATAACAACTTCCAACAATCTGTGACGGAGAACAGGCGGCCATGGTGACCGCCAGAATAGGTTCGAACAGTGTTCGATTAACGCTCAGAAATGGCAGGAACTGGGCGTAGCTCCTCACCAGTGTATTCCGCCGATGGACGAATGATACGGTTATCTGCGCGCTGCTCCATAACGTGTGCAGCCCAACCTGTTAAGCGTGACATAACAAAGATTGGTGTGAACAATTTAGTTGGGATCTTCATGAAGTTATAAGCTGATGCATGGAAGAAATCGGCATTACAGAATAGTTTTTTCTCGCGCCACATGACTTCTTCACAGCGTACAGACACAGGGTAAAGTACCGTGTCACCCACATCTGCTGCTAGTTTTTCAGACCAACGTTTGATGATTTCGTTACGAGGGTCACATTCTGAATAGATAGCGTGACCAAAGCCCATGATCTTTTCTTTACGCTCAAGCATACCCATCATTTCTTGCTCTGCGTGATCCGCAGATTCAAAGCGCTCAATCATTTCCATTGCCGCTTCGTTTGCGCCACCGTGAAGTGGACCACGTAGAGAACCAATCGCACCAGTAATACATGAGTGCATGTCAGAAAGCGTTGAGGCACAAACACGCGCTGTAAAGGTTGATGCGTTAAACTCATGCTCTGCATAAAGGATAAGTGATACGTGCATCACACGCTCATATAGCTCACTTGGTTTTTCGCCGTGCAATAAGTGTAAGAAATGTGCACCGATTGAATCGTCATCCGTCTCTACATCGATACGAACGCCATCATGGCTAAAGCGATACCAATAACAAATAATGCTTGGGAAACTTGCCAGCATGCGATCGGTTACTTTACCTTGCTCATCAAAGCTTGCTTCACCTTCAAGATTGCCAAGCATTGAACAACCCGTACGTAATACGTCCATTGGGTGTGCATCAGCAGGAATACGTTCTAATACCTCTTTTAACGCCTGCGGCAAACCGCGCATCGCTTTTAGCTCGCTTTTATAAGCGTCTAGTTCAGCTTGATTTGGTAAGTTACCTTTAAGGATAAGGTGAGCTACCTCTTCAAACTGACAATTTTCAGCTAGATCCTTTACATCGTAGCCGCGATAAGTCAAACCTGAGCCCGACTTACCTACCGTTGAGAGTGCTGTTTTTCCTGCCACTTGACCACGAAGGCCCGCGCCACTTAGTACTTTAGCCATATTATTGTCTCCTGAATTTTTTACCTGCTGGGTATTGATATTTTGTGCTGCTGAGCAACCCTCAACAGCTTTAATTTTTTACTTATTTTTACCTTCGGCGAATAATGCATCGAGCTTTTGCTCATAATCGTGATAGCCAAGGTAATCATACAAATCCATTCGGGTTTGCATGGTATCGAGTACCGCTTTCTGGTCCCCATTTTCTAAAATAGACTGATACACCAGCTCCGCCGCTTTGTTCATCGCTCTGAACGCACTCAATGGGTAAAGCACCATATCTACGCCCCACTCACCCAGCTCAGCTTTGTTCCAAAGTTCTGTCTTACCAAACTCAGTGATATTCGCGAGGATGGGCACATCAAGTGCTTCGCTGAATGCGCGATAGTGTTCTTCAGTTTGTACCGCTTCTGCAAAAATGCCATCAGCGCCTGCCGCGACATAGGCTTTTGCACGCTCAATTGCCGCTTCTAGCCCTTCTTGTGCAAACGAATCTGTTCTTGCCATAATGAAAAAGTCAGGATCGGTGCGCGCATCAACTGCTGCTTTAATACGGTCAACCATTTCTTCGGTCGACACGATTTCTTTATTTGGACGGTGACCACAGCGTTTTTGCGCTACTTGATCTTCCATATGTACTGCAGCGGCACCTGCTTTTTCCATATCTCGGATGGTTTTTGCAATATTGAAAGCGCCGCCCCATCCAGTATCAATGTCGACCATTAAAGGTAGATCACAAGCCGAGGTAATGCGACTTACATCTGCAATTACATCATTTAGAGATGTCATTCCTAAGTCAGGTAAACCATAAGATGCATTAGCGACGCCACCACCAGAAAGATAGATAGCTTGATGACCGATTTTCTTTGCCATCATCGCGCTATATGCATTGATAGTGCCGACGATTTGAAGCGGTTTATTGACTTTTAGTGCTTCACGAAATTTTTTTCCTGCGCTCATGATGATGTTCTCTCTTAAAAGTGTGATTGATTGCTTGCTAACTTGGTTGCGATATTATTTTTAGAATATTGAATATGTCGACGCATCAGTATTTCTGCCAGTTCTGGGTCGCGGTTACTGATCGCCCGAACGATATGTTTATGCTCGTCAAATGCCGTGGTGACGCGGGGACCGGCCATCCCTAACTGCACACGATACATACGTACCAAGTGGTAAAGTCCATTGACTAGCATAGAGATAAGACTCGCATTTTTACTGCCAAGAATAATGCGGTAATGAAAATCGAGATCGCCCGCTTCTTGATAATAAGAATGTTGGTTTTTGACTTCATCGAATTGACTCGACAACAAACCTTCTAAGTCTTGAATTTCAGTGTCAGTCATGTGCTGCGCTGCAAGCCTTGCCGCCATACCTTCGAGTGCTTCGCGGATCTGATAAAGCTCCATTAACCCTTCCGGTGTGAGAGTAACAACGCGCGCCCCTACGTTAGCTTTACGCTCAACAAGGTGACATGACTCCAAGCGGTTAATTGCCTCACGAACAACCGCTCTGCTGACTTCATACTTTGTCGACAATTCCATTTCGCTGAGCTTAGAACCTGCCGCTATTTCCCCTTCTACAATTTCCTTACGCATACGAAAGAATGCTTTATCAGAAGAAGTAACCGCTTGCTCGTCAAAAAAGCTCATCATTAGTTAGCCAGTCTTTGTAATTTAAGTTGTAGACAATATAGTGCTGGTTGACGCGCACGTCAACCAGCCTCGCCACAAATTGTCGACAATTTTCAATATAGGTAGTATTCACCATATTTATAGCTTGTGACAAATAATCAGCCTGATGTATTTATCTCGATACGGTATCAGGAAAGGATTAATTGCATCGCCCAAAAATCATGCATATTATGAAGATACCTTTACTTTAGCCTGAAGATTGCGATGCGGTGTTTTCAATTAGTAATGCTTACCCTGTTGTTAGTTACCGGATTAGCGCAGGCGAACACCTATACCGTATTAGTCTATCACGGTGCCAATCCTCCCTACTATTTTGAAGAGCAGGGAAAACCCAAGGGTATTTTTGTCGACATTTTTCAAGAGTTGGCAAAACTGACTTCACACCAATTTGAGTTTATGCCGCTCTCTGTCGCCAGAGGACAGCGCTATTTCGGCCAAGGAAAAATAGATATTGAACCTGGGATCAATAAAGCGTGGCGGGCTGAAGCGGACGTCCCTGGGATCTATAGCATCGACTATGCTTTCTCAACGGAGGTGCTGCTTGGGTATCAATCTCGCTGTGTAGGCAAGCATGAGCCCGAGCAGTTCTATGGCGCGTTAGTCGGCAAAGTAAGAGGATATCGTTACGATAATTTTGAAGCGCACTTAGGCGAAGGCAAGATAGTGGTTTATGAAAATGTATCGGAGAAAGAACTGCTAGCACAGCTTGAACATGAGCGTTTAGACTACATCATGATTGGTTCGGTGACAGCAGACTACTATATTTCACAACAACCAAAGTATCGCAAATTTCAGTCTTGCTATGAAATAAGCCGATTACCCGTACATATGCGCTTGCAGCCTCATCTAACTGAGTTACAAACGGAAATAAATATCGCCTTGCGACGAATGGTTAATGACGGAAAAATAAAATCCATCTATGCTAAATATAGATTAACGCATTAACGTGTGGAGTTGTTTGGTAATGACGAATGCTGTTGTTGGACGTCTACTACTGTTTATTTTGCTGATTAGCCCGTTGCCGTTATGGGCGAAATTACAGATTGTTACGGAACTTTCTCCACCCAATCAAACCATAGAAAACCACCAAGTTGCAGGCTCAAGTACTGATCTGGTCAAAGCGATTTTAAAAGCAGCTGAGCTCGAGGGACAGTTTTCAATTTACCCTTGGGCTAGAGCTTTTAAATTAGCACAGCATGACAAATATACCTTAATTTATAGCATCGCAAAGACCCCGGCGAGAGAAGACAGTTTTCATTGGATTGGCCCTGTTGCCGTATTTCATTTAGGGTTTGTTACCAATCGCTACCGTGAGGACATTAAAATCCAATCACTTGAGGATGCCAAACAATACAAAATAGCGGTTCAGCGTGGTGATATCGCAGAAGGCACACTAAAAGCACTTGGGTTTAACTTTGTTCAAACCAGCGACATCGAAAAGTCATATGAATTACTCGTCGCAAATCGTGTTGATTTAGTGATTGATGACCCGCGTTATATCAAAACTATGGCCGCGGAGCTTAACCTTCCAGCCGACCACTTTGCCTTTTTATACGATGTGGAAGCACTCTCAGTAAAAGGTTACCTTGCAACGAATAACCAGCTTCCTTTAGCCATCGTTGAGAAACTACGTAGTGCATTTACTAAGATAAGTAAAACAGAAGCTTACCGTAAGGTATTAGAGCCCTAGCTAAACCCAATTGCTTTAATTCAAAATACTCTCACGTATCTTACCTTGTATTAGAGCACTTAACCGTCGTTACTTTTCATAAAAGCCAATACCAAGCAAGTAGCTCATCTTATTAAAAAGAGATAACATTTCAGCCTAAACCTGCCGATTACAGTAACGATTTGAAAGGAAAAACAGTGATTGAACGAATTGACACCAAACAACGAATGAGCCGTATTGTAAAACATAATGGTACTATTTATTTATGTGGCCAAGTGTGTAAGGACGCCGAGCAAGGAATTAAGGAACAAACTGAAACCATGCTTGAGAAAGTTGATGAGCTACTTATTCAAGCAGGTAGCGACCGTAAACACATTCTTTCTGCGACAATTTATATTAAAGACATGAAATATTTTGCAGAAATGAACGAAGTGTGGGATGCATGGGTGCCTGAAGGTTATGCACCAGCTCGCGCTTGTGTAGAAGCGAGCATGGCTCGTGATGCATTGCTTGTTGAGATTTCAGTGGTCGCTGCGGAGCTATAACAGACCATGATAAACCAGGCGTAAATTGAAGCCGATGAATTTCACTCTCAGACTTGCATAAGTAAATCTGAGAGTGATTATCTTGCTTGCTAACTTACGACTGAGCAACTTCTTCCATCGTTTGTTCGGCGTAATTCGCACTTGTATGCACAACACTTTGCAACTGTTCAACAAGCTCTTGACGTTTATCCTCTTGAATAAACATCAAAGGAATTTCTTGGGACTTTTTCTCTCCGTTGTCAGTGATATAGGTAAAGCGGATCGCAGATTCATCGTGTTGAAAGTGCGTAAAATCGTCTTTTTTAATGAAAAGTTTATTAGCACCCGGAATTTTTTTAATTTCTACGTGCTTATCAAAAATTTGTACTACTTCCATTTTTGTTCTGATTATATACAAGGCCACCATCAACATAGCAGCTACAAGAATGAATGGAACGATAATGCCAACACCAGTACCGATCAATCCAATTAGGCCAAAGCGATTAGTTTGCCTCTCATCAAGATAATAGGTCTTACTAGGCTCTGTAGATACAAGTTCACCGCCTAACTCACTCGATAGATTCTTATAAAAGTTCTCCGCGTTATGCTTATCGACCATTCTGTAACTCCACCCAATTTAGTACAGCTATTTCGTAGAATTCTATGCAGCCTCAAGATAACCAATTGGTGTCATATCGCCTAGTGAATCATGAGGTCGCTCATAATTATAAATATCTAACCACTCATCAGTGATTTCACGTACTTCTTGCAGCGACTCAAACAAGTATAAATCGAGCACTTCTTCACGGTAACTTCGGTTAAACCTTTCCACAAAACCATTCTGGTAAGGACTGCCTGGCTCTATAAATTCCAACTTGATGTCATTTTTCATTGCCCAATCTTCGAGTGCCGTTGAAGTAAATTCTGGGCCATTGTCCACTCTAATCTGCTTTGGTTTACCGCGCCAAGCAATAATTTGTTGTAGCGTTCTAATAACTCGTTCAGAAGTTAAGCTTGTATCGACCTCAATCGC
>NZ_NSDG01000006.1 GCF_002289345.1 Pseudoalteromonas sp. HM-SA03 | reverse complement strand
TAACTCCTTACCACTAAAAACACTTACTTATTAATTGAAAATGCGATGATGATTAACTTTGAACTCATCGCCAATCAAATTGACGCCAGCGCCAAACAAGATTTGACCCTTAAGGCGGGTCGCAGCCATCGCAGTGTTATCCAAAGCGATATAAACCTCAAGGCAGACAACAACCTTACCATTACCGCTCCCGCGGGAAGTCAACTCATTCAAAGCCAAGGTAATATCACGATTAAAGGCAGTGGCTCTGGCAACCTCACCCTTGCCAATGGTGGCAGTGAAATCAGCATTGACTCAAGTGGTAACGTCAACATCTTTGCAGACAAGTTACTGACCTTAAAAGGCAAAGCCATGACCGTGTTTGACGGTAGCATGGAGCAAGATATTGGCGGAAAACAAAGCGCCACGATGCCGAGTGTACCGCAAATAGCGCAGATAGCAGCAAATCAACGCTTGTCGTTAAC
>NZ_NSDG01000059.1 GCF_002289345.1 Pseudoalteromonas sp. HM-SA03 | reverse complement strand
CACCAATTGGTTATCTTGAGGCTGCATAGAATTCTACGAAATAGCTGTACTAAATTGGGTGGAGTTACAGTAACAGTGTTGATAGTCAGGCAATTTTTATCTTCACTTAATTCAAGTAATTAAATTAGCTTCAGAGAAAATTCGTTAATTTATGTTAAACTTTTGATATTTGAGGCCGACATGGTAAGTAGGTATCAACTGTTAAATAGGGAATATTTATGAAAATACATAGCGGCACAGAGCCCCATTCATTTCACTCACAAGGCACAGAGCTGAATAGTAGGCAAACAACTGTTAATCGGCACTCTAAAAGCGATGAATTAGCATCAAATGGATTAGATACACCGATTAAGGAAATAAAGCCCAAACAAGGTGATTTTAATGCCTTACTTGCAGTAGAAGAGTTTGATATCAATAACATCTCCCCCCAAGAGTTTACGAGCTTAATCGCAGATATTACTCACCTATCCAGTGAAACAGATGGAAAGGATGATAGTTCAATTGAAGGACTAAGTCATTTTAGAGTGTCTCTTGAGGTACGTATGACCACTGGGCAATTGGATCCTACAGCAAAGCTTGATATAGAGCAGTATATAAATGACTATACTGAACAAGCTGAAAAACTATCCAAGCAGGACAATAAGACCTACAGTTATTCTCCGATATACGCAAATCAGTCTAAGCAAGCTATAGAGACTATTTTTACACAATCTAATCTTGAAAGTTTACAACTAGAAGCCATTGAATTTTTGAAAAGTCGTGGCAGTAATTTAGTGGATAAAAAAGTGTAAATTATGAAAATAACGCCAGCGATCTGGCGTTATTCTACATTAGCTATTAATTTTATCTAAAGTGACGAGTTTCTGATTTGAATCGCCCACTCCCATCCCCGCCACCTTTGTTTTCAACAACCCAAAAATAATCTCCAGCACTTGGATAAGACGATACACCGTAGCGTCCAGTTCTAATTATTGTGCCATTTGAGTCGGTAAGGTAAACATAATATTTAGCCCCAGAGTCGTTTCTTACCACATGGTATGATTGAAGCTTGTAACGGCACTCATGAGACACTGTAAATCTATCTACAATTTCAATTTCATTTGGGTTAACTGACTCGTAAGCTGTAGACTCGAGTTCTCTGCAACGATAAGGATAATCTACACTTTTCACAGATTGTTGTGCTGTATATTCAGAGATAGCATTCTGAATTCTAGATTCAACTTCAGGATTTGCAGAAACTGAAAAAGCTGACAATGAGAAAAATCCAAGTAAAAAGGTATTTATCCGTAAAGATCTTTTCATATTAAAACTCCTTTTGATTGTAAAGTTCTTGAAATAATAGTTATTACCCTGAGCTTAATCTTGAAGCTCATTTATTACTATTACACAGAAAAAATAGAAATTACAGCATTATATAGTTTTCTTCTTGGTTGATTTTTCAGCTTGACGGTTTAATTAGTTATGCAACTCTCGTACGTTTACAAATGTATGGGTCGGCTAAAAATTCAACGGGTGTTTATTCACCTGTCTCTGCAAATGATATACGGTTGCGCTCAAGTACCTTTCAGTCGTACTTATATCACTATGTCACATCATTTTAGCTAACGCGTACAAATCACACCCACCTTCGAGCATAAGCGTGGCAAAGGTACGACGAAGTTTATGAGCATAAAAATATATACCGCTGTATTCTCTGAGCGTAGATATATAACGCCTGAGTACATGATAGCTTAATTGCGTGTCATACTTACTCGAAGTAAAAAAGTAAATACACTTTTTATTGAGTCGCTTTCTTTGAGCTATGTAACTTGAAAGAGTATCGATTAAAGCTCATGGCATAGGAATAAGCCTGTCCTTACTTCACTTTCAGTTTTTGATATGCAAAACTCTATTTTCAATGTCCATATCCGAGAGTTTTATATGTCTCAGCTCATTAAAGCGGATTCATGTATATAGAAAAACAGCAATAATTGCTACTCATCTTTCTCTGTAAAATGAATAGACAGTAGGTAAATTTTTTGCGTGTTCAATAAGACTAGTAGCATCCTCTGCTGATAAGCCTCTTAGTTCTCTTCTAGGCACTTTTGGACGAGCAATCTTGTGAGCTGGGTTGTCATCAATGTAACCTTCGTTAACACACCGCTTCAAAAACAAAGTGAGATAACACAGGCAATTTTTTATGGTTTTAGGAGACCGATTTCTATCAATCTTTGCATGAATGATAAAGGACTCGATGTAAGCTTTATCTAGCTCATGAATTGTTTCTATTGACTTGTAACGAATAACGAGTGACAAGTTATGTTTGAACGCTTGAATTGTCCTGATTGAATATCAATTAAATATTTCTCAATATCTACAAAACTTGTTGTGCAATTCTTCTATTTGAAGCATAAAAATAATTTAAAATATAAAAAAACGATGACTTTCAGGCTTTACCTTACTATCATCGATTACAAATTCATATTAATTTTTACGTATCTTTAAGCTACAAATCGCTAATTTTATCACAGATTATAAAATGGTTTTCGAGGGGGTTCCACTTATGAGCCCGACGAGATACCACTTCTCCACTCCGCGATAGAACTATAAGAGCGTTTTAGCCCTTATAGCTTAGATGTTTTTTGGCTTAAATAAGGGGATAATAAACTGTCGTTTATTCTCTACCTTATAACTTAATTTACGCAAATTTTAATAAAATTTGTAATTGTTGAATTTCCACCCAACAACCATAAGGCCAAAGCATCTTATTGATAATTGTTTTAATGTCAAATAAAAAAGTTAACATTAGATATTTGTCTTTTCAGAGTCTCTTTTGAAATAGATAAATACCTCTGTGTCGTACTAATATCTGCGTGTCACATAACCTCTTTAATCGCAAACAAGTTCACCTGTGCATCGATCGCCATACGAGCAAATGTGTGTCTCAGCATATGCGGTGAGAAATATACTCAGGCTGCGCATCTGATCTTTTGGCAAATAGTGGCGATGTTCTTTTGAGTGAGTTGTTTGCCTGATCTCACGCTCGTAAAGAACCGTTGCGAGGGTTTGAGTTTTTTATTCCTATGATCATGGTATTGCTTGAGGCGAGGAAGGAGCTTTTGGTTTATTGGAATAATTCGATCTTTATTTCACTTTCATTTTCTAACCAAGATCTCCTTTTCTCAAAAATCGACATCTCAAGTGGTGAGGTTTAGCATTTCTTGAAGCCTGATTCAGGAAAGTAACAAGGTAAAGATTATCGCGCTGTTACGCGACCTTTCTAGTGAATATCTCCAAGGGTAGTATTCTGTTTCGTAGATGATAGTTTTGATATCTTTTTCCGAAACAAATCTTGGCAAAGGTTTGTCGAGCTTTGGCCTTGATACGTTTACTACAGGATTAGATTTAACGTACCCTACCGCTTCACACCGAACAAAAAATGACTTTAAGTTTTGCCAGTGATTTCTGTATGTTTTTGAAGACCAGCATCTTAGCTTGCTTGTTTCTGTGAGAAAGTCTTCCAACATATCTCTCGTATAGTCTCTGAGTGATTCAGCACCTCTGTATTCGGTAAGTAAGTTAATGGTGCTCAGCACGCTTGTATAGCTTTTGGCCTTATTTCATCTCGCCACGAGGAAGTACTTCTTAAATCAATTTAGTAATTCAGTTATTTGCATATGATAGATTACTTAAAAAGGGTGTAAAATAAATCATAAAAATTTAGGGGCTATGCCCCTGAAATATTTAGCTCATCGAAAACATACTTGCAAAATTTATCATCCATTAATTCAGCAGTATATCATGCGATGTTACTTGTAAGCTCTTCAATCACAGCCTCAGAGTAATCAAAGCTACTGCACATGAAGTTACCATACACATATATTTCTGTTCAGCCTCCTGAAAAATCATTCGTAAAATCATATCAAGTTACCTCAGATACTTTGTTTCTGGCTTCTTGCAGCACATAGTCAAGAACGCAGTAAACAGGGTCAATGTTATCCCAACTTTCAGATCCAATACTTTCACGAAAATCATCAATAATTTCAAATAGCTCTCCCTCATGCATATCAAGGTCATCGCCAATTTTACAAATAGCACGAATATCTAAAGAACCAAATGGGCAAAAGTAACCTTGTAACTCACTCACTGTATTTCTCATAATTCAAGAAATTAATTAATAAAGTGATTATGAAACATCGGTATGACGCAAGGTGTCAAAGAACCGTTATTTTACAAGGCACGTAGGAAAATCGGTTATTGACTCGCAGGGTCAACCGATATAATTACTGAGCTTTATGTTAATCTGTCAAACTCATCAAACTTTACCCTTCGAGGTAAGCTATCAATTCTAGATAATAGAGTTTTACGAACAATGCTGATTAAGTCGTTTCATTGTCTTTTGAGGGAATAGTTGGTTTATATAGTCAGCACAACATGAAATATGATGTAAACAGTCGCCAACTAACAGTTTTGAGCCGTGTGCTTTCGAGTTTCTCAAGCTCGGAATAACATCAATCATTGATTTACTCCATTCATTATCAACACTTGGGTTTTTGATATGACGAAACCCTATATCAGAAACCCACCCTTGAGCTAATGCATGCTTCATAAGAGCTTTGAGCATCATAAGTCTTTTAGGATTTGTCTTAATTCTTAATGCATGCTCAATCACAGAGTATGTTTTAAGATGAACCTCTGGGGCTAATGCATAAAAGAAATAAGAATAGAGAGCCATATTTTTAGCAACATTAAACTGACTCTTTATTTCATCTGGAACTTCTCCATTGAGGACTTCCTTCGAAAGGTAGCTATGCATTTTTTCCAAGCTTGGAACAGAACCACAAACCATGCCCATCAGCTCATGCTTTTCATCCATTTTAGTTAATTCGCCTAACTTCTTAAGCTCTTCCATACAAAACTCTATTTTTAGGTGTGGCTTCAATACAATAAGTAGATTTGGCGTTAGCTATCTGAAAAAAATAGATATTTATCAATCCCTTACCATTCATTTTTTACATGTCACTATACGTTTCTGGACCTTTCTTCTAGTAGATTATCTAAAGTCATTAATTCTCCGTAAGCCCATGAAATATGACTAGATTTATTATGACCATTAGTAACATCATATCCAACTGCTGCTTTGATGTGATAGCAAACACCAAGAACTTTTTCCATTATATATCCATCAAATTGTTCTCCTGACTATTCAAATTCTTTCCAGATGCTCGAACAAGCTGAATAAATAGCAGCTTGTTCAAACCCTGTTGAAGCCTCTGAAGCCAACTGAACCAATTCATTTAATTTTGTAGCTAGTAAGATAGGGTCATTCATATCCAGTCCTTTTTGAAACGGGTAACTGTTTCTACCTTGTAATATAGGGTGTTAAACAAATAAGATGTCACTTAATAGCATTAATACTAATGGTAATTCAGATACTAAAATAAAGAAACTTGTTATTTCCTGACGCATGCTTCTGCTTGTAGCTACCAGTCTAATTGAGTGAAGCCATTCATTAGCGCTGTAATATCAAATATGAGTCACCACATCTTATGATTATTTAAATTCCGAACCTTTAACGTTTCATCATACCATTGGCTAAAAATATTCATACACTCTTGATCAACTGCTCCGAGCCTATGAAAAAGATCTGTATCGTAATAGCAATTGGTTTGTAGTCTCTTCCAATCCTCAGTTGTTGCTGTAAGAACCGAAACCTCATAGTCAGGTATATTTCTCGCTATTAGCTCTTCTATTAAATATTGGATATTCATGCGCCCTCTACCAGAAGACTTAAATGAACCAACTAAATCGGATGAAATAATTCGTGTGAAGCCGTCCTCTTCTTTATACATAACCACAAAACAAAGTAAATCTCCCCTATCATAGGGGCAGCAAGCAATTTTAGGTAAAAATCCTTGCTCAAACAGATCGTGAATAGATGGCTGAGACAAATGAAACGATTTGAAAATATAGGGTTTATCGCCGTCAATCACATCAGAGTTGATGAAAAAAAAGCATTCTAATTTCTCGATCATGCCAATTGGTAGCTCAACTTTGCCATTTTCATAGTTTTCCAGTTTACTCACTTCATCAAGGCCATAAAAACGTGTCATTTGTCTTAACGTCAACTTTAAAACACTCTCACGTAACCATTTGTGTTTTTTTCCAACTTTCATTTGGTATGAAGCACCTGAAACACATACAACATCATTAGTTTTACCAAAATTATTTCTTGTATCATTCACAATAGAATCATTGCCATTTTGTTCTATTTTCACGACAATATTTTGGGCCGAATACTTCTTAAAAAAGATGTAAGTAATTATTGGAACTCCAATACCTGAAAGTACCCACTTCATGTGTTCCATTATCAACCCTAAGATAAACTCCATATTTTTAACCTTCTCGTTTTCGCTTAATAAAAGTACTGTGATACCTACCATTTGGTAGCCACAATAATATATTTCTTACAATTAAAGCTTAAAAAGAAAAAAAATAGGCAGCAACAAGAATGTCACTATTTAGGAATTTACTTTGAAAACTAGATATTATTCGAACTCGCCAAATTCCCCCTCGCCTTATCCTTGTTAAAGCTCCCACTTTCAGTGAACAAACCGTGGCTTTTTAGCAAGTACTGCATTTGAGTTCTGTCCTCAACTTTTCATCACATAGAAATATGTGCCGCGACAGATAAAGGCTCATCAGGGTTTCAAGTAATCATTTTGTTGTAAAATTTGATGAGGTTTTGCTTCCACCTTGTTCCGTCAGCTTCGCTTGGGCTTTCACCAAACATGCCATTGGCTATATCAAGGCGATTAGGGTCTAAATGTAGGCCATGTATGTCAAACGAGTTACTTTTGATTTCTTGGATTAGTAAGTTAGTAAAATGCTGATCTATTAAATCAAAGCCAATTCAATGAACGAAGCGAAGTATTGCTTTTTTGTGCTTGTCTTGTTCTTTTACTTTCTCGCGATTTGCTTGGATAGCAACATCGAGTCACGTTTTGTATTTCTCCATCGCTGCATCGAGTGTGCTTTGAAATTTCATCATGAAGTTATCAAGATTACTTGGCTTAAGGTCATCCATACTCTCAACAAACGAAACATCAATTTGATAGCACCTTTTCAATGCCGACTTTATCTGTGCTAGGTCTGGGCTATGCAACATGAGATCTTCAATATGCTCTTGGACTGCCTGAGTCTTGAGAAACCCTGCGGCTCTTATTTTCGGCATAGTGTCTTTATAGGCCTTTTGATATTCCTGCTCAGGCTTGAGTAAATCAGCAAGTGGAAAGTTAGACTCAATAGCGTACTCACCATCAAGTGAAATTTCTCTGAGTGGTGGATTCACTCACATATCAATCGCTATGATTTCGTTTTCGTCACCGCGCGATATCAGTGAATCTCACACTCTCTCGATATTGCTACCCGAAAGCGATAAAAGGTAACTGGTTTCTAATGATTTATTTGATGAGTACTTGTCCTCAAATGCTCTGATTTTATCTCCAAAGCTGGGATCAATATCAATTAACGTGAGCGTAATTTCTCTGTATATGTGTGATTGGGGATTGATTGAATCCGCTTTTTTGGCTGATAGTAAGAGCTTTTGAAGTTCGTTAGGCTCATTAAGTAATAGCTCTTTAATCTCGGTGTACGTCTGAGTATCACCCTCTTTTAGCTTACCTAACAACGCTAATATTTTAGTGCCAGCAAGCCCACTATGATCAAGCTGGTTATAAAGACCTATAAGCCTTTCTGAACATGCTTCATACGAGTTGAGCACTTGTTTATCTGTTTCAATCAATACTGCTAATTCGGTTCAAAATTTATCATTGAAGTGTTTTATAGCAGCTTTATCAGCAGGGAATCAGTTCTGTCTTCAATAGGGTTGATCCCCTGAATCAGAGAAACCCTTGCTTCCTCTGCCAGTTTTCTTGCTTCAACGAGGGGTATCGTGGGGTATTGACCTAAAGCCAGTTCTTTATATGTTCCTGATAACTTAAAGCGCATTCTCCATAATTTAGACCCATTGCTTTTTATCAATAAAAACAAACCATTACCATCAAACTTCTTGATTTGTTTTTTATCAGCAGGACACGAAATAGTTTTCACTTCGAGGGCGGTTAAACTCATAATGTAATCCTTTTAGGGGTATCAAATGTGGGGTATTCACCTCATTTAATACTAAAAAATAACTTTACGCAAATGGCGATCCCCCACTTTATACCCCAAAAAAATTGAAACTTCGTGAACTATTGTGAAACAAGCTGAACAGTTACAGATAAAGAAAAACCCCGTAAAACAATGCTTTACGGGGTTTTTGAAACATTATGGGCTTCTATGAAATCATAGGAGGCTGATTACATCATGCCGCCCATGCCACCCATTCCGCCCATGCCGCCCATATCTGGAGCAGCAGCTTCTTCTTTCGGAATTTCAGCAACCATCGCTTCAGTGGTGATCATTAGACCAGCAACTGATGCTGCGAACTGAAGTGCAGAACGCGTTACTTTAGTTGGGTCTAGGATACCCATTTCGATCATGTCGCTGTATTCGCCAGTTGCAGCGTTGTAACCGTAGTTACCTTCGCCAGCTTTAACTGCGTTAACCACAACTGATGCTTCGTCACCTGCGTTTGAAACGATTTGACGAAGTGGTGCTTCCATCGCACGAAGTGCCACTTTAATACCGAGGTTTTGGTCTTCGTTGTCACCAGTTAGCGATTCAAGCTTGCTCGCAACGCGAACTAGCGCAACACCACCACCAGGTACTACACCTTCTTCAACCGCTGCGCGAGTTGCGTGTAGTGCATCTTCTACGCGGTCTTTCTTCTCTTTCATTTCAACTTCAGTTGCTGCGCCAACTTTGATTACTGCAACACCGCCAGCAAGTTTTGCCATGCGCTCTTGTAGTTTCTCTTTGTCGTAGTCAGAAGTTGCTTCTTCGATTTGTGCTTTGATCTGAGATACGCGACCATCGATTGCTTCTTGCTCGCCAGCACCGTCGATGATAGTTGTATCATCTTTAGTGATAACTACGCGCTTAGCTGTACCTAAGTCTTCAACCGTAGCTTTCTCAAGCTCAAGGCCAATTTCTTCAGAGATAACCGTACCACCAGTTAGTGTCGCGATATCTTGTAGCATTGCTTTACGACGGTCACCAAAGCCAGGCGCTTTAACCGCTGCCACTTTCACGATACCACGCATGTTGTTTACAACCAGAGTTGCCAGCGCTTCACCTTCAAGGTCTTCAGCAATGATTAGTAGCGGCTTGCTTGTTTTAGCAACTGCTTCTAGTGTAGGTAGAAGTTCACGAATGTTAGAGATCTTCTTGTCTACTAGAAGAATATGTGGGTTATCTAGCTCAACTTGGCCTTTTTCAGCGTTGTTGATGAAGTACGGAGAAAGGTAACCACGGTCAAACTGCATACCTTCAACTACATCTAGTTCGTTCTGTAGTGATTGACCTTCTTCTACAGTGATAACACCAGACTCGCGACCTACTTTTTCCATTGCTTCAGCAATGATGTCACCAATCTCTTTGTCAGAGTTAGCTGAAATCGTACCAACTTGTGCAATCGCTTTTGCGTCTGAACAAGGTACTGAAAGTGTTTTTAATTCTTCAACAGCAGCGATAACGGCTTTGTCGATACCACGCTTAAGGTCCATTGGGTTCATACCCGCAGCAACTGACTTAAGACCTTCGTTCACGATAGCTTGCGCAAGAACAGTTGCAGTTGTAGTACCGTCACCCGCTGCGTCATTAGCTTTAGACGCAACTTCTTTAACCATTTGTGCGCCCATGTTCTCGAACTTATCTTCAAGCTCGATCTCTTTCGCAACAGATACACCGTCTTTAGTGATAGTTGGTGCACCGAATGACTTTTCTAAAACAACGTTACGGCCTTTAGGACCTAGTGTTACTTTTACTGCGTCTGCTAGTACGTTTACGCCTTTTAGCATTTTTGTACGAGCGTCACCTGCAAAACGAACTTCTTTAGCTGCCATGTTATAAATTCCTCTTAAATTCTGTTGTCGATTAAACTAAAAAGTATTAATTATTCTACGATGCCTAAGATGTTATCTTCGCGCATGATCAGGTACTCTTGACCTTCGATCTTTTCAGTTTTTTCGATGTAAGAGCCGAACAACACTGTGTCGCCAGCTTTTACTTGTAGTGATTTAGTTTCACCATTGTCCAACACGCGGCCGTTGCCTACTGCAACCACTTCACCACGTGAAGACTTTTCAGCTGCAGAACCAGTTAACACAATGCCGCCAGCTGACTTTGTTTCTTCTTCAAGACGCTTAACAATGACGCGATCATGTAAAGGACGAATGTTCATTTATATAGTTCTCCTAACAGTTTCTGAACAATGACAGAAATAATACTTTTTTAAGGCGGTGTTACATCCACAGGTTGTGGTTAACACACGCAATTTTAATTGCTTTCATTTATGGGGATGGGCAAATTAAAACCCAAGAGAAAAAACCAAAAAAATTTAGTCTTTTCTTTCGTATTCACCTTCAATCGTTGTTGAAGAATTTCTACCCGATTGATTTTTAAATGGATCTCTAATTTCTTCCTGCGGCTCTGGACGCTCGTCGCGTGATTGATTCGCAAACGGTGACTGACCTGAATGCATGCCTGTTTGCACTCTTACAGTAGCATGGGCTAAAAGCGACTGCGCCAGCTTTTTTCTAACGGCCGGGGTTAACAGTAAAAAGCCTAATACATCGGTCATGATCCCGGGCGTCATCAATAGCACACCGGCAATGATCACACACAAACCGGTAAATAAATCTTGTGCAGGCAATTGCCCACGAGACATCTGTTGCTGTACGTTGACATACGCGCCAAGACCCTGCTGTTTAACCAGTCTTGCCCCTAAAATGGCGGTACCAATTACAAGCGCAATGGTAGCAAAACCGCCTATCACCTCGCTGACTTGGATCAGCAAAGCAATTTCAATAATCGGAATAGCGATAAACAAAATAAATAAGAATCTAAACATACTTTCTCCAAATCTACGAAAGATAAATATGGGTGCAAAGGTCTTAATTCAAGCGATACAAGTAAGACGCTTTAGAAAAGAGGAGCTATCCGCTAAGATGCCATTACTAACCCTAAAATGGAAATGGCAATGGGCGTAAGATATAAACTCGTCTTATCTACATGCGATTCAGTTGCAGAAGCGCGTAAGATTGCAACGCAACTTGTAACGCAAAAACTTGCAGCTTGTGTGAACCTAATCCCAGCAGTGGAATCTATTTATGTTTGGGAAGGTCAGGTTGAACATGCACAAGAAACCAAGCTGTTAATCAAGACAAAATCCGAAAAACTAGAGCAAGTGATGGCCGCTATTCGCGACTTACACAGTTATGATGTCCCAGAAACTCAAGTCGTGGACGTCACTAGCGGCAACTTAGCTTATTTCAAATGGATGGACGAGGTATTATTGTAATGCGACTCTTAGTAGTTCTTTTCTCATTGCTGATGTGGTTTCCCGCGCAAGCAAACAATGCGGTGCTAGACAGCTTACTGGCTCCTAAACAACAGACTTTTTTACCAGTAACAGAAGCATTCAAGTTCGATTTTGACCAGCAAGGCAACACCTTGTTTGTGGGTTGGGACATCGCTGACGGCTATTACTTATATAAGAAGAATCTTCAAATTATCGCCAAACAAGCCGACATCCAAGTGCCAGAGCTTGAAAAAGGCAAGATGATTGAAGATGAGTTTTTTGGTCGCACAGAAGTCTACTTTAGTAACTTATCTGTTATCTCTAAGCTCAGTAATATCGAGCAAGGCGCAATCGTAAAAATACGCTATCAAGGCTGCGCCGAAGCTGGACTTTGCTATCCGCCAGAAATTGTAGAAGTGCCGTTAAGCACGATTGCGGGAGAAAAGCCAAAGACCACGTCAACCAAAGCTCCTGAAACAAAAGCAGCTGAGACAACAGCAGAAGCTCAAAGCGACATCGCGCCTGTAGATAACGATAATTTGTCTTTCACTGAGCAGCTAATGCAGCGCAGCTTAGTTGCGAATATTTTGACGTTTTTTGGCCTTGGTATTGGCCTTGCCTTTACTCCTTGTGTATTCCCGATGTTCCCTATTTTGTCGAGCCTCATCGCCGGTCAACAAGGTCTTTCGACTAAAAAAGCCTTCAGTTTGTCTTTTGTTTATGTGCAAGGTATGGCGGTCACTTACGCGGCGCTTGGGTTAGTCGTTGCGTATTTCGGTGGCCAAATTCAAGGCTACTTGCAGCATCCCGCGGTACTTATCAGCTTTAGTATATTGTTCGTCGCACTCGCGCTATCTATGTTTGGGGTTTACGAAATTCGTTTACCTAGCGGCATGATGGATAAACTCACTCAGCTCAGTAACAAGCAAAAAGGCGGCAATTACTGGGGCGTATTCATTATGGGTGTGCTATCTGGACTTATTGCATCGCCCTGCACCACGGCTCCACTTTCTGGCGCGCTATTATTTGTCGCGCAAAGTGGTGATTATGTGGTGGGCGCGGTAACGCTATATGCACTGAGCTTGGGCATGGGCCTACCGCTATTACTGCTAGGTACCTCAGGTGGAAAATTACTGCCAAAAGCAGGTGGCTGGATGGATCAGGTCAAAACGCTATTTGGTTTTGTGATGCTCTTTGTACCGCTTATCCTTTTAGAGCGCATACTTGATGCGACAGTGATTATCTCACTTGCCGGTGGCCTCGCCGTAGCGACAGCACTCTACTTGCATTATTGGCAAAGCCAATTACAGGCAGGCAAAGGTAAAACCACATTGTGGGGCTTTGCGATCACCCTGTTTATTGTTGGCTTATACGCATTAAAAACAAGCTTGTTTCCAGTACCTACAGCTGTTGTAAGTACAGCATCAACTCAAACCGAGACCGTTACCGGAGAGCAGAAGTTTAAGCCACTACCTGACTTAGCCGCGCTTAAAGTCGCCGTTGCTGAGGCCAATGCTAAAGGCAAAGTGCCTATCGTTGATTTATACGCAGAGTGGTGTGTTGCGTGTAAAGAATTTGAGAAATACACTTTCCCGAAACCTGAAGTACAAGCACAGTTTAAAGATTATGAGCTATTAAAGCTCGACTTGACCAAAGCCAATGACAACACCCAAGAGATCATGGAAGCATTTACGGTGTTTGGTTTGCCGACTATTTTAATCTTTGATAGCCAAGGTAATGAGATGCCAGCACACCGCATCACAGGCTTCTTAGACGCAAAGGACTTTGCTGCCCACCTAGAAAAGGCCAAGCAGGCCGCAAAGTAATCATTTTAGGGGCAAGCTTGTTTGCCCCTCTCCCCTTCTGATTAGACCAGTATTTTGCTGCTATTTACCTCGAACTCTCTATAATACTCCACGAAATGGAGAAATATTTGCTATTTGCTGGAATTCGGCTTAAGTTAACAAGCCATACAGTCTAAATTTTTGGCTAATGCTTTAGTTAAAGGAAGTTCGCGTAATATGTCTGCAAAATTAAAGATTTTATTAGTAAACGGCCCTAATTTGAATATGCTAGGTCGCCGTGAGCCGCACAAGTACGGCACGCAGACTCTCAACGAAATTGTTGACGCATTAACTGAATATGCAGAAGCACAGCAAGTCAGCTTGTCACACATTCAAAGTAATAGTGAAGCGCAGCTAATCGAGGCTATTCACGCTCAATATGAACAATGCGATGCGATTATCATTAATCCCGCCGCATTTACCCATACGAGCATTGCCCTTCGAGACGCTTTACTCAGTGTGGACACCCCTTTTTATGAAGTACACATCACCAATGTGTACGCCAGAGAGCCATTTCGTCACAAGTCTTATTTTTCTGATGTGGCGGAAGGCGTGATATGTGGATTAGGCGCGTTGGGCTATCGTGCTGCATTTGATGCAGCGTTAGCGCAATTGCGAAAACAAAATAACTCAAATTAACTAACAGGCGGGTCATTGTATGGATATTCGCAAGATCAAAAAACTTATCGAGCTAGTAGAAGAATCAGGTATTGCAGAGCTAGAAATCACTGAGGGTGAAGAGTCAGTACGTATCAATCGCCACAGCAGTGCACCAGTNNNNCTCAACAATACATGGCAGCTCCAGCGGCGCCTGCACCAGCAGCACCAGCGGCGGCTCCTGCAGCAGTAGAAGCAGCACCAGCAGAAAGCAGCACACCTGCGGGTCACCAAGTTAAGTCTCCTATGGTTGGTACTTTCTACACAGCTTCTTCTCCAACAGCAGCGGCATACGTTGAAGTAGGTTCAAAAGTAAATGTTGGCGACACACTTTGTATCGTTGAAGCCATGAAGATGATGAACCAGATCGAATCAGACAAAGCTGGTGTAGTGAAAGCAATCCTAGTTGAAAACGGTGAGCCAGTAGAATTCGACCAACCGCTATTCATCATCGAATAATTACGCAGAAGGTCAACGTTATGTTAGATAAAGTAGTCATTGCAAACCGAGGTGAAATTGCACTTCGCGTATTGCGTGCCTGCAAGGAGCTAGGTATTAAGACGGTTGCTGTGCACTCAACAGCTGATCGCGACCTAAAACACGTTCTTCTTGCAGATGAAACCATTTGTATCGGAAAACCTGCGGCAAGCGAAAGCTACCTTGATATTCCTCGTATTATCGCGGCGGCAGAAGTCACAGACGCCGTTGCTATTCACCCAGGTTACGGTTTCCTTTCTGAAAATGCTGACTTTGCAGACCAAGTTGAGCAAAGTGGCTTTATCTTTATCGGTCCAAAAGGCGACACTATTCGCCTAATGGGTGATAAAGTATCAGCAATTGAAGCGATGAGAAAAGCAGGCGTACCTTGCGTGCCAGGTTCTGATGGTCCATTGACTGATGACAACGACCGCAATACGCAGATCGCTAAGCGTATCGGCTACCCAGTTATCATCAAAGCGGCTGGCGGCGGCGGTGGTCGTGGTATGCGTGTCGTTCGCAACGAAAAAGAACTCGCAAACTCTATCGCCTTAACACAACAAGAAGCGAAGCAGTTCTTCGGTAATGGTATGGTTTACATGGAAAAATTCCTAGAAAACCCACGCCACATCGAAGTACAAGTACTCGCTGACGGTCAAGGCAATGCAATCCACCTAGGTGAGCGCGACTGTTCAATGCAGCGTCGTCACCAAAAAGTAGTGGAAGAAGCACCTGCACCAGGGATCACAGCAGAAATGCGTAAATACATTGGTGATCGCTGTACTCGTGCATGTATCGAGATTGGTTATCGCGGTGCAGGTACGTTTGAATTCTTATACGAAAACGGCGAGTTCTACTTCATTGAAATGAACACTCGTATTCAGGTTGAGCACCCAGTCACAGAAATGGTCACTGGCGTAGACTTAATCAAAGAGCAACTTAAGATTGCTGCTGGTCAACCGCTTTCTATCACACAAGAAGACGTGGTGATCCGTGGTCACGCAATCGAGTGCCGTATTAACGCAGAAGACCCAGAGAGCTTTATCCCTTCACCGGGTAAAATTACACGCTTCCACCCAGCAGGTGGCCTTGGGATCCGTTGGGACAGCCATATTTACGCTGATTACACAGTACCGCCACATTACGACTCGATGATCGGTAAGTTAATCACTTATGGTGAGAACCGTGATGTTGCGATCGCTCGTGCTAAAAACGCACTAAATGAGCTAGTAATTGACGGGATTAAAACCAATACCCCGCTTCACAAGAAGATCTTGTCAGACGAGAACTTCCAAAACGGTGGTACGAATATCCACTACCTAGAGAAAAAACTAGGCATGCACCAATAACCTAATTCGTTCTCCTAAAAGAGGCCGGCCAATTGCCGGTTTCTTTTATCTTATCCCTACCTCCACTGAATGCCACTGCTTGCACATCTTGTGTTTACAGCAAAAATTCAACCCGAATTCTAAGTAACTCTGTTTTTACACTGCAAAACCAGACCAGTACTTACCTCACCATTTTAATGATTTGCACAGCCCATCACCCTAACCGCTACAACATTGGTTTAATATTGAGCGATCAATCCATTAGTCCCGACTTTTTCACGTTTTATTAGTGACAAGCCTGTTAAAAATTTTTATACTGCCTGCGCTTTCAGTGATTTACCTTTAAATCACTACAGCAAATGGCCCTATAGCTCAGTTGGGTAAACTTTCAAGGAAAGTTTACGTCGAGGAAGCGAAGGGATATTAGCGCAGCGACCCTGAGTGTTGAATCCGAGACCGGAACCAAGCTTCATGGACGAATATAACGCGCAAAAACNAAAATGGCCCTATAGCTCAGTTGGGCGAATCAAGACCGAAGCAGCGCTTCGCAGCTTGATGAGGTGGAGGCAGGACGCCGACAGGATATTGCTTCATGGATGAATTTAATGAGCACTTACAATNAAAATGGCCCTATAGCTCAGTTGGGCGAATCAAGACCGAAGCAGCGCTTCGCAGCTTGATGAGGTGGAGGCTGGACGCCGACAGGATATTGCTTCATGGATGAATTTAATGAGCACTTACAATACAAAATGGCCCTATAGCTCAGTTGGTTAGAGCGCACGACTCATAATCGTTAGGTCCCTGGTTCGAGTCCAGGTGGGGCCACCATTTTTCCTACTTTCCCACGTTATTAACTACTAATCTACATTGGTCGGTGCTACCTCTGTGCTACTTTAGTATCTCGCAACTAAAGACGACAATCAATCAAAGCGGCACTTAACACTCTGTTGGTTTCCTGTTAGCTATGTCGTACTTTTAATTGTGAATAATATCGTACTTCTGATCATTTACTATCGTACTTTTAAATTCACTACTTCGTACTTTTAGATCAAAAACTTCGCTCTAACTCAATAACCATCTAACCTTCGAATCTTGTAACGCAAATGCTAGCGTAACTATATTAACTAAAGATCTATATAACTTATTTATTAAAGCTGTGGAGCTTGTGATTTAGGCCGTTAGTGTGGTCAATGTTGTGGGTTACATTTAGGGGCGGCGTGCCGTCCCATGTTATCCATAGCATTGTCCACCACGGTAGGCCGTTCCGGCTTTGCCGGAAAATCACAAATCCATAGTTAGATGCGTTAGAAAATTCGGCATGCCGAATTAAAACCCCTGAAAACTCCCCCCACCTTTTCTAAGAAAATTATTTCACTAGAAGGTATCGTTAAGTTTACTCGCAAAGTGAAATTAAAAATGAAATTTTTAATGAAAAATTTATTGAAATTTATTTTTAAGTGGTATACCTTTGTCTCGGGTTTTTACAAAACTAGTCACAAAACAGGCGCTTTTAGCTGCCTACAGCACGCACTTTGCGAGGATTTAGGTAATGGAAGATTTGAAAGAGCAGTTAAATGCTATTCGTTCTTCCATTGCCACCAAGAAGCAACGACCGATTGAGAAGTTCAAGGATGAGATCCTTGAGCTTTTAGATAAACACGGCGCAAGCCAAAAAGAGGTCGTTATATGGTTACAGCAATACAAAGGGTTTGAGACGTCAGCCCCGACACTTTGTAGAGCTATAAAGCAATGGAAATCCAAGCAGAGCCCGTGAGTCGTTACGAGCTCTGCTTTTTCGCGGAGTGTGTGATGAACAAATTTTTAAAATATTCCTTTTATCTTTTAGCGTTTCTTATAGCGCCCTGGTTACTTCTTTACACCGGACTGTTTGTTGCCAACATATTTCTAAATTCCGATGCTGAAAATACACTACGGATGCTTCAAAGTGTCGGAAATTGGAATGGCTTGCTGGTCATTGGTCTGCTCGTATCCGGTACCATCCTCTTCTACTGGCAAGATTTTGTTTTTTGGTTTGCCAAGAACAAAGTTAAAACCAGCTGGACTGACGACGCTATTCGTAAGCTTGCCAAACATAGCCATCTGCCCGTAATACTCATCGTATCTATCCATATTATTTTTATCCTTTGGCAGTAGTGCCCCATGGTCTTCGACAGCCTCCTGGATGCATGGGGTATAGCCCTAGGTCTGAAAATAATGGCCATTCTATGGGATCTGTTAGTGCAATCAGGGTTGATCACCATTCCACTGATTGCCCTTTTCTTTTCCAGAGCCAAAGCCCTGTTGGAACAAGGCTATAGCGATAAACTATTCAATTCGGTTGTTTCCGACTTACTGTTAATAATCGCAGTTTGGGCGATTGCAGTTCTTCCCTGGGCAACCTTCAAAGTGTCAGATGTAAAAACGTTTCCCAGGCAATGTGAAGACCCCAGAACCCGTGTTTCTCAAGCAATAAACTCTAGCTATGAGCAAGCTGCGAACAGGCCAACTAGGGTTCTTGGTGGCAAACTTGACCTTGTAATGGAAGGTGAGAAGATAAAAGTCCCGCCACTGATCTATGTAACTCTCGCACTATCTCAAGCTTTCAAAAATGAAGCAGTAAGTCGACTGCCCTGCTCGACCGATATCAACCTTATTGAATCGGAGATATCTCAAACGAAAATTTCAGGTTACTTACGCGATCATGTCAATGAGTTCTATAAGTGGTGCTACTGGCCAGCACGTGCAAAAGCACGTAGAGAGGGCATTTATCCGGGTGAAGGTGTTTTACCTGAAGAGATACATATGTGGCCAGGACATCCTTTTTTCATAGAAACAGAAGGCTACTACGACAATGCTGACGGTAATGGATTCTATGCGCATACAGCCTATTACGGGTTTTCTAACACGAAGAATAAATTGGCAGAGAGCACAAACCTGCCCGCTGGTTTTGGCTACCCCACATGTAAAGAATGGTGGCTGGGCATAAGCAGCGACTCGGAATACGGTTTACGTAAGAAACTATACAGAGCAACGCCTGGTTGGGTTCGAGAGGACGAAAGTAGCTTTTACGAATATGTGACGTCCTGGTTTGACAGCAAAGAGGAAGAAGAATCATCGATTGACCGTCGAGACGCCATTGTGAAAAAGGTGTTTTTCTCCCCTAAAGATATTTCAGATTATAACGCTGCGAATGATTATGGCCTTGATAAGGGAGATACAAACTTAGCCGACTACACCGCTCGGATGATAGGAACCATTGGCGTAACACTTAATGCGATACCGAATACTATCGGTAACAGCATGATCCAATTGATGGCTCCCATGGTTAAGCCATTAATTCTTTTGGTGATATTAACGGCTTATGTGCCTGCCATGTTATTTGGAGCATTTAAGGTAAAACACGTGGCCACATTTATTTCTGTTACTGCTTCAATTATGTTTTGGCCATTTTTATGGGAACTTGGGAGGATAGTTGACGATACAATCCTTGATGCGACAGGAGGGGCAATCTTCGGTAGTATGGGTATAAACCAGGCTATGCTCTCCCAGTATCTAGCTGGCTTTTTCTTTCTATATGGCCCTATGTTATTTACCGCAGCAATGGGCTGGGTAGGAATGGCCGGAGGTGAAATGGCTTCAGCAAAGCAGCGCGTGAACTCATCCGCAGGGAGTAGCGGTCAGCAAGGCGCTAACAGCGTAAAGAACGGTGGGAAATGGGCTGCAGGAAAAACGAAACAGGTAGCTTCGAAAGGTGCAGCTAAATAGGAGGAAAAATGAAAGAACGTCTTCGCAAAGCAATATAGGTTCTTGCTGCTACAACCGAAAAAATCCTTTCTCTTGGGGATGCTCCCAAGGAAGGAGAGGAACACCAGAAATTCTCTGACGGAATTGGCCTATACAATGTATCAGGTAAGGTCATGAGCAAAGAGGAGCTCAACGCTGAGAAATACGAAACAGGCCTGTACGACGACTATTAACGAGCCGGTATATGAACATTTTCTATGAAACCGCAGGAATAGAGGCTGGAGTTGTGCCAGCCTATATAACCTGGTTATTATCCACTTCAGTCATAGTCTTTGCTGTTACTGCAATAATTGGCATGTACAGTGAAGCAACCCATAATCGTATGAAGTGGATAGATATAATCATTAAAGTGACGATATTAACGGCTCTAGTGACGGGTGTGGGGCTGTTACTCTAAAGTTTATCACCGCCTTAGCTAGTCGGTAGCCCTTCCCCATAATGATCAAAAATGATGACCAGAATTTAAACAGCAAATAGTAAACTGTACAAAATTCATCAGCCAAGTTAGCTTATTTAAAGCTTTAAGTACTCTTAACTTAGAAATATGGCTGAAATAAAATGACAGGATCAATAACACGAGAGCGGCTTTCAGACTTATTAGTAGACCCTCGAGAAGATTTAGACTTCGAAGTTAAAAACTGGTTAGACCTCCAAGATAACAATGAAGATAAAGCAACCTTCGCTAAAGCAGTATTAGCTCTAGCTAATCATGGAGGCGGATTTGTTGCATTAGGACTAGTAGAAACAGAAACTGGTATTGTTGAAGCCGAAGATCGCCCTTCTACACTTGATAGGTATAATCAAGATTTGATCAACGGTATCGTGCAAAACTACTGTGATCCCCCTTTCCATTGTGCCGTACATTTTGTTAGTAACCCACAAGAAGATATATTTCCTATTGTTGTTGTTCCTGGAGGACATCGATCTCCTGTAAGGGCTCGTAGAGCAGGACCTCATGGAAATATTGTTCAAAACAATGCAATTTATCTTCGCAAGCCAGGTCCCAGGAGTGAAACACCTCAAACGGCACAAGATTGGGATAACCTTCTAGCGAGATGTTTGCGTAATCGTAGAGATGAGATGTTCGATCAAATCAGAGATCTCATTACCGGAGCCGTACCTCAACAGGAACAGGTTTCCGAGTCAAATCGCTTAGACAATTGGACTCAAGACTGCTTTGAGCGTTGGAGAAACCTAACTTGCGATATACCGGAACAAGCTGGACCTAAGCTTGTTCATGGTTACTATAATTTTTCTTACGAAATCATAGGGGAACGTAAAAACATTGCACCAACCCAATTCCCGCAAATACTTAGCGATAGCGTGGTAAGGCATTCAGGTTGGCCTCCTTTTTGGTATCCAACTCGCGAAGGCATTACTCCTTATCTAATTGATGGCTCTGTAGAATGTTGGCTCGGTGGTGATACCCAAGTACCCGTATTAAATCGCGATGCCGCTCACTCTGATTTTTGGCGCATTCATCCTGATGGACTTGCCTTCTTACTTAGGGGCTACCAGGAAGATGGGGGGGGAAATCAACCCTTCGGCTCTATTAACATAGCCCCAGGATCGGCTTTTGATGTATCTCTTCCGATATGGAGAGTTGGAGAAACTCTCTTACATGCGCAGCGGCTAGCAGAAAATTTATTTGAAGGCCCTACCACAATAAAATTTGTTGCCACTTATGGAGGGCTATCTGGTAGAGAACTTACAAGTATAGATAACAGAAGGCATATATGGGATGGGCGAGTTTCTCGCCAAGATACAATTACTTTAAATACACATGTCGATTCCCAAATTATCGGAAGTAATTTACCAGAAATAATCCATCCTCTATTGTCACCCCTTTACGCACTATTTGATTTTTTTGAGCTATCAAATCAGCTAGTTGTAGAAGAGTTGACTCGCATGCGCAGCAATAATTATTAGTGGATTTCCTGTGTCCATAGACAATAGCTGATTGCATATGCACATCAGCTCGCCGGCAGTTTTTCTCAAAACTGCAATCACACTCCCCTGCTTTGGCTTTTCTCGATGCCTCCCGAACTCGTCACTTTAAGGTCGAAGACCTGCAAGTGACGAGTTCGAAGAAGCTCGTACGAAGCCAAGAGGCGCAAGGCCTCGCGGCTTCGTGCAAAAAGGAGGGGTGGATTTCGAGCGAATTATTGCTTATGATGCGAGAGTAATTCAGCCCTCCTTTTTGCAGGGCACCAAACAAAACAGGCGCTGCTCAGCTGCCTTCAATACGTATTAAGCGCGGNATATATAGCGGTTTCACCGCAGCATTCAATCAGGTTCGTTGACATTCTCCATCAGAAGGACGCGCTGTTCCAACAGGAAACGCTTCTGAGCTCGCCATGTCGAGTTGTCATATCAATGCNCATTTCAGCCTTGTCTGATCGCATCTGGGAGCACCAGAGCGAGGCATTAACATTTACCAATCGATTTATTCTGATATGACCATCAACACCTGACAGCTTTAACTATTAATCGTATTGGAAGCAGTCATGAAAAAATTAAATTATCAGCTGAAAGATCTGACGAAACACAATCGCGACGGGTCATTTCAGACACAAAGCAATCGCAGCCGTATATTACAAATGACGGCAAACCAGCTTCACGAGCTGGGATTTAGAAACCTCGGCGCCAGAGGTTTGAAAGAGAAGCATATCAGTGCCCTGGTTTCTCGATGGCAAGAAGAAAAACTAACTCCAGGCACGATTAAAAACCGCATGGCCATACTCAGATGGTGGGCTGGTAAAATAGGCAAGCCAAGCATTATCCCCAAGCACAATATACAACAAAGCAACTCTACCGACACCAGAGACCTCAACATCGCCAACCGCACATACTCAAACAACGCCAACAACAAGGCAAAAGACCTTGATCAGGCAAAGCTGAACCTGGTTACCGATGAACGCATAAAAGTCGTTCTAGAACTGCAACGGGCTTTTGGGCTTAGAAAAGAAGAAGCACTGAAATTTCGTCCCGAGCAAGCCATCAGAAAAACAAGCTCCGGTTCTACGTATATTCAATTTAAAGCGGGAACAAAAGGCGGCAAGGAGCGAGTTGTCCATCTATCTCGAGAACATTCAATGAGAGAGACCCAAATAGCCGTGCTTGAAAAAGCCAAACGGCTAGCAGGAAGGGGAAGCATGATCCCTTCAGACAAAAGCTATAAGCAGGGTGAAAATATATATCGTCATCAGTGTCAAAAAGCTGGGTTAGACAATAACCATGGCCTTCGCCATGCGTATGCACAGGAGCGCTATTACCAGCTTACCGGCTGGCTAGCCCCGAAAGCTGGAGGCCCAACGAGCCGCCAGTTAACCCCCGAAGCTAAAGAAGCAGACCAGCAGGCAAGATACACCATATCCAAGGAACTAGGACATGAGAGGGAACAGATAACGGTTACCTATCTTGGAAGGTAAAATTCGGCATGCCGAATTATAAAACTTTTTGTCACGGCTAAAAAAGGTTGATATTTAGGTAAACAGCCACAATGTAACTTATTGATATACAGTTTTATTAGGAACAAAATTGAAGCTTTACGAAAATGTTGTTATCGGGAACTTCCTGTATACGCTTGGCTACAGTATAGGGGTGAAGTCCAAGGGGAAGCGAATGCTATCGGTTGTTAACCTTTTACAACAAACCCCAGAGGATGAAAGACTTGCAGATGCACTGTTACAATTTCAAGGTGTTGTTAAATTAATTGAATTTAAAAATAGAGCCGGAAGCCTAAAAAAAGAGAAGCAAAAGCAAGCCAGATTAGTAAAAATCCTCGAGCATAAAAAAGAATTTTTACCTATATCAAGAGGTATACATTGGTATGCGGAGACGAATCCATTTGATAGTAAATGTGTTAATAAAATTGTCCCATATTTAGATGCATTTGAAGATATAGATAGTGTGCATACATTAGAATCTTTGGTAGATGAAATATCTGACGAAGCCATGTTAGAGCACCCTAAGATCCTTCTATCACAAAGCCAGGCTTACTTAAAATTAATAACAAGTCACCAAGGTAGTGGAGCAAAGAAAAAATCCACAACAACAGGGGGATTGCTCGTATTACTTAGCGAAAAAGAAGTGAGATACCTTGAGTATTCAAACATTCTTGACTTAAGGCTTACTGCAAAACAATTTATCGACAAAACAAAAGAACAGGAAAAATCGATAATGGAGTTGAATCTCAAAAAAGAGATTCAAATCGAACAGGCCAGAAAAAGAGATAGAAGTTACGATAGAGGACTTGGGCTGTGAGGACAGAAGAGCAATATGATTTATTATTTGATGGTGTAAATGCACTACTAGATGTTAGTGAAAAAAATGAAGAAGATTTACAAAAGCTTTTAGTTGATATAACTAAAACTTCTGCATTACTTGAGCATACATCTACTCAAATTCACAAGAAACTAAAACAAGAAGTAGTTGCTGCAACTAACCAAATGACTAAAGATATAGTCAATGATGTCACACAAGATCTTCAAGAAGCCAACAAAGCAGCTAAAGAAGCTGCTTCACAATACAGACAAGCTGTTAGAACTTCTGTATTGAAACTATACGGTTTATTTGCCCTATTTTCAGTTTTTGTAGCAGCAATCGTTTGGTACATCTTTATTAAAGATATACCAACAATATCGAAGATTAATGAATTGCGAGAAATACAGTTTTCATTAGAACAAGATGTTAATCAGTTAAAATCATATGGCAACACTATAACGTATGAAGGCAATATTTATATCGAAGTTAATAAGAATCAATGTCGCATACTAAAAGGAGAAACCCCTCCTAAAAACCAGGCTTTTTGCAAAATAATTAAAAGGTAGAAAATTCGGCATGCCGAATTTTTGAAAACCCCTATCAATTTGCAGGGGTTTTTCACAACTATAACTTTTAAAAGCTGTTAGCTTAGTAATTGGTGATCACACACCGAGATTCGTCTGCTATACAGACGACCCATACCTGGGTGGCCACTGGCTTATGGTACATCTGGGTTCGACCCAGGAGGTTTGTAATCCAGCATTAGTATTAATGCAACCTTCGAGGATAGTCGTATGGCAACGTACGCGCCTCCCGAAAACCGGGAGGCTATCTTAAGAACTGGTGTGTGATCACTTTTCATCGAAAATTCGGCATGCCGAATTCTAATTCTCTGATTTGTTTCCCAATGCATACTTACACTGAAATATCATTTGATCATAATCGACACTCCCATCAATGATCTGCTTTTGATATTTTTTCTCAACCAGAGCCTCACAAAATTTACCGTAAGCGTACGGCTAACTACACCTAGAGGCTAACATGCCAGGGCAGTAAACTGTCGATATCGCACTGTGG
>NZ_NSDG01000058.1:9924-29974 GCF_002289345.1 Pseudoalteromonas sp. HM-SA03 | reverse complement strand
TAGCGCTTTGGCACCAAATAGGCCATATTAAACTGCACCCCTCGACCTGCGGAAACTTTACCGATGTACAATTCAACCTCATCTAACGCTAACGAAAAGGTGCTAACATTGTTACCAATGGGAAAGGTAATAAGGCCACTATGGCGAAAGAAATCAACACGGAGTACTTCAGCTGAAGTGCGTTTTACGTAGCCAACATGGATAAAAATAGGTATGGCGACCGTAAGCAAAACGGCTATCTTCCAAACAAAAAATTGATCGTGTGTAGCCAAATAAAAACACGCCGCAATCATTGCCCCTGCTAAAGCAATATACGCAAAAGCTGCATTTGAAAGCTTATCGATACGATCAAGGTCAACACTCATCAATTTTATATATCTGCTGGAGGCCATTAGGTTATTTTGCGTAAGCAAGAATCGACTGTTTAGCTGAACTGGTACTCGCTTAAACCCCCCTTTTACTTTTTTACGTCTTGGTACTGAGTCTGCTATTGGTAGTAGCGGAGTTTCTTCCACCGGCCGACCAAAATCAAAGGGTGGTAAATTGTCTTCTGTATGCTCTTTTAGCTCTTTAGGTGCTTTGGGCGCTACCTCGGTTTCCATCACTTTACTTACTGCTTTTTTGAGTAAAATAGCAGTTAGGGCTGTAAACGTTTTTAGATTTTCTCTCATTATTTGACCTTCTAGTTTAATAGCCTCTGTAGCAACCCTGCTGCACTTAAACCATAGTCATCGATCTCTACCTCTACGGTTTGTTCACTCCAAAGCCGTGCTTCTGAAATATTGCCATCTTGATCGCGCTCTGGAGCTGGTAGCCTAAACTCTTGACTCGAGTTTGGGCTAATGGTTTGCCCCTTACCAAGGGGGTATTTTGTACAGCGCATGCGCAGCTCTAACTTTGTGCAGTTTAGCTTGTCAAAATAAGGGTACAGCGCGGTTTCGTCGAATTGCAGCTGAAACCCGGTAAACTGAGGGCTAACGTTAATTTTGACATGTTCCCAGAAGTGGTCGATTGCGGTGGAGGCTTGTCCCTTTGCCGCTGTACTTAGCAATGATTGCCATGGTTTATTAGAGGCAACGGGCTTAATATCAAACTCTAGGTCTAAATAACTCAGTTGAGATGCAGGAATATGCCCTGGAACCTGCATATTAAAGTTTACGATATGAAATTTACCACGTTTTGATATTTTATCAGCAACACGTGAAAAGGTGTTGAGCTGCATCACTTGAGATTCAGCCATAATAGATGGGGCAAATAGCGCGTCGTAAAGTGCATGCAGAGCGTACTCTGGGTGAGTTTGCCAAGAATAGGTTGGGTTGTCTGCTAGTAGCTTTTTTTCACCACCTTCAAAGGCATTTTTACCCCAAGGGCAGACGGTTAACCAGTTTTTGAGCGGATCTTTATGGATTAAATAGAGAATACCGTAGCCTATAAGCACCGCTATCAGACCATAGATGCTCACTCTGCCAAATTGTAACATAACTGCGGCACGAGAATATTTGGCCAACACCATAGGCAGGCTATCAATGGCCATCCCCGCAAAACCTGCTGATACAAGCAAGTTTCCTGTGGTTGCCCATGCATCGCCACGTTTAAAGGCATAGTAAGCATCAAAAGCAGATATGGTCGCACTATATGCTGAGGCGAATAAATTTAACCTACTCGTCCACTTCATTAATGATGCTTTGCTTGAAAAGGTTGGCCCATATTTTTGTTGTGCACTATGACTTCCAAAAACACGCCTATGGTGTTCAAAGGCGGCATATTGTCGTGGACTTGGCAAACCTGATCGCATTTGTGTCACTGCGGACTGCACTGTTAAGTGAATTGCAGCAAGATCAGACACTACTCCTAGTGTATCAAAAGAGGCCCTAATACTTGGTTCTATATTTATTATTACCTGCCTCACATTTGCAATTTCAAAGATATACAAAGCGCCTAATATACCCACCATTCCTCTTTTTAGCGATTGGCTGGATGCGGCCTCGGTAACGACTTTATTTTGCCATTTCTCTAGGTTTGCTGTGCGCTCTGCGAGATTTTTGATAGTGGTGTGTTGGTTTTCTAACTCGGTTGAATAGTGTTTTGCATTTTGTACCGTGTCGTCATAAATTTGTTTTGCCCTTGTTGCTGAGGCTTCAGCAGACAAATCAGCGCCGGTTGCTTTAACCAAATAGGCAATGATTTTCTCTTTACTTTCAATAAAGGTGGTTGTTTGCGCTCTGTCTAACGATTGGGTTAGGAGTTCAAGACGTTTATTCAAGTTCAAAACATCTTCCAGAGACACCTTATGGCTGGCGCCTCCGTATTTTATATTGACGTTTCGCTTTCTGTTCGCTCGTATCACCTGATTTAATTCTTTCACTTGCTTCTCGGCAGAAAGCTGGCGAGATTTGGGATCAAGCGGCATGTAACCTTTAGGAAAGTTACCATTTATATAATCGGAGACCCTCATTTCGACTTCAACAAGGTGCCCAGGTGTTGAGATATCTACCAATCGCATCAGTGGCTGTAATACATCCGCTTTTGCATCAATCAATTTTGCAAAAGGGTATTTGTGCCAGGCATTATTGACCTTTACGAACGTAGAAACTTGTTTTTGAGCTCGTGTAACCGACGCTTTTGCTGCTGAAAACTTGGTCTCAAGGCGTTGTAATCGTGCTCTTTCAACTTGTATCTTTGCGTCTAATTCTGCAGCTTGGAGCTGATGCTCTTCAGGAGTCAAACGCGATAGTTCAGACTTTCGTTGTTCATACTCAGCTTCTTTTTTTGTCAGCTCATCAAGCGCCTGATCTCTTGCAAGCTCAGCCTCTTTCAGTGCCTTTTGAGTTTGTTCATACTGCTGTTGAGTCGCGTTTGTGGCTGCTTGAGTCGCGGATTTTTGTTGGCCTAACGTCCCTTCGTGACTCGAAAGTTTATGGGCGATATCGGGGATCTCAAATACGCTAACGGCTAAACCAAAAATCACCTGAGAAAGCCGCCTGCCTAATTGTTCTCCTTCATTCCAATCTATTAATTCCTCTTGTTTATGGATCTTTTCGATTTTTGCACTCGCAAGCTTAAGCTCAAAGCGGTTAAAGTCACGCTTTTCGTATTCACTTAGCTTATTTCCCGTAGGTTTTGGAAATAAAAACTGCGCAATTTCTTTTCCTGGTTTACTTGGGTGTTGATCTAGACATTGCAGAATAAAGTCTTGTCCTCGGTGGCCGCTACTTAGCGTGTGCCAAAACTCTTTGTCTCTATTAATTTGGGCTATTTGTGCTGCCGGATGGGGCTTCAAAACCAAAAATAAATCGGTGAGTAAGTCATAGGCTTCAAAAAACCTTAAGTCAGTTTGATGCGCATAATCCTTAAAGCACTCGGTAAATCCAGCGGCTAACGATTCTTGATCGAGAAAGTTAATGAGTTCATCAGTAAGTTCCGCTATATTTTCTGCAAGATCTCGAAATGTTTTTTCCTGCAAAAACTCAAAAAAGGCCTCTTCATCTAAGCATTCTGTTCGCCATTCTTTAAGTTTGTTGGCAAAGTCGATGGCGTCTTCATCCGATTCGACTAGTTTTTCACCAGATGACTGTATTTCTATGTCTTTATCTAAAACGGCGTCCGTTTGCAGATAGAAAGTTTGCAGCATGTAAACTGCAAGCTCGTATTTATTACGTTGCTGATAGTCGATTTCACCGTTGTCGCTGTTTACACCAGAGAGGTGGTTCATAAGCGCTTCAATTTCAACCACCAAATTTTGAATTTTCACCACATACATTCGAGCCACATGGATCCCGTCAAAAATCGGCACTTGGGCGATTTTATCGCGCTCTGGAAGGTGCAGTTTTTGATGAAGTGTGGGGGTGTTAACTACTTTGCCTTGGTCGTTATAGCCTGTGGCAAATTGCCCTAAGTTATCCAGCTTAGTCATGCGCTGTGCTCTGAGCGCTGCTGCATCTCCTGGGGCAGGGCAATGTCTTTCTTCGTCAGCGAGTGGCGTGCCGGTATTTAAGCGCGGATCCTGTTCATTAAACCCGCCAAACAACAAGATCTGCTCCCATGACCACTGTACTTCAGACCACGCGATTTCTACGCTTACTTCGTTACCATTTAGTTTATGCGGGATGAGAATGCTGCTGGTTGGCTTACAGGTTGCTGCACGCGTGCCTTGCGGTCGAGTGTTTGGCTTATTGGCCGATTTTTTCCAACTTAAAAAGCCTTTTTGCCAATACAAATTCACATCCGAGAATAGCGCCGGAGCATCAAAGTCTTCAGGTTCGATAACTTGTAGTTCACGCCATAAATAGCCATCGACATAAATATAGATAAATCCGCTGGTTACCGGAGAGGCCGATTGTAGTTGTTGTTCTGGCGTGTCGTATAAAAATGGATAAATGTGCACCAGCTCAATGTCGGCATCGCTGCTTTGTTGATCTACCGTGTTTGAAGTGTAAAGAGGGACCTTATAATAGCCTTCTTTTGTGCCATCAACCGAGGTGTCTTTGAGCATCAAAGAGACCACTTCTTTGTCGCTTGCATAGCCCTCAAAAACAAGTTCTCTAAAATTACCGTTAGCATTGGTTTTGGTTGGTAAAGTGTGGCTCATCCTATCTTCACCTCTTCATCGCTAGGTTTACTACTGCCCGACACTTTTATATTGATCTTATTCGTACCATCTTGGCTTAGTGGCTCTGCGCCAAGCACTACATCAAGGCCTGCAGGAGTGGCACCACCGGGTTGGTTCAATGGTGCGGGGGGCGTATTTTTATTATTAGATACCATTAAATCTCCCTGCCTAACCGCCGGTTTTCCCTCGATGTAAACATCAAAGCTGCCTTGCAGAAACTCCGCTTTTTTACCCAATGTTCGACTAGCGATACCTTTTTTATTACCGGGCTGGTCTCCCGTACTTTTTGAAAAGTTAGACTTGATATTGGCTGCACCGTTACCTTGAATTTTTACTGAGCTGGCAACGCTTGCGGCGTCTGATGAGCGGGCGATGTTGCCATAAGGAATAGGCACAACCACTTTGCCTATCTTAGTCAAACATACGTCTACTGTGCTTAACACACCGCCGCTGCCACTATGCACAGCGGTTCTACCGTTAATGAGAACATTGGTATTTGAAACGATAGCTGCTTGTCTGGCTTCGGCTTCAAAGTCTCTGGCAACATCACTCTCAGTTCCTACTTGCCAACCCAGCTTAAGGGTTACCAAGTCTAAGAATGCTTGTGGGTCGCTAATTGGCAGATTAACATCCATTCCCGTTATTGGCTCAATATGCGGAAGAACAGCCGTTTGGTTTTGTTCATCCCATTGTGGCGGGTCGATGATGTAGTCAGGAATAAACGCATTGACCATTTGGCCTAAGGTAAAATCGCCGTATTTGGCTCTTTCGATTTCTTCTAAAAAGGCTTGCTCTCCCGCAGCACGGTCGGGGAATATTGCAATACGATAGGCCTGTCCCAGCGCTTGATTTCGCTTTGCACTAATATTTAATGGCAGTAGGGCTGGATTGTTGTGCCGCCAAGAAGCAGAACCTGAGGTTCGTAATTTGGCAGTTTGCGCGTCGACATTGTATTGCACGCTCTGGGCTTCGTTGCCTGCACCGGCGCCGATAAAGCTCATTGTGTTGTCCTTAAATTATTCCTTTAGTCGCAGTTGTATTGGTTTTATCTAATACAAACGGCGTAATTGTTCCGCATTGTCTGCGCTTTGTCAAAGTGTGAATTATTGTGAGTGTTTATTAACGTGAGCTGTATAAAATAAGTGAGAGTGGCAATGAAGGTGGAAGTGAGTGGATAAACCACCTTACTAATGCAAAGTGGTTTGGGTCGACTTGGATTGATAAGTTCTGGGAGTTAGGCAAAGCTTTCGTTGATGAGTTCTGCGCTATAGCCTGCGTCGGCAATAATAGCGATAACCTCGTCTTCTCCCTTGGTGCTTGAAATTTCAACGATTTTATCGTCTAGGCGGACATTCACTTGCGCTTGGCTATCAGCCGCTTGCATTGCTTCTGTGATTGCTTTTACACAGTGACCACAGACCATTTTTTCTACTCTTAGTCTTAACATCATTATTTCCTTTGTGGATTAAAGTGCTTGCACTGTGAAGCTTCCCTTGATGGTAAGGTCAACTAATATTTAACAATAAGCTTCTGTTAGATGAATGAACAATTTTGTTTGACCTTACCATGAGGGTAAGGGTTAGTGTCCAAAAATGAGAGTTAACGCGTTTGCGGAGATAGAAATGGACAAGGTAATAAAATTTAATGTATCGGGCATGACATGCGCCTCGTGCGTTGGCCGAGTTGAGAAAGCCTTAGAGAAAGTGTCTGGCGTTGTCAGTGCCAGTGTTAACTTAGCCTTGGAAGCGGTGTCTGTTGAAGGCAGTGCGGAAGTGTCGGCGTTGGTGAGTGCGGTTAAAGATGCTGGCTATAAGGTCAATACCAGTGAAGTGCAATATCAAGTTAAAGGCATGACTTGCGCGTCTTGTGTGAGCCGAGTGGAAAAGGCGGCGCAAGCATTACCTCAGGTAATTAAAGCCGAGGTCAATTTAGCAACTGAAAAGCTAACCTTAACTTTAGTGGCAGAGTTACCGTTCGCTGAAATAGAAGCCAAGCTTAACGACGCCGGTTACACCGTGGTACAGCCACAAGCAGCCCCTGATGATTTAAACGAACAAGTGGCAGCAACTCCCTTTTATCGCGCTGATTGGTTCCCAGCAGTGGCGTCACTGACGCTCACTCTACCTATGGTGTTACCCATGTTTGCCATGCTGTTTAACCAAAACTGGATGCTCCCGGCATGGATGCAATGGGCACTGGCAACACCTGTTCAGTTTTATTTTGGTGCGCGTTTTTATCGTGCCGGATGGGGAGCAATAAAAGCGGGGACGGGAAATATGGATTTGCTGGTGGCCATCGGCACCAGTGCAGCGTATGGCCTGTCGCTGTATTTGTGGTGGACATTCAGCGGTGAGCATGGCGCTCCGCATTTATACTTCGAAAGCAGCAGTGCCGTGTTGAGTTTGGTGCTGTTAGGTAAGTATCTTGAACACCGAGCCAAGCGGCGTACAACCAGCGCCCTTAAAGCGCTTGAAAGCTTAAGGCCAACATCGGCTATGGTCTGGCGTGATAACCGTTGGCAAGAAGTCCCAGCTGCGGCAGTAAAAAGCGGCGAACGACTATTGATCAAACCTGGTGAGCGTATACCGGTTGACGGCGTTGTGGTTGAAGGCCTCTCACAGGTAGATGAAGCGCTTATCAGCGGTGAAAGCGTGCCTGTTTATAAAGCACAAACAGATAAAGTTACTGGTGGTTCGGTGAATCTTGATGGCGTGCTTGAAGTGGATGCAACCAGTGTTGGCGCGGAATCGACTTTGGCAAAAATTATTCGTTTGGTAGAACAAGCACAAGGCGCGAAAGCACCAGTGCAAGCGTTGGTGGATAAAGTGAGTGCGGTATTTGTACCAGCGGTATTGGTGATTGCGCTCATTACATTTTTTGCATGGGGGTTCAGCACAGGAGATTGGCCAACGGGTATTCTGAATGCGGTGGCTGTTCTTGTTATTGCTTGCCCGTGTGCGCTTGGTTTAGCAACACCAGCCGCGATTATGGCAGGTACTGGCACTGCCGCGCGCTATGGGATCTTAGTAAAGGATGCTGGTGCATTGGAGCAAGCAACTGCCATCGATATGGTGATTTTTGATAAAACGGGCACGCTTACGGTGGGCAAACCTGAGCTTAGCAATATGCACACTTTTACGTATCATCAAGACGAAGTGTTACAGCTGGCTGCATCGTTACAGCAATACAGCGAACACCCGCTTGCCAAGGCTGTGGTAAACAAAGCACAAGAAAAGCAATTGTCATTACTTCCTGTAAGCGACTTTAAAGTGGTAGCGGGTAGAGGCGTTAAAGCACAATACCAAGATAAAACAGTCTATTTGGGGAGCGGTTTTTGGATGCAAGAGTTAGGCTTAACTTTGCCTGCGCTACCAGAAGAAATACCCGGCGCTTCTTTATCTTGGTTAGTGAGCCAAAATAGTGAACTGAGCTGCGAGTTTTTGGCGCTATTTTACTTTACTGACGAGCTTAAAGCTCATGCCTTTACCGCGGTCAAACAGCTTAAGCAGCAAGGGATCAAAGTTGCAATGTTGACCGGAGACAGCCAAAGTAGTGCACAGTACAATGCTAAGTTGCTAGAACTGGACGATTATAAAGCGCAAGTTCTGCCAGAGCACAAAGCTGAGTATATTGCTAATGCCCAACAGCAAGGTTACTGTGTGGCAATGGTCGGCGACGGGATCAATGACGCCCCAGCGCTGGCACAGGCTGATCTTGGTATTGCAATGGCTACCGGTACGGAAGTGGCGGTAAGCGCGTCGGCAATGACGCTGATGCGGGGCGAGCCAAGCTTAGTGGCTTCTGCTTTAGCGATGGCAAAATTAACCTATCGCAAAATCAAGCAAAATCTATTTTGGGCATTTATTTTTAATGTCATTGGTATTCCATTGGCAGCACTGGGTTACCTAAACCCTATTTTTGCAGGTGCGGCAATGGCAGCCAGTAGTTTATTAGTTATCAGTAATGCGTTATTACTACAACGTTGGCAACCAAAGGAGTAAACGTCATGGAAAAACTGATCACAATCGGCGAAGCCGCGCAGCGTACTGGGCTCTCTGCAAAAATGATCCGTCATTATGAAGCAAGCGGGCTACTAAAGTGCAGCAAAAGAAGTGAAGCGGGTTACCGGCTGTACGACTCGCAACAATTACAATTACTAGGTGTGATAAAGCAAGCACGGAAACTGGGGTTTCCTATTGCGCAGATCCAATCTTTACTCGATTTGTTACAAAACCCAGACCGTACTAGCCGTGAAGTCAAATCGATAGCGCAGCGTCATTTGAATGAGATTGAGCATAAAATTAATGAACTTCAGCAAATGCGTGAAACCTTGAAACAGCTCTCGGATAACTGTAGTGGTGACGAAAATGCAAACTGTCCAATTTTAGATGGGCTTTGCCAAAATAGCCTAAAGTAGCAGAAGGTTAGAATAGCCAAACGTTAAAAAGCCAGTCTTCAATGATGAAGACTGGCTTTTTTGTTGTGCAGAATAGCGCTAAGCCTCAAGTAATAGTTTTGACTCGGTAAGTGCGAGCAGTGCACTTTGTAATCTTGGCAGCGCCGCTTCAATTTCGCTCTGTGAAATAGTACAAACGGCAGCGCGATACCAAAGCTGTGACGCTTTAGAGCGACAGCCGAAACTGGCGAATGGCACCAGTGCTAATCCTGCGCTATCAATTAAATACCGACTGACTTGATCTGCATTTTCGAGTACGTTTCCGTCGGGCGTTTCCATATTGATGGCGTCGATCTTCAAGGTCATATAAATACCGGCGTTTGGTATAAATGAATCGATTGCCATGCCTGCGCCTTTCATATCCTGAACACCCTGATGTAGTACCGCCATTGAGGCTAGTATTTTTTCTTTAAAGCCGGCTAAATAACTTTGTAGATAGGCTTCATTTTGAAATAACACTGCGGTGGCAAGTTGCTCTGCCGTCGGGGCCATTGCACCTATATGTTCTTGGAACACCTGCATTTTTGCTATCACTTCGTGTGGGCCTGTCGCCCACCCAACTCGAATGCCTGTTGCGGCAAAAGCTTTGGTGCCAGCATCAACCACAATTAAGTAAGGCTTGATATCTGGGCAAAGCGACGCCGGGTGATAATGCTCAACCTCTTGCATTGTCAGCATCCAGTACACTTGGTCGTAGATAACATAGAGCGGTTTGGCGTTTATCGCTCTGCGGCGCGCGTTTTCTGCGACAACCATGTTGCAGATTTCACTGAGCTGTTGCTTTGAAAACATGGAGCCGTTCGGGTTTTGCGGTGAGCATAAGGTGATAAGGCGCGCGTCAGATATATGCGCTTGAAGTTGTTCCGCGGTAGGTAAAAACTGATTTGCTTCGCTGGTTTCAATTGGCACGTGCTCGCCACCACACATGGTGGTGTAAAACATATTATTCCAAGAAGGAACAGGGTAGATCACCTTGTCTTCTGCACTCACTGTAGCGAGCATTGCAGAATACAGCAAAGGCCTTGCACCGCCAGAGATCAACATCTCCGTATCTGGATTGTAGCTGACGTTAAAGCGCTTTTTAGTTTGTTTTGCTACCTCATCGCGAAGTGATAACACCCCCTCAAGCGGGGGATAATCGTTATGCTTGTTCTCGTAGGCTTGCTGGATCTGTGCGGTAAGGTAGTCGGGCATCGGAAATTGTTGCGTGTCAAAATCTCCAATGATCAAATCACAAATTACCTTCCCCTTTGCAAGCTGCTCCTGCACGTAAAACTCAAGGTGAATAATGTCCGAGTAATCAAGTGCATTGGCTAAATTCGATAAGTTTTCCATTGTTACATTTTTCTCCTTAAGTATTTGTTCTGGAATAATTTAGTTTTATTTAAACACGCAAAGTTAGCGCTGCGATTTCTCTAACCTTGTTGAGTGCGAAGTCAATTTCGGCTTCTGTAGTATGCCTGCCTAAGCTAAAGCGGATGGTTGCCTGTGCCAGTTCATCCGATAGCCCAAGTGCGGTTAATACGTGGCTTGGCGATAGGTTGCTTGACGAACAAGCTGAGCCGGTACTGACTGAAATGCTTTTCTTTAATAAGCTCAACATTTTTTTACCGTCGGTGTCATGAAAAGAGACGTTACAAACATGGGGGAGTCTTTCTTCGCTCATGCCATTGACTTGCACCTGTTGTAGCTCCAATAAACCATCTTCTAGCGTGTCTCTTAGCTGCTCAACTTTATCAACTGCGCCATTGCTCAGTTCTCGCTGTGCAAGTTCCACAGCCTTGGCAAAACCAACAATGCCAGGCACATTTAATGTGCCACCGCGTAGCCCTTGCTCGCTTCCACCACCGGTGATCTGCGGTCTAATATCAACCACTCTATTGCCATGCTGATGTCTTAAATACAGGCCGCCAACCCCTTTAGGGCCATAAATTTTGTGTGCCGAACAAGTTAAAATATCAATAGGGCAAGTGGTCAGATTGATATCGACCTTGCCTAGCGCTTGTGTAGCGTCAGACATAAATAGAATGTCATGTTGCTTGGCAATAAAGGCAATGTCGTCGATTGGATTAATGGTGCCAATTTCGTTATTTGCGTACATCACGGTGATTAAAATCGTTTCAGGCGTGATTGCGGCCTTCATTGCGTCAATATCAAAGCTGCCATCTGGTAGCGGCTCAAGATAAGAAACGCGAGCGCCTTCCTGTTCTAGATCTCTAAGTGTTGCAAGCGTTGCTGGGTGCTCAATCGACGAAGTAATAATGTGCTTGCCTTTGTGATTACAAGCACGAAACACGCCGCGGATCCCTAAGTTGTTGCTTTCAGTCGCGCCAGAAGTAAAGATAAAATTTTCGGGTTGTGCGCCAAGGGCATCTGCAATTTTTTCACGCGCTTGTTCGACCGCTTTATGGGCGTTCCAGCCATGTAAACCATACATGCTCGCAGCATTACCAAAGTCGTTACAAAAGTAAGGTAACATGGCTTGTAACACTGCTTCGTCGCACGGTGTTGTGGCGTTATGATCTAAATAGATAGGAAAGCGTAGCGACGCTTCCGTGGTGGACTTACTCTCTAGTGCTGTAATGAGTGACATAAAAAATCTCCGTATAAAATTGGGGCAACAGTCAAATTGAAGCGGATAAATGCGTGCGTTACGCTTCGCAAGCTTCGGCTAGGGTGCTGGTTTGGGTGTTAATGGAATAATCTTCCATGTCAAAGTCAGACAAGAAGATATTGGAGATCTTAACGATATTGTCGCCAAGGCTTTCATCTTGTAGGAAAAGTCCTAACGCCACTTCAGTACCGTTCACGACCTTGTGAAAGTCATCCATTTCAGAGAAGTCCATAATGTGGAATACCCCTGCCTGAGGGGTCATTTTCAGTGCTTTTTGGTATGTATCTTTATAGTGCTGCGCCATGATAAGCGGGCATTTTGCAGTCCATATATCCTTATCTTTTGATTCAGCTAAAACGATATCTACTCCCTTACTGTTTTCGAACAGAATTTTCGTTACACCGTTGCTCGTTGCGAGTGATAATTGCGGGAAACTTGCTAAGTCTTGCGAGATGATTTTACGTAACGATTGGATACCACGGTTTTTACAATTGCGCTCACCCTGAAGCACTAAGCGGTCGCGTTTTACAATGCTGTAATCACTTAATACGGCTTCTAGCTCGTCAGGTAATGGCGCAAGCCCTTGGCTGTCGGTGGTCATCGCTGGGGATGCAGAAATATCACAAGACTCACTACCACACTGTAAGCCCAGATCGTCTATCAACACGCCAAGCACTACTTTGAGTTTTTTCTTGTGCTCTAGAATCGCGTTGTTTGCGACATTTAACACCTTTACCATTGAATCTATCGAGAATTCGGTTGCGGAATAACGCGGATCAAAATGTCCACCTTCTAGATAAAAGGCGGAGACAGTCGGGTAGTGTTCAGCGACATCCATGCGGATCATATCTAGGAGTTTTTGCTCTACTTTTCCAACCATTTTTTCTTTTAATTTCATTTCGTTAGTCTCTACTTTTTGTTGAGTTAAATGTGTTTACTATCCTTGGCTGCCGCGCCTAATTAACTCCAATAAAAGGACATCAAACGGAAATTAATTTCCGTACTCCATGAGTTCAGTAGTGTTAATCAAGGTGAAGTCATGCTTAAGGTTTGGTTAAGTTAGTTAAGTAACTGTAAAGATTGACACGGTGGTAAGGTCAACGTTTGTTTGCATAAAAATTGAGCTTTTTGAAAGTTTTTGTGTGAAATTTTCATTTCAATTGTTCGGCTCGTTACACCACCAATTAGCAGATACCAAGTTATCTCTATGATCTAATGAGGAGTAACGTGACTTACCCCTTTTGATCGTGGCAACAATTTGCCCTTTTTGAGGAGTTCAGTTCTCCAGTTAGAAGCAATAAATATCAAGTAGAACTGTAATTGCTATATGTGAATGAGTTTTCCTACTTTCATGTGGTTGAATAAAGCTTGGCTTATTTATTGCTGTATGAGGCAGGCTAAAAATAAATAAAGTTACTATCTGAAAGCAAGGAGTGGAGTTATGCACGTTAATTCGACGAATAACATAAATATGAACGTTTACACCCAAAGAGGGAGAGCTGAACAGTCAAATCTGCATAGCCAAGAGAACCCTAAGGACCTAGTGGGGAAAACCAACCTAATGTATATGGTTGATGAAGAAAAGGTCACTCGGGTATCACATGAACAAATGACTCATTTAAGTCAAGTACTTGAACTCAGTGAAGTCTCTCCAGAGGTGGCCCAGCAGCAATACTTGCATCATGGGCAAGCGCGGGAAGTGCAATTTGGTATAGTGGTCGATGGCAAATTGATGGCCTATCAAAATGACAAAGGACACATTACAGGTAAAGGTGGAGTCGAAGCTTTGATAGAGCAAGCCAATGGTGATATTAATCAGCTTAAAGCGTTAGTTCAGCAACATTACTCCAGTTCCGGCAAAGTTGAAGTTTATGGCGAAAATAATCGTCCAACCAATGCTGAAGTTTTTGAACGTTTTAATGGCCGTTCGTATAAAAGTTTTGTACACGATGAAATGAATACGCGCAGGCAAGCTAACCATCAAGAACAACTAGCGAGAGATGAATTTTTGCGAAGTAAACTGATGTTTGATCAAGCACCCCAAGTTGCAGTATTCAAAGTAAAAGGCGAAGTTGTTGGTAGTATGGATGGCAATGGTTTTGCTGATATGGGTAGTAAGCTACTTCAACTTGCAAAGCAACAAGGCATAGAAAAAGAAGCGCTAAAGCCGCTTTACACCCTCGATCCCGAGCGTACTTCAGAGCAATTTTCAGACTTACTTACACAAGCATTTGGAAATGATGTTGAAGTTGAGCATTTTCATGTCTCAAACGCGCCCACCAGAAACGAGATAAGGCTGTTGAGTAATTAAGCCAAAGATGAGTACAAAACAGGGTAAAGCTTTACGATTTTGGATTTGTTAACATTCATAACGGTTCGGCGGGTGAACCGCCTTATACAAGCATGTTTTCACTACTGAGTGGGGCTGTGTTACACAGCAACCTTTTGTTTTTGTGAAACTTAATTTTAACTTTTTGAATATAAGGGGGTTTTGTACTAGTTATAGATGCACCGTAACCCCTTGTAACCTGATGTAATAGATAAAATCACGACCCTTAAATATGCTTTTAAAGTAATAGCTTAAAGGAGCATATTAAAATGAATAAAGAACTAGATATTGCCATTGTGGGTGGCGGTGTATCAGGTGTCTATAGTGCATGGCGTCTTCAACAAGAGCTTGGTGATACACATCGCATAGGCTTATTTGAGTATAGTGATCGTATCGGTGGTCGTTTGTATAGTCGCACACTTCCTGGGTTGCCTAACGTTGTGGCTGAGCTTGGTGGAATGCGCTTTATTCCTGATGATCATGTGATGGTGAGTACGCTGGTGGATGAGCTAAAACTCCAAACCAAAGACTTCCCGATGGGCTCAAAGCTGCCGTTATACCCCTCAAATGCAGAAAGCTCCCCTGAAGCGGGCAGTGAAAACAACCTATTTTATCTGCGTGGACAATATTTTAGATATCGTGATTTCGCCGAGTGTCCAGACAAAATCCCATACAAGCTTGAAGAAACAGAGCGAGGCTATGGACCGGAAGATCTTCAAGTTAAAGTCATGAACCTCATCTGTCCGGGCTTTGCCGATATGTCTCTTGCAGAGCAGATGAAAGTCAAAGTATTTGGCAAGGAAATCTGGCGCTTTGGCTTTTGGAACTTGCTTGAGCATGTGTTGAGTAACGAAGCATACCTTTTTATGAAAGAAGCGGGGGGCTACGATGCTAATGTGGCGAATGCCAGTGCGGTTACTCAGTTGCCTGCCACTGAATATAGCGATGATACAGTATTTAAGACCCTAAAAGAGGGTTTTCAGGCGTTACCGCTGAAGTTATGTGAAGAGTTTGCAGCGGCCCCGGGCTGCCTTGACCGCTGTAAGCGCGTTAACATGTTGCATCGACTTGCAAAAATTGAGCTGCATCATTGTGGCGAGTATCGTTATGAACTCACCTTTCAACCAACACAAGTGAACAGCAGTGGGAAAGTGGTTGATAAAGATGCTCCAGCGTACAGCGTTAAAGTGAAGCGGCTTATTTTGGCTATGCCAAGGCGCTCGCTTGAGCTGATTGAATCGCCGTTCTTTGACGACCCTTGGTTAAAAGAAAACATTCCATCTGTGCTTATCCAAAAAGCGATTAAGATGTTTATGGCTTACGAGCAACCTTGGTGGCGCAGTTTGGGCCTTGTTGCTGGTCGCTCTGTTACTGATTTACCAATCCGTCAAACTTATTACATGGGCACGGAATGCGATCAAAAAGAATGCCTTGAATACGAGACCAACGAAAAAGGCGAACGGGTATGTAAAGTAGAGCATACCTATGGTGAGCCTAATACCAACTCGCTGCTAATGGCTTCTTACAATGATATTGGCACTATCCCTTACTGGAAAGGTTTAGAAAAGGGCGAGCATTACCAAGGATATATGCCAGCCTATGGTGCACAAGGCTATGCCGAAAATGAGATAGTACCTAAAAACCAGTATCAAATTACCACTGGGATGGTTGAAGCGGCACATCGCCAAATTCAAGCGTTACATAATCAAAAAGCGCTCCCAATGCCATATTCTGCAATCTACCAAGAGTGGGGAGATGACCCTTATGGTGGTGGCTGGCATGAGTGGAAAGCCAATTATCGTCTCGATGAGATCATGTGCAGAATGCGCCACCCTGTTGCGAGTGAAGAAATCTATATTGTTGGCGAAGCGTACTCCTATGAACAAGGCTGGGTAGAAGGGGCGTTAAATACGGCTGAATCAACATTGGCTGAGTTTTTTGCTTTACCAACACCTAAGTGGTTATCTAAAGACAAAGCCCAGTATGAACAGTGGCTTGAGTCACACCATAACTACTTACCAGTAGATTGCCGTAACGGTGGGGGCTCGTGTCAGCATTCAGCGCAACAGCTAAATGCCAGTTCAGACACGCTGGACGAAGTCACTGAGTTCGCTTATCGAGGTATTAATCATGAGTACCGCTAATTTTACGGTTGCCGACCATTTACTGTGGCGATTAAAGCAGTTGGGCCTAGATAAGGTATTTCAAGTGCCTGGTGACTACGTGCAAGAGTTTATGACCGCTCTTGATAACTTTCCAGGTATTGACGCTGTAGGCGATGTAACCGAACTAGGGGCTGGGTACGCGGCGGATGGATATGCAAGATACCGAGGTATTGGCGCGGTGTCTGTGCAATACGGCGTTGGCACGTTCAGCGTACTGAACGCGATAGCCGGCGCTTATGTCGAGCGTAATCCTGTTGTCGTTATATCGGCAAGTCCGTCGGCTGAAAACCGTGTAGATATTGAAGAAACAGGCGTGTTATTTCATCACTCTACCGGCGACTATAGCGCTGATAAAAAGGTGTTTGAAAATGTCACTGTCGCCAGTGAAATTCTTTCGGATCCCGCTTTTGCTCCTGAGATTATTGATAATGCGTTACGCCTTGCCATGAGTGAAAAGCGGCCTATTTATCTAGAAGCATGGCAAAACGTGTGGGGCGCAGCTTGTGATAAACCAGGTGGCCATTTAGTGATCCCGAAACCTGCTTCTAATCCTGCGATGATGGCAAATTTACTCGATAAAGTAATCAACCGACTCAAAGAGGCTGAGAAGCCATTGGTATTATTAGGCATTGAGATTACGCGGCTTGGCATACAAAGGGAAGTCGAGAACTTGCTCTGTAACCTCAATATTCCGTATACCACGACCACGCTAGCCAAATCTGTATTAAGTGAGGCGCAAGGGCTTGGGAAGGAGCTGTTTGTTGGCACCTATGCGGGTGAGGCGTCATGGCCTGAAACGTTTGACTTTGTTAGCAAGCGAGATTGCATTTTAGCGTTGGGGGCAATATTCACTGATGACTACCTGACCATGTTAAAAACGCAAGACAACGAATTGATCCGCGTGAATATGGGCGAAGCAAGAATTGGTAACTGCGAGCGTTTTGGTGGTATCGATTTAGCACAGTTTATTGATGATTTAACGGTGTATGTTGAGCATTACCCGATGCAGCATCATGCGCTTTGCTCGTTGCCGGAAAACCCCTACTTGAAAAGTCCCGTACGAGATTGCGATACCATCAGCTACGAAAACTTCTTTTGCACATACCAAAAGCAGTTAGCCCAATGCCAAAAGGTGCGTGACTTCAACCTTATTTTAGGTGAAAGCTCTTCGCTTTATATGGCGGCTCGTTTAACTGGTATTGAAGAAAGTCGCTTTATTAGTGACGCGGCTTGGGGGTCGTTAGGTCATGAAACCGGTTGTTCACTCGGCACAGCCTTGGCTGACAATCGACGTAGTGTTGTGGTTGCAGGCGACGGTGGGTTTATGATGATGTGCCAAACACTGTCTACCATTAGCCATAATAAACTCAATACTGCGGTGTTTGTAATGAGTAACCAAGTGTATGCAATTGAGCAGTCGTTTGTTGATATTTGTGCGTTTACTCCTGCGGGCGCGTTTGCACCATTTGATGATTTGCATCATTGGGACTATAAATCATTAGCGAGTGCGTATTTTGTCGAATATTTGCATGTAGATACCGTCGCGGATCTAAATGGGGTATTTGCTGCGCTTCATGAAAACCCATGTAAGCCGTACCTCATTAAAGTGAATATTGATAAAAAAGATCTTGCACCGGCGATACAAGATCTCGCCGAAGCCATTACGGGTAAAAAAGTGGACGACTGTCCATGTGGAAATAGCACAGTGCAAGGAAACAATAATGCCTAAACAATCCAATAAACCTATCCCTGAATATCAGTTGGAAGAAGCACAAAAGCGTATCGATCGCTACTGGCGCGCGACACAAGGATTTATACTCGCGTTAGAAAGCAAGCATGGCTTTTCTGCAAAGCAGTTGCTTACTTTATTGCCAACGGGGGATACTTCGATGGAGCGCTTTAGAGAATATCAAGCTAAAGCGCTTATCTTTAACACACGATTTCAGTTTTCGCCCTCGGTGATTGTGATGTGTAATAACACCGATGATGTAATGCGCGCCTATCAAGAGGCGATAGCGTTTAACTTACCCATTCGGGTGCGTTCTGGCGGCCATGATCATGAAGGAGAGTGCAGCGGCACAGATGTGGTGCTGCTGGATTTAAGCGGTTTAAAAGACTTCTCTATTGAAAAAGAAGGCGATGACTATATTGCTCATATTGGCTCGGGCTATCGCTTTTATCAATTAGTCCCAAAGCTTGCGGAATCTGGTTACAAGGATATTCCGCCGTTAACTATTCCGCACGGCACCTGTGCCACGGTTGGGTTAGCTGGGTATATTCAAGGCGGTGGTTGGGGCCCGTGGACGCGAGTAAAAGGGATGTGCTGTGAGTCACTCGTTGGTGCGACTGTTATTTTGCAAGATGGTTCGAGAGTTGAGGTATCTGAAACTGAAAATGAAGATCTCTTATGGGCGCTACGCGGAGGCGGGGCGTTAAGTTATGGAATAGTTACAGAGTTTAGAGTCAAAACTTTTGAGCTACCTGAAGAAATCCACCGCTTTGAAATCAATTGGAATAACGAGACTTGTGGTTCTACAGATTTAGCCACTTGGCAACTGCTTGACCAGTGGGAAAACGCAATTAACGATCCAAATACCGAGCAATTAGTTGGTACGAACCTAAAAATCAATGCGATCCCAGATGTTAACGAATGTGATAAGTCATCTGGCTACGAAAAAACGTTAATGCACCCAAGTACTATGTATGGTTATTGGCAAGGCTCTGAAGATGAGCTTACGCAGTTTGCTAAACAGTATTTTCCCACTGCTAAAGTGCAGGTGACGGGCACGGACACCAAGCAGAATTATAGCGAAGCATTGATGTCTGACTGGTCGCGAAACTCTTTGGCTAATCTTAAAAAACTGGGGTTAAAAGGGACGCTTGCCGCAAGCCTTGATGGCGAACCATTTACACCAGACTTCGACGCCCCAGCGCCACACAAGATCACCTCAAAGCTAGTGCGTGAGTCTGGCCTTACCGAACAAGGCAAGTTAGAGCTACTGCGTTCACTCACATCGCCTTTACTGTTTGCACAAAATGCCCCACTTGGACTATTTAGTTATGTCACTCTAGGTGCCATTGCGGGTAAGTTTTATGCCAATGATAACAGTGAAGAAGCCAAACAGCGCGTTGCATTCCCATATTCTAAAGCGCAGTACACCATTCAATACCAAACTTGGTGGAATACCGAGTTAAAATATGACGGTAGTTACGACAGTAAACGCCTTGGTCAAGCAAATCCAGTATACCGTTATGTAAACCGTGCACTTGATTGGATTGAAGTTAGCCGCGACACCATCATAGAAGGGGCATACGGCGCGTTTATCAGCTTTAAAGACGCATCTATCCCGACGCAAACCTACTTCCAAGACAGTTACGAAGAGCTTATTCGGATCAAAGAAAAGTATTCGGGGATTAGAGTTAAACTAGACTGTGGTAAAGAGGTCTATGTCAACTTCAATCGCCTAAGAACCCGTAAGACAATTATTTAACAGTGTTAAATGTGAAGAGCAAAAAGCCAGTATCGGCTTTTTGCTTGGTTTCACCTTGAGGGAGGAGCTGTTTTACACAGCGATCTTGTGNGTTTTTATGTTGGATTTTTGGCTGGTGAAATGAGGAAATNNTTCTTCAGCGAAGATTTGTGGAAAAACATAAACTGCTCGGCGAGTGAATCGCCTCCTACAAGCATGACTTCGCTATAGGGTAGGAGCTGTTTTACACAGCGATCTTGTTGTTTTTATGTCGGGCTTTGGGCTTAGGTTAGAGGGATAAATTCTTCACCGAGTATTTGTCGAAGCACATAAACCCTCGGCGGGTAAACCACCTCCTACACGCCTATTTACGCTACGTAGGAGCTGTTTTACACAGCGATCTTGTT
>NZ_NSDG01000058.1:0-9917 GCF_002289345.1 Pseudoalteromonas sp. HM-SA03 | reverse complement strand
GTTTTTATGTTGGATTTTTGGCTGGTGAAATGAGGAAATNTTCTTCAGCGAAGATTTGTGGAAAAACATAAACTGCTCGGCGAGTGAATCGCCTCCTACAAGCATGACTTCACTACGTAGTAGGAGCTGTTTTACACAGCGATCTTGTTGTTTTTATATTGGATTTTTGGCTGGTGAAATGAGGGGGGGTCATCAAAAATTCGTTGGAAAACATAAACCCTCGGCGGGTAAACCGCCTCCTACACGCCTATTTACGCTACGTAGTAGGAGCTGTTTTACACAGCGATCTTGAAAGCATTTTAAATATCTAACACCACGACCTCCGTTTGGTCTTGCGTATCGTAAGGTTGGATCTGCATTTTTATTTGGCTCTCAGTAAGCAACTCCAGCTGACCTTCTGCGGCTTTGTATTTGCTATGAACAACCTTTACCGCATGAATACCAAATCCGATTTCTCGCTCTAAGCGTAAAACTAAACCATATGAGGTGGTGGCTCCGCGGTCGGTTCGGTAAAGCACATAGTTATCGTTATTGACGTTTAGTCGATTAAGTTCGGCAAAGGAGTTGTCAACGCCGCTTTGTTTGATCTCGGAATAATCACCAGCGGCAAAGATGAATACGATGAAACTCGGCACTGCTGCTGCCAAAGCGACTAATAAGCCAGACATTTTGAGCAACTTGGTACGTCGACATAACGACCACAACAACACTGAAGCGGGTAAGGCGGTGGCCAGTATCATAACGAAAAGGTAATTATGCTGAGGAGCTGAAAATCTTAACTCCCAAGGCAAGTTAGTCATATTAAGGATGACTAGTAATACAACAATTACCAACGCAATACTTGAAAATCGTTTCATAAATTAAACCTAAACTACAACCAAAGTAACTGATACTAAAAATAAACCTCAGGTTATTTAAACAAGCTGAATTTCCCTGTAAATTCTTTAAGCTCCGCGCTATCGCCAAACATGCAAATGCCAAAGTACTCTAAGTCTTGCTCTGGTGTTTCTGCGGTGGCACTTACTTGCTGTTCGGATGTGCCAACAATCATGGTATTTGTAAAGTCGGTAAAGGGGATGTTACGAACCTCAAGCTCTGCTCGCACTTTTCTGATTTTATTACTGTTATCTGCTTTAAGCACAATAAAAGGGTAGTGCGAAATCGAAGGGTGAATGCCGCCATCTTTGTCTTGATACGGTAAAAAGCAGAGCTCATCAGTATTACCAATTTGGTCAATGAGCCCTGCGGTCATATGGCCAAGCGCATTAAAAAGTCGACCAAGTTCAACTTTTTTATTGAGCACAGCAACAAATCGCTTTGAGTTTTCGTCCGGTAAAACGGAAAAATCAATCATAGACTTCCTTGAATAAGAAAAGAGACGCTTAACCATATCATAATAACACTATCACCGCGCCTCGCTTTCGATAATTGATTGTAATTCCTTAAAAATTTCCTAAGGAGATACAGTAAATTTTGTTAGGCCAATCAGTTGTCCTGAACTGGTGACAACGTGCACCTCCCACTTACCTGTTGAGTCGGCGGGAAAGTTGCTCTTATGGCTCCAAGCTCGATAGCCTTCCTCGCGTCCACCGCTAATATTTAAGGGGATTCGGTCAACCACTTGCTTGTTGTGTACCCACACGTGAAAGATCTTTTCGTTTAGTCCCCGTGGTGCTTTTACCGCGCTCCAACTATACAAGCCTTGTTCGTGAAGCGAATGGGTATCGAGGTGTTGGATACTGTTCATTGGCTTTCGTTGCTGTCTATCAACCTCATAAGCCAGCGTAATGTCGGTGAGTCGTAAGGCCGCCGGGGGAACCCAGCTACGTAACTGCCACAAACCAGCGCTAAGTGCACTTAGCAGCAGAGCCAATAAGGGAAAACGCCACCACTTTGCATGTGGCATGATATTACCAAGACTTGGTAGGGTAAGAATAATGGCGGTGACTAGCGCTATTTGTATACTTTGGTCAGTTGTCAGGTGAAGCAAAATAGGTAGCGTAACTGAAATCACAACAAACAAAGCAAAATTGTGGAATACCATAAACAGCACATTGTGCCGGGCTAGCTTTTTGTAATATATCGGGTCCACAACGGAGATAAACGCGCAGAGTGCAATTAAGCAGGTAAACGCGGCCTGTGGATGATTCCATGTTGTGGCAGCCAAGAAAAAAGGCAGTGCGAAGAATAGACTTTCCTGTTGCACCATTTGTAGGGCAAAGCGCATAAAGTTGGGTGACAACACAATACCAAAACGTTGCTCCACTTGGTCGCGAAGCCAGTTATCAATAATAAGCCACAGCCAACTGGTGAGTAAAAGCAGAGCGATGATCTGTGAAAACGACTCTTTACGTTCAACTAAAATAAAGCTCGCTATACCACTGCAAAAAGCCAACAGCGCCATTAGGCCGGGCCACTTCTGCATCATCAAAATAAATTTTGTTATTAGGTTTTTGAAATAACGCATTGAAATAGAAATTGCTTGCTGGTCTGTAAGATTCAAGCACTTCAACCATGAATGTAGTATGAGTTTAGTAATTAACACACATAACTTGCTAACATTGTTTTGGATGACGTTAAATGTGTTCTGATTTTTTCGCGAATGTCACTCGACTGGTTTTGGCTTAACTTAAAAGCGCCATGCATCGTATTGATTTTAATCTTGAAAAAGTTAATGGCGTTAAACAGCGATTGGCGTTGATTAGCAGGCACGCTATCAAGCTGCCAATCACTATTTGAAAACTGCTCAAAATGCGTTATTTGCGCTTGCATTGACGCGTATTTTTCATCGTCAGTAGCAATAAGTGCGAGCTCACCTTCAACTACCACATTTGCGTACAACCACGTGGGGAGCTTAATGGCAGGGATAACCGTGGGTGAGAGGTAATGATCTTCACAGTGGAAAACTGCTTGGATAATACCGTCCGCGCGGAAAATCGGGTTGTCTTTTGTAGCGTGTCCGAGCAAATAAGCATGGTCATCACTTAATGTTAGCGGTACAAAAACCGTCTTTATCTTGCCTTCCTGTATCACCGTCAGCGTGGCCAGCGGGTGTTTTGTGATCATAGAGCTGAGTATGTTTGGATTGCTTTCAATGTAGTAGTTTCTTGGGTAGCTCATAACTTTTCCTCCAACCTCGCTTTCACTTCAGGCCACATCTCATCAGTGATGGCAAATCGTGCTGTATTACGGTAACTTCCGTCAGGCAAGCGTCTATCTTTTAACGACAAGCCTTCAAAATGGGCACCGAGTCGAGCGATGGCATTACGAGACTTATGATTACATTCATGCGTTTGAAATTGCACACGCACCAGTCCAATCGCTTCAAAGGCATATTTGAGCAACAGGTATTTGGCGTGGGTATTAACATGCGTGCGTTGAAAGTCAGTACCAATAAAAGTGTGGCCGATTTCGGCACTTAGGTTGAGTTTATCAAGTCTAAACAAGCGGCTATTACCAGCCAGTTTACCTGAGTCTTTATCTATGATTGCAACAACAAGTTGTTCGCTTTCGTCAAACTGCGCAGAGCCGTAAAACCATTGCTCTATGGTTTTTTGATCGCGACAATAATTGTTAAATACCCATTTCCAGATCTCGGTTTTTTTGCCACGAGCCAATAACTCAGGTAAATGTGCGGCTTCAAGTGGAGTGAGCTTAACGCGACTGGATTCTAGCGTTTGTTTTGAAAGCATCAATATTCCATTCATTCTGTGTTTTTAATGCTTGCATATTGCGCTGATTTTGGTTGATATAAAACAACCAGATTTAATAATTTAATTAGACCAGACTTGATTTCTATTAGCCCAAAAACACAGTCTCAAGATGTTAAACATAAACGCTTAGCAGATGTTTTACGCAGTGCTATTACTGAGGGTAAACTCACACCCGGTGACAAACTTCCTTCTGCCCGAAAGCTGGCTGAGTTACATGGTATGAATCGGCACACGGTGATGAATGCGCTACAAAACTTGGTANTGGTGGTTAAAGAGCGCAGCGGCTATCGAGTCAATACTGAACTACCTATTTTCAGTAGCCAACAGATAGACACAAAAGTGCCTGCTACACCACAAATCGTACCGCAATTTGTTAAAACACTGGCACCAGTGAGCAGCACTAAGCGTACGGCCTACCGCTATAGTTTTGCAGGGGGCTTACCAGATCTTCATGCTTTTCCCTATGATGAGTTTAAGCGGTTTTTGGTAAAGGCGTGCCGCAAAACCAATGTCAGTCATTTTCACTATTCAGACATTGCGGGGTGCGAGTTACTGAAATCCCAAATTCAGGCGTATTTGCGCAGAGCGAGGGGACTGGTATGTGATGATTTACTGATTTGTAATGGCTCCCAAGAAGCGCTTTCTTTGGTGGCAAATGCATTTATTAATCCAGGTGATGGTGTTGCCATCGAAATGCTTGGTTATCCACCTGCGCGGCATACTTTTACCAATGCAGGTGCTGAAATTTTTGCTTTAGCACAAGACGCAGAAGGCATTAAAGTGGAGGCCTTGGCGCGCTGCCTTGAACAAAATAAGGTGAAGCTGCTGTATTTAACGCCTCTACATCAATATCCCACTACAGTGACTTTATCTGTACCGAGGCGCATGGCGATTTATCAGCTGTGTCAGCAGTATGGCGTGTTTATTATTGAAGACGATTACGACCATGAGTTTCATTATCTCTGCCCGCCGTTACAGCCAATGGCGGCAAGTGACCCAAGTGGTATTGTGATTTATATTTCTACCTTCTCAAAAATCATGTTTGCCGGTGCTCGTGTGGGTTATATGAGTGCGCGGGCAGATGTGCTTGCGCAATTGGTGGCACGTAAGCAGCTACTTAATCACAAAAATGATGCGCTTACCCAGTTGGCTGTGGCTTACTGGATGGAAGAGGGCGGGTTTGAGCGCCATTTACGCCGCATGACCAAAGCCTATCAAGTACGCCATCAGGCGATGGCGCAGCACCTAAGCGAGCTTACAGCCAAGTTAGATATTGACTTTGAAGTGCCACAAGGTGGCATGGCGTTTTGGGTGAATAGCAAACGCGATGTCTCGAGATTATCTGAAAAAGCGCTTGAAAAAGGGATTTACGTACAATGTGAGCCTGAATTTACCCTCGATAAGGCTAGTAGTTTAAGTCATATTCGCTTAGGCTTTGCGGCGCAAGAAGTCGAGCAACAGCAAGCGGGGCTGAGTGAGTTATTTGCTTTGGTCGCAGGGCTGGAGAAAAATCATGAATAAGCAACAAGCACTAGCCGAGTTTGTTACATTCGGCCCACACAAAGCGCAGGCGTTAAACATACTATTGAGCGATAACAGCACAGTATCACTTGTTGTTAGCAAGGCGATGTTAAGTGTGGTATTAGCAAAATATCTCAGTGGTGAAATCGACGAGGATGACCTCGAAAATTGGGCTGGGTTTGTTGAACTGCGTGACGAGGTTGACTGCACCTTGATAGAAGATTACCTCTATGCGTTGAATAATCCAGAGCTGATGGGTGGAATTAACCTCGATTCCATCGGTAATATGTTGAAGTTCATTAAAGGTTAAACACAAAAGGAAATACCATGAGACTAATAGCGGCTGCATTGTTTTTATTACATAGCCAAATCACGTTGGCGGGGGGAGATGTGTGTGAAAACCCTATCTCAACCATAGACATCAACGAGTGTGCAATGAGCGAGCTTAACGCGAGAACTGAAATACTTGAACGTTACTACCAAAAAAGCCTTGAGCATAATGCCTTTGATGAGCAACTGGTGGAAGCGATTAAAGCTTCGCAGTTAGCGTGGCAAAGCTATCTCGATGCCCACTGCGGCGCGGTATATACCCAATGGCAAGAAGGCACTATTCGCGGTGTGATGGCACTTGAATGTCGTAAGAAATTAGTAAAAACCAGAACTCATACTCTTTGGGCTAACTTTTTGACTTATATGGATAGTACGCCACCCGTGCTGCCAGAACCTGAGTAAGCACGAGGTTCTGGCGATATTTTTCAATTGGCTCTTGGGAATATTATTCCAACAGTGGTTGTGCCTAATTTAGCTGGGAGCAACTTCTGATGGGGTCTTATTCTTCAATAGCATCACGCCTAATCCAATAAACCATAGGATTTGTCCGAGACCAAATATAGCCGTGGTAACCTCAAAAAATGGATTTTGGGCAAGGAAAGATAAACCAGAAAATAAAGTTAAAATCCCAGCTAGACTCACAAGCAAACCCCAATAGTGAAGCAGTGGGCTAAATATTTTATGTTTGAGACCGACGCAACTGATTGTAAGCACCCAAATCGCGCCAACTAATTCAATGCCACCGCCAAGTGCATCTACTACTATCGAGATAGTGCGATTAATCGTTAATGCAAGCGCAGGATCCATCTCATGAAATTTTGCAATCGCTTCAATGCTGGTTAGAAAAATCATGGTACTGGCAAGGACAATCGCCGCCCAAATATAGCCAACAATGCTGGCAAACTTCATCCAGTCAGGTGACATTGTGTTAAAGCGTTGATGAATTGCTTGCACCAACACAATCAGGGCAAAACTGAAGATAATCCCAATCACGATATAACCAAGAAAAAAGGTATCACGATTTTGCACAAAGAAATCTAGATATAACGCTGGCGTATTGTGTTCACTTGAGTCCAAAACCCCAAAAAATAGAACAAAGCCAAACAAATAAGTCGCGGCTTCTGTGAGTGCAGCGACACCTCCCCATTTTTGTAATGACATAGTACACCTGTAAAACTCGTTTATTATTGTTGTATCCAGTTTAGCAACACTTGTTCAGCAGTTCAGCTGTGTTGAAGGACTTGTTTGTAACAAGGGGTTACTTTGAAGGTAAGCGCTTAATCGGAACTTCACAACGTTGAATGGATTGGAAAAGTCACGTTAATTGCAAGTCCTGGAGTTTTTCGAGTGGCCGTTACGGAGCCATGGTGAGCGTGGATAAGCTCTTCTACCAGAGCAAGCCCTATTCCCGTTCCTTGTGTTGCCCTTGTGAGTTCGTTACCTGCACGATAAAACAGTTCAAAAATTTTCTTTTCTTGGGACTCTGCTATTCCGGCACCATAATCACGGATCTCCAGTTCCACTCTGTTGGAGTGGGCTGGTACTAAGCGGAAAGTGAAATCTATTTTTTGTCTTTCAGCGTCGTTTATTTTTGCTTGGTTAAAAAACTTAATTGCATTGTCAGTGACGTTAATGATGACTTGTGAAAACGCATCTAAATCAACCGATAGCAGTGTTTTTTCTGGGGCAGATAAGTGAGTGATCACATTGTGCTTAAAGCCATGTTTTAACATTAAAGATGCCGTTTTTGAATGGATTAGATCCATAAGTACCGCAACACTAACATGCTGAGGTTTGACTATTTGTGTGTGATGGTTGAGCTTCGCCAGTTGTAAGATATTTTCAATGAGCCTCGCTAAACGCTCACTTTCGCTATGTATAAAGTCATAGTATTCGGCTTGTTGGACAGGAGTTTGTACTATGCCCGATTGCAGCATTTCACTGTACATTTTAATTGAAGTTAGTGGCGTCTTTAATTCATGACTAATCGCTGAGACAAAATTTAGGCGCTGCTCAGCCAGTTGCAGCTGACTAAGTCCGAGCTTGTAGAAAGCAACACAGCCAATCAGCAGCCCGACAAAAATGGCCATATAGAGAGCTCCACCGATGATCATATTGGTGGAGAAGGGCAGTGTTTTTGTATAGATCAATATATCGAAATTCGAATAAGGCCACTTTAATGTGCTTGAGTAGAGCTGCTGTTGCTGTAGCTCGCTATTTTGCTGTTTTGGGTTGCTGATATTGATTTCATTGGTTTTTGTTTTTTGATATAAAAAATAGCTATCGCGAGGCACGCTCTTGTCTTTTAGGGTGACTTGTACAGAGCTGGCAAAACTGCGCAGCGCGAGAATATCATTGATGTGGCTTTGTAAATACGCTTGTTTGTGCGTGATAAAGCCTTGCAATCTAGTTTGCTTAGCATCGTCAGTGAGTCGATAAAACAAGAGATGATCTGGAAGGTCGAATGCGATGCGCCATTGCTGCTTTTCAAGCTCCGCTTTTTTATTGATGACTTGAGTAATGGTAGAAGACTGCGCCACTAACCGTTGCAATGTAAGCGTTAGTGGATCCGCTTTTGTAACAACACTTGCTTGTGACTGCTTCGTGGCTAAAAGCATCGATTGAGGCCAATAAGGAGTGCTGAACTGACGAATTTCATTTATCTGAAAAAATCCGATTAAGCCTGGTATGTCAGGTTGTGTTAACAAAGACGCTAATGGCGAGCGTACTGTGTTGCTTTGTTGAGTTTGAGGGTTGTAAGTGTTGCTATAATAATCAAAGGCTTGTATCGGAATTGAGTTATGGGCGACGAGCTTGCGAAACAGCTTTGTATTGGTTACTTGGACTAGGTTTCTCGCTTCTTGACGATAACTCTCTAACTGTGACTCTCGTGCCAATTGGTAGCTAAAGCGTGTTAAAAGGATCATCATCACAATAATCATCAGGGTGATGGAACCTGTGAGTAGACGCAGCCGTTTCACGCCACGCTGGTAGTTTAATGGGATTGATTGTTGTTCACGAGTCGCAAAGGATAACCACTTAATGAGCATGAAGTTGATATCCCGCTCCACGGTGCGTAACTAAATATTGCGGGGACTTTGCATCGGGTTCAATTTTTTTACGTAATTTAGCGATATGTATGTCAATAGTTCGTGTATCTATATCCCGAGTTTCCTTATAGCCCCATACTTCTTTCAATAGTTCGTCTCGAGAAACCGGATGTTTTTGGCGATGCAAGTAACAGAGAATTTCAATTTCACGCCGTGTAAATTTAGTTTCAAGCGTTCCTAGAACACCTGTTAACGTCTGTGTGTTTATTTTAATATTTGGGCTTAATACTAGGGTTTGCTCTATCCCTATCCAGCCAGAACGGCGCACTAAAGCATTTACTCGTAACACAAGCTCTGTAGTTGAAAAGGGCTTTGCGACATAATCATCAGCGCCTAAAGTAAGCCCGTTAATGATATCTTCTTCACTACTTTTTGCCGTAAGCATGAGAATAGGCTGAGATGGCGATGACTGCCTTAAAGCATTACAGATATCCAAGCCATTCATACTAGGAAGCATGACATCAAGGATCACACAAGCATAGTCATTTTCAGTGGCACGCTTCAGTCCGTGCTGGCCGTCGGATTCGCTGTGTACTTCATAGCCGTGGAAGATAAACAAATCCGTTAGTCCCCGCAATATAGCGGGTTCATCTTCAACAATGAGTAATTTGGGTTTTAAATTCAATTACCACACCTGCTCTATCAATAGTTCAATCTCGCATTATAGCTGTTAACTTGATGAGTTAAATGCAAACTTTTGTAAACTTTCAACGTGGTTTTTTTACCTTTTCTGCTTTATTAATACTCGTCGAAAGGCTTAAATAAAATAAGGATGAAAATAAGTGAAAAAATAAGTGAAGTGAAAAAATAAGTGACATATATGGACGCTCAGCTGCTGTCAATGTAGTGGTCAACTAATTTNTGAATTAAGTTTTTCTTCTGCTACTGCTGGAGCTTGCATATCGTTATGACTATGAGGCCTTCTCCAGTTGTGGAAGGAAACGGGGGAAAGGAAACGGTGACACCCACCGGGAGGGGAAACAGTGACATCCATCGCTTTTTTGACTTTAGAACATAGCTAGCAGAGTTTTATGGTGTGCAAACGATGTAATAAGGGGCACAGAATGCGTCTAGAAGCATGCTGATTTGGATCTTTTGGGTGCTATTTCACATCTAAGCCTGTTCGTCAGATATTACAACGCGCTGTAAATACAGAAGTAAGAAATTCTAGCGTTGAGAATGTGAGTTTTGCTAAGCCAACAAGCGCTCGCAGTTTGTTAGGTTTGTGCGTCGTCGTTTTTGC
>NZ_NSDG01000057.1 GCF_002289345.1 Pseudoalteromonas sp. HM-SA03 | reverse complement strand
TTCAGCGTAGCGCCCCGTGTCAGTGGGGTCGCATTATAGGGCGATCCGATTTTAGTGCAACCCTTTTTTTCATTAAAACTTATAAAAAAGGTTCGTTCGAGCAAAAATAAAGCGAAACGCTTATTTTTGACACTTTACAGTATGAAAAGAGAACAAAGCAGAGGTGTTGTATACCGTTTATGTGTAGTACCGCGTGTTATCAACACGATTGAGGCACTATTCTATAAGTGGGGATATCACTTAAGAAGGTTCGAGAACAGTTATTGAATTGCTAGGAACGACTCTTTTTGTTGGTCGCGATATAAAATCGCTGCTACGAGGTATTAAAAACGTCTGTACGCCTTATCGGAGAATGACCTTTTTCGCTGGTCGCGATATAAAATCGCTGCTACGAGATATTAAAAAAGGCGAACTCCTATCAGAGAACGACCCTTTTATTTGTCGTGATATAAAATCGCTGCTACGAGGTATTAAAAACGTCTGTACGCCTTATCGGAGAATGACCTTTTTCGCTGG
>NZ_NSDG01000056.1:44300-47163 GCF_002289345.1 Pseudoalteromonas sp. HM-SA03 | reverse complement strand
GCTTTCATGCCTGCTTTGAGAGGGTGCAATCCCTTCCCTCCCGGTAACTCATTCCCTTTTGGTGGTTCCAACTCATCGGCTTTGGCTTTGGTTGGTTTGTCGGTAACGCCTCGAATTGGTGATTGGCCTTGATATTCATCCAGTGCTTTATTAACTCGCTGTCCGATTTCTTGGGCGGCTTGTTGCATATGCTGGTCGATTTTGGGGGTGACGTCGTCTAGGCGTTTAACCGTGGCTTGCATGCCTTCGATGGCGGCGTCTGGAAGTAGTAGGTCGTAGTGCCAACTGGTAGACATGTCATCAAGTGAATCGCGCAGGCCTTTGACGATGTTTTTAACTTCCGTGGCGGATTGCTTTCCTAGGTCTTGCCAGTTGATGTCTCTTAGGTATTTAACTGGGTCGCCTTTGCCGAGCTTGCGTAAAACGGCAAGCGCAGCAGAGAGGGATTCTCCGGTATTTTTTAAGATAACCTTGCCCACGCCTTTGACTGCTGAGCCCACAACTGGCACTAAACCAATGCCGGTGAGGGTAAAGGCAAGCCAAGCGTCGGTGTCGTTGGCTTCATCATCGTCGGTCAAGTAACATGACATTGGCGATGATATCTCGTAAATCCATGACTTGGTCANATCGGTATCATGGAAATCAAGGTGCCTACCACGATTTGTGACGTAGAGGGGTTTTGATTAAAGTCGCCTTGCAGTGTGCCCCATAACCAGTCACCTGCTTGGGTTGCAATACCATTGGCTTCTATCAGTGGTGCGGTATTGCCGCTGCGTACCATTTCAACCGCTTGCGCTGGGGTGATTTGTCCATACAGTGGGTTTTTAGGGCGATTATCTTCTGGTAGGTAATCGCGTTTATCCTCACCATATTGCACGGTATATTGACCGGGCGGCGCATTCTCAACCTTTGCTTCACCGCTGCCTTATATCTATTAAAAATCAATTGGTTACGATTAGGAAAGATTGTTTTCAGGTTAAGACCATGCATGTCTTAATTTACTGAAAGCATTTATCGACTCCTAAAAAATATGCGCTAGCTATCCACGCGTAAATTTCACTATTTTAGTAATCACATTTAAATAGTCCATAATGTTATGAAGTCCTTGTTATTATATCTTTCAGATATCCATATAAAAATATCTACGAAGCTTTCGTCTGACCACGGGTCAACATCTAAGTCTTTCCATCTATTATACTTCTTTTCACAAACTAACAAGCCTTCGTAGTAAACTCTAAAAGAATAGCTATCCAAGCTAGGTTCGTGTTGAAGTTTTAGATTTTTATCTGATAGTTTATATAATGAATTATTGTTAAATAATATCGGACCTTCTTCTGATGCAAATACCCCCCAAAAATCTCCAGATAAGTTTATGTAACTAGCTTTTTTTTCGATATCTACGTTCAAAGCTTCATGCAAATACATTTCATCTAGAGGTCCTTTTTTGAGGTCGAATTTCAAAACTCTTCTAAATTCATCCCTATTTCTAATATAGATATTGTTCATTTTATTCATCCATAAGTGTTTTTATATAGCTATCGGGTTTACTCTCTAACCACTTATTAAACCCTGATAGTAACTTATTTACATCTGGGTTCGGTTTTGAAGAGCTCCAAATTATTTCTTTGTATGTTTTACCTCTTTCTATTAGCAAGTAAACACTAGGTCCTAAGGGATCGCCATACCGTCCCATATTTACCTCATAGATGTATTCTCGCAAAGCTTTTGGTGTAATATTTTTATATTCAGCGCCTAGCTCCCTTCTAGCTAAGTGAGCTTTGAATGCTAGAGCTTTTTCTGCATCTTCCAGTTTAGCAATATGATCAATGATATTTTCATTATAACTTCTCATCATCATCTCATATTCAGTTTTATACTGTGCAAGCGCTTCAACTTTTGATTCATACTCTATTCTAAGTGGGTGAACCTTAATGTCGTTGGATATCTTAAATATAAGATCTTGTTCAAACTCTCGACGTATAGTTAGGTTAAAATGGCTTAGTTTTTTAGTTGGTGAGGACGAAAATGTAGTGTCTAGTTTTCTAATCCGGTCTAGTTGTACTTTTTCAGTTGTACCCGAGCGAGTGTAATTTAAGCGCTTTAACTTGGTGGCTTGAGTGAGCTTTTCCAGTGCGCGGGTTGCTTTAACAAAGTAATTGGATTTTGCGATAGCAGAAACCACTGCACCACTACCAAAGGTGGCAAGGGCAAGCAGTATTTCAAACGACAAGCGCAGCAGAGAGCGATTCTCCGGTATTTTTTAAGATAACCTTACCCACGCCTTTGACTGCTGAGCCCACAACTGGCACTAAACCAATGCCCGTTAGGGTAAAGGCAAGCCAAGCGTCGGTGTCGTTGGCTTCATCATCGTCGGTTAGTAACATGACATTGGCGGTGATATCTCGTAAATCCATGACTTGGTCAATAATCGGTATCATGGAAATCGTAGGGCTGACTACTGTCAGTGAAGGTTAGCGGCTTAGCCCTGCAACACCCAAGTGTTTCAGCCTATCCTTTTTTAAAAATCATGCGCAGAAGTTTATCTGATTAAATCAACCGGAACATAAACACTATCTTCTAAGGATTCTCTTGGTATTTCTAGAACATTAGCGACTAAAGCTAATTCAAAGCACCAATAACTAATATAATAATCCGTGTACTCGAATTCGCATTCACTGTTATGATTATCATGCCAGTCCGCCAAGCCCTCTAACTTGTTGTACCAACTTTGTGCAAATTGCTTGAGTAAATCAGGCTTTTGTTCATTGGGTACTGTAAAAGCGAGTGAAAGGTTTTGATGAATTTCAGGGTAATAGAGTGTGGGCGAAATAGGTCTATCGTTATCACCAAGTGCAATGGCTAT
>NZ_NSDG01000056.1:43618-44288 GCF_002289345.1 Pseudoalteromonas sp. HM-SA03 | reverse complement strand
ATTATCAAGTAAGGTGTCTTTGCCGCGTTCGTCAATAACATCGAGCACTTCTTGAATATGAGCTGGAGCGACATCACAGGCTTGTAAAAGTGCCAGCCACCACAAAGTGTAGATATAACGATTGATATTAGGGGAGCCGACGGCATCGATTTGCCCGCCCAACTTTTCAAAAGCGTGACGGTATATTTGATGATTTGCAGGTAACTTATCACAGTAGTGTGTCAGTTGTTTGCGATACGGCAAAATCGCTTCGGTATAGCGCTTAATATCCCCAAGGTGAGCACCGTATGAGTAGTGCGCTACCCCTCGCATAATCGCGAGCTGATATATACGCTGGGCAACATCNCTAGGTGTGGTAAAATTACCTGCATCGAGGGCTTCCTGTGTTTCTTTAATGCCAACTTCAATGTCGACTAAGAATTCTTCGAAGTAATCGTTACTTCTCCGTGTATCGCGCACCTTTATCTCCTACTGATTATCTTGCCAATGTACGAGGTCTTTGGGGTAGTATGGGTGGTCAATAAAGCTGCTATCATCAATATTGAATAACTTAACAACAAGTGCAATTTCCCAGCACCAATAGCCAATGTATGCATCTGTATCCATTAAATGATAATCTGGGCTACCCTCCAATACATACCAAGCCTCTAGATAGGCTTTTGCAAGTGCT